>JBBSUG010000007.1:0-162520 GCA_038235165.1 Pyrinomonadales bacterium
AAACTGAAAGTAAAACCCGCTTCATAACCCCGGGTGTCAATCCGAACCGGCACTGTCACCTGTTTTCCCGAGCTTGCTATCGTATTTTCAACGCGCGCAGCGGTTTTCATCAGCTTATAGTCGTTCGTCCGCTTTGATAATTTCCAATCATCGAACAGTAAACTGCCCGGCTGCGGTTGTCCGCCCGCCAATTGTTTGACATCGAGACCGACGGAATAGCGCCGCGCCTGCTGCACGTCATCCGAATCAACAAATCCGTCGCCGGAGGTGCTGCGCGGAGAATCGTCGGCACGCTGGAACTCATTCGACTGATAGGGCGAATCGAGTCCGACGGAAAAGCGGCGAATCTGCTGAATATCATCGGAATCAATAAAGCCGTCGCCACTCGGTCGCGGCGACACGTCCGCCTTATATGACGGTGCCGGTGACGCAAGACAAGTGTAATTATCTATGACCTGAACGTCATCAACTAAAACTCCGGTTCCTCTAAAAACTCCGTCAATTCCTACTCGCCATTTGAGATTAATAGTTTGTCCGCTAGCTGAAGCAGGCAAATTGACATTTACGTCAATATAGTCGGTAGAATTACCCGTCCACGCCGATCTGCCTTTGAGCATATTAGCGGCATTTGCAGGAATTGCGCCGTTATAACCGCCGTTGCTGAATGAACCGCCGGCAGTTAAAATATTCTGATATGCCGCATTACCGATTTTGATTTCCAAGACCGTGCCGTCATATCGTTCCGTATTAAAATTCAACTTGAATTTTAACTTAGCCGTTGAAGATGTGATGTTAATCGGTGGTGTTTGAAGTTCGAGAACTGCCGTAGCCATACGAGAAGGAGCAAAAACGGCGTTTGGGATGCTATACGGAGAAGCGGTTGAAGTCAGCCAATGCGGACTTGAACCACTTTGGAAAGTCGTTGTCCAACCGTTCGGCAATGACGGTGCAGTAACGCCGTCAAAGTTTTCATTCAATGCGATATTTGGCTGACCGATGATTATATCGTGTGTTTCGGTTTTTGCTCCTAAACTACTGATAATTTTGAAGGTCAAGGTCAGAGTGCTGCCGCATGACTGACTAAGCGGAACTGTAAAATTGATGTTTCTGGAAACGGTTTGATTGACAGCAACGTCGCCATAGGCGGTGTTGCCACCATTATTAATTTGGAGTGTAGTCCCAATTGCCGTATTATCCGTTTTATTATTTAACGGAATTGTCAGAACAAGCAATTCGCCCGGTTCGGCATAACCGTTATTGTTGGCATCAGCAAAACTAAAAGCCGGTGTCTGTATCAAATTAGGTTGATCGAATGCTTCGGTAACCGAAGGATAATTATTTTCTTTCGCGCTAAAACCCATACCGCGAATCCGAAAACCCTCTCTGACATCCACCACATCAGCCGAAGTTTGCGGAGCGAACGCCGAACTTGCCCGAGCTGCCGCGATAATAGCGTCGCGCCCTTGGATAAAATTCGGATTAAGAGGCGATAATTTCATTCCATCCGTTACCAATTGTAGTGTCTTGCGATTTCCAGCAGCCGCTCCGAGCCGATTGATAAATTGTGCGCGGACTTCCCATAAAGCCGAACACCAAACACTCCCGGCATCGTGGATTTCAGTTGCACTAAAAGTTCCTTTAGAATAAGCTCCATCGCTAACATTGACCTGTGCCGGATCAATGTCGGCAAAAGTCACTGGATTATGTGGTAGATTGTTTGGTCCGCCCGTGAACGATTTAAGTGCGTACGGAAAACTACGATTGCCGTAATAGTAGTTAGCAACCCACATACCTCTTGCATAATTACCAAGCAACGGATCGGACGGATTGGAAAGCAATGATAAGGCATAAAAATCTGACCAGCCTTCGCCCATGCTTCTTGACCGAACAGTTGTTAAGCCGCTTCCGTTACCGATTAAACGATTTGATAAACCGTGAGTATATTCGTGAGTTATAACATCGGTTTCCAATGCAATATCACGCAGCGGTGTTGTCGAAGTAGTAAAAAACGATTGCATTCTGCCGCGTGAACCATCAGCCGGAGTTGCAAAATTAGCGAGAGTATATTCGGGGGCATAATTATCTTGAGATTCCGCACTTAGACGGTCGCTTTCCGCGCCGCCGCGCCCAAAGTTATCGTTCTGGAAATTACGTGCGGCTTCGGTAAATCCGAGCTTATAAACTTCATCGTGATAACGGTTAACAACATAAAACAGATGTGTTACCGCGCCGTTACGATATTCGGGATTGGTCGGCGGATCGCCGGGCGACGGATTGCCGGGCGGCGGATTGTAATTGAAATTAAAAACACGGTTCGTGCCGATTGCTTTGCCGTCCGGGTCAACGCCATTTGTGTCGTCAATGTCGAGTCCGGCTTCAACCGCGTTGCCGTCAGTCCAGCCGTTCACTCCGTTTATATTGTCAGTCATCCAGCCTAAGTTATTGAACGAATTAGGTGGCTCATTACCTATCAAACTGATATTTGAACGGTTGGCAAGCGGCGGTTGGAAATTGTTGTCCGGCGCGTTTAAGCTCGGCGCAAGTGGCGCGGGACTTCTCAGCGATTTCAACATATTTGTCGTGTCGGCATAAACATTATAAGTCGCCGATTGGGTTTGATCGGCAGTAATGCTTTTGCGCCACAGCATTATGCCGGTCTCCGCGTCAACAATTACATAATAGGCATTTATCGGTTTCCAAATCAAAATTTGCCACGCTGTCCGCGCCACTCCCGGTTCAATCGGAAAATATGTTTTCTCCGCCGTTACTGCCCAATCTCCGTTTCCAAAAACTTTTTTTAAATCGGTTGAGTCGGAGTCGTTAATTGTTATTTCATTTTTTTTAAGTTCGTAATTTACCGACAACGCCGCGCTACTCACAGCATCAAGGGGATTGCCGAAATCTTTTGAAAGACTTTCGTATTCGAGTCCGGGCGCAAAATTGTTGATAACCCGAAACATTTCGCCCTGGCGGGTAAAACCAGCTTTTATTTCACCACGAAAAACGGGAACACCATTTATTTTTTGCACGAGGTGAGTATATGAAAGATTACCGTCGGGATTTGTATAATTCGCCACAACTTCGAGTTGTGTTGTTTGATTTTCAGAGATGCCGATCAGTTCATTGTTTTGTCTGATAAAATTATAAAGAATGTCGGAATGTTTTGATTTGGAAGGTGCTGTTAAAAAAGCGCGCTCCTGATTGACATCAGGGGCAATAACTTCGGGAGTGCGGGTGTCGTCGTTATATTCGACTTTTAATGCCGGAACTTTGCTCCGCAGATTGCTTTCGCCCACAAAGAATTTATCTCTAATGTCCACAATCGCTGCCGTTTCTTTCCCGGACGAAGAGCGAAAATTTACCAAAGTAATTGCTTGCTTTTGATCAGTGCGAATGTCGTAGTTTTCAAGTTTCTCATCGCCACTTTTCGTTTGTTGAACAGCAACAATTTCGTTCGTTGTTTGACTGCCTGCATTTATGCCGAACCAATCAGCCGAACTAAACAAGAGTGCAACAAATCCGATGATCGTTAAAACAATCAAAAAAACATAGTGCGAGGTTGAATTCAATCTTTTTTTCATTTTAGAAAGTCCTTTTTAATATTAAATAATCTTTAGAGCTGTTTTTTTAGTTTTAGAAACTCCCTTATTCAAATCAGAAATTAGCGGAAGTTTCAGATAGTCTTTTTTTTAAGATATTTTAATTCAACTATTTATCTTTAAATTGTAAAATCCTGCTTTATTTCACCCGTCATCATTTTTTATAAACTTACTGTAACGAAGCAGTGCGGACGGTAGAATTCCGTGCATTTTTAGAAAGTATTTATTGAAATGCGACTGGTCGAAAAAGCCGTTGACGTTGGCAATGTAGTCAGTCGAATCGCTGAAAGACATAGATTTGATTGCCGCGCCTAGTTTGAGCCAAATGTGATAGTGACGGATCGTGGTGTTTGTTTCGTCTTTGAAAACGTGCGCCAATCTCCCTTCGGACGCTCCGATGCAGCGGGCGACTTCCTGGATCGAGATTTTGTCTTCGATCTTTGATTCCAAATACTCGATTGCCAGTTTAACGCGCTCATCAAGGTCATGCCGCAGAACAACCGACGGCATCAATTTCAAATCGCGGATCATCTGCTCGAATAATTTAACGGCTTCGCTGCCGGTGCAAAAGTTTTGATTCAGCCGAGAAGCAAGACTCACTGCTGAGTCGGAAAATATATCTCGGGGAAGTGTTGCAAAACCATAATTATCGTTCAGATAAATTTCTGCCGCTTGAACGGCTTCGGAAGTTTCCGGCGTGAGATAAAAAAGCGCGAGATTTTCGCCGTCCCCGTTTATCTGATGCGGCTGATCGGCAGCGATTATGACGGCTTCGCACGATTGCCATTTGTCCTTCTTGCCGCCGCGAAAATAAAAACTGCCGCCGTTTTCAATGGCAAAACATATTTTCAAACCGTGCGAAGCGTGAACGTCGGTGCTGCCTGCGCTGCCGAAAAATAACCCGCGACGGTGCTGTACCGATACCATTCCCGCCCAATTTTTCTGGATTTTCGTCATTTGCTTTTCCGTGCGAATTTAGAAATTTCCTGCTTAAACTCGTCGTCCGTGCCGCGATAGTTTTCTATTCGGAATTTAATCGTTTTAATCGGCTGAAGTATCTTTGTCGGACAACCAACCTTTAACCACTATGACTAATTAGCGAAGTTTTGTTACAAAAAAGTTTTAATTTATTTAGTTGGATTATTCAAGGCAAAAAAGATCCCGTGTCAACAAGCACGTTTGGAGAGTGTGTTCACACGGGTTTGAAATGGTTAGAGTTTGTAAAACTAAACTCCATATTTTTTAATTAACAATTTACGACCATCTCACTCTTTCGGAACTAATTTCCGTGCAAACCGGTGTCGCTACATCAAAGATAATTTTTCCGGTCAACCCGTTGATAATAGATGCCAAGCCTTGAAAAAAGCCTCCGCTTTTGACTGTGCATTGAACATTCGTTTTATTTGTTGTGTCGGTTCCTTTGACCAATCCGGCATTTGCCGACATCGCTCCGAAAACCAAAACTGCCATTAAAGTCGCCGCTGATACTGTGTTTTTTACGTTTTTCATTTTTTTCTCCTGTGGTTTTTTATTTTTACAAATTGCTTCGTCAATATCGCAAACCATATTTCTGTTGCGAGTGATTAACACTTTCTATATCCATCCATCGAAATTACATCGTTCGTTTTGCAGGGAGCATCGCTATAGATAAGGCTGTCGAACAAACTCGTTCTGAAACCCATTCCACTCAATCCGGCGGTGACAAAACCGGCAAACTTCCCGATCACGCTTTCATTTTTGACCGTGCATTGTGCTGTCGCACCTTTTGTTGAACTGTCGCTTTTAATTATTCCCGCGTTTGCCGTCACCGCTCCGATTCCTAAAACCGCTGCCAAACCAACTGCTGCCAATGTATTTTTTAAGTTTTTCATCTTTTCTCCTCCAAGTTTTTAATTAATTTACTAAAACAATCCGTTCATTTCGCATTCCGTCTGTGCTAATGCGGATATTTAACCCCTTCTAAATCCGTCCATTTCAACTCTGCCCCTTTTAAATCCGTCCTTGATAATCTCTTTGTCCGTGTTGCAAGATGTGTCAAAGAAGTTGATTCCGGTCAGTGAGTTGATAAAACCTGTGAACTTTCTGAGAACACTGTCGTCCTTAACCGAGCATTGTTCTTGTGTTCCTTTAGCCGAACCGTCGCCGCTAATCATTCCCGCATTTGCGGAAACTGCTCCTATTCCCAAAACCGCCGTCAAAGTAATTGCCGTCAAAGTATTTTTTAAGTTTTTCATTTTTTTTCTCCTCTAATTTTTTTTGTTGGCAGATCGAAGTTTTGTTGAGTAAATCTCGATGTAAAACCTTTTCAATTTCCTTTTAATTAACTCAAAAACTTGTTCTGTTGCTTGCTATGACTAAAAATAAAAAAGTGTTTCAATTTTTTTTGAAAATAATTTAATTCTGAATTTCTCAATGCTTAATCGTATTGAATGAACATAGAATAATTTTTATCAAGGAATTGAATTTGTAAAATCCGGCTAACTTTTCAGTTCAATGTTTAGTGGTTTTTTTGAGCGGCAGCTCCGGGTCAAAGCATGATTCAAAAATTGATTGACAAATGAAAATATATGGTTTAATTTGCAATACATCCTATTTCACTTTCTCTGAGCCTTTTAATAAAACTTTTAAAAATAAGAAGGTAGAGAATGACACCGCCGGAAATCGGCTTAATTTTTGTTTACCGAGGATAACGACAATGAAAATGTACTCACTAAAAGAGTTTTATCAAAGATTTTTAACTATCATATTGCTTTTCGCAGCGAGCAATATATTCAGCATTTCAACTGTCAACGCGCAAACTTTAGAAGATGGCGAATTAACATTAAACAAACCAATTGAGCGACAACTAGCCGGGAACGAAGCACATTTCTACAAAATCACTCTCGCCGTCAATCAATATCTGCACGTCGTTGTCGAGCAGCGCGGCGTTGATCTCATCGTTGCGATATTTGCGCCGGACGGCAAAAAAATCGTGGAAGTTGACAGCCCGAATGGAACAGAGGGACCAGAGCCAGTATCAGTGATCGCAGAAACAGCGGGGAGTTATCGGCTGGAAGTCCGCTCACCTGAAGCAAAAACAGAACCCGGACGCTATCAGGCAAAGATCGAGGAATTACGCACAGCAACCTCGCAAGACAAAATTCGAATCGCAGCTCAAAAAGCTTACGCGGAGGGGGCGAGCATAACAGCTAAAGGGAGAGCGAACTTACTTCCCAAAGCTATTGAAAAATATCAAGAGGCACTTTCGCTATGGCGTTCCGTTAATAACCGTCCTCAGGAAGCCAATATGCTTATTTACATTGGAGACACATACAACTCATTAGGGGAAAAGCAGAAGGCAATCGATTATGCCAAGCAGTCATTACCGCTTTTCCGCGCTATGGGCGACCGCAACGGTGAAAGCAACTCGCTCATCATTATGGGCGATGCCTACAGTTCATTAGAAGAGAAGCAGAAGGCACTTGATTACTACATTCAAGTCTTATCGCTCAGGCGCGAAGTCGGCGACCGCAGCGGTGAAGCACTTGCGCTCAATACCATTGGCAGGGTTTACAACTCATTGGGAGAGAAGCAGAAAGCACTTGATTACTACAATCAAGCTTTACCACTTAGACGTGCAGTCGGTGATCGACCCCGGGAAGCAGATACGCTCCTCAACATCGGAGCAGTTTACTCTTCAATGGGTGAGCGGCTGAAGGCACAAGATTACTACAATCAAGCCTTGTCGCTTTATCGGACAATCGGCAGCCTCAAGGGTGAAGCTAGTACACTTCTTAGAATTGGAGTAATCTACTCCTCACTGGGTGAGACGCAGAGGGCATTAGATTTCTACAATCAAGCCTTATCGATTCTTAAGGAAGTGGGTGACCGCAGAGATGAATCGCAAACGCTAACCAATATAGGAAGAATGTATAATTCACTGGGAGAGAAGCAGAATGCGCTAGACTTCTACAATCAAGCCTTACTGCTTAGTCGTGCAGTCAGTGATCAAGGAGCGGAAGCTTATGCTCTCTCCCAAATTGGGAGCATCTACTCCTCACTGGGTGAAAGGCAGATTGCATTAAATTTTTACAATCAAGCCTTACCAATTTTTAAGAAAGTCGGCGACCGTAGAGGTGAATCTCAAATGCTCTCTAGCATAGGGAGAATGTATAGTTCACTGGGAGAGAAGCAAAAGGCATTAGACTTTTACGATCAAGCCTTGCCGCTTAGTCGTGCAGTGATCGACCGTCCTGGTGAGACCAGAATACTCGCCCACATTGGAGAAGTTTATTCTTCACTTGGAGAGAACCACAAAGCACTTGATTTCTACAACCAATCCTTAGCGCTTTCTCGTTTAATTGGCGACCGCCCCGGTGAATCCAGTACGCTCTCCATGATTGGATCAGTTTACTACTCAATGGGTGAAATACAGAAAGCGTTGGATTTCTATAATCAAGCGTTGCCGCTTATTCTTATAGTCGGAAACCCCCAGAGTGAAGCCAACACGACCGCAAAAATATCTTTAGTTGAGCGTGATCGCGGAAATCTCGTCGAAGCGCGTGTACAAATTGAAAAGGCTATTACTATCGTTGAATCACTACGTACGAAGATTGCGAGCCAAGAATTGCGCTCATCATATTTTGCTACCGTACAGCAGTTTTACGATATTTACATTGATCTTTTAATGCGTCTGCACAAACAGCAGCCCTTTAGCAAACTTAATCAAGCGGCGCTACAAGCAAGTGAAAGAGCAAGGGCGCGTTCACTTCTTGAAAGTTTGACGGAAGCAAACGCGGACATTCGGGAAGGAGTTGATCCGAAATTATTACAACGCGAACGCGAGTTACAGCAATTGATTGCCGGAAAATCCGAACGGCTGACGCGGATTTCTAATGATGAAAAATTAAAAGATCAGAAAGCCGCCGCCGGGAAGGAAGTTAGTGATTTGTTGGCGCAGTTTCAGGAAGTCGAAGCGCAAATTCGCCTTAAAAGTCCGCGTTATGCGGCTTTGACACAGCCTGTTCCGGCGGATTTGGCGGAGATTCAGAAGTTGCTCGATAAAGATACGGTTCTGCTCGAATACTCGCTCGGCGAAGAGCGCAGTTATTTGTGGCTGGTTACGCCGCAGTCGCTCAAGAGCTACGAATTGCCGAAACGCTCAAAAGTTGAAGAACTTTCCAATTCGATTGTTGCCGGAATTACGCGACAAAATAATGTTCCTAAATCTGACGAAGCTAAATATCAAGAACAACAGAATTTTATCGAAAAGGCGAAAGCGGATTATCCGCAAAACTCCGCTGAACTCGGTAGAATTTTGCTCGGACAGATCGCACCGGAAATAAAAGATAAACGGTTATTGATTGTCAGCGACGGTATTTTGCAGTTTGTACCGTTTGCCGCTTTGCCAAAGCCCTCCGGCGAAAATAGTAAGGTTGTTGGGGAACCTCTTATAACTTCGAACGAAATCATCAATTTACCGTCGGCTTCGACGCTGGCGATTTTGCGGCGTGAACAAAACGAACGAGGCAGACGCAAATATACAAAAACTGCCGCTGTCTTTGCCGATCCGGTTTTTGATGCGGGTGATATTCGGGTTGCCAACGCCGGAAAGAACGGCAAAATGCCAAGTAAAATTACCGCCACACGCGGACAGAATAACGATGCGCCATCGGCAGATGAGGAAAACATCGCGCTCCGCTCGGCAAAAGAAGTCGGTCTGGCGAATCGCGGCGGACTGGCGAGATTAACCGAATCTTCGATGGAAGCGAAAGCGATACAAAATGCGGCGGCAGTGGGACAAATAACTGTTTCTTTGGGATTCAATGCCAGCCGTGAACGTGTTTTGACCACTAATTTCGACGAATACCGGATCGTGCATTTTGCCACACACGGTTTGCTTAACGAAGAACACCCAGAACTTTCCGGTGTCGTTCTATCGCTCATTAATGAACAGGGAAAGCCGCAAAACGGTTTCCTGCGGTTAAACGATATTTATAATCTCAAACTGCCCGTGGAGATGGTCGTTTTGAGCGCGTGTCAGACGGGTTTGGGGAAAGATGTCAGAGGCGAAGGGTTGATCGGGCTGACGCGCGGTTTTATGTATGCCGGTGCGCCGCGTGTGGTCGCTTCGTTGTGGTCGGTTGATGACGAAGCGACAAAGGATTTGATGCAGATTTTTTATCAAAAAATGCTGCGCGAAAAGCTGTCACCGTCGGCGGCTCTGCGGGCGGCACAGATTGAAATGAGCGGACGGGAAAGATGGAAATCGCCGGTCTATTGGGCTGGTTTCATTTTGCAGGGCGAGTGGCAGAACATCGCGCCGGATGTAAAATAAAGAGATGTCTTGAACGAAAAAGCGATTTGTAAATATGAATGACAACACATCTTTCTCACTCGACAGACTGCTCACGTGGCTCGACGGCGATTCTCAGGAAGCCGCCGCAAAGTATGTGTTGTTTCAGCAAGAGTTAATAAAGGAGTTTCAAAAAAACGGCGCGGAAAAATTTGCTGAAGAACTGACCGATGAGGCTTTCAATCGGGTTGACAAACAGCTTACTTCGCCGCTTTTAAATGAACATTTTAATTCGTCGGAAATCGCCGATGTTCCGAATCTATGCCATTGCATTTGTGAGGAAAGCGCAAAGAATTTACCAGCACCGGGCAGAAGAATCCGGCAGCTTTTATCACCTGCCGGACAATTGCTCATCGCCGAACTCGCACAGCCGGAAAATTTTAACCGCACAGAAAGAAGTAAGCTCAGCCAAGAGTTAAATAACATTTTAAGCCACCGCGATTTTTACAGTGAAAAAGATTTTAGTTCGCCCGCCTTTCAAACAGAATTTCAGAAAAACGATCTCAAAGAGAAAATTCAAACTGATTTAGAACTCGGACTGTCGCAATTGTCGCAATACGAAATTGAACTATTCAACCGTCGTTTATTAGAAACCGCTTACCCGCAAATAATCAAAAGAACTCTCGCCGATACGCCCGAAACGGAAAAGTTAGCCCGCTGCAAAAAATTTGCGCGGACAGTTTTGCTTGAATATCAAAAAAAGCCGGATTTTTTTATTACACCAATAGAAGATGACGACGGTTCGGAGATTGGAATATCAACTTCGGACGATGGGGAAAATATACAGGAAAAATTAGCGTGTCAAAGAGAATGTAAAAGTAAATTATCGCCGCGTGACGCTGAAATTCTGGAATTATACTACACCGGAATAAAAATAACTTCGACGGAAGACGAACCGCTTTCGGATCGGGAAATTAGAGAAGTTATCCAAACTCTCGCGGAGAAATACGGACTTTCACCAAACACGATTCGTATAATAGTCTATCGCTGCCGGAGATTTATGCTGAAATGTATCGGGAAATGTTTGAAGCGGAAGGAAATAAATTGAAACATTTTACGCTGTTTTCATCATAAGAAACGAGTGCGGAATTTCGCATTGAAAGGATTTACTAATGACTGCCAATCAAAAAGACGAAGAATTATCGAAAAACTTGTTGTTTAATGAACCGAACGTAAAGGATCAGGACGCTTTGGACGGTAATTTTAAAAAATATTTACTGCGCGATCCTGATTTTACCGATGAAGACATTGGAGAACTCGAAGAAAAAATGCTCGATGACGAGAGATATTTCGAGCGAATGATGTTGGTCGAAGACGAATTGATTGAAGATCATCTGCGCGGCGCATTGTCGCCCGACGAAGCGCAAAGATTTAACAATTATTTTCTGGTTACGCCGGAACGTAAAAAAAAATTGGAATCCATAAAATTTTTAGCGTCGAGTTATATCGAATCGCCGAAAACCGTCGCGGCAATTGGCGAGGCACAACATTCCGATTCACCAAAAACATCTTGGTGGAAATCTATTTCGGCGTTTTTTGATTCGTCAAATTTATTTTCCGGTGTCGCTACCGCCGCCGTTCTGCTTTTTTTATCTCTCGGCGCGATCTGGTGGATTAGTCAAAATGGGAAAACAAACGATTCTTTAATTGCCAAAGCTCCAACCAACCAATCTTTAAAAAATATAAACAGCATCAGTAACTTAAACCAGACGGAAATCGGACGCAATAACGAAAATGAAATGTCAGCAGTTCCGCAATCCTCACCTGCCGATTCTCCTTTGCCGGTAAAAACGCCGCGGAGTGTTCAGACACCCAAACAGGTTGAAACTCCGAAACCGACTCCCGTCGCAAAACCGGCGGTAAATGCTTCAACTCCTGTCGTTTTCGCTTTATTTCCCGGCATACTGAGAGGCGAAGGCAACGCTGCCGAAGGCAAAATCAAACCGAACAATAAATCGGTCAAACTTGATTTACGGCTCGACCTCGAAAAAAATTACGAAGATTTTCTAGTTGTAATAGAAGATTCAAACGGGACGGAAATAGCCAAACGCGCAAATCTGAAAAAAGCGAAAAACAAAGAATCGCTGTCGGTAGAATTTCCGTCTGAAAAATTCAAACCCGACGATTACACCGTTCGTCTGAGCGGCAAAATGAACGGCGAATATGTTACCGTTTCGAGATATTCTTTCCGCATTCTCAAATAAAATATTGTTCATTCTATTTTCAAAAAACTTGACGCGATTTCAATTTGCGTCGAGTTTCTCTGCCTTTAATCAATTCTTCCAGTTTCAATTCAAAAATAAACGAAAGCAAGCGCAATAAAAAATTTGAAACACAACAGCGGTTTGGAAGAATTTTGTTGTGTCAGATAAAAATCCAAATAATTATCTGCTGGTTATTGGTACCTGGTTATTTGTACAGAGAAACGCGGATAAAATACCCGAAATCGGTGTTTATCCGCGTCTCTTTTCAACAAAAACAATTGCTTTTATTTACTCAAAACAATAATCAAATTCATTTTGATTTACTGTCGCCTTCTTCCATCGGATAACCGGCATTTTTCCAAGCTGCCGTTCCGCCAACCATCGCATACGCATTTTTGTAACCTTTTTCTTTCAAAATTTGCACCGCACGGGCGCTGGTATGTTCGCTCGGTCAGGAACAGTAGGCGATGATCTTTTTGTCTTTGGGAACTTCAGTGTAACGGGATTCAAACTCACCGACCGGAATATTTACCGCGCCTTTAACGTGTTCGACTTTGAAAGAGTCTTCGCCGCGCGTGTCAATGAAAACTACGTTTCCTTTGTCAAAATCTTTTTTCGCCTCTTCCAAGCTGATGCGCGGTGCATCGTCGGGAACTGCCGTCGGTGCGGCTGTTGCGCTGGTCGTGGTCGTGGTTGTTTGAACGATGTCCGGTGCAGTTACCGCTTCGGACTTAGAGCAAGTCTGGAACACTGCTCCAAATGTCGTCATCAAAAACATTGTTAATATAAATTTCATTTTTTATCTCCAAAAGTATGTTTGTCAATCGTCAATCGTGATTCGTATTTATCCGATACACATTGACGCTCTTAACTATTGTTTATCGTCGGTTCGCCGCCGGCAATCGGCGTTGGATATTCGCCGTTCCAACAGGCGGCGCACGTCGCATCTTTGTCAAATTTGATCGCGTCGAGCATTCCGTCCATCGAAAGATAACCGAGCGTGTCAGCTTCGATGTAGCGGCAAACTTCGTCAACCGACATTTGCGCGGCGATCAAATCGGCTTTGCGCGGCGTATCAACTCCATAATAGCACGGCGAAACGGTCGGCGGACAGCTAATCCGCATATGTACTTCCCGCGCCCCGGCATCACGCACCATTTCAACGATTTTTTTTGATGTCGTCCCGCGCACGATTGAATCGTCAACCAATACGACGCGCCTGCCTTCGATCAAATCACGAATCGGATTGAGTTTCAGACGCACACCGAACGAGCGGATTGACTGCGACGGCTCAATAAAAGTGCGCCCGATGTAATGATTTCTGATGATCGCCTGCCGGTAATTGATTCCCGACTCGCGCGCGTAGCCGATTGCCGCCGCCACGCCGGAATCGGGAACGGGAACGACTAAATCGGCTTCGACCGGATGTTCGATAGCGAGCTGTTTGCCCATTTGATGGCGCGATTGATTGACCGATTTCCCGAAAATTATCGAATCGGGGCGCGAAAAATAGACGTGTTCAAACGCACAGACCGAACGCGGTTTTTCTTCGAGCGGAAAAAACGAATGCAGTCCGTTTTTATCAATCACGAGCATTTCGCCGGGTTTTATTTCGCGCACATATTCCGCATCAATCAAATCGAACGCGCACGTTTCCGAAGCGACACACCACGACTCTTTGAGTCTGCCCAAATTGAGCGGACGAAACCCGCGCGGGTCGCGCACGGCGATTAATGCCGTCGGTGTCAAAAATAAAAGCGAAAATGCGCCTTCGGTTTCCCGCAAAACTTTGGCAATCGCTTCGGTCGCGTCCTTCGCTTCGGTGCGGGCAATTGAGTGAAGAATCGTTTCGGTATCTGAGGTCGAAGAAAAAATCGCGCCCGTTTTTTCGAGTTCGGCGCGTTTTTGATTGGCGAACGGCAAATTGCCGTTATGGCAGACGGCGATTTGTCCGTGCTGACAGGTGACGGAAAACGGCTGGACTTCCTTAATCGTATTTTTCCCGGCGGTCGAATAACGCGTATGTCCGATGGCACTCGCGCCCTTTAATTTTTTCAAAACGTCTTCGCCCAAAACGTCGGCGACGAGTCCCATCGAACGAAACTGGTGCAATTCAGTCCCATCGCTGGAAACGATACCGCACGCTTCCTGTCCGCGATGCTGCAATGCAAAAAGCCCGAGCTGCGTCAGCGTCGAGGCTTCCCGCTGCCCGAAAACTCCGAACACGCCGCATTCGTCGTGAAATTTGTCGAGAATAAAATCGTTCATCAATCTTATTTTGCCACAAAATTCGCTAACAAAACAGTCGGTGAATTTTTGCATCATTTATTTCCCGGCAATTTAACATTCAGTAATGATTTGAACAAATCGGTGAACTGTTAGAAAATCTCATACAGCGACGTTGAAAGGTTAGGAGAAATAATTTGTCAGAAAAAATTTATCGTGACTCGGTTCACAACATCATTCGCCTGAAAACCGACAGCGACGAAGGCAAACTGCTCGTGCGGCTGATTGACACGGCAGAATTTCAGCGTTTGCGGCGTATCAAACAACTCGGTCTCGCGCTGTTTGCGTATCAGGCGGCGGAACATTCGCGCTTTACACATTCGCTCGGCGCACTCCATTTGGCGACGCGAACGCTGGACAAACTCGGTTCAAAATACGAAATTTCAGACGAAGCGCGAACTGCCGTGCGCGTTGCCGCACTGCTGCACGACATCGGACACGGCGCGTTTTCTCACGTTATCGAGACGATTTTAGATTTTCATCACGAAAATTTTACGATTGAAGCCGTGTTGAGCGACGAGACCGAAGTCGGACAGGTATTAAAAAACTTTTCGCCGCGTTTAGCCGAAGATGTCGCGGCGATTATTCGCGGCGATTTTCGCCCGATGGCTTTGGCGCAACTCGTTTCGTCGCAGTTAGACGTTGACCGGATGGATTATCTGCTGCGCGATTCTTTGATGACGGGCGCAAAATACGGCATTTACGATGTCGAATGGATTATTAAATCGCTCGAAATTGATGAGCAAAACGACCGTCTGTATGTTTCCGGTCGCGGAATTTTCGCCGTCGAAGATTATCTGCAAGCCAGATATTATATGTTCCGGCAGGTTTATTTTCACCGCACGCTGCGTTCGGCGGAAACGGTTTTGCGCTCGCTTCTGCGCCGCGCTCTGGATATTTTTCAAAGCGGAAAACCCGTTTGGTTCGCCAGAGATACGCCGTTTGAAAAGATTTTGAAAGGTGAAAGATTATCGCTTAAAGAACATCTCGAATTAGACGACGCGGATGTGATGTTTCACATCAAACAATGGCAAAAATCGGATGACGTGATTTTGGCGGATTTGTCGAATCGTTTTCTCAACCGCAAACTTTTCAAGATTTTCGATCTCGATATGCCCGAAAATGAACGTCAGCAGTTTCTCGACGAAGCGCGAAAACTGGTCAAGAACGCCGGTTTCGACCCGAATTATTATTTCATCGAAGACCGCGCAGGCGATGTGCCGTATTACTTTTACACGAAGAACTCGACCGAACCGAAAAATCTGATTTACGTCGAAGAAGGTTTTTCGCATCCGCAAATCAAAGAAATTTCCGAAGTCAGCGCGGCGGTGCGCGGGCTGCAAAAAAGCTACCAAATTCACCGCGTTTGTTTTCCGCCCGAACTAAAAAGCGCGATTGCCGAAATTTACCACCGCTAAACGATGAGAAAATCACGAATAGCGAATCACGACTTACGATGTCTCTCATTAGTCTGCGGGCAAATTCTCCTTTTTTGTTTTGCAGCTTTCGCGCAGCCGAAAATCGCCGTCATCGCGCCCGAGAAAAACCCGCTCAATCAAACATATATTGAAAAACTCGAAACTTCCCTCTCACCAAATTTCAAAATTACAGATGATTCATTGAGCGAAGCGGCGTTTTTCTCGACGAACCGTGAAACGCCGTTTAATCTTTCGACCGGAGAGGCAAAAAACATCGGCGCGGCAATCGGCTGTGATTATTTTATGTTGATAAAAGCCGAAACACTGCCGCGTTATTCGTTCGAGAAAAAAGAATACCGCGAGTCTTATGCCGCCATTTACGTCGTCAGTTCGCGCACCGGACGACTCGTTTTTTGGAAATTGTCGAGTGGTGAAGCCGAAAAACCCGCCGAAGCCGAAAATAAACTTTTTGCTTCAATCTCTGATTTAACGGCGGAACTGGCGGAGAAAATAAAAATCGTTGGGAAAGCTGGGTTAAACGAAAAATCGCCGCCCAAATTAGAAGAACTGCCCCCTGAAAATTCACCCGAAGCCGCCAATTTTCGCCCGCCGCTTCCCTACCGGCGAATTAAACCGCTTTACACGCGAACAGCTTATCTATACAGCGTCGCGGCGACGGTTGATGTCGAAGTTGATGTTGACGAAACGGGAAAAATAACACGCACCCAAATTGTTCGCTGGGCGGGTTTCGGTCTTGACGAGTCAGTTGAAAAAACTATTCGTGCGATGAATTGGAAAGCTGCCGACCGCAATGGAAAACCGCTGGCGATGCGTGTTCTATTGAGGTATAACTTTAAGAAGATTGAGCCGGAAGATCAATGATAAACGGATTTAGCTACGAAAAGACACAAAAAGACACGAACATGCAAAATATGTTATTTCGTGAAATTTCGTGTCTTTTCATGGCTAAACATCCTTATTTAACTTTCGTTTTCAAGCAATTCCTTCGCCTCCGCCAAACTCTTCAGATGTTCTTTATTGACCTGCGGATACTGCAAATTGAGCGATTCCATTTTGTTGACGATGACGGTTGAAACGACGACCCGCGTGAACCATTTGTGGTCGGCAGGGACGATAAACCATGGCGCGTCTTTGGTGCTGGTGTTCTGCATCGCCTCTTGGTAGGCTTTCATATAATCGTCCCAAAAACCACGCTCTTTCGCGTCCGTCGCCGAAAATTTCCAGTTTTTTTCGGGTCGGTTGATGCGCTCCAAAAATCGTTCCTTCTGCTCTTCTTTGGAAACATTCAAAAAGAATTTCAAAACGTGAATGTTGTTTTCCGCCAGATAAGTTTCAAAATTGCGAATTTGTTCAAAGCGTTCCTTCCAGATGTTTTTGTCCGTTTTCATTTTTTCCGGCAATTGCTGCATCTGCAAGATTTCGGGGTGAACGCGGACGACGAGAACTTCTTCGTAATATGAACGATTGAAAATGCCGATTTGTCCGCGCTCCGGCAGTTTTCGCATCGAACGCCACAAATAATCGTGGTCTAATTCTTCGCTTGAAGGCTGTTTGAATGACGTAACTTCACAACCCTGCGGATTGAGTCCCGACATTACGTGCTTGATTGCGCTGTCTTTACCCGCCGCATCCATCGCCTGAAAAATTATCAAAAGCGCGTGCTGATTCTGCGCGTAAAGAATATTTTGCAGTTCCGTCATTCGTTCGATATTCTTCGCCAAATCCTTGACCGCTATCTTTTTGTCTTCGTAGTCGCCGGTAAAATCAGTTTGATAATTTTTGAGATGCAGCTTTTTGCCTTCCGGCACGAGAAATTTATCAGTTTTCATAATTCTGTAAAGTAAAGGTTTATTTGTCAATCGTCAATCGTTAATCGTCAGTCGTCTTTTTCGCGTAGAAATTTGAGCATTGCGGGTTTGACGATTTGCGATCCCCATCCGTTAAAGTTGTAGTCGAAACCGTGTTGTGCGTAAGGAATAAGAAGAGTTTCGTGCGAAACATCTGCTTGTTTTAATTGATCGGCGAGCCGATCCATATTTTCGGTTCTGACTAATTGATCTTCGCTGCCGTGAACTAACAAAGTCGGCGGTGTCTGTGCCGAAACGTGAGCGACGGGGGAGGCGAGAATGTAGCGGTCGCGCATTTCGTCGGATTCGTGCGGGCTGCCGCCGAGAAAATTGCCGAGCGTTTGCGGTCCGTCAATTACATATTCATTTGCCAAATTATCGTAATCCCAAAGCAAATCGGTCGGCGCGTAGAAGGAAATAACGGCACGGACGTTTTCGCTCGTTTGTGCCGTGCCGCAGTTTGCCGGAAGGCGAGAATCACCGGCAGAATACGCCGCCAGCAGTGCGAGATGCGCTCCGGCGGAACGTCCGAGCAGCGCGATTTTTTCCGTCGAAATACTAAATTGCGCCGCGTGTTTTTTGACCCAAACGACGGCGCATTTAACATCTCCGGTCGCCGTCGTCCAATTCGGCTGCGGTTCTAATCGGTAATCAATATCGAAAACCGTATAACCTTCGCCCGCCAGCCACCGATTCCACTGCGGAAAATCGCTCCGTTTGCCGCCGTTCCACGAACCGCCGTGAACGACGATCACGCTCGCGCCGGTGTTCACCGCATTTGCGGGCGGCACGTAAACATCGAGCTTTAAATCAGTTTCACCAACGCGTGAAAAAGTATAGGTCGTAAAACTTCTGCTATTTCCCCGACTATTATTGTCACCGCGCAGCCTGTTAAAATATGCCCTCAACGAAAGCGAAACATTTTGTTCCCGCGCAGTTGAAATTACGCTCAACGGCGGATACAGCGAAATCGCCAATGCGACGCAGCCGATAATTACAGAAATAATCCACAAATTGCCGTTCCCATAAAAAACGCGCATCAATATCGCGCCGCCGATACCGAACAACGCCGCCGCACTGATCCACAAACTCCATTCGCTGACCGCAACTGAAAGCAGCCACACCTCATCGGACGGCGCGGGAACAATAATCCACATTACTGCGAGCAGAGCAAGCACATTCAAAATTAACAGCGCAAAATGTAGGCAAGTTTTCAACAAATTTTTAGTGATAAATAAAAATTGGACCTCTAATTCTCTCACAAAAATTAGAGGTCCAATTTTACAACGCTTCAACAGCTTCAACAAAAACACCGACCATTCTTTAACTTGGAACCTGAAATCTGAAGCCTGAAACCACGTTCACTTACATTTTGAATAACCGCAGTCGCGGCAAAAATCACAGCCCGAAGCGTGTTCGAGCTGACCTTTGCATTCGGGGCAAGTGCCGATTAAGCTGCCCATTTTCGATTCGGCTGCTATCGAAACATCGCTTTCCCGAGTCGCCGCTTTGCTGATTTCCCGTTCCGACGCGGGCAGATTTTTCAACCGTCGGTCAATCAGCAACAGACATTCGGCAACCGCCTGTTCGGGCGATGTCAAAAGCCGTTCATTAAACCAGACGGCGTGAGTCGCCGTGACTTTATTCAAACTTCGTGCCACTTCTTTGACATCGAAACCGCCGCGCAGCATTTTTGAAGCGAGCAAACCGACACCTTCGGAAATCGGTCCGGTCGCAAAAACTTCCATCACGCATTCGCCGTTATGATTAACGGTAACGTAAAGATTCGCGCCGTCAAACGGAATCCGCCACGTCGAACCTTGCAATTCGCGCGGACGTTCGACGTGCGCGGTTTCAGTTTGTTGTTTGATTTTTAGCTGAGAATTAACTGTATTTCCGGTTTCAATCGTTTCAAGTTCACCGCATTCACCGACGGCAATTTCCGAAATCTCTTCAACTTTGGACTCTGGACTTTGGACTTTGGACTTATCCTCCGCTTTCATCGAAGTCAAAACCTGACCTTCGCGCGAGCCATCGCGGTAATACGAAACGCATTTGCAGCCCAAATCTCTGGCGAGACGATAAAGTTCATCAACATTTTCAATCGTGTCGTCCTTCGCGCCGTTGCAAGTCTTCGACACGGAATTGTCAACATTGCGCTGTGCCGCCGCGAGAACCTGAACGTGCTGTTTCGACGTGATATTCAACGCCGAAATAAAATACGGCGGCAGTTCACTTTCGTGGTCAACGACATACTGCGCGGCGTATTTGATTGATTCTTCATCGGTTTGGTCAACATCAATGCCCAACGCCTGCGCCGCCAAAGTGTGAACGTAAGTGCGCGTTCCAATCGTGTCCTGCCGAACATAAGCCCACGAAAAATTCGGCTCACAGCCGCTCGAAGTTTCGGCAACAAGCGAAATTGTTCCCGTCGGCGCAATCGTCGTCGTTTCGTAATTGCGCGGTGTCAGCGGCGTGTCGGGCAAGATGCCGATTTCGTTATACAAAAATTTCGCGTAAGCATCCCGATTTCCTTCAAATTCGGGGAACGTGCCTTTTTCCGCGCCCAATTTGAGCGACGCTTTCCACGATTCACGGCGCACAAAACCCATCACTTTGTCCATCAAATCAATCGAATCGAGTTCGCCGTAAGTGATTTGCAGTTTCAGACACAAATCGGCAAAACCCATAATTCCGAGTCCGACCGGACGAGTCCTTTTGACGACATCATCAATCGAATCGAGCGGAAAATATCCGGCATCAATCACGTTGTCGAGAAACTGAATACTCAACTGCGTCGCCCGCGCCAGTCGTTCCCATTCAATAGATTCGTCCGGGTTTCTACCGTCGCCGACCTTTTTGTAAAACTTAGATAAATCAATGCTTCCGAGGTTACAGCTATTAGAAAAGTGTAAAAATTGTTCGCCGCATGGATTACTCGCGTAAATTTTTCCCATCGAATTTATCATATGATTATGCCGATTTACTTGGTCAATAAACGCGATTCCGGGTTCGGCATATTTGTGTGCCGAAGCGATAATGCGGTTCCAAATATCGGGAGCGTAAATCATTCCCGTCGTCGGCGGCTGTTCGATGGTGCAGTCGGTCAAAGCAGCCGTTTCAAAAGCGAGTTTGTCGGCAAATGTGACGATCTCACCGTTCGGTCGGCGATAAACGGCGTAATCGGCTCCGGTGACGGGATCAAATACGGGCTGTGTCCATTTTTCATCGGCAAACGAAGTTTGAAACCATTCTTTGTTGTCAACGGCTTCCATAAATTTGTCGGTGACGTTGACGGAAATATTGAAATTGGTTAGCGAGTGCTGATCGTTTTTCGCGTGAATAAATCGCAGTACATCCGGGTGACTGCATCGCATCATACCCATATTGGCACCGCGCCGCACACCGCCCTGTTTAACAACTTCGGTCATCGTGTTGACGATGTTCATAAACGACACCGGACCGGACGCAACACCGCGCGTCGAATTGACCATCGCGCCCATCGGACGGATGAATTCGTACGTCATCCCCGTGCCGCCCCCGGTTTGATGGATGATTGCCGCCGCTTGCGCGTGTTCCATAATTCCTTCAATTGAATCAGGAACTTTCAGTACGAAACAGGCGGCGAGTTGTCCTTTCGGTTTGCCGGCATTTACCAAACAAGGTGTGTTCGGCACGAATTCGCGGTTGAGCATTATTTCCGTCATCGAATTGTAGAAATAATCGCGCATCACCGCGTCTTTTTCGGCGGTGGCAACGTGACCGACGACGCGGCGCACGATGTCGTCCCACGTTTCGAGCGGTTCGCCCTTCGCGTCTTTCAGCGAATAGCGTTTGCTAATGACCTTTTCACCGTTCAAACCAACCGCCTTGATTTCCATTCGGCGGGAAGCTGCCGTCCCGTTTCCGTTAGATTTTCCGTTTTTAGCGACAACATCATTTACCACAGACTCAAAGACTGTACTCATTCGGCTCATCTCTCCTCAGCGTCTTTTTTGAAGACACATAAACTTTTATTCTTTTGATTCCAACAAATCTATCCGTTTTTTTGCGTTAAAAAATGCGAGTATGGAAGAACTTTTTGTGAACTCCGGGTTGAGAATTCTCGTTTGTATTTTTTCTCAAGTAAAGTGAAATATAACCGAATTCAAATTGTGTTGTCAACAAAAAAATACACAATATATTGTGGCTGTCATAAATTTTTAACCAAAATGGTGCGTAAGTTAAAGTAATTCCTTAACTTCTGACGACCAAAAAAATTTATGAAATTATTTTAAGCGGGCAGGCGGCAGATATATTTGACTTTTACCTTTCAATTTGTCGAAACTGTTAACTATGGACAAACTAATAACCGGAACAGCCGCCGCGGGAACGGTGCGATTTATGGCAGCGATTACGACGGAGATTGCTAACGAAGCGATGCGGCGGCATCAAACTTCGCTGACCGTCGCCGCCGCACTCGGTCGCGTAATGACCGGCGCACTTTTGCTGGGCGCGAGTCACAAGGAATTTGATCGTTTGACCGTCAAAATTGATGGTGACGGAGCAGTCGGCGGTATTACAGCCGAAGCCGACGCGCACGGAAACGTGCGCGGTTATGTGAAAAATCCCGATGTTGAGCTGCCGCCGAATGAAAACGGAAAATTTAATGTCGCGGGAATCATCGGCAAAGGAATGTTTTACGTCATCCGCGAATCCGGTTTCGACATCGGGCTGCACCGCGAACCATACGTCGGTTCCGTTCCGCTCATATCCGGCGAAATTGCTGAAGATTTCGCTTATTACCTGGCAAAATCAGAACAAATTCCGTCTGCCGTCCTGCTCGGCGTTTTGATGGGAAATGCGGCGGAAATTTCCGACCCGTTCGTCAAAGCGGCGGGCGGCGTGATGCTGCAAATACTTCCGGGCGCGAACGAACACATCGTGACGATGATTGAAGATACGATCAAACACGCGCCGCATATTACGAGCGTCATCGGCGAAGGCGGAGGAGCCAAAGACCTGATAACATTGGCTTTGGGCGATATTGACTACCAAATCTTGGAAGAAAAGGAAGTCAAATTCGAGTGCAATTGTTCTTACGACCGCGCCGTGTCGCTGATTTCATCGCTCGGACGCGATGAAGTCGCCTCAATGCTCGCAGAAGATAAGGGGGCAACAATGACGTGCGGTTTTTGCAGCGAAATTTACAAGCTCGACGAAGCGAGTCTGCAAAAAATGCTTGTTGCCGAAATCGCCTAGAAATGAATTTGCGGGATAAAAAAACAATGAAAGAAAATTATGTGGATTTGATTTATATTTTCAGCAGCATTGCGGCGATGATCGTTTTTGCCGCGTCGCTCTTTATTTATATTTTTTATAAGCAGGTAAACATCTATCTCGTCGTTTTTGGACTGCTGATGCTCGGCGCGGGTTTTGTTGCGAAAAAACGTCTGGATGTTTCGTAAATTTGCAGAAGCCCGCACGGAGTAAGGACGATCTCGTTCGCGCCATTACTCCGTGCGGCTTCTGCATTAAAGAACTCATCAAAAAGTAGAAACGAAATTAACCGCCTCACGGTCGCCGGTGAGATTTAGAACCTGTGTCGGCTGGCTGAATTTGTGACGTTTTCCCGCCGCGCTGAGGATATGAGTTTCACCTGCCGGAACGTCGTCAAAATGATAGTAGCCGAATGCCGTGCTGCGGGCTGATCGGGTTGTTCCCTCAGCATCGGTCAGCGTCAGAAAAACACCGCCGATGCCGCGTCCCGATAGGGTGGTAACGCGACCACTAACCGTGACACCCGCCGCCGTCGGTCCGATTGCCGCAAATTCGTATGAGCCGATGTCAACCGTTGCGCCGGGGTTAAAATCACCGTCAACGTATCGCGGAAAACCGCGCTGATCCGTTGTCAATCCCGCACCGGTCGCCAGCGAATTAAAACCCTTGTCAATCGCCGGACTGCCGGTGATAAGCGCGTGCGTGGCGGTCGTCCCGCCGTTCGAAAGCGTCAGCGGACCGAGCTGCGGCGGCGTGTCGAGAATATCCGACGGCTCGTAAATCACTGGCGTAAAGGTATCCGCCGCGTCGCCAGCCGAATCACCAATCAGATTATTGCCTTCCGAATTGATTGCCCCGGCACTCGAATTATAGATTTCAGGCTGCGCCGGTGCCGTGTTTCCGGCGATAATCGTGTTGCCGAGACTCAGTACGCTGTTGTTGAAAACACCGCCGCCCGCCGACGGACTACCCGTTGCCGAGTTATTCGTAATGGTCGAATTGCGAACGGTCATCGTTCCGTCGTTGCAGAAACCGCCGACTCCCAGATCGAACCCGGTGGCGGTATTGCCGGAGATGGTCGAGTTCAGCATCGTCAAGTTGCCGATTCTGAAGAAAAAACCGCCGCACTGCGCCGCCGTATTAGCGGAAAAAGTCGAATTAATGATGCGGTGGTTAGTGCCGCCGTTGTAAAAGATGCCGCCGCCGGAATCTATGTTAGCGGCACCGTTGTTTCTAACCGAAACCGTATTCAGGATCAGTGAACCGCCGGCGATGTAAATGGCTCCGCCGAAACGATTAAACGCCCCGACCCCGTTGCCGCCGGTCAGGGTGACATTGGAAATTGTTATAAACGCATTGTTTATGTAAAAGATGCGGTTTAGTCCTGCGCCGCCGTCAATCGTCAAATAAGCCGCACCGCTGCCGTTAATTGCTAAAGCTCCCTGCGGGCTGTCAATTTGAATTTCGGTGTTAGTCAAAGTGACGGTCGTAATGTTCGTGGCAAAATTTATCGTATCGTCGCTGGCAAGCACATTGGCTTCGCCGACCGCCGCCCGGAAGGTGCAGATGCCGTTGCCCGCCGCCGTTTCGCAAATGCCGTTGCCGGGTACCGCGTCCGCCCCATCGCCGCCGGTGTTGACCGTAAACGTCGCCGCCTGCACCGATGCCAAACCGCCGACCAGAAATGTGATTACCAGCAATGCCGGAAATAGTAAGTTCTTTTTCATCATTTAATAAATATCTCCCCGCTCGATTTCTGCGGACGACGGGTAACAAATCGAATCAGTCTGAGCTGAAACTGTCGCCGTGCGCCGCCTTTTGTTAAAGTTTTATATAGTTTTAATTTGAATAGACTTCTAAAAAAATTCGATTTTATCTGCTGTGCCATAAATATAGCACAATTCTGATGTATTTTTGACATCCAAAAGTTGACCGAAAAATTTAGCCTTTGATTTTTACGGAGCCGAAACAAAAAAATTCCGATTTGTCACTATGTGCAACAAAATTATATCGTTGCGCGTGACTGCAGCTTGTCGTCAATCGAATTATGAGTAAATTCAAAATAAAAAACAGTCTTTTTCTCGGCACGTTACTTGTCATTTTCGGTCTGACTTTTAACATCCGTTCTCAAACCGTCGGTCAAGCAGATGCAGCGACGGGCTTCGCCGATGAGCAATCCGCCGCCATCCGACTGCGCGAACTTTATCAAAACCGCGACTACGAAAAAGGCTGTGAACTCGGACGTAAATTAACCGCTCAATTTCCCGGCAATATCGAATTACAGGCGTGGTTTCTCGTCAACACGGCGCGGAACGATATGAGCAAGGAAGCCGTCGCCGCCGCCGAAAAGCTGGTTGAAAATAACCGGGAAAATGCGTGGGCGTGGTTTGCCGCCGCCAACGCTTATATTCGTAATTTGCAAAAAGATGAGGCGATGAACGCCAGCCGAAAAGCACTGAAACTCAATCCCGACAATGATGATTTTATACTTCTCTATGGTTCCGCGCTGCTGATGCAGAGAAAATACGACGAAATTTACACGTTTTTGGATAAAAATTCGTCGGGTATCAAAGACCAATCACGGGTTTTGGTGATGAAGGCGGAGGCGCAGTATCGGCAGGCGGTTGACGGAGATAAAAATGAGGGGAAGATTAAATCAAGTTTCAAAACATTCGCCAAAGCATTGGAAGTGAGTCCGAATTCAGTCAACGCAAATTACGTTTACGGCGTTTATTTGATTTACGATAATCGTTACGCCGACGCATATCTGCCGCTGAAAACCGCTGCCGCGCTGTCGCCCGAAGCCGCCGACGTCCGGCGCAATTACTGGAAGACAATTCTGAACGGACAGCCGCTGAAAAGTGAATATCGAAGAAAAAATGAAGTCGCCGCCGACATAGACAAATTTATTAAGCTGCACCCGGATTCGGTGAAAAACTTGGAAACCGTTTCAAATTTTTGCGGCGAATTTGCTTTGCCCGAAAAAAAGAACGAAATTGATGATCTTGTTCTCAAACAATTTCCGCAGTCGCTTCAAGCCGAGCGCATTTTGATCCGGCAAATCAGAAAATTCGACTACATCGGGGAAGACAAAAAGATTGACGAAAAAAAGCGGACGCAGCTCGTGCAGATGATTCGGGATTTTATCAGCCGCCCGTCTCATTTTAACGACGACTATCTCGGCGAAGCCTATTCAAGCCTTTTTTTTCACATCAAAGACAGCAAAAACATTTCGAACGAACAGCTTTTGCAGATTGCCGGTGACATCAATAAATCACGGCAAATTACCCCTGAAAAACTGTATGCGATGATCGTTGCGGCATTTATTGACCGGAAAATGTTCCGTGAAGGCGAAAATTTCCTCAATATTGGTTTTGAAAAGGTCAATGATGAAATTGAACAGCGTAAAAACAGAACAGATGAAGAAAAGTTTAAACGCCATGCGGACGAAATGAAGGCGACTCTGCACAGCATCGCCGGCTGGCTTTTTTTTAACGAGGGACGTTTAGACAATGCCGAAAAAGAACTCGAAACCGCCGCCGAACTCGACGCTAAAAACTACATTACATTCAACCGTTTGGGACAGGTTTACGAAGCCGAAAACAAACTCGACCGCGCCGAAGATGCGTATATCAAAGGCTACGCTTCGTTCCCGTCGTCAAACGAACTGAACTTGAAAGCGATCAATGAACTTTACAAAAAGCGCGGTGGAACACTGGAAAACGCCGCCGCCTATTTCGAGAAAATCAATATCATCGAACGCGAAACACGCCGCGAGCGCATCATCTCCGGCAAATTGGAAGCGGCAAAAAACGTCGCGCCGTTTACATTAAAAAATCTCGACGACAAACCGGTTTCGCTGGCAGATTTGAAAGGTAAAATTGTAGTTCTCAATTTTTGGGGAACGTGGTGCGCCCCGTGCGTTCGGGAAATGCCGGAAATGCAGGAACTTTACAAAAAATATTCAAAAGACAAAGACGTGGCGATCATTACGATCAACAATGACGATGATTTAGCAAAGGTGCAGAAGTTTATGAACGACCGAAAATTCGGCTTCCCCGTTCTGCGCGACGACCATTATCTCGACGACGCGGGTATCGGTGTTTTTCCGACAACGTGGTTTATCAGCCGCGACGGAAAAATCATCTACGAGACAAATTTCAGCGACAAACTGGTCGAAGAGTTTTCGTGGCGCATCGAGGAATTGAAAAAGTAGAACTTTTTTATCGGCAATTGTCAGTTCAAGATTACTTTCATTTTCCCTGAACATTATTCCTGACAGGTCAGCAGATAGTCAATACGATCAACTTTTTGACTGTTTCCACTTAACGATATAAACATTCCCAACTGCGGATAGACGAGCTTTGACGGCATTTCGTTTTTTTTCGCTGAGTCTTTTTCCCGTGTGGAATCAATTGCGGAACAGGCGTTATCGTTCGAGCCGAGTTCAATAAAGCTATTTCCGTATTTTTTGATGATGACCTCTTTTGACAACGGTTCTTTCGGATTGAGAGAAATAGCCCTGACGATTTTATCGCGTTCACCGTATAAAACAGTGATTCCGCCGTCAAATATCTCAATGTCTCGATGTTCCAGCATCAAGCGTTTGCCGCCGTGGCTTTTTATTTCCTTCTGAACATCTTCTTCTTCGGCTTCGATTTGCTCCTCGCCTTCCCAAACCGGTTTGCCGAATTTTTCGATCACGTCTTTTCGAGTAGATTTGCCTATCTCGATTTCTTCGTAATTTCCCGGAATCCATTCGCCGATTTCGCCGGTTTTCTGCGGTTTTGCCGTCTGAGAAGTTTCTACTTTCGGAGCAACGGTAATTTGAGTTTGAGCGGAACGACAGCCTAAAAAGCAAACAAAAATAATCGTAAAAGCGACAATGCAAACATTTCTACCAAATGCTTCTACTGAAATTTTCATAATATTTCTCCACATCGCTGAACTAATTATTACCCTTGTTTCCCGTCAACACGCATTCATTCAGATACCTTACCGGATTTCTCCATTCAGGACATTGGAACGCAGTATCTGACAATAGTGCTGACTCCGAAGTGAACGTGATCCTCTGTTCCCAATTGATCGGCAGGCACATTTCCGGTTCTTCCGGCATAACCGAGCAATTGACCTTCAGTCACTATCAAACGCGGATTTTTTACTTCGATTCCGGGAGCAAAAGAATCAAGATGCGCGTAGTGTGTGAAGATTTCGTCACTGTGTTTCAAAATAACCCTGTTACCCATCCATCCCGGAGGGTCTGGTTATTTCTTCAACCACTCCATCTCGGCAGACATATATCGAAGTTCTGACCGGCACACGAATGTCAATTGCATCGTATTTTTTATAAGACCGCCCTTTAAAGTTACGGTCTCCACCTTCTCTAGGTCGGAGTTCGCCTAAGATACCGTAAGAAGCAGGATTAATTCGAGGTGTTCTCAAAAAACGTCGCTTTTGTTGTATTTGATAATCGCCTTGATTACCAGTCCCGTTTGATTGTCAACCGTTTCCCGATTCCGAGAGTGCATAAGCAGCATCGAAAAGATTTGTTCCGTAATTATTCTGCGCCCGGATAAGCATCTATTGAATAATCGTGACATCCGGCGGTGAGCTTCTGCCGCCTAAACCGACACTGTTGGTGATAAAAGCCATAATCTGAGCCTCCCCACCTAAAATTGTGATAAAAAATTAACCTCAGCGTAGGCTTAATTTCGGGTAATGTCAATAAAATCTCGAGTCGGCGCGACCCTTGTTAATGTTTGAAGATGCAGAAAATATCGGTCACAAAAACAAAAGACTTCGCATCTTTAGAACGCGAAGTCTTTTTGAAAATTATCAAGCGAAATTATTTGTTGTCGAAAAGGTATTCGGCTTTATCCGTCGCGCCGAACGAAAATGATGTATCGGCGGATAAATTTTGCGCCGGTTTGTAGGTTTCGTCAAACATCACCCACAAATTCCACTTGCCGCCCCAACCTAAAACCGGTTTGTTAGAAACAAATTTGTAATCTACGCCTGCATAATTGAAAGTGATGGTTTTGTCGTCAATCGAGCCGATTCTTTGAAATCCGCCAGTCGTCTGTTCGATTGGGGAAAAAATGAAACGCCCTTTGTTCGGAAAATAAATCCACAGCACCGAACCGGACATTCCGCCGCCGCCGAATTTTACTTTTTCGCCGCCAACGTAAACGTCAAATCCGAGCAGCGACATCTGTACATCATTGATCGTAAAATCTTTCGGTTTTCCGCTGTCGAAGGTGTATTTAAAATCTTTCGGTACGCCCTGTGAAATTTTGATCGAATCGGAGATTTTTTCCTTAGTTTGCGGGTTTTCGAGAATATCTAAAACAATCGTGTCACCACTTTGAATCGTAATTTTGCCCGGATATTTGGGCAGTGAACGCGCCGAAAAATCTTTTACGCCGCCCATTCGCGTGACTACTGACTCTATATCTTTCATCGTCAGCGGATTAACCGAAACATCAAATTGTTTCGCGTCGCTGGAAGCAAAAATCTCCAAATCGTAACCGAAATAGATTTTGCTTTTCCGATCAATCATCACGCGGTGAATAATGTTTCGGTCGGTTGACGACGAAGTATAAATGTTTGAAAAATTTTGATTTTCACCATTCTGCGTTGTATTGATGACGACCGAAATACCGTTGGAAAAACTGATTTGTCCCTGTTGCGCGGCGGCGTTTTGAAGTAATCCGCCAACTAATAATATAATCGTAAAAATATAAGCAAAGTGTTTATTTTTCATTTTGTTCTCCTTTAATTACCTGTGGTTTCAAGTCGGAAACGATTTGAAACCCTTTTAAATTGATCTGTGTTGAATACCGGTTATCTCTGAGCCGACTGATGACCGCAAGATTTTCTTTACCGAATGGCGGAAAACCGTTTTTCACATCATTTTTTTTCGCGTCTTCCACCGTGATGTTTTTATAAATTATGCGCGTGACGATTTTCTCCTTCACGACTGGAACTTCGACAATTTTTTCCCGAATAACCGGAACTTCGACATACTTGATTTGAACCGGATTTTCATCTTTCAGCGGGGTAAGTTGCGCTGATTTCGTCGCCGTCAAAGTATTATTTTCCGTCACTGGCGGCATCATCACAATTTTTTCGCCAACTGACATTCTGCCGATTTGAAATGCCGAAATTGTCGCTAAAGTGAATAAAACAAACGCTGCCGCGAAAGCAAAGCGCGGAATGCCGAACCAGCCGATTTTTTCTGTTTGCGGCTCCGGTGCGATGTTTTTCCGGCGTTCTTTTTCGTGACGATTTTGAAACGCGCTCAACAATTTCTCGCCGAGATGCGGCGGCGCAGACACGGCAAAAGTTTGCTTCATCGCGCCGCTGATTGCACCGAGATTTTCAAACATTATTCGGCAGGAAACACAGTTTTCCAAATGCGTTTCAATTTCTTTTGACGATGCGATTTCGCCGTCGAAAAAAGCGTCCAGATTTTTTTCTGCATCAATGCACTTCATAATATTTTTCCTTTTCGTCCGCCAGATACGGCGCGAGTTCCCGCGCCAAATTTCGCCGCGCCCGATACAGACGGCTTTTGACAACGCCGATGTCGGTTTCCGTGATGACGGCGATTTCTTCGTAAGTCAAATCTTCCGTTTCGCGCAAAATCAAAACTTCCCGCTGCAGCGGCGCAAGTTTGGCGACGCATTCGGCAATTTTGGCGGAAACTTCTTTGTCCAGTAAAATTTTCAGCGGCGAATGCCCGTTGTGATTCGTAAAATTTTCAACATCTTTAACTTCAAAATCAGTCGTTTCAAGCCGCGTTCCGCTCTTTTTCAAAAAATTGAACACCCGGTTTCGCGCCACGCCGCACAAAAAAGAAAATAGCGAACCGCATTGCGCGTCATATTTTTCGGGATGTTCGACAAAAAACATAAAAACTTCCTGCGTGATGTCTTCAGCGGCGAAACTTTTATTCGTCATTCGATAAGTGAAACCGTAAATTGAGTCGCCCAGCATATCGTAAATTTCGCTGAACGCCGCCGCATCTCCTTTGGCGGCTTTTTCTATCAAATGTTGTTCGATTTCTCTTCTCAATTTTTGCCGGTGAATAAAAGCGTTTTTGTTTTTCTCAATAACTATTTTCCCGAAAATCGAAAAAGTTACGGTTGTTTTTACAAAAAAATTAATTTGTTTAATTTCCAACGAGCATAAACTAAAATTTATAAAAGTGAATTATAATTTTCGCGTGAATACCGAACCAATCAAATATCCGCCGACTTTTGTCGTCAGAGCGGTACAGCTTGCCGGACTTTTTATCAGTAAAATTCTGTGGCGGATGGAGTTTCAAGATTTGGAAAACATTCCGCAAAATCTTGAGGGCGGTTTGATCGTCGTCGCCAATCATCAAACTTATTTTGACCCGTTCTGGGTTTGTTTCAAAATAAAGCGCAAATTTCGTTTTATGGCTTGGGATAAGGCTTTTAATTGGATTTTAATCGGCAGGTTTATCCGTTATCTCGGCGCATTTCCGGTCAGTTTGGAGCGCGGCGGCACGGTTAAAACACTCAAGCAAACTCTCGCGGCACTGCGCGGCGGCGCGACGCTGGTGATTTTTCCCGAAGGTTCGCGCGGTTTTTCCGACGGCAAAATGCTGGAATTCAAAACGGGCGCGGCGCGGCTGGCAATCGAAGCGAACGTGCCGATTTTGCCGGTCACGGTGCGCGGCGCAAATCGCGTTTGGGCGCAGGATATAAAGTTCCCGCACTTCGGCAAAAAAGTCGAAATCATTTATCATCCGCTGTTGGAAATTGAACGATTGAAAGAGTTTAACGACATCGAAGAAATAACCGCACATCTTGTTACTGTCATCAATTCAAAAATTTGATCGCTAGATGCTTAAAATCAATCCAATATGAATTTTTAGATTATAATATCGAATTATGAAAGCGATTGTTGAAAAAAATCTACCCAAAATGCCGCCGACCGTCAAAACAGATTTTATCGGCGGACATCTGCGCTCGTTTCGCAAACGTCCGACCGAATTTCTGACGCGCCTGTCAAAACTCGGCGACGTTTCGACGTTTCGGCTCGCCGGAGCGCAGGCGTTTTTGCTCAATCACCCGGATTTGATTCGAGATTTGCTCGTCACCAGTCATTCAAAATTCGTCAAAGGGCGCGCTCTGCAACGCGCAAAAGGTCTTTTGGGCGAAGGACTTTTGACGAGCGAACACGAATTTCATCTGCGTCAGCGGCGAATGATTCAACCGGCGTTTCATCGTAATCGGATCAACGATTATGCTGTTTCGATGATCGAATTCGGGACGCGAATGGCGGACGAATGGCAAGACGGCGACGTGCGCGATTTTGACAAAGAAATGATGCGTTTGACGTTGTGGATTGTCGGGAAAACGCTTTTTAATGCGAACGTCGAAGACGAAGCGATGCAGGTCGGCGAGGCGATGAACACAATCGTTTCGATGTTTAATTTTATGCTTTTTCCGTTTTCCGAACTGCTCGAAAAACTGCCTTTGCCGCCGATCAAAAGATTGAGAAACGCCCGGAAAACGTTGGACGAAGTGATGTACAAAATCATTAACGAACGGCGCAAATCCGGCGAAGACAAAGGTGATTTGCTTTCGACGCTTTTGACGGCGCAGGACGAAGAAACCGGCGGCGCAATGACCGACGAACAAGTGCGCGACGAATGTCTGACGCTATTTCTCGCCGGACACGAAACGACAGCGAATGCGCTGACGTGGACGTTTTATTTGTTGTCGCAAAACCCTGAAAGCGAACGAAAATTTCACGCCGAATTAGACGAAGTTTTAAGCGATAAAATTTTAACACCCGAAGATTATCCGCGTTTGAAATACACCGAATGTATTCTCGCCGAATCAATGCGCCTGTTTCCGCCCGCGTGGACGCTCGGCAGACTGGCGACCGAGGCGCACGAGTTTAACGGTTTTCAAATTCCGCCGAAATCGCTCGTTCTGGCGAGTCAATATGTGATGCACCGCGACCCGCGTTTTTGGGAAAATGCCGACGAATTCATTCCCGAACGCTGGGAAAAAACACCGATCAAAGAAGCCGGCAACAAATTTATCTACTTCCCGTTCAGCAAAGGCGTGCGAAGTTGCATCGGCGAAGGTTTCGCGTGGATGGAAGGCGTGCTTTTGCTGGCAGTTTTGGGAAGAAAGTGGAAATTGAGCTTGATGCCCGAACAAAAAATCGCGCTTAATCCGCTGATTACTTTGCGCCCGAAATACGGGATGAAAATGCAGATTGAAAAAAGATAATTTAGCCACGAACAAACACGAAAAATACACGAAACTTTAAGAAATTAAAGAACACTATCAAAGATAATTTGAACTTTTAGGATATTTGGTTTTGATTTATTTCGTGAATTTTCGTGTTTGTTTGTGGCTAAAATTTCCCGAACCGATTTGCGAAATTTATCGTAAAGGTTTATGTTGAGAATGTAGCCGCGCAGGAAGCGGGGCGAAAATTTAGAACACGGAGAGTGTTAGTAAAAATGAATAAGAAATATGATTTCGGAATCGTCATCGGACGGTTTCAGCCATTCCATTTAACCCATCAAAAACTAATCGAACACAGTTTGAATTTAGCCGAAAAGATCATCGTGATTCTCGGTTCGGCGCGAAGTGCGCCCGACGTGAAAAATCCGTTTACGCCGCAGATGCGCGAGGAAATTATTCGCGCTTGTTTTCCGAATGAAAACGAGCGTTTGATTTTTCGCGCCGTGCGTGATTATCCGTATAACGATCACGTTTGGACGGCGGAAATTCAAAACATCGTCGGCGAAATCGTCGAAGAAAATCAAACGGAACACGCGAAAATCGCCGTCGTCGGATTTTTCAAAGACAAAAGTTCGTATTATCTGAACCTTTTTCCGCAGTGGAATTTTGAGGAATTTTACACCGCCGACAAAAAACTTTTAAGCATCAGCGCGACGAAAGTGCGCGAAAGTTTTTTTACGGAAAACGACGTTTGGCGCGAGCTTGTGCCGAAAATTGTGGAAACTTATTTGAATGTTTTCAAAACGACGGAATTTTTCCCGCATCTGCAAAACGAATTCGCGTATCTGCGAAAATATAAAGAAGACACAAAATTTGTCGGCGTTCCGTTCGCGCCGGTTTTCATCACGACCGATGCTGTCGTCGTGCAAAGCGGTCACGTTCTCGTCATCCGGCGCGGATTTCAACCCGGAAAAGGACTTCTCGCGCTTCCCGGCGGATTTCTCGCGCCCGACGCGACGCTCGAAGATTCGATGATTCGTGAATTAAAGGAAGAAACACAAATCAAAGTTCCGGCGCAGGTTTTGCGCGGCAGCATCAAAAATTCTCGCGCCTTCGATTATCCCGAACGCTCGCAACGCGGTCGGACGATAACTTTTGCGTATCACATTGAACTCGAATCAAACTTAAAAGACGGCTTGCCGCGCGTCAAAGGCGGCGACGACGCGGCAAAAGCGTTCTGGCTGCCGCTGTCGGCGTTGGGCGAAAAGGAAGATGAATTTTTTGAAGATCATCTTTCGATAATTCGATATTTTTTGGGTTTATAATTATGAGTAAAATAGATGCAAACTTTACGAACAGAAAAATCGAAGATTTATTAAAGCATAAAACAATTGCTGAAAAACTTGATGGCGGCTCTCCTTTTATAATTATCAGTCCAGACAAAGATATTTTGGGTGCAACAGTTGGTCAGGCACATCTGATGGCTTTGGGTATTTCTAATGTGACTCCAGAACTCAGTGCAGAAATAGCTATTAGATGTAACGCTATTGCAATAAAATTGTGCGCTTTGCGCTACCATCGAAAGAAATACGAAGAAATACAGAAAAAACGACTTTCTGAGGTTTTAGCAGATTCAAATATCTCATCACTTATCCGAAAAGGTTTGAAGATGTGTGAACTTGAAATGTTATATGAAGTTGAAGGCTTCTTTCACCAATTCAAATCTGCACTTGATATGCTCGTTAAAGTTTTATGTCCAATTACAGGATTAAATCCAGGAACTTTATCATCTTATAAAAGCGATGGTAGTGGCGTGATTAAAATTTTAGAGAAATTCAAGAAGAACAAAAATCACGGATTAGCAACGGGACGAATAGATTGGCTCATAGAAGAAATCGAAAAAGCTAAATCACCTTGGATGAAATCAGTAATTAAAATTAGAGATGATTTTTCACATTACAAACCTGAACTTGCTCTTGGTTTTGAGTGGGACAAAGAAGTTGGAAGATTAAAAGTCCCACATGTAACTACAGATAATGGAATTAGCCCTCTTAATTTTGAGATGGAAAAATTAACTGAGTCTTTAATAAATTATTGCGCTAATTTTATAGCGATTACAGTTTCTTGTGCCTTTCCAGTAACTACTGAGATTCAAGTGATGTCTGAAAATGATAAGCGATACATTGGTGCTAGATGGCAAATGGATTTATCAAGAGCTATTTGGATGTTAGGTGTAAATGCAATTCGTGAACTCACAGAAAAAGATATTGAAAATGCCAAGAAATGGGCAGAGCAAAATATCTTTGATTATTAATTTGGAAATAAAAAATTAGGCTTTCGGGTAGAAAGCCGAAAATGGAGACAAAAATATGTTTGAAATTAACAGAATAATTGACACGGATTCGTATAAAGCGAGTCATTGGTTGCAATATCCGCTGAATACGACGCGGGCGTTTTTTTATCTCGAATCGCGCGGTTCGGAGCGAGATTATACGGAAACCGTTTTTTTCGGTTTGCAGTATTTGCTGAAAAATTACTTTCTCGCGCCGTTTACGCAGAAAATGGTTGAAGAAGCGCGGGAAGTTATTACGAAACACGGATTGCCGTTTAATTATGACGGCTGGACGAATTTAATTAAAAAACATCACGGCAAATTGCCGCTGCGGATTCGCGCCGTCGCGGAAGGAACGGTCGTGCCGCTGCATAATGTTTTGATGACGGTCGAGACGACGGACGACGAGTTTGCGTGGCTCGGCAGTTGGTTTGAATCGCAGTTGATGCGAATTTGGTACCCGATTACGGTGGCGACGCAATCGTTTTATATCAAGCGCAATGTTTATCGTTTTTTGCAGGAAACAGCGGACGATGCCGACGCGGAAATTCAGTTTAAGGTTCACGATTTCGGTTCGCGCGGCGTGTCTTCGCAGGAAACGGCGGCAATCGGCGGCGCGGCGCATCTCGTGAATTTTCTCGGTTCGGACACGATGGCTTCCTTGCTTTTGCATCGGAAATTTTACAATTGCGAAATGGCTGGTTTTTCGATTCCTGCCGCCGAACATTCGACCATTACTAGTTGGGGACGCGAAAATGAAGTCGAAGCGTATCGCAATATGCTGCGAAATTTTGCTAAACCGAACGCGTTGGTCGCGGTCGTTTCGGATTCGTGGAATATCTACAACGCGGTCGAGAAAATTTGGGGCGAACAATTAAAACAGGAAGTCATTGATTCGGGCGCGACGGTCGTGATTCGTCCCGATTCGGGCGAACCGATTGAAGTCGTTTCAAAAATTACGCATATTTTAGCCGACAAATTCGGCACGACGACGAACTCGAAAGGTTATAAAGTTTTGAAAAATGTCCGCGTAATTCAAGGCGACGGGGTGAATGAGCAATCAATTCACCAAATTTTACAGAGATTAAAAAACGAAGGTTTTTCCGCGTCAAATATTGCGTTCGGCATCGGCGGTTCGCTGTTGCAGAAAATTAACCGCGATACTTTGCGATTTGCTTATAAATGTTCGGCAATCGTCGTTGACGGCGAATTGCGCGACGTTTATAAACAGCCGATTACCGATTCGGGCAAAAACAGCAAACGCGGAAGACTCGATTTGATAAAAGACGAAAACGAACAATACAGAACCGTCAAACTCGAAACAATCAAAGAAATTTCGGCTGAAAATTCGCAATTGCGAACTGTATTTGAAAACAGTGAACTTTTGATTGACGATAATTTGGATGAAATCAGAAAACGGGCAGGAAAATGAGAAGATTCGCATAACTTATGCGAATAAGTGGTTGGAAATGTTTTAGATTTCTTCAATTTCTCTACTTAGCGAACTTTGCGCCTTTGCGGGAAATAATTTTCTCCCGCAAAGGCGCAAAGTTCGCAAAAAAATCAAGACATTTTGATAATCATTCGACTACTGATTCGCGTCATTTATCTGCAAACGTCCCGTTAAACTTGCGATAACCGTTGCCAGTTCGTCGGGTTCGACGGGTTTTGAAACGTGGCTTTGAAAACCGCTCGACAATGCTTTGACCCGATCTTGGGCGCGGGTGAAGGCGGTCAGCGCGATTGCCGGAATGCTGCGCTGCCGGTCGTCGGGCAGGGCGCGAACTTTGCGGATCAGCGAGTAGCCGTCTTCGTCGGGCATTCCGATGTCGGATACCAGCACGTCAGGATTTTTTTCTTTAATATCCGCCAGCGCGTTAGCGGCGGAATCCGCGCTGACGACCGTCGCGCCGTGAAAAGTCAGCGTCTGAACGAGAAGCTGGCGCGTGTCTTCTTCATCATCAACGACCAGAACGAGCAAGCCGTCTAAATTTACTTCGGGAATATTGTTTTTCGATGATGTATCGGATGAAAACCCCTGCTCGGAATCAGTGTCGTCCGGCAATGTGACCAGCGGTAATTTGACGGTGAAGGTTGAACCTTTGCCTTCACCTTCGCTGAAAACTTCGACCGTTCCGCCGTGCATTTCGGTAATGTGGCGAACGATGGCGAGACCGAGACCGAGACCGCCGAATTTACGGATGCTCGAAGCATCGGCTTGGCGAAAACGGTCGAAAACGTGCGGCAAAAACTCTTCTTTGATGCCGACACCCGTGTCTTTGACGCGCAGTGCGACGTAATCGTTCGAACGCTCGATTTCCAAAGTTACTCTGCCGTCGTTCGGCGTAAATTTGATGGCGTTCGAGAGCAGATTCCAGATCACCTGCTGCAAACGGTTCGGGTCGCCCGAAATGTGACTGATGTCGCCGCCCTCTTTAATTTCAAGTCTAATTCCCTTGGCTTCCGCCGCCGGACGCACCGTTTCGAGCGCGGATTCGACGATGTTGATCGGTTTAATCGTAATTACTTCGAGCCGCAGTTTGCCGGAGATAATGCGCGAAACGTCGAGCAAATCTTCGATCAGGCGGTTTTGCGATTCGGCGTTGCGGACGATGGTGGTGACGGCTTTTTCCGTCGTCGGCGCGTCGAGTTTTCCCTTTTCGAGCATTCGTCCCCAGCCCAAAATCGAATTCAGCGGGGCGCGGAGTTCGTGTGAAACAGTCGCCAGAAATTCGTCGCGCATCCGGTTGGCGATTTCCGCGTCTCTGCGGGCGGATTGTTCGCGTTTGAGAAATTCTTCGCGGTCGGCTTCAGCGCGTTTGCGTGCGCTGATGTCAATGTGCGAGATGACCGCGCCGCCGTTTGAGCCGCGCATCGCGCTGACCTGAAGCAAAAACCAACGCTCTTCCTGCGGTGAATGACACGGATATTCGAGCGCAAAACTTTCTTCTTCGTCGTCCAAAACCGCCTGCAAATGAGCGACAATCTTTTTCGTTTCTTCTTCAAAAGCCGCCGATCTCTCACAAACCCGCAAATAATTCTGCCCGACTCCGGTTGTTGAAATCTGTTGTTCCTCAACACAGTTTCCCTGCGCGAAACGCTCCCACGCTTCGTTGACCGCAATGATATTACCGTTTCTGTCAATAACGGCGATGTGCGCTGAAAGCGAATCGAGAATCGCACGGCTGAAAATTCCTTTTTCGAGCAGAACGGATTCGTATTCTTTACTTTCGGTAATGTCGCTGCAATGTCCGGCAAAGTGTGTAAGTTCGCCGTTTTCATCAAATTGCGGCTGTCCGATGCAGTGATTCCAGCGAATCGAACCGTCCGGCAATGCGACGCGGAATTTAGCGTTAAAGTGGGCGCGTTCGGCAAGTGATTTTTGAAATAAATCTTGAATTTGCGGATAATCTTCCGTGTGAATACGGCTGAAAACTTTTTCGTGAGAACCGTCGAAATCATCGTCGGAAAGTCCGAAAAGTCTTAAACTTCGCTCGTCAACGTCCGCTTTGTTATTTTTCGGATCAATCGTCCAAGTTCCCAAATTTCCGGCTTCGAGCGCAATCCGCCGCCGTTGTTCGGCGTGTTCGCGCTGTTTGATTTGCTCTTTTAATTCGTCGTTTCTGTTTGATAATTCGTGTGTTCTTTCCGTAACCCGCTTTTCTAAATCCAGATTTGCAGTGCGAGTTTCTCCTTCGGCTGTGCGCCGCTGCCTGACCGTTCGATAAACCGCAAAGTTTGCCAGCCCCAGAGACAAAATTCCCGCCGTAGTTCCGAAAAACAAAATAAACAAAGTATTTCCGATACTTTTATCCAAATTATCTTCGCGCGTTTTCAAAAGATTCTGTTCTTCGTCTTTCATCCTGCCGATTGAAAGACGAGTTTCATCAGCCAGAGTTTTGCCTTGACCGTCTTCGATAATGCCGCTCGCGGCATTCAAACCTTGTGTGCGGCGCGTTTCAATCAAATTTTGAGTGAACGCGATTTTTTGTTTTGTTAAATTTTCAAGTCGGTCAATTTCCGCCGTCTGTTTTGGATTGTCCGAAACAAGCCGGCGCAGTTCAGTTAAGTTTTGTTCAATTTTCTGCTCTGATTGGTTAAACGGCTCTAAATATGTTTCGTTGCCGGTTACGACAAAACCGCGTCCGCCGTTTTCCACATCCATCGCCAAAATAAGTGTGCCGTCCAATTTCAACAAAACATCCTGCGTATGTTTTTCCCAACTCAACGCTTCGGTCATCGAATTCGCGCTTCGATAAGCGAAATAGCCGAGCAGTAATAACACTAACAAAGCGATGATGAAAACTAACTGAATTTGTCTTTCGAGAGCTAATTTCATAGTTTTTTTAAGTTTACAGTTCAAAGTTTCAGTAATTTATTATTAAATTTGAAACTTGGACCTGAAACTTTGAACTCAAGTTATTAAACCGCAAATCAGCCTGATTTTACAAGCAAAGCCGCCGGATGTCTTTAATTTTCAACCGATTGCGTGTTATATCGTTCCGCATCTAAAAGCGCACTCCCGGCGAATAAAAAGTTAGAGGGAAATGAAAAAATGACATTTGAAACGAACAAAGATGTTCTCAATTGGTATGAAAAACAGCCGCGAACTTTGACAAATGAATTTATCAGCGGCATCAGGTGGGAAGATGTCAAAAAATATCCGCTCGACGAAAAGTTTATTCCGGTTTTGATGTATATGCGCGATGTCGAGGCGTTGACCGATATGTATTACGAGGAACTGCGCCGCACGCCGACCGGTAAAGACCCGGTAATCAGCAAATTTATGGAGCGTTGGAGCGTCGAAGAACAAACACACGGCGAACTGCTTAACCGCTTTTTGAATGAAGCGGGCATCGAGACCAACGAAAAATGGCACAACCAGGTCAGACACGCGGTTTCAACGTTTTATACCGTCAATAATTATCTGATCGGAACATTGACCAATCTCGTCGGCAAAAGATTTACGGCAACCCATATGGCGTTCGGCGCGATTCACGAAATGTCCACGACACAGGGTTATCGGCGGCTGGCGAAACTCGCCGACCATCCGGTTCTGACCGAAATTTTGCGCGGCATCATCCGCGAAGAATCCGCCCACACCCAGTTTTATCGAAGCGTCGCCCGCATCGAACTGGACAAAAGCGAATTCGCCCAAAAACTTTCGCGTTTTCTCATCAAGAATTTTTGGTCTCCGGTCGGCAGCGGCGCAAAACCGACCGTCGAATCCGATTATACGATTGCGACGCTGTTCAGCGGCGAAAACGGAATGGAGTGGATTGATAAAAACGTCACCGGAAGAATTCAGACGCTGCCCGGTTTCGACGGTTTGACCAAAGTAAGCGATAAAATCGGCGAAATCGTCGCGCAGGGAATTCCAAATTCCAAATTCCAAATTCCAAGTTAACTTCTGTCGGAGCACGGAAGTCTCGTCCGCTTCAACGCCAGCGCAGCGAAACGTTGAATATCGTTTCTCTATTTGCATCAATTTGACAGCGTAGAATGAGATGTTGCAGAAGTTTGTCTGTGTGAAATTTGTTTAACAACGCTTCCAACATTACTTCGCTCGTTGGGCGGACGAGACTTCCGCGCTCCAACGGACGAGCCGTTTGCGCTCTGCCGGTAAATTTTCTTTTGATCGGAGATTTATGGATATTGAGGTTCTCGACGAAAACAATTTGATTGCCGCCTGCGAATATCTAGCCGGACGCGATGCGGATATGGCGTTTATTTTTCAAACTTACGGTGTGCCGCCGTTGTGGTCGCGTGAGCCGGGATTGGCGACGCTAATTCACATCATTCTCGAACAACAAGTATCGCTCGCTTCAGCATTATCGGCGTTTAATAAATTGTCGGAAAAACTCGGCGACATCACACCGGAAGGTATTCTTTCGCTGTCTGATGAAGAAATGAAAGCGGCGTATTTTTCGCGGCAGAAAACGGTTTATGCGCGGGAGTTGGCAGAAGCGGTTTTAGATGGCAGTTTAGATTTAGTTGCGCTTGAAAATTTACCTGACGCGGAAATAAAAAGCGAACTCAAAAAAATTAAAGGCATTGGCGACTGGACTTCGGATATTTATCTTTTGATGGCGATGCGCCGCCCGGACGTGATGCCGAAAGGTGATTTGGCGATGCACGCGGCGTGGAAAAATCTCAAAAAGCTCGAAAGCCGCCCGAAAGCTGACGCATTTTTGTTGATTGCCGAAAGATGGAAACCGCTTCGCTCAGTGGCGGCGCGCCTGTTATGGCATTTTTATCTGAGTTCAAAGTGACGAGTTTAATGCGTGAAAGATTTTCGACAGTTTCTTGCAGCAACTGATTTTGTGATAAATTCAGACTCGATGTTAAAAAAAGAACTTGAAACTGCCGTCGTTCTGGCGCGAAAAGCCGGGGTGGAAATTATCAAATTTTACGAAGCGGGCGTTGCCGCCGAGCAGAAAATCGGCGCAGATAATTTTTCTGAACCCGTGACGGTTGCCGACCGTGCGGCGAGCGAAATCATCGTTGCAGGTTTAGCCGCCGAGTTTCCCGATGACGGCATTTTGTCCGAAGAAGAATATGACGATCAGCAGAGGTTGGGCAAAAGGCGCGTGTGGATCGTTGACCCGCTCGACGGGACAAGTGGTTTTATCAATCGCAACGGAGATTTCGCCGTGCAGATCGGTTTAGCCGAAGACGGCGCGAGTATTTTGGGCGTGGTTTTTTTGCCGCTCCAAAACATTCTGTATTCGGCGAGCCACGAAAACGGCGCGTTTCTGGTGAAAAATGACGGACAGCCGGAGCGTCTGCACGTTTCCGGTAAAGCAGATTTCAGCGCAATGATACTCGCTTCGAGCCGCAATCACCGCAGCCCGCGAATGAGCCGCGTGTTTGAAAAGTTCAGATTGCAAAAGGAAATCAGGCGCGGCAGTGTCGGGTTAAAAGTCGGGTTGATCGCCGAACAAAAAGCCGATTTATACATTCATTTGTCGCCGCGCACGAAACACTGGGACACCTGCGCGCCCGAAATTATTCTGCGCGAAGCGGGCGGCGAAATGACCGATTTGTTCGGCGCAAAGTTCATTTACAATACGCCCGATGTCTGCAATTACAACGGTGTTTTGGCAAGCAACGGCATCTCTCACGATTCAGCAGTGGAAAAAATAAAACCGCTGCTCGCCGAATTCGGCAGACTCCGCGTAAAAGCCGCCGGGAAAAACTAACTCATCGTCAAACTTCAAAGTAAAGATCGTAATGATTGGCACAGCCGGGATTAAATTGATTGCGGCAGCGCGGACAGACCGCCGCACAGTTAAAATATTCCGTAATAGTTAATTGATACCCGCAGTCGCCGCACAAAATCGCGGGCGTTTCTCTCTCGCCGATTAACCAAACTTGTGCCGGATGAGCGGCGTGTTCGGTGTGACATTCATAACACGGAAACCACTGCCCGCAACATTTGAATTTGATGGCGATAATGTCAATTTCGCTGTGATAATGACCGCACCGCGTCTGCGCGTCAACATCTGTCCCGAGAACTTCTACATTGTGGATCTTCATTAAATTTATTGGGAGCGTGGACGGCTCGTCCGCCTCGTTCGAGCGAAGCAAGAACGAGAAAGCCGTTCGGTAAAAATTTAACTTGAACGCAAATGCGGCGTGCGTCCATTCTTGCTTTGCTCGAACGGACGGCGGACGAGCCGTCCGCGCTCCAGTTTATTTGATGAGCGCATTTTTAATCAATTTAAAAAACAAACTGTCCGGCAAAATTTTCCGCGCCGTCAACATTCCTTTCGTGTTCACGTCGTAACGCAATTTCCACGAATCGTCGGTGACAGACTTATAAATCACTTCGGCGACGACCGAACCGTCCGGTGCGTCCGCGCCCGCTTTCTGTATGTTCGGCATCACTTTTTCGATGAATTGATCGTAAACGGTCAGATTTTGTTTGCGCGTGAGGTCTTGCGAACGGTCGTAAAAATCTGTTTTGATTGGTCCCGGTTCGATAATTTTTATTTTGATGCCGAACTGTTTGACTTCGTATTGAAGTGATTCCGAAAAACCTTCGACCGCCCATTTTGTCGAGTGATAAAGGCTGTACAGCGGAAACGTGACGCGCCCGCCGACGGAGGCGACGTTGACGATAGTTCCCTTTTTTTGTTCGCGGAAATACGGCAAAATTTCGCGGCAGACGTTCATCAGCCCGAACACATTCGTTTGAAACTGTTTCTCGATTTGTTCCGGTGTTGCCGCTTCAAACGCGCCGACGAGTCCGTAACCGGCGTTATTGACAATCGCATCAATCTGTCCGAACTTATTCAAAACTTCCTCAATCGCCGTTTGAATAGATTTAATATCAGTCACATCGAGCCGAAAAGTTTCGATGTCGGCGATTTTCTGCAAATCCGCTACTTTGTCCGGGTCGCGCATCGTCGCCGCGACTTTCCAGTTTTTCGTTTGAAAAAGTTTCGCCGTCTCCTTGCCGATGCCGCTCGACGCGCCGGTGATTAGAATTACTTTATCCATATATTTCGTCAATCGCTTTTGCTCGTAAATATTATAATGCACATCAACGAAATATCTACGACGAATGTTCATTTGACCTTTGACTGATTAACGATTTGTGACTCTTTAGTTGTTTGTGCGAATTTTTCGTATAATAGATTTATGAAGTTCCTACACATCTCGGACGTACATCTCGGCTGCACCCGTTATCAATTAAATGAGTCGCCGCGTGATTTTTTCGACGCTTGGATTGACGTTTTGCAAAAATATGCGATTGGCGAACAGGTGGATTTTGTGATAATGTGCGGCGATTTTTTTCATAAGCGTAATGTGCCGCCGGAGACGATGAATTATGCTTTTGCCGGTCTCAGTCTGCTCAAAGACGCGGGAATTCCGGTCGTTTCAATTGAAGGAAATCACGATCAAAAACATAATGACAGCGATTACAGCTGGCTGCGTTCGCTTTCAAATTGGAATCTGGTTCATTTGATCGAGCCGAAAAATGTTGACGGCAAATTTGTTTATGAGCCGTGGAACGAAGACGAAAAACAGGGCGGATTTATTGACATCGGGCGGGCGCGGATTTTCGGTTCGGATTGGTTCGGCGCGTCGGCAAACTGGGCGATTCCGATGCTCACCGAAGCGATGAAGGATCATCAGCGCGACGGGGCATTTAATATTTTGCTGCTCCACACCGACGTTGAAGGACATCAAACGCACCCGATTCCGGCGTTGACGATTGCTAATTTGACTGAACTCAAATCCGTCACGGATTACGTCGGTCTCGGACACACACACAAGGCTTATGAAATTGATAATTGGGCGTTTAATCCCGGCTCTTTGGAAGTGACGAGCATTGACGAATACCGCGAAACTCGCGGCGCGTGGCTCGTCGAAGTTGATGAAAGCAAACAAGTGACGGCGAAGCACGTCACCGATTATCGCCAGCGTTCATTTCAGCGTTTGAGTTACGACGTTTCCAAATGCGCTCAGGCGAACGAGGTGACGAACGGCGTGTTAAATCTGGTCAGAAACGAAGCGCGTCCGGCTGAAACGGATCAGCCGCAGCCGATTATCGAAATAACTTTGCGCGGGCATCTCGGTTTTCCGAACTCAAATCTCGAACTAAACAAAATCCGCGAGGAAGCGCAAAAGCTAACCGACGCGCTGCACGTACGCCTGAAAAACCACACCGCGCCGATTGAATACGCGCTGGCGGCGGATGTCGGCGAAGACGTTTCGCGCGAAAAACTCGAACGCCGCGTCGTCGAAGATTTAATCATCCGCGACAACCGCTACAAATCGCGCGTCGAAGACATTTCCGATGCCGTCATCGGCGCGAAAAGAATGGCTCTGAGTGACGATTCGCCGGATAAGATTGCGGATTTCATCGCGCTGAAAATAGTCTAGGAAGTCTGGAAAGTCCGGGAAGTAAATCGGTTTTACAACTTTCGAGACTTTCCAGACTAAATCATTATGTCAGAATTATTAGAAAAAGTAAGCGGCATCAAACATTTGCCGCTGTTTCCGTTGTCGCTCGTGCTGCTGCCGAACGAGATTTTGCCGCTTCATATTTTTGAGCCGCGCTACCAGCAAATGCTCAAAGATGTCACGCTCGACAAGAATATTTTCGGCGTATCTTATTTTGAACCGCGTGAGGATTTTATCGAAAAACCGGCGACGGGAACAATCGGCTGCGCGGCGGAAGTGCGCGAATCGCAGACGATGCCGGACGGACGCTCGAACGTGCTGACCATCGGCGTAATTCGCTATCGTTTGATTGATTATATCGAAGCGGGCGAACCGTATCTGGTCGGCGATGTCGAGTTTTTTGAAGACGAAGAGGAAGACGAAAACATTCTCAATCCGTTGGCGGACGAAGTTTTCACGCTCTTTCGGCGCGTCGCCAAAGCCGCGTACAAACTCAGCGGCGAACGCGGCGTGTTTCCCGACGTGCAGCAAACCGAACCGCAGGCTCTTTCGTTTCTCGTGACGGCGGCGTTTAATCTCGAACCCGAATTGAAATACCAATTGCTCGAAACGCAGTCAACCATCGAACGACTGACGCGGCTGCGCGAGATTTTGAATCAAACCGTTGATAAAATGGAAGAAAGCGCGGACATTCATAAAATTTCCAAAACGAACGGACACAGCAAAAAGAAACTGGATATTTGATCGTCGGAGTGCGAAAGTCTCGTCCGCCAGTCGGAGCGCGGACGGCTCGTCCGCTTCAACGCCAACAAAGCGATTCGCTGAATACGTGCGCCAACAGATTATTATATTGACAACGAATTCAACGCCGCGCCGTGCCAATGTCGGTAAGGTCAGTCGCTGCAAGTGTTTACCCGTTTAGAATTTGGTGACAATCACGTTGCGGCGAGTTGTTGCAAGCATTTATTTGTTCGACATTTGTTGATAATGCAGCCAACGCTTGCTTTGCTGCGTTGGGCGGACGAGCCGCCCGCGCTCCGACTGATTGACTGGCGAGACTTCCACGCTCCGACTCAAAAATTATGGCGAAAGATACCGTGAAAAAAAGTGAGAAGCAAAAACCGCACGGGGATTTTATCGTCGTGGGAATCGGCGCGTCGGCGGGCGGGGTGAAGGCGCTGCAAAATTTTTTCGCCGCGATGCCGGCAGACAGCGGAATGGCGTTCGTCGTCATTCTCCATCTTGCGCCGAATCACGAAAGCAGTCTGCCGCAAATTCTGCAAACGCAGACGACGATGCCGGTCGTGCAGGTTAACGAAACTCATAAAGTCGAACCGAATCACGTTTACGTTATTTCGCCGAATCATCAACTGGAAATGGTGGACGGCGTGATTCGCCCCGCCGACGTGGAGCGTCCGCACGGCAACCGTGTTGCCATTGATACGTTTTTTCGCACGCTCGCCGAGGCGTATGAACGCAACGCCGTCTGCATCGTGTTGAGCGGAACCGGGGCGGACGGCACGCTCGGTCTCAAGCGCATTAAGGAAAGCAGCGGTTTCGCCATCGTGCAGAACCCGGACGATGCCGAATATGACGGGATGCCGCGCAGCGCAATCGAGACGCATTTAGCCGATTGGGTTCTGCCCGTCAGCGAAATGCCGGAAAAACTGCTCGGTTTTCGTGACAGTTCACAGCGGTTTCATTTGACTGACGGCGACGACCGCAAAGTCGCCGAGGGAATCAATGCCGACGAATCGCTGCGCGAAATTTTGACGTTGCTGCGAATTCGTACCGGACACGATTTTTCCAATTACAAAACGCCGACGCTCGTGCGCCGCATCGCCCGCCATTTGCAGATTCACGAACTCGAAGACATTCCTTCATATCTCGACTTTCTGCGCGATAATCCCGAAGAAATTCAATCGCTGCTGAAAAACCTGCTGATTAACGTGACCAATTTTTTCCGCGATAAAGAGGCTTTCGACGCGCTCGAAAAGCTGGTCGTGCCGAATCTTTTCGCCGGTAAAACATCAAAAGACACAATTCGCATCTGGTCGGCGGGCTGCGCGTCCGGCGAAGAAGCGTATTCGCTGGCGATGCTGTTCAGCGAATACGCCTACAATCAGGCTGACCCGCCGAAGATACAAATTTTTGCCACCGATGTTGACGACGAGGCGATTGCCGAAGCCCGCGAACACCGTTACCCGGAAACCATCGCGGCGGATGTTTCGCCGGAACGTCTGAAGCGTTTTTTCGTCCGGGAAGGCAACTTTTACCGCGTCCGCAAAGAATTGCGCGAAATGGTTTTGTTTGCGCCGCACAACATTCTGCGCGACCCGCCATTCTCGCGGCTCGATCTGGTTTCGTGCCGTAATCTGCTGATTTATCTCAACCGCGATACGCAGGAAAGCGTGCTGCAAATTTTTCATTTCGCCGTCAATACGCACGGTTATCTTTTTCTCGGCAATTCCGAATCAGCCGAAAATGTGGCGATGCTGTTCGCGCCGGTTGATAAAAAACAGCGTATTTACTCGCGTCGTCCGGCGCAGTCTGCGCCGCTGCCGCTGAAAATGCCGATAGCCGGGAAATGGACTGTGCCGCTGCCCGAAAGAAAAGTCGAGGACGAACGCGAACAGGCGTTCGCGCTGACCGAAGCACATTACAAATTTTTGGGAAAATACGCGCCGCCTTCGATTCTCGTCAATCACGATTTTGATATTTTGTATATGAGCGAATCGGCGGGGCGTTACCTGCGTTTTGCGGGCGGGGAACCTTCAAAAAACCTGCTCAAATTAATCAACCCGGATTTGCTGCCCGACGTTCGCGCCGCGCTGTTTGCCGCCCAGCGCGAAGGCATGTCTTCCGATTATCCGAACATTCACATGGTCATCAACGACGAACCGACGCTGATTAGCTTGATCGTTCGCGCGGCTGGTGCGGACGATGAAATGCCGGATTCGCTGCTCGTAGTTTTCAACGAACATCAGTCCGCTGAACACCAGGAAACGGCTGTCATCGCCGACCGTGATGAAGCGATGGAGGCGGTGGTCAGCCGTCTCGAAGACAGTTTGCGCCGCACCAAGCAGAGTTTGCGTTCGACGATTGAACAGCAGGAAACTTCGAGCGAAGAACTTAAAGCCTCGAACGAAGAATTACAAGCGATCAACGAGGAACTGCGCTCGGCGACTGAAGAATTGGAGACGAGTAAAGAAGAACTGCAATCGGTTAATGAAGAACTAACGACCGTCAACTACGAACTCAAAGAGAAGATCGAAGAAACCGTCCGCTCCAATTCCGATATGCAGAATTTGATGGCGGCGACCGAAATCGCCACTATTTTTCTCGACCGCGATCTGCAAATTAAACTTTACACGCCGACGGTACAGAAAATTTTCAACATCACGCCCTCGGATATCGGGCGACCGCTCGAACATTTCACTAACAAACTGCAATACCAGGAATTAAAGGCGGACGCGGCGGACGTTCTTCAAACACTGAAAACCATCGAACGTGAAATTTACGATAAAAATGACCGTTGCTACCTGGCGCGTTTTCACCCGTATTTGACAACGGACAATCGAATCAACGGCGTAGTTCTGAATTTCATAGACATCAGTTTGCGAAAACTGGCGGAGGAAAATCTGCGCCGTTCCGAACAGCGTTTTCGCGCCATTTTTAACCAGACGACCGCCGGTATTATGATGACTGATTTGACGGGAAAATACACTTTCGTCAACGATTGTTTCTGTGAAATGACCGGCTACACCCGCACTGAATTATTGCAGAAGAGCATTGAAGACGTGACAGACCCGGAAGATTTACCGCGCAATCTCGAACTTTTCGAGCAGTTGAAGCAGACGGGCGAGCCGTTCACGCTCGAAAAACGCTATCGCTGCAAAGATGGTTCGAGTCTCTGGGTCAGGAACAGCGTTTCGCTGGTGCGCGACGAAGCGGAGGGAAATAATTACGCGGCGGCGGTTTCGATGGATATTTCCGAGCGCAAAGCGAATGAAGAATCCATCCGTTTTCAGGCGCATCTGCTCAATACGGTCGAACAGTCGGTAATCGCCGCCGATTTGGACGGAAAAGTTACTTACTGGAATGGATTCGCCGAAAAACTCTACGGCTGGACGGCGAAAGAAGCCGTCGGACGAAATATTATGGAGTTGAATACGCCAGAGGAATCAATCGAACGCGGCGAGAAAATTATGGCGAATTTGCGGCGCGGCAAAAGCTGGAGCGGAGAATTCATTTTGCGGCAGCGCGGCGGAAAGTTGTTCACGGCTCACGTCATCAATTCACCGGTAACTGACAACAAGGGAACTTTAATCGGGGTTGTCGGCGTTTCGATTGATATTTCGCCGCGCAAACAGGTTGAAGAAAGTCTGCGCCGTTCCGAAGAACGCCTGCGCCTGATTACGGAAAGCACGACCGATTACTTGATTATGGCGACTGACCTCAACGGATTAATCACAGACTGGAATCCGGGCGCGGAAGAGATTATCGGTTACACGAAGAAGGAAGCAATCGGGCAGCCTGCCGCGATTATCTTCACGCCGGAAGACCGGGAAAATAATATTCCGCAGAAAGAGATGCAGACTGCGCTCAAAAAAGGACGCGCCGAAGACGAACGATGGCATCTTCGCAAAGACGGCACGCGATTTTACGCTTCGGGCGTGATGACCACGCTGACCGACGACGAAGTGCAAGGTTTTGTTAAAATTGCCCGCGATATGACCGGGAAAATCGCAACGGAAAACGCTCTGCGCGAAAAGGAAACATTGCAGCGGCTGATTATCGGACAGGAAGACGAACGCCGCCGTATCGCCCGCGACATTCACGATCATCTCGGACAGCAGATGACCGCGCTGCGCCTGAAACTCGAGAAACTCAAAAATATGTGCGACGATAAGATATTGTGCGACGAAATTAGCAAAGCCGATGAAATCGCCGCCGCGCTCGACTCCGATGTTGATTTTCTCGCGTGGGAACTGCATCCCGCCGCGCTCGATGATTTGGGTTTAAAGATGACGCTCGAAAATTACGTGAAGGGATGGGCGGAACATACCGGGGTAAAAACCGAATATCACACGATAGGCATTGGTAAAACGAGTTTCGGCTGCGAAATTGAAACCAATCTCTACCGCATCGCGCAGGAAGCGATGAATAATATCTACAAACACGCCGGAGCGAAAAATGTGTCCGTGCTGCTCGAAAAACGCAAAAATAAAATCATTCTGATTGTCGAAGACGACGGTATCGGCTTTGACGTTGAGGATAAAAACACGAAAGGTAAAGGCATCGGTTTGGTCGGAATGTACGAACGCGCCGTGCTTTTAGGCGGCGAACTGGAAATCGAATCGGTCACAGGCAAAGGAACGACCATCTTCGCCCGCGTCCCGACGAATCTGACAAAAACTTAGGCGGAAGTGTTGGGAGTTTGTTTAAAATATCAGTAGCCCGACTGTAAAGGAGTGCTTAGAAGTTGATGAACAAAGCCCTCCTTTACAGTCGGGCTACTGACACAGCCAAGTTTACAATGCACGGCAATAACTGTGAGTGCTGAGTATTGTATGAACTTCTTTGATTTGGAATCTGGAATCTGGAATTTTAATAGAGGAGAAAGATGACCGTTAAACTACGCATTCTGCTCGCCGAAGATCACCTGATTGTCCGCGAAGGCATCAAGCTGCTGATTAATTCGCAGTCCGATATGGAAGTCGTCGGCGAAGCGGACAACGGCGAAATCGTCGTCAAAAAAGCAAAGGAACTCAATCCCGACCTGATCGTGCTGGATATTTCGATGCCGGGAGTCAACGGGTTAAAAGCGGCGGAAAAACTACAAAAAGTTTGCCCGCAAATAAAGATTCTGACTCTCACGCGCCACACCGACGACGGTTATTTGCAGCAGTTGATTCAAGCCGGAGTCGCTGGATATATTCTCAAGCAAAGTGCGCCGACGGAGTTGATCGGAGCGATTCGCACCGTCAGCAGCGGCGACAGCTTTATAGACAAATCTCTCACGAAAAAAGTGATGGGCGGTTACGTCAGTCGCGCCGCCTCGTTAAAAGGTGAGAGAAAAACCGAACTTACCGCCCGTGAAACCGAAATTCTGCGTCTCATCGCGTGGGGTTACAGCAACAAGGAAATCGCTGCCCGAAACTCGATCAGCACCAAAACCGTCGAAGCTCACAAAGCCAATGCGATGCGGAAACTCGACATCGGCAGCCGGATAGACATCGTGCGCTACGCCATTCTCAAAGGCTGGCTTCAGGATAATTAAGACAGTCAACCGTCAATCGTTCAAGGATTTTTCGCACCATTATTGTTTTTTGAGTCAGCGTATAACCTTGATCGTTCGGCACGATTAACGATAATGCCCACCTGCTTGTAAGGGTTTTCCCCTATCAGAATATTCTAACTTCCCTATTTTATAATTTTCCCTGTTATGACAGATTAATAACACGCGATAATTAATTTGTTTTTTTTGTATGGGAAAACTAATTTTTATGGAATAGCCTGAGTCAATCGGGCGACCAATAACGAGCAAGGGGTAGGTGAGGCGGCTCGGAGGTTAAATCCGAGCCGTATTTCAATTTGTCATCGAAGCAAACCTGCTGATAATTTTTGCCGCAACCGGCACTTTTCTTCCTTATGATCGAGCCGCCTACCGTTAAAGACTTTTATCCGGCTAAACCATCGCCTCCGTCTCACTCCGTTTTTGAATATACCCCGCTTGTGCTGATTTCCGGTCAAGAGCCGGACACGCTTCTTCTTTATCGAACCGTGCTGGAAATGTGGAGATATCGCGTCATCGAAACTAAAAACCCGGAAGAACTGCTCAACACCATCGAAAAAACACGGCCCGACGCGGTGTTGATGGATTTGACAATTTTTTTCGCTGACGGGATAAAAATTTTATCCCGTATCAGAGAGAAATTTGCTCTCGCCAGTCTTCCGATTATTTTACTTTCCGGTCACGCCCAGCCGGAATATTACCGGACGGCGATAAGTTCCGGCGCAGACGATTATCTGCTCAAACCGATCAGTTTTGAAACATTGGAAAAATCCTTGAAAAAGATATTTCTGAACCGCAGAGCAGTAAATCTCCCGGCAGGAGAAGTTTTATGAAATTAAACGGAAACAAATATGCAGCAGCGACTGCGAAAACTGATTTTCACGGTCAAAGTTCAGTGGATCATAGAATTAGAGAAGCAGGGTATTGGAACAAAATCGGTCAGGAACGCACCGGCGCAAAACCGGCTTTCGCCAAACTGCCGGTTTCACAGACGGCGGAATTCCCGACTTACTTGTCGGCTTTTGCCGAACGAGTTTTTTTCTCGGTTGACGAATTTGTTTACAAAGCGGGTGACGAGATCAAATATATCTATTTTCCCGAAACGGCGGTGATGTCGGAACTGCAAATTCTCGAAGACGGTGAAACGGTCGAAATTGCAATGCTCGGCAAAAAGGAAATGATCGGATTGCAGGCAATTTTCGGTTCACGAAAAACGACGAATTGGACGATGAGTTTTTTTGCCGGAAGCGCATTGCGAATTAGTACCGAGATTATCAAACAAGAATTTTATCGCGGCGGCGCACCGCAAAGATTGCTTCTCGAATCAATCGGTCAATATGTCAATCAGATTTCACAGCGGTCGGTCTGCAATGCCCACCACTGCATTGAAGAGCGTTTGTGTTTCTGGCTGCTGATGCTGCAAGACCGCTGCCAAAGCGATAATTTTCTCATCACGCAGGAGCAGCTCGCTTATTTTCTCGGGGTCTATCGTCCGAGCATCACACAGGTCGCTCAAATTTTGCGAAAGAAAAAAATTATCGAATATATGCGCGGCAAAATTTCGATTGTCAATCGTAAAAAGTTGGAAGAAACAGCGTGTTTCTGTTACTCGAACATTTATAATTGTTACAAAGTGTAGAATGTAAATAGTGAATGATGCCGCTGTGACACAAGAAATTATCTCGCCGCCAAACGACCACTTACCGTGAAAAATTATCTTCAAACAAAGATTAAAAAATCAAAAAACCGAAGACTAAAAATCTCACCTATCTCGAAAACGAAATTTAAACTTTCAAAAACTTTGTGCATAATGGTTCTTTAATGAGCAATTCCAACCAAAGAATCGTGCTGACGGGTTTTATGGGTGTCGGCAAATCAACCGTCGCCCGTTTTCTCAGCTACCTGCTCAGGTGCCGGACGGTTGATCTCGATGCGGTCATCGAAGGAAACCAACGCCGAAAAATCGCCGACATCATTATCACCGACGGAATAAATCGTTTCCGGGAAATAGAAACGGAAAATTTGCGAAATATTCTACGCGAAAGCGACGCGGTGATTATCGCACTCGGCGGCGGCGCGTGGACGATTGAAGAAAATCGCCGACTGATTAAAGCTCACAATTTGACCAGCATCTGGCTCGAATCAACTTTTCAGCACTGCTGGCGGAATATTTCGCTGTCCAAACGCGTGCGCCCGCTCGCGCAGGACAAAAACCAAACGCAGAAACTTTTTGACGAAAGAAAAAACTTTTACTGTCTGGCGGACTGGCACTTTGTCATCAGACCCGAACTAACTTCGTATGAAATCGCCAGACAAATCGCCGAAGAAGTTTTTTCGATGAAAATTTAACTCAAATGTTTTGAGAAATAGTTTGATTAGGATTGACAAACAAAGTCTATGCTAGTAACTTCTCAAAATATATTAAGTAAGGTTTTGAAACAAAGGTCAAAAAATCAGACAGAGATATTTTTGCGCTTTCGGTTTGAAGTAAAACGGCTTAATAATGTAAACAGGTTTTCAGGAGGAAAGATGAAAATTAAAATTTTAACAATTATGAGTTTGGCGGCGGTTCTGTTCTTAGGTGCCTGCAAAGGCGATGCCAATGCAAATATGGCGAACAAAACAAACGTCAACACGATGAACACGAATATGACTACGATGGCAACTCCGATGATGCCGGCGATGGATACCGCAACCAAATCAACTGTGGAAGCTGCCTTAAAAGGCAAAGGCTTTACAGACGTGACGGTTGATGCTACGACTGCCGGTGTGACGCTGCGCGGAAGTGTCGCCAAAGGCAAAATGGCGGAAGCCGTCCAAACCGCGCAGGAAGCTGGTAAAAAACCGGTTAAAAACGAACTGACCGAGAAGTAATCAAGTTATAAGGAGAAATACAAATGTCTGTAACAGAAAAATACCAATCATTGGTTGATATGGCGAAACAGCTCGGAGTTTCGAGCCTCGATGTGCGCGAAAGCGACGGAGTTTTGAAAATTGACGGCGTTGCCGGCAGCGCACAGGCGAAACAGCAACTCTGGGACGAATACGGTCGTCTCGACCCGGACTATCGCTCCGGCGATCTCGTGATGAACGTTTCCGCACCGGAAGGCGATGCGGGTTCAAGTTCATCCGGCGGCAGCGGCGGCGGTTCGACTTACACCGTTAAATCCGGCGACACATTAGGCAAAATCGGTTCAAACCACGGCGTGAGCTGGCAGAAAATCTTCGAAGCCAACCGCGATAAACTCGACGACCCGGATAAAATTCAGGTCGGACAGGAACTGACGATTCCCTCAGCATAAAATTTTATTGCTTTAATTTAGGCACTCTGATATGGTTGCGTTCAACAACCACATCAGAGTGCCTTTTTTAGTTGAGAAACAATTATGAGAGTTTTTACAATTATTTTTATATTTGCCGGTTTTTCACTCAACATCTTCGCGCAGAATCGTCAGCAAACTATCGAAAAATTCAATGATTTGAAAATACAGGCTCAGGTTCAGGAAAAATTGATTTTATCGCCTGATAAGAAAGATTTACAGGAAGCGAAACAGGAAAACGTCAATGTCTTCAGACTTTTGCCGCGAGAGAAATATGATAAAGGCTTATTTTCGGTCAAAGGCGGCGGAGCATTTTATTCATTTTACTTCAACATTCCCGATTACGGACACGGGTCGGATATTTCATTGGAACAAAATTCAATCTCAACAGCGTTTACCGGTTGCGGATTTATGTCTGATTTAGGAAATATGTTCCTGGACGATGTTTCAAAAGAAATTTCACAGTCGGTCAGTTTGTCTAATTATCAAAATGCGAGAGATGAAAAATTGTGTATGGCTGATCACTATTCATTTTATCCTCAAGGGTTGAAACTGAATGAAACGGTTTTTAATTCTAGATTAAAACCGATAGCCGGACACACTTATTTAATCCGTTCAACAGTTTATGATTATTACGATATTCTTGCCGCCTTTCAGATTCATCGGGTTGATGAAGACGGGAGCTTGATAATTTTTTGGAAATTGCTTGATCAATTTGAAACTCCGCAGCGGAATAATTCACAAAAAGCTCCGGCGAGCGATGAGAAAGTTCTCCTCGAAACAAAAGGTTGGTCGCGTGAGGAACTGTTTCCAAATGTGAAAGTCGAAGTAACCAACGGCGTTATGACTTTGCGCGGGCAAATTCCGAAAGATAAGTTAGCTTATGTCGTTCAGCTTGCCAACAGCGCAGGCGCAAGGAAAGTGATAAATTTTCTCGACATTAAATAAAGCAAAAGCCCGTGTAAATATTACACAGGCTTTGCATAATTTAGATTGAAATTAAAATTTTCTAGGGAATGGCGGCGGCGGCGGCGGTTGAGGTGACGGCGGCGGCGGCGGTTTTACAAGATTTTTATTGTTTCTGTTTTGCCACACCTCTTCGACTGCCGGAAGGACTTGCGGTTCATCAAGTAATTCTCCGCCCTGCGTCATTCGCCAGCGTTCAAACCACGAGATTCCCGCTTTGCCGTAAAAGTTTTCGGGCGTTTGATACGCCGGATCGGAGAGTGCTTCTTCCATCGAAACAAATTTGTAGCCGCGTTTTTCAATCATTCCGAACAACTCGTCAAACGAATTGCCGACCAGAAGACTCGGCGTTAAAACCATCGTTTGCGCGATGTCGCGCCCGAATATTTCCTGCGAATACGTTTCGTAATGGTCAAACATTTTCGACATATATTCGATAAATTCGGCGCGAATTTTATCTGCCGCTTCGTTGTCACGGTTGAGTTTAGCAATGTTATACGCAAAAGAATACATCCATTCCTGATTATCAATCGTATATTTGACGGGCGTTAAACCGCGCGAAGTGAGCCACGCTTCAAAACGATTGCGCTCTTCGGAATTTTTGCCCGTGTTCAAATACGGATAACTAAAATAACGAAGCGGCAAATTCTTCTCAGCCAGAATATCTTTGGCAATAGTTTCGTTTTTCTCGACCCCGGCAACATATTCATTGTATGGCGTGTCGTAAAACCAAACGTGCTTATAATTTCCGATGCCGATTTCAAGTCCAGCATTGCGCCACGAACGTAAAAGTTTCATTTCAAGGGAACTAAGTTTTTCATCATCGGAAATCATCGAACCTTGTAAAAAACCGATTGCCGGAACTTTTCGCCGTGCCAATTTTGATATTAATTGCATCATCGCCGAGTCCGCCGTTAATCGCTCTGCATTTTGTCGTGTCGCCAATTCAACTTTTTCCGACAAATAAAGCGGTCTGGAATTCGGCGGAATCGAAACGAAACCGACGGCTATTTTTTTATCTTTCATTTTTGTTTGAGCATTGACAAAATTGTCCGTGTTGAATGAAACTAACATTGTTAATAAAACTGCCGAGAGCAAAGCCAACGCCAACATCGCCGACCAAGCTGAATTGACGCGCTTTCTCCCGGTATTTTTTTGTAAAATTTTTGTTATTCTCTGCATCAAATTTCCTCCATTTGCCGCCACCAAAACAGGCGACGCGGTTATTTTCGCCGTTTGGCGAAGTTCCTCTAAGTTTGCCAGTGCGCTGGCATAAACAATGTGCGAATTTTCCAAAATTTCCACGACGGCTTCGTCAGCCGCAAATTCGCGTTCCGTGCGGATGACGGACGAAATCCACCACGCGCACGGATGATAAAAAAATGTAATTTCGACAAAACTTTGCGCGAGATTGACCAGCGCATCATAACGCCGAATATGAATGAGTTCGTGCGCGATAATCGTTTCCAATTGTTGCAGACTGATTTGAAAAAATACGCTCGCCGGAACGAGAATGACGGGCTTTAACCAACCGACGACAACCGGCGTTTCGATCAAATTAGATTGCAGAAAATTGACGGTTTGTGTAATTTCCAACCTTTGACAAAGTGCAGCGAATTTCTCCAGCCAGACACAGTTCGGCGCAGAAACTTCGCAGGTTTTATATTTGTGAATCTGCCAAATGCCGCCGATTAAACGCAGCGCGAAAAGCATCACGCCGAGAACCCATAAACTGACCAAGAAAGGCAAGGCAATTGGAATGTTTTTACTGAAGAGATTTTGCAGATTTTCAAGTGAAGTGAATGGCTTTTCGTCTGTTAATTCAATGATTTGCTGATCGTTTTTACCAATTGCCGGAAAACCTTCCGCAGGCGGATATTCTCTGTTAACTTTCTCCGTGTAATCAGAAACTTCATTGTTGTTTTGCAGATAATTTGAATAAACAGTTAATTGAACAAAAGTAATAACCGACAAGGCACACGCCAAACCGAGCGCGAAAACTGAAATAATATAGCGAAGATTTGCAGAAAATGAACGAAACACCTTTAACAAAATAAACAAAAGAGCGGCAATCAAAACAATTTGCCAAATTGAATGAAGCAGCGTCCAACCGAGATTCTCGACTATTTTCGAGTTGATAAGGTTTTCCCATCTCATTTCTATTTTTTCTCCGCTTCGTTAATTAATTTGCGAATTTCCCTCAATTCTTCCTCGCTTGCCGGTTTAGTTTCCAAAATATGCTGAACCAGTTTTAGAGCCGAACCGCGAAATGCCTTTTCAATTAGATCCGACACGAGGTTTTTCTGAGTTTGCTCTTGCGGGTACTTCGCCTTATAAATATGTGCTTTGTCCGATTCGTCGCGCACCACCAGATTTTTTTCGGTCATAATTTGAAGCATTTTCAAAACGGTCGTGTAAGCCGTTGGTTTACGTTTGCTTATTACTTCATAAACTTCGCGGACGGTCGCTGTTTTTTTCTCCCACAGAACGGAAAGAATCTCTAATTCGCCCTCCGTCGGTTTGTTTTGCTGTCTTTTATATTTCATTTTTGTAACTCGACTTTATCTACGAAGAATTTACTACTAATAACTTCGTATGTCAATATCGCTTGAAATTTAATCTCATTACGTTCAAAATTAAAGTTTATGGCTTTACAAACTGATTTTATCGTCATCGGCAGCGGGGTTGCCGGACTGCGCGCTTCGATTGAACTGGCTAAATCGGGCGCAAGGATAACTGTTTTAACCAAAGACAAAGCGAGCGAATCGAATTCGGAATACGCACAGGGCGGTGTCGCGGTCGTTTTGTCGGACGACGACAACGCCGAACTTCACGAAGAAGATACGTTAATTGCGGGCGCGGGTTTGTGTGACCCGCAGGCGGTTGAAACGCTCGTCGTCGAAGGCACGAAATATATCAAACAACTGATCGAATGGGGAACGGAATTTGACCGCGAGGGCGGAAAACTCGCGTTCACGCAGGAAGCCGCGCATTCGAGAAGAAGGATTCTGCACGCGCACGGCGATTCGACGGGCAAGGAAATCGTCCGCGCGTTAATTGCCCGTGCCAGACAGGAAAAGAAGATCGTTTTAATGCCGTTTGCCAATACGGAAAGTTTGATTATTTCAGAAAACAGATGCGTCGGCGTGCGATTTCTCGATCCGATTCTACGTGCGCCGCGTGAAATTTATGCAAATGCTGTGATTCTTTGCACCGGCGGTGCGGGTCAGCTTTATCAGCATACGACCAATCCGCCGGTGGCAACCGGCGACGGAATGGCGATGGCTTATTTTGCGGGTGCGGAAATGGCTGATATGGAATTTGTGCAGTTTCATCCGACGGCTTTGAATTTGGAAAACGCGCCGAGATTTTTACTAAGTGAAGCGATGCGCGGCGAAGGCGGAATTTTACGCAATAAATTTGGCGAGCGGTTTATGAAAACTTACGACCAACGGCTCGAACTCGCGCCGCGCGATATTGTTTCGCGTTCGATTGTCGCTGAGATGCGAAAAACCGGGACGCGCACGGTTTTTCTCGATATGACCGCATTGAGCGAAGAATTCTTGCGCGAACGCTTCCCGAAAATTTACGAAACTTGTAAGTTTTACAACTTGAATATCGCCAAAGATTTGCTGCCCGTCTCTCCTGCGTCACATTATTGTATGGGCGGCATCCGCACCGATTTGCACGGGCGCAGCACAATTGCCGGACTTTACGCGGCAGGCGAAGTGACCTGCACCGGCGTTCACGGTGCCAACCGTCTCGCGTCAAATTCCCTACTCGAAGGTTTGGTTTTCGGCGCGAGAGCCGGTGAAGCGGCAGTTGCGGATAATTCCAAATTACAGATTCCAAACTCCAAATTGGAAGAACCAAAATCCGGCATCTCGAATTTGGAATCCGGCATAGCAACGGCGGTAAAAAAACGGGTCAAGCGCGTGATGTGGGAGCGCGTCGGGATTTTGCGCGACAAAGATTCGCTCAAACGCGCCTTGAAGGAATTCGAGCAAATTTCAAAATCGAATCTCAGCACGTCATCGCGCAATTTCGTCACACTGGCGAAATTAGTGACGGCAGCCGCACTCTGGCGCGAAGAATCGCGCGGCGGACATTTCCGCACTGATTTTCCCGAAACACGCGAAGAATGGCGCGTTCATTCAATTCAAAAATTCGACACGGAAATTTCCTCGAGCGAAAAAATAAACTTCTCAAAATAATACCAAAACTCATTTACAAAAAGACCGGGCTGAATACTCAGCCCGGTCTTTGAATTTTTCGAGTATGGAAGATTTTAAGCCGGTTCGATGGGAATTTCGGCAGTGTTTTGTCTTGATTTCAGGAAGCCACCGACTGCAAACGACAGAATTAAAGCTAGAGCCGCACCGACAAAGACGACGATGGCGACTTTCCAGAAAAGACTTCCTAATGCTTGAGCATCAGGTTTGAATTCGCCTGCAATTTGTCCGGCGACAAAACTGCCCAGTGAAGATGCCAGAAACCAAACGCCGAGCATCAAACCGACCATTTTTCCGGGAGCGAGTTTGGTCATCGAACTCAACCCGACCGGGCTTAAAAAAAGTTCTCCGCAAGTGTGCAGAAAATACACCACGACGAGCCACAACGGGCTGACTTTGCCTGCGCCGGTCAAGCCTGAAGCATACGCCATTACAACGAAACCGAGCGCGAGAAAGAGCAAACCAAGCGCAAATTTGAAAACGTCGTTCGGCTGTTTTTTACCCAATTTGACCCACATAATCCCGAAAATTGGAGCCATTATAACAATAAAAATCGAGTTTATTGATTGAAACCAAGCCGTCGGCATTTCCCAAGTTCCTATATTTCTGTTTGTTAGTTGTTCTGCAAAAAGATTGAAACTCGAGCCTGCTTGTTCAAAACCAGCCCAAAAAAGTGCGGCGAACAGAAACAAAATAATTATAATTCCCAACCGCTTCCAATCGCTCATCGAAAGTTTGTCCTGCATTCCGGTGAAAACTACTACTATCAAACCAGCGACTACTAAAACCGGAATCAGCGCAATTTTGAGTGTTATATCGAGGTCGTAAACTGAATAAACATACAGTAGGATAGCAACCGCTACGGCAATTACGATACCGACTTGAATTAAATAAACAGAACTTACCGCACTGTCTGATCCGTTGTCGCTTTTAACGGGAGGTTCGCCGACACCATCAAGTTTTTTTCCTCCAATAACATATTGAATCAAACCGGCAACCATTCCGACACCGGCGGCGGCAAATCCCCAATGCCAGTTATAAGCAGCTAAAGCTCCTGTTATCAACGGCGCAGCAAACGCACCGAGATTGATTCCCATATAAAAGATGGAAAATCCGCCGTCGCGCCGTTCGTCGTCTTCATCATATAAATCGCCGACCATCGCGCTGATGTTGGATTTCAAAAATCCTGTGCCGATAGTCACCAAAACTAAACCTGAATAAAAAGCCCAGAGAGACGGAATAGCGAGAGTGAAATGCCCTAGCGAAATTATTATCCCGCCGATTAGAGTCGCGCGTTTTGCGCCGATAAAACGGTCGGCAAGCCAACCGCCGATCAATGGCAGAAAATACACCGAAGCCGTATAAAGTCCGTAAATTGCCGTTGCGTCAGGCGTTGAAAAGCCAAGCCCGCCTTTTTCGACACCAGCGACCATATACAAAACGAGTAGCGCACGCATTCCGTAATAACTGAAACGTTCCCACATTTCCGTAAAAAACAGCGTGGACAATCCGCCGGGATGTCCAAAAAAACTTTTGTCGTATTTGCTTGAAGTATTTTCAGCAGTTGCCATAAAAAATTTTCCTCGATTTAGTTGGTTTTTTGAAAAGAATTAGGCAAAATATAGCAGATAAAGATGATAAAATAAAAGCGTTGTCGAATTTTAGTTTGAGGTGATAAATAAAATGAAGCGGTTATCAATAATTTTTGCTGTTTTTATATTTTTTGCGGTGTCGGTCGGTGAATCAAAAGCGCAAAGTCGCAGTGCGGTGAGCGGCGCGGAAGTAACGGGAACTTTTCGGGACGTTTCGGGCAGCGAATTTCAGATTGCCGCGCTCGGCAAGGGAAAACTTCGCGTGGCTTTCTCCGGCGTTTATGCATTCAAAATGGCTGACGGCGGCGATATGGCAAACAGCGGCGAGGCGGCGGGCAAAGCCGATATTGCCGGCGACACGGCGATTTTCGTGCCGGAAAATACCGAACAATGCACGATTACGCTGAAGTTTCTCGTCGGCAGAAAATTAAAGGTGACGCAGAAAGGGACGGATGCAGAGTGCGGGTTCGGTCATAATGTTTCCGCTGACGGTCTTTATAAAAAGGTCAGCAGCGTTGAACCTAAATTTCCCGCGCCGTAAATTTCATAGTGATTTTCAATTTTTGCTTTATAATGTTTTGACGAAATAATGTTTTGACGAAAATAAAATATGGAATTGTTTGATGAACTCGGCGCGAATATCGAAACATTTTGGCGCGACAAAAATTACACCGAAAAAATCTTTCCCGCGCTGACGGCACACGCTTTGAAAGAAGCAAATTTGCCCGAAAAAATGAATGCGTGGGAAGTTATCGAATGGACTCTCGGCGAAACAGTTCTGCCCGAACAGCGCGATTTGCGCGGAAGTTTTGGTGATCCGCCGATTACCGTTTTCAACAGCCCGCGTTTTCACATTGACATTTATTTCTGGCTGCAAGGTACGACCGCGATTCACCAACACGCTTTTTGCGGCGCGTTTCAGGTGCTGCACGGTTCGAGCATTCACAGTTGGTACGATTTCGAGCGGCGCGAAGCCGTCAACGAATACCCCGAAATCGGCGATATGAAATTAAAGGTATGCGAACTGCTGGAAGTCGGCGACGTATAGGAAATTTGGGCGGGAAGAGAATACATTCACGGTCTTTTCCACCTCGATTTCCCGTCGGCGACCATCGTCGTCCGCACGACCAAAAGCCCGATGTTTTTGCCGCAATACGCTTATCATAAACCGTTTCTGGCGATTGACCCGTTTTTTGAAGAGCCGAACACGATCAAAAAATTGCAGAGCATCACCGCGTTGATTCGCACGGAACACCCGGACACCGACAAGTTTATCGCCGAACTTTTGGAAAAATCCGATTTTCAATCAACGTATACGATTCTTTCCAGTCTAAAAAACTATCTGCAAAAAGGTCAGATGAGCAGTTATTTTAATCCCGCCGCCGGGAAAACTCGGTTCGATGCGCTTTTGGAAACTGCTCAAAAACGACACGGCGCGCTGGCGGACGGGTTGCCGCAAATTTTTGCACATCAGGCGCGGATCGAAGAAATTGTCAGCCGCCGCAACTATGTGAACGACCCGGAATAGCGGTTCTTTCTCGCGCTGCTGATAAATGTCGAAGGCAGGGAGCAAATTTTTTCGCTCGTCAAACAGCGTTTTCCCGATGCCGAACCGCTCGATAAAGTTTTGGACTGGATTTACGATCTGTCGCAAACAAAAGTAATCGGTTTGAACATTCCGAACGCGCTCGGAATTAATGGTTTTGGCGATCTGGATTTATTCATTTTGGAAAGTATGCTCAAAAATATGTCCGATGAAGAAATTCGGCAAACTCTCAAAACAGAATACGGAATGAACGACACTGAAAATTTGGGACAAACTTTCGCCGACAAAAAACAAAACATTCAACAATCAATCATCTGTCAGCCGTTGTTCGATTAACATTTAATGCCCGGTTTTTTACACAAAAATATAAATCGTTTTTGCGTCATCCTGTTTCTTTTTCTGATGATGCCACTCGCCGGTTTTGCCGCGACACTGGCGCAGTATCGTGAAAATCTTCAAAGCGCAAAGGATTACACAATAGAACTGCTCTACCCGGATGACGAAGAAATGGCGGAGGCGGAGCGTCTAAATTTCGAGCGCGAAAATGTGGCGGAAATCCGTCAAATGGTGCCGAAAAACGAAAAGGTCGAATGGCGCGGGACGACCATCGAAACCGACAACGGCTGGCTGCACGAAAAACTGGACGTTTTTGAAAAAGTGTCGGAAGATGCGCCCAAACGCGAATTGATTTTGAACGAAATTTACGAACGGCTCGACTCGATCAAAATAAAATTTGAAGACCTCGAAAAACACGCCGCCGAGACCCGTTCAAAAGATGAAGACAAACGCAAACTGGCGGAAATTTTGCGCCGCGAAGAATTTCAAAAACCGACTGTGAAAACCGAAAGCCTGTTTAAGCAGATACTTCGTGAAATTTGGCAGTGGGTGCGCGCTCTTTTTCCAAAACCGAATCTGCCCGACACGCCGACAGGCGGATTTCAAGGACTTTCCTTTGTTTTGCAGATGATTCTCTACGCGGTAGTTCTGGGCGGAATCGGCTTTTTGATTTACCGTTTCGCGCCGTTTTTGGCAAACCGTTTTCGCCGCGGCGAAAAAAAGGAAAAACAAGACCGCGTTATTTTGGGCGAACGTCTTTCGGGTGAGGAAACAGCGCAAAGTCTTTTCAGTCAAGCCGAACAGTTAGCCCGCGAGGGAAATCTGCGCGGGGCGATTCGCAAAGGCTACATTGCGCTGCTGTGTGAACTGAGCGACCGCAAAATAATTGGTTTGGCGCAGCACAAAACCAACCGCGATTATCTCCGCGATGTTCGCCGGAAAAACGAACTGTATGAAAATATGAACCGGCTGACCGTAAACTTCGAACGTCATTGGTACGGTTTTGAGACCGCCAACGAAACTGATTGGGAAGACTTTCGCCAAAACTACAAAAAAGCCGTGAACAGTAAATAATTAAGAATTACGATTCACAAAACAAGTATGCGTCAAAAATTTCTCATAGTAATCGCGCTGATTTTTCTGGTGGTGCTGCTCGTCGGACTAAACGCCGCATCCTACACGCAGAAGGAAGAATTGCCGGACAGCGAGTTTTTGCCGAATCGTTCGACTTATCACGTCGGCGCGACCGGGACGCGGGCATTTTACGATTTGCTGGCAGAAACCGGCGGCAAACCGATGCGGTGGCAGGAACCCATATCTGCGCTCTTCTCAAAAAATAAAAATATACCGTCAACTTTTGTCGTCGTCGGGAAAACACGACGGGAATTTACCGACCCGGAAATCGAGCAACTTTTGCGGTGGGTCGCACAGGGCGGAAAACTCGTCGTCATTGACCGTAATCCGCCTTCTGAGTTAATAAAAACGACGGCAAATTGGGGCATTTCATTTGAATTTTCAAAAACAATTCCCATTTTCAACACCGACCCGACCAACCAGCAGCAGATGACGGAAAACACCGTCGCCGCCAAACCGGTGCAGCCTTCGTCGCTGACGGAAAAAGTCAATGCCGTCCAGCCAGCGCAATTCGCGTCTTCGATAAAATTTGAACGCTTCGCGGACACGGAAGCAACGGCAAATCCTGCTGCCGACAGCACGCCGACGAAATTTACGCTCAGTCAGAAAGACACGGATAACGCGCCAAATGACGACAATGCAAACGATGACAGCGATGGATTTTTTAAAGAGTCATCTCAAACTCCCGCGCCGCCGGCAATTAAAGCCGCGCCAAAAAACGGCGAAGTTTCAGCCACTCCCTCGGCGAACGATCCGAAAAATGATGCGGTGAATGAGATGACTGCGCCGGTTTTGTATCTCTCGAATCCTCAAAAAAACTTGCTGGTCGAAACTCCGTTCGGCGCGGGAGAAATCGTGTTTTTGTCCGATCCGTACATCATTTCAAACGGCGGCATAAATTTGGTTGACAACGCTCAGCTTGTCACCAATATCGTCACTTCGAAAAGCGGACTTATCGCTTTTGATGAATATCATCAGGGTTACGGTGACAATGATAACGCCTTGTTTGCTTATTTTGCCGGAACGCCGCTGACGGCGATGATCTGGCAGTTTGCCGCGCTGATCGGGGGAATTTTTTACACCCAAAGCCGCCGATTTGCCCGTCCGTTGCCTGCAAATGAGCCGAATCGCCTGTCAAAACTCGAATACGTTTCCGCGATGGCGGAACTCCAACAGCGCACAAAGGCATTTGATCTGGCGATTGAAAACATCTACACGGATTTTCGGCGGCGGGCGGCGCGGCTCGTCGGGGTTGATAATACAACGACTTCGCGGCAGGATTTAGCCAAACTACTTGCCGAACGCGCCAAATTAAATTACGACGAAGTTGAAAGGCTGCTGTTCAAATGCGAAGACATTATCCACGGTGAACCGACCAACAAACGCGAAGTCGTCCAAACAATCAGCCGTCTGCGCGAATTGGAAGAAAAACTCGGCTTGCAGCGCAGAAAACGCAAATGAGTGATGAGGCAAAATTAAAAGTTACGAGAGAACGATAATTTTTCGCATTGAGTATGCCTTTGTTTTCAATGATTGTGACGAACTTCCTTTTATTTTGTGTTAATCTGATTTTTAGAAAAGTATTATGAAAACAGCACTTATTCATCATCCGATTTATCAAAAACACGATACCGGAGCGGGACACCCGGAAACTCCGAAGCGTTACGAAGTCGTGATGAAGGCTCTCGAAAACGACGCAACGCTGTGGAAAAATCTGCACGTCGTCGAAGCAGAGAAAGTTTCCCGCGGTATTATTCAGGCGGCGCACACGAAAGAACATTTTAATAAAATCGAGTCGGCATTTGCCGACGGCGTAGAATATCTTGATGCCGATACGGTTATCTCGATGCACTCGTTCGACGCGGCGGTTTACGGTGCGGGCGGTGCGTGTCGGGCGGTTGACGCGGTGATGAGCGGCGAAGCGGATAACGCTTTTGTCGCCGTGCGCCCGCCCGGACATCACGCAACGGGCGAAAATGCAATGGGCTTTTGTTTGTTCAATAACGTCGCCGTCGCCGCTCGTTACGCGCAGCGAAAATACAAGGAAATTGAGCGCGTGGCGATTCTCGATTGGGACGTGCATCACGGCAACGGCACACAAGGAATATTTTTCGACGATCCGAGCGTTTTCTTTTTTTCGATGCACCAGTATCCGTGGTATCCGGGCAGCGGCTCACGCGGCGAAACGGGTTTCGGGCGCGGGAAGGGTTATACGATGAACGTCCCGATCAAGGCGCAAACTTTGGCAAAATCGCAAAAGCGTATTTTTGAAAACGCGCTCGCGGATATTCACCGCAATTTCAAGCCGGATTTAATCATCATTTCCGCCGGTTTCGACGCGCACATCACCGACCCGCTCGGACAACTTCAGCTCGAAGACAATGATTTCAGACAAATGACGCACACCGTCAAACAGTGGGCGAACGAAGTTTGCTCGGGCAGAATAGTCTCGTGTCTCGAAGGCGGTTACAATTTAGAAACCTTAGGCGAAAGCGTGAGAAATCACGTTATCGAACTGAGCAAATAAGTAACGGGTTTCAGATTCGAACACTTAAATAAAAACCTCGAACTTGAAACCCGTTATGCCATTGTTTTGTTTCTCGATTTATCGACGTGACGTTCCATTGCAAATCCCACTAATTCGTCAATTACCTGCGAGAAATTTTTATCGGTTCCCGCCCACATTTTCGGGAAACCAGAAGCATCGGTCAGTCCCGGCAGGGTGTTGATTTCATTGATAATCAGTGCGCCGGTGTCATTTCGCAGGAAAAAATCAACCCGTGCCAATCCCGAACCGTCAATTGCCCGAAAAGCCGTAATTGCCATCTGCTGAATTTTTTTCGTCAGTTCGATTGAAACGAGTGCAGGAACGACGAATTCGTTGTTGCCCGTTCCGGCATATTTTTCGGTGTAGTCGAGGAACTTTTTGTCGTCGGCTTTGACGATGTATTCGCCCGGAAGACTTGCCTGCGGATTTTCGTAACCGATCACCGCACATTCGATTTCGCGCATATCGAGTCCTTCTTCGACGATAATTTTGCGGTCGAATTCGGCGGCGAGTTCGATGGCTTTTCGCAACGCATTTTCGTCCGTCGCTTTTGAAATGCCGACGGACGAACCCAGGTTTGCCGGTTTAACGAAACACGGAAAGCCGAGCTTCGCGACGGTTTGTGTAATCACCGCGTCTTTGTTGTGTTCCCATTCGCTTCGCAAAAACCAGACGTATTTGCACATCGGCAGTTCGGCATCACGAAACAAAATTTTCATCGTCACCTTGTCCATTCCGCAGGCGGAGGCGAGAACGCCGCAGCCGATATACGGAATATCCGCCATTTCTAGCAGTCCCTGAAGCGTTCCGTCCTCGCCGTAAGTTCCGTGCAGAACCGGAAAAACAACATCGAGCGGCAGAAGTTTTTCTTCTCTCGAATTAGTTTCCAGCCGCGTCAAACCCTTGTATTGCGTGTCGCCGAGCAGTGCAACCGCATTGCTTGGAAATTCTTTCACGGTGTCGAGCAGCATTTCCTGAATATTTTCGGGAAGTCGATGCAGCGATTCCATCGGGTTCAGCCAGTGTCCCTTGCGCGTAATTGCAATCGGAATAACATCATATTTTTCCCGATCAATCTGCTCGATCACCGCTTTTGCCGAGCGGATTGATATTTCGTGTTCGCCGGAACGCCCGCCGAAGATTATACCGATTTTTGTTTTCATATTTGCTTGGTCATTAATCGTTAATCCTTTGTTTTTTGCAATTTTTTCGGCGGTGAAAATTTCCACCCACAAAAAGTTTGCAAAAGACTAAGGACTAAGAATTAGGGACAAATTACAAAATAACTTTCCCTAAAGCCGATAAAATAAGTTCGCCGGCGAGTTCAACCGTAATGTTGCTGCGGTCGAGCATCGGGTTGACTTCGACGATTTCAAACGAGCGCATTCCGCCGCGTTCGGCGATTATTTCGAGCGCGAGATGGGCTTCGCGGTAGGTCGTGCCGCCGCGCACCAGCGTTCCCGACCCGGGCGCAAAGCGCGGATCAATCATATCCACGTCGAAAGTGACGGCGTAACCGCCCGGAGCCTGCGATGCGATTTTGATCGCATCTTCGACACAGGCGACCATTCCGCGCCGGTCAATGTCGCTCATCGTAAAAAAATTATCGCGCATTCCGAGATCGCGGATGCGCCGCTGTTCGCCCGCGTCCAAATCGCGTGCGCCGACGTGGGCAAAATATTTCGGGTTAAGTTTTGGCGCGTAACCTTCCAAATTAACCAGCGAAGGTTCGCCGTGACCGAGAATAACAGCGAGCGGCATTCCGTGAATATTGCCGGACGGCGAAGTTTCGTGCGTGTTGATGTCAGCGTGTGCGTCAAACCAAATCAAGCCGATTTCTTCATTTTTACTTTTAAAATATGAAGAAATCGCCGAGAATGTGCCGAGCGCAATCGAATGATCGCCGCCCAAAATAATCGGAAAAGCTTTATCTTCTAAAATTTGTTTGATGTCGCTCGCCATATTTTTGCACGAAGCGAGCATTTCCTTCAAATACTTGGGTTTTTCACCGGCTTTAGCCGCAGCGGTCGGTTTTATGATGTCAACATCGCCGTAATCTTTGATTTCGTAGCCGAGTTCGGCGATGTGTTCGATTAAGAAGCCGTTGCGAATATTTGACAGCCGCAACGCCGTCGGACCGAGTTCGCTGCCTTTTTTTCCCGCACCGTAGCCGAGCGGAACGCCGATGATTCCTATTTTTTTATCTTTTCCCGGCTGATAGCCGTGTTCTGGTAACATATATACTTTTGACGGGGAGCGAGTAATGCGACAAGGTTTTACTCTACTGCTCTATAAATTATATTCTCTAACATTTTGAAGGAGCGCGGAAGTCCCGTCCGCCCAACCAGCGTAGCGAAGTTGGAAGCGTTGTCAGAAAGTTTCACACAGACAAACGAATTCAACGCCTCACTTCGCCGGCTTTGAAGCGGACGAGACTTCCGCGCTCCCAAATTAAATCTCGCCGAAGCCGTCGGCGAAAAGTTTTTCAATCGCCGTCAGTGCTTCCTGTTCGTCCGCGCCTTCGACTTCCAATTCCAATCGCGTTCCTTTTGCCGCCGCCAAGGTCAGGACACTCAAAATTGATTTGGCATCGGCAGCGACATTGGTGTCAATTCGTTTTAACCTGATGCGGCTTTTAAATTTACCCGCCAACCGAACGAGCTGCGCGGCGGCGCGGGCGTGCAGTCCGAGCGGATTGACAATTCTAATTTCGGCTTCAAGCATTTTTTATTTCGATTTTTGCTGCGGTTCAAGCAGTGCGCCGGTGCGGTAAATTGATTGTTTGCCCTGCGCTTCCACTTCCTTTGCCATCTCTGCCAAAGTCATTTCTTTTGTTTGCGATGCGAGTTTGATGACCATCGGCAAATTCACACCCGTGACGATTTCGGTTTCATTTTCCTTAATAAACATCGCCGAAATATTAGTCGGTGTGCCGCCGAACATATCGGTCAAAAGCAAAACGCCGATTCCTTCCGATACCTGTTCGATGGCGCGGGAAATTTCCGATTTAGCCAGTTCGACATCATCGTGCCAGCCGATTGAAACCGCCACGATATGACTCTGCGCCCCGACGACCGTTTCCGCTGCCGCCAATAATTCATTGGCAACCTGTCCGTGTGAAACTATTACGCCTCCGATTTTGTTCATAATTACCCTTTGTCCTTTTTCCTTTGTCCTTTGCTAAATCCAAGATAATTCTTGACTAAGAACAAAGGACAACGGACGAATTCATTTTTCAACATCCCGGTGGACGACCGAAACTTCAAAATTATCGTTTTTTAACGCCTCGCTCAAACTATTGGCGACCATCACGGAACGATGCCGTCCGCCGGTGCAGCCGACTCCGATGTTGAGATATGCTTTGCCCTCGCGCTTGTAGAGCGGCAACAAATATTCCAGCAAATCAATAAACCGCCTGATTGTTTCTTTAACTTCCAGCTGTTTGTTCAAAAAGCCGGTCACTTTTTTATCGGTTCCGGGCAGTTCGCGCAGTCCCGGTTCAAAATACGGATTGGGCAAATGCCGCACGTCGAAAAGCAAATCGGATTGATTCGGAACGCCGTATTTATGCCCGAAACTGACGACTTGAATGTGCAGCGGCGAACCTTCTTCAGTATGTCCGAATTTTTGAATGAGCAGCCGCCGTAAAGTGTGAACAGTATGTTCCGAAGTATCAATAATCAAATCGGCACTTTCACGAATGTCGTGCATCGCTTCGCGTTCATCACGAATCGCGGCGAGCAGACCTTCGCCCGCATCCGCCGGATGCGGACGGCGTGTTTCGGAAAAACGCCGTTGTAAAACTTTGTCCGAGGCTTCGAAGAACAAGACGAACGGCGCGATTTTTTTCTTGATCTTTTTTAACTCGCCGGGAAATTCCGATAAAAAATGCCGTTCCCGAATATTGATAATCAGCGCGGCTTTTTCAATGGCGACGATTTCTTCTTTGTTCGGCAGCAACAGCCGCGAAAACGTCGCCAGCATCGTCAGCGGCAAATTATCAACGCAAAAATACCCGGAATCTTCAAACGCATTGGTCGCCGAACTCATTCCCGAACCGCTCAAGCCGGTGATGATGACAAAACTTGGTAAAGATTTCGTTTGATTTTGCGACATAAAGATTTTGCTGAACTGATTAGGTTTTTATTTTTTGTCTTTGGAAAAGTTAAAAACACTCAACGGGTCAATGTTTTTTGTTTCACAACTCACTGCAAAGTAAGATCAAATTAAAAGAACTTAATAATCAAAACCAAAAACTGAAGACCAAAAACTAAGAATCTCTTTCGATCATCGCCGAATGTTTAGCAACTAATTTCTGTGCGGCATCAAATCCGGCGACTTTCAGGAGATGAAGCCGAACCGCTGTTTCAACCAGAACCGACAGATTGCGTCCGGCACTGACCGGCAGAACAAGTTTGGTCAGTTTGATGCCGAGAATTTCTTCTTCCTGCGAGTCGAGTCCGAGACGTTCGACGCTGACCGCATCTTTCCACTTTTTAAACTCGATACACAATTCGATTTTTTTGGAATTGGCGACGGCGGAAACGCCGAATAAATCGCGGACGTTAATAATGCCGAGACCGCGAATTTCCAGATGTTCGTGTGTCAATTCAGGCGAAAAGCCTTCTAAATTTTCGCCGATTCTTTTGACCAATACCGCGTCGTCAGCAACCAGCCGGTGTCCGCGAGCGACGAGTTCGAGCGCACATTCAGACTTTCCGATACCCGACTCACCAATCAGCAGAACGCCGATTTCATACATTCCGAGCAGAACGCCGTGCAGCGTAATTTGCGGTGCAAGAACTTCCGACAAAAATTTTGAAATAAGGCTGACTGCATTGGAACTGATCTGAGCGGTGCGAAGAACCGGCAATTTTTTCTCGTCGGCGATTTTCAGCAATTCGGCGGGCGGTTCGAGTTTTTTTATGATTAAAATGCAGCAAATCTTATCAAGATCGAGATTGTTGATCGCCTCAATCCGTTTTGCGCTTTCGAGCTGCGCCAAATATGAAATTTCGCTCTGCCCGACAATTTGAATCCGCCCGTCGTGGATATAGTGCGCGAACCCCGCCAACGCCAAACCGAGTTCCTGTACGCGTTCCGAGACGATGTACTTTTCTTTTAGTCCGCCGTTGCCCGCCAATATTTCAACATCCAACTCCGCCGGAGATTTTGTGACAAAATCCGCGACGGAGATAACTGGAGATTCCTTTTTTTTAGTGAACGACATTTTGACGAACAATGTTATAAATCGGAATTTATTATGGTCTGATTAAACCGTAATTTCCGTCGTTTCGTTTGTAAATAACCGAGACGCGCTCGTCATCGGCATTTCTGAAAACGAGAAACTGGTTTTCTTCATCGGCGAGACGCAGAACAGCTTCTTCTTCGGTCATCGGTTTGACCGGATAATCTCTCGTTTCTATAATTTGCGGTTCAGCCGGTGTAGGATCAATGACCTCTTCCTGTTTCGGCGCGACAGTGCTGACTTTTTTTGCTTTATGATGTTTATCGGTAATTTTGGTTTTCAGTTTTGATGCCTGTTTGCCGATCTTGCTGATCGTCTGCGTCAGCGATTTATACATATCGTCAACGCTCGTCGCCGCAGTCAAAACCTGATCACGCCATTTAACGACGACTTCCGAACGGTGTTTGCCGTGTTCGACTTCGATGACGACGTGCGCCGTCGAATTATCGCCGTCAAATAAATGTTCGAGTTTGGCAAAACTTTCTTCAACATGCGAACGCAGTGCCGGTGTAACTTCAATGTGTCTTCCCGTGTATTCAAATTTCATAATGTTTTTTAGTGAATGATAGATTTCGAATTAAAGATCAACGCATTATTAATCAAATAATTGCAAAGAACGATGATAAACCAAAACAATCCGAAATCCGAAATCCGAAATTCAAAATTTAGACGACGGTTTTTCGTTCACGCGAACCCGGAATCTGCATTTGGTCGCGGTATTTGGCGACCGTGCGGCGCGATAATTTATTGCCTTCTTTAAGCAGAATTTTCGCAATCTGGTCGTCGGTCATCGGTTTGCGCGAATCTTCTTCTTCGACCATTTTTTTGATTTTAAGTTTCAAAATGCGCGTTGAAACTTCTTCGCCGTCTTCATTGAGCATTCCTTCCGAAAAAAACCGGCGCAATTCGATTACGCCCTGCGGCGTGTGGGCGTATTTGCGGTTGACGACGCGCGAAATCGTCGAAAGGTGCATTCCTATGTCTTCCGCCACATCTTTCAGCATCATCGGTTTGATATACTGCACGCCTTTATCCAAAAATTCGCGCTGGCGGTCAACGATACATTCGACGACGCGGTAAATCGTCTGCCGCCGGTGTTCGATATTTCTCAACAAATCAACCGCCGAGCGTACTTTGTCTTTGATAAAATCTTTGGTTTCCTTGGTGGTATCTTCCTGCCCGACTAACTTTTGATACGTCGGACTGATGCGAAGGCGCGGACTGCCGTCGTCGGTAAAATAGACGATGTAATCTTCTTCGACTTTTTCGATGTAAACTTCGGGCGAAACATAAATTGGTTCTTCCGATGAATAGCGTCTGCCCGGATACGGGTCTAAAATGCGGACTTTGTTGATTTCTTCGTCGAGCGCGTGAATGTCAACGCCCGTCTCTTTCGCCAGATGCTGAAGACGATGCGGCTGCATATCTTCGAGATGATTTCGGACGAGTTCCGCTGCCAGTGATTCGCCCTCGCCGTTCGCTTCGAGTTGGGCGATCAGACAGTCTTTGACATCACGCGCACCGCAACCGACGGGTTCGAGTTTCATCACGATCTGCCGCGCCTTTTCAACCTCTTCGATGGAACAGCCGCACATCGCGGCGATCTCTTCGTCGGAAGCCGTCAAACGCCCGTCGTCATTCAAGTTTCCGATCACGCAAACCGCCGCGTCTTCGACTATTTCGCTCATCTGCTGAAGATTAAGCTGCCATTCGAGATGGTCGGCTAACGATTCGGTGCGCGATAAAAACTGGTCGAAGCTCGGCGCGTCGTCTTTGAATTCAAGTTCCTGTGTTTTATAACCGGGGTCGAGATAATCCTGAAATTCCCTGCCGTAGTCAACTTCGTCAAACGCATCAGTTTTCGTTTCGGAAAAATCGTCGGAATCGTTGTCAAAATCTGCCTCGCTATTTTCGTCGGAACCATTTTCGCCCGGTTTTTCCGCCTTTAAGTTTTCCGCGTCAAACTGTATATCACTATCTTTATTGTGTCCGTTTTCAAATGTTTCTTCGTATCCTTCGGAATTTTGATCGAGAATTTTCTCGGAGAACTCCTGAAATTCGTCCTCCGACATTACCTCTTCCAAAACGGGATTTTCGACGAGTTCATTAGAAATCAAGTCGCTCAATTCAAGCGTCGTCATTTGCAACATCTCGATTCGCTGCCGCAGTTGCGGAGTCAAAATCATCCGCTGAGTCAGTTTTTGTGTCAGTCTTAACGATGCCATCTAGTGTTTGATAATTTTAAGTGTGATTTTTCAAGTTATCTGCCGAAGTGCTAACTTCTGTGATTTATTATAACCGTATGAGTGGAAAATAGGAAAGGCGACGCATTTCAGGTTCTAGATTCCAAATTCCAGATTCCAGATTGAAGAAAATAAAGATTGTAACTTAAAACAAACAATCTAAAATTTGGAATCTGGAATCTGGAATCTAAAGACTGAATCTTTCGCCGAGGTAAAGCCGCCGTACATCCGCATCTTCGACCAGTTCGGCGGGTGCGCCGGTTCGCAGAATCTTTCCTTCGGTCATAATATAAGCGCGGTCGGTAATTCCGAGCGTTTCGCGGACGTTGTGATCGGTGATTAAAATACCGATCCCTTGCTTTTTGAGATAGAGAATAATTTCCCGAATGTCGTCAATCGCCAGCGGATCAATACCGGCGAACGGCTCGTCGAGCAAAATATACTGCGGTTCGGTCGCCAGACAGCGGGCGATTTCGACGCGGCGGCGTTCACCGCCCGACAGCGCGTCGCCGCGTGTTTTGCGAACGTGCGTAATGCCGAACTCTTCGAGCAGTTCGTCCATCCGCGCAAATCTCGCGGCGCGTTTCATTTTCATCGTCTCAAGCACGGCAAGAATATTTTGTTCGGCGGACATTTTGCGAAAAATCGAAGGCTCCTGCGGCAGATAACCGAGTCCCAGCCGCGCCCGCAGATACATCGGCAAGCTCGTCACATCCTGTCCGTTCAAAAAGATTTTCCCTTCTTCGGCGCGTTCAAGCCCGGTCATCATATAAAACGTCGTCGTTTTCCCCGCCCCGTTCGCGCCCAAAAGCCCGACCACTTCGCCCTGTTCGACAAACAGCGACACCTCATCTACGACCCGCCGCCGCCCGTAGGTCTTTTGCAGATCAAATGCCGCCAATGAGTCGTTTGGAAAACTTCCGTTGCCGTTTGAATTATTTGCCCCTGAACTATCCATTTAAAATTACGTTAAAGATGATTTTCAAAGTAAGCAAGTTAGCATTGTTATTTTTTGTTATTTTTTTTGTAATATTTCGCCGCAAAAAATCATTACTTATAGAAACTGTTTTTGTGGTATGTTCTTGGAACACAAAAAAGCAGTCCTAAATTTAATGTCTTTCGAGGAGAAAACTAAGTATGGCAGATGAAAATGTAATAGATAAAAAAGACTGGACAATTATGGTCTATATGGCAGGCGATAATAATTTAAGTCGGGATATGGCTTATGCCTTACAGGAGATACGCGACGTAGCGCAGATAACTGAAGGAGAGGTAAATTTACTTGCTTATTTTGATAGTGCTTTACAAGAAGTTCCAACTTCATATTACGATTTTACAAATTATTCAGATGAATTTGTGGGAGTGCGTGCCGATGAAACAAGCCGCACATTTGTTTCTCAAAGAACTGAGCAAGTGATTGATCCCAATGAAAATTCCGCAACGGCTTATTCAATCTTAAATTTTATTGATTGGTGCGTAAATAAAGTAACTTTTAAAGATGGTGAACAGGAAGTTAGAGGAAGAAAAGCTAAAAATTATGCTTTTATTTTATCAGGGCATAGTTTTGGTTTTCTAAATTTTGGATTATTTAGGGATGAAACCTCAAACTACAGCATGACACTGGCTAAACTAGAATGGGCTATCGGAAAAGAAATAACTAAACTTTTAGGTCAAAAATTAAATATCCTTGGTTTTGATAGTTGCGTGATGAGTATGCTTGAAGTGGGTTATGTATTTAGAGATGCCGCCGAAACACTTATTGCTTCGGAAGGAACAATTCCTAATTCCGGCTGGACGTATCGAAAACTAATCGAAAAAATCACTGAACAATCAAAACTTCCTGTTAAAAAACTTTCCAAAGCTATAGTGAAAGAATTTGTGCAAACTCACAAAAACTTTACAAACGGCGGTGTTTCTATTGATTTGGCAGCCTGGGATTTAGTTAAGATAAACCTTGTTGAACCAAAACTTGAAAATTTTGCGAAGGCACTTATTGATTGTTTTACTGATGAAAAGAGCATAATTTACAAACAATTGCGAAGAATTATTTTAGAAGTTCGCTGGAAATGTCAGCCTTATATGTATGACCAGAATGTTGACTTAATTGACTTTTGTAAATTACTTTTTGATGAGATTGTTTCTCTGGAAAGTGAATTCGACGGTAAACTTGACGAAGCAATAAAACCTTTAAAAACGAGTTGTGAAGCACTTATAGATAGTGTTAAAAACTGTATTTTAATCAGCGGTTTTTGCGGCGGAACAAACCAATATTCAAATGGTATGTCTTTATTTTTCCCTTGGACAATTAACAGTTATTTTGCCAGTTTGAAGGATTATACTGATTTAGTATTTTGTAAAACCAAAGCGGGACTAAACTGGAATGCCTTTCTGTTTATTTATTTAACGGAAGTAAGTTATCGAACAGCCAGAGACGATACCTATGAAGCAAACAAAAATAAAGAGAACTTAATCGGCACCGAGAAATTTTTCTTTAATAAAAATGTAGTTAAACTTGCGGAAGATATAATTAATAAAATTCCACCCAATATTCGTGACCGCATTCCGCCAAACATTGCAAATCGTATTCCGCAGAATATTCTCGATAGGATTCCGCCAAACATCCGGGATAGAATTCCGCCAAATATCCGGGATAGAATTCCACCCAACATTATTGATAGAGGAGGTATGTTTGGAGGAATGAGTAAGTTTATGGAACAATTTGTTGGTTACAGAAATGTCGCAACTCCTTGGAATATCTCAGGACTTACCTTACCGGATAAATCGGATTTGGAAGAAGATTCAGCTAGTTGAAGGTAAGTTTACCAAATGAACAAAACGACAACCAAATTATTTAGCACTCTAACAACATTTGCTTTGTTGTTTTCCCTACTTAATTTGTTTGCTTCGATGGTCGCTGCTAACGACTATTTTTCTGAAAAAGAAAATGAAGCATCACAACTTAGCCTACAATGGGACGGTTTTTCAATCAACCGTTCCGTTGATTTGTTTTCTGAGTTGGCAATTGATTACGAAAAACGTGGGGATATGCAAAAAGCCGCAAATTGCTTGCGAAAATCTGCCGGTTTACTAATGATCTCATCTGAATATAAAGCCGCACTCAATCAACTTCAAAAGGCTTTTCAAATAGATAAAAAAATCAAATTTACCGATGGTCAAGTTATTACCTTGAGTTTAATATCACGCTTAAAAAATCAAGCCGGCGAGATTGCCGAAAGTGAAAAATATTATAAAAACGCTCTAATACTTGCCAAATTGTCTAATTCATCAATAGCCAAAGCAAATGCTTTTTTTAGTGCTGCCGAATTCAATCTTTTTTTTGGTGATATAAAAGAAAGTATTAACTTTTACGAAAAATCTTTGTCGTTTGCGACGGAGGCAAATGAAAAAGCATTGATGTCCCAAATTTTAGTGAACTTGGGTTATTCTTATCTGCGCGTGGGAAATCTTGCTTTGGGTTTACAGAAAGAAGAAGATTCGTTGGCACTTGCCGAAGAAACTGCAAACCAAAGGAATAAGGCTCTGGCACTTAACGGCATAGCTTCGTTTTATATTTTTATGGACGAAAAGCGCAAATCTCTTGATATATTTCTAAAAGCTGAAGCGTTATATCCAAATGATTTTGACTGGCTTGAAAAAGGAAAACTTTTTAATGGCATTGCAACAATTTACGAAGATTACAAACAGTTTAGGTTAGCAGAAAAATACCGTCAGGATGCTTATGAATATTTTGGAAAAGCTAAGTATCCTTATGGACAGCTTGCAACTTTACCGACTTTGGCGAGATATAGTTACTTAAGGGGAGATAATGTCGAAGGAAAAAAATTGTACAATAAATCTCTAGTATTAGCTAAAAATCTAAAAAGCGATTTTCACATTGCAATTGTCAAAGAAGATTTGGGACGACTGGCTTTTGAAAACGATTCTTTTGATGCAGCTATATCAAACTATAAAGAAGCCCTGCTGATATATGACAGACTGAAAATTAGACTTCCCAGAATATACAATCAGCTTGGAGAAACCTACCTTAAAAAAGGAGATCTAATCTTAGCGGAAAACTATTTAAACCTTGCATTTGACTTCAACCGTCGAAATAAAGACTTTCTACCTCTGTCAGAGAATTTATACAATTTGGCAAAATTAAACATCAATGAACAAAACTTCAACCTATCTTTGCGACAACTTGAAGAATCCTTAACAATTGCCGAATCACTTTCTAAAAACGTCTTCAATAATAATTTAAGCAAGGCATATTTTTCCAATGTCTTTGAACGCTACGAACTTTACATAAACCTTTTAATGCAACATGAAAAAGGTGTACCCAGTGAAGATTTTGCTGTCAAGGCATTGCAGGCAAGCGAAAAGTCTCGTTCGCGGTCGCTTCTTGAAACTTTGCGTTTAACGGATGCGAATTTTACAAAAGATGCCGATCCTGAACTCGTTGAACGTGAAAAGAAAGTTCGCAGTTCACTAAATTTGAAGGCTGATAAAATGACTGAACTTTTAAGCAACAATGCTGATAAAACAGAAACTGACAAACTGGATAATGAAATTAATTCTCTGCAAAACGAAATTGAAGAAATCAAGGCAAAGTTCAAACAACAAAGTCCGATCTATTCGGCGATAAAAAATCCGCCGCCGTTTGATCTTGCCGAATTTCAGCAGAATGTTTTGGATGATAAAAGTGTTTTGTTCGAATTTTCACTGGGCGAAAAGGAAAGTTATCTGTGGCTGATCGGCAAAACGGAATTTTCGCACGTTATTTTGCCGCCGCGCAAAGTTTTGGAAGATCGCATCGAACAAATCCGGCAAACTTTTGATGCGCGTCAAATGTTGTCCGGCGAAGACATTGAAAATTATCAAAAACGCACCGCCGAAGCTGAAAATATTTTTAGTCGGGAAATAAGGCTTTTGAGCGATGAATTATTTGGACAAGTGGCTGAAAAATTAGCGGGCAAGCGTTTAATCGTCGTGCCTGACGGCAAACTCGCGCTGCTTCCGATTTCCGCTTTGCCGTTTCCAAATTCGGATGAACCTTTTGTTTTGAAAAATGAGATTGTCTATGAGCCCTCGGCGGCACTGCTAAATATTTTACCGAAAGTTCAAAAGCCAAATTATCAGCCGAATAAAGATTTACTGGTTTTTGCCGACCCGGTTTTCAACGATGCGGATGTTCGTCTGACCGGAAAAACCAAAACCGACTCATCTTCTTTTGATGATTTAAGTTTGAATCTGCGCGATTTTCGTTTGACCGACACGGATGGCAAAATTCCGCGCCTTTTCGCTACGCAGGAAGAAGCCGATTCGATTGCCGCCGCCGTCGGAAAATCGCGCGCGGAAATCGCGTCGGGTTTTGCCGCCAACCGCGAAAGAGTTTTAAGTTCGGATATTTCCGATTATCGCATTCTGCATTTTGCGACACACGGTTTGATTGATCTTGAGCGCCCGGAAGTTTCCGGCATCGTACTTTCGCAATTTGATGAAACCGGACAAAAACGCGAAGGGTTTCTGCGTTTGCAGGACATTTACGCGCTGGATTTATCATCGGATTTAGTGGTGTTGAGTGCGTGTCAATCGGGTGTCGGCAAGGAAATAAAGGGTGAAGGAATGATGTCGTTGAACAACGCTTTTCTGCAAGCCGGAGCAAAATCCGTGCTGTCGAGTTCGTGGAAAGTTGACGATGATGCGACCGCCGAATTTATGAAAAGATTTTACACAAATCTTGTAAATGAAAAAATAACACCCGCCGAAGCACTGCGCCGAACACAAATTGAAATGGCGCAGACGACACGGTTCAAATCCCCGTTTTACTGGGCGGCATTCACCGTGCAGGGCGAATTTCGCCAGCCGATTTCACTTTCGCCAAGCTATTTTTATTTTGTTACGTTCGGAGTTTTGGGAACTGTCGGAATTGGTTTGCTGTGGCGTTTCAAATTTTCCAGACGCTATATGACCAAGAAAAAATAATTATATTTTTCACCGTTTTTTTCCAGTGAAATTTGATATGAGCCTTTTTTGAGAATTGATTTCGGCACGAGCAGGCGGACTTCTTGATTACCAATTGAAGGCTGCACAAACGTTTTCAAAACACGCTCGTCTTTTGAAATTATCACCGTAAAGTCATCGTTTGAAACGGCGGAGTTCGGCAAAGCCAGCCGCAGCAAAACCGCAGCGGTTAAGTCGTTCTCCGACAAACTGCTGACGTTTCCGCCCGAACGCAAACTTCCGCTCACTAAACTCAAATTCTTGTCATTTTTGAATTTATCCAAGTTTGACAAATCTTGTTTATTCAGCGCGGCAAGTTCGGTTTCAACGTTATTTTTGTTCGTCTTGAACAAAAACTGCCACGCGACTCCGAGGGTTAAAATCAATAAAATCGAAGTGAACGCCAAAGTGATTCGCCGTGCAGCGAGAAAGAGTTTAAGCGGCTCAAAAAAACTCGGTTTATTGTTTTCAACCGGCGCAGCAGATTTTTTTTCGTTCCGGGAGTATGAAGTCATCAGTTTGACAAACTTGACTCTTTCCCGGCGTTCTCCCGTGATTAAAAAGTTTGCGTTGAAGGCTTTCACTTCTTCATCCGTGAAATTTCCTTCGAGATAATCTTCAATCAGTTCGTTTTCGGCGGGCAGCAGTTCGGCGGGAGCGATTTCCTTGGAAATTATTTGCAGTTCGAGCATTTCGGCATCTTCTGCCGACATCAAACCGAGAAAATATTTTTTATAATCCTTTTTTTCCATTCTCTATTATAATATGAGAAAATCTCTATTATAATATGAGAAAAACTCTCAAAATATTACAAACTATTTTTCAGCCGCGCATTTTTCGATACACTTTCGCAGAGTATTTCGCAAACGGTAAATTTTGATGTTCAGCGTGTCCGACCTTATTTTCATAGTTGCAGCCAGTTTTTTGCGGCGTTCGATTTTTTCGCTTTTTTCCCCGCCGTAAAATTCGACGATCAAATTTCTGTCCTCGAGTGCCAACTTCGCCAGACATTTGTTGAGACATTCGTGATTTTTACGCTCGTTTTCCGCCGCTCTGCCTTCATTTAACAACGGCGCGTGAAGATCGGCGTTAAATTCTATTTCCTTATTTTTGGAGTCGCTGAGATATTCGAGGAAGATTTTTGAAGCAAAACCGTAGAAGAGGTGCGCGGGTTTGGTGTTTTTTGACAAATCAAGAACGGACAATTTAGCGGCGACCCGGTTAATTGTTTCATCGGCGAGGTCTTCCGCACCGGCACAGCCTTTAAAATAGAAAAACTGAACCAGACCATTTCTGATTTCCTCGTATTTGCTGCCGGATTCTTCCCGGTCGGCAGAAAACCACCTCAGCAAATCATCAAAGTTTTCCTGTCTCAATCTGATTTGTTTTTTCATTAAACGGTTAAAAATTAGCGGCTTGCCTCAATATATTACAGGCATTTTCTTTTTTTTCAACCTTCAAACGGATTATTCTCAAACGGTGGGTTTTGATTTGCGGAAACGGCGGCGGGATTTATTTGATCCGGCGGAGATGACGGCGGGGTTTGGAGTGCAGCAAAATTCACCGGACAAAGCGTTTATTGTTTTTTAATTTTGTAAACCGTCCTAATTCTGCCGGTGTTGTTCTGTTCGGTTTTGCTTTCGCTGACGACGCGTTTTTCGCGCAGGAAGACCGTCACTTGTGCGCCCTGCGACGAACCGTTTTCAGCGTCTTCAATCGTTGCCGGATTTCCGCGCAAAATCACTTTTTCGTCCGCCGCCGTGTATTGTGCGTAGTCTCCGGCGGCTTTCCGGTTCGGCTGGGTGACGATTACATTTTTTTCCGCAACCGTCTGTGAAACTTCGTTTTTATCGTTCAAAATAACATTTGCTACACCCGCAACGATCCGGTCGGTTCCCTGCCGAATATCCACATTTCCTTCGTAGCGGAGCAAATTTTTATCGTGAACGTACAGCATTTTGTCGGCGGAGGCGAACACCGGCACATTTGATTCTTTGCCGTTTTCCACTTTTTTCGCGTCGTACAATAAACTCTGCACCGAGCCTTCGCCGTTTAGCTGTCCTTGTTTTTCCTGTAAAGTCAGTTTGTCAGCGCGAACATAATTGTTTTCCTGCCATGCCCGCGCATTGCCCATGTAAACCCCGATTTGCGCTTTGTGGTCAAAATTTGCCTCGCCGGCGGTGATAAAAACGGGCGAATTCGTCGCGCCGAACGGGGTCGCGCCGCCGGTTTTACCCTGACTGTAATATGTCGTGCTGACCCCGCCGCGCAACGCCGATTTTTCATTGCGCGTGTCCCAATCAATTTCGCCCGCTTTCGCCCGCGCCCTCGAATCGAAAACTGTCGGTTCATTGCCGCGCAAACGAACGATTTCATCCATTGCCGAAAAAGTGATTTGACCCGCAATGCCGCTGCGGTCGAGTTCGGAAAATTTCGTATTGCCAACCGCGTCAAATTGCTGAACGTCCTGTGTTTGCTGATTAAAAGCGGCGTTCAATTTATCGGCGAGCAGCGTTTGCGTGCCGCGATTATCGGCGGGAACGGTCGGCACCCGGACGAGTTTCGATTTTCCCGTCGCCGCGCAGTTTTTCGCGTTATTGCCCGTTTCAAAAAAATCGCAATCAAAGCGCGGCGCGTTGATCGTCGTCTTATAATTGCCCGGCGCGGCTTTCAAAGGTTCGATATAAAGTTCGGCATTGCCGACGGCTTCAGCTTTCGCCAAATCTTTCCCGCTCGCATTAAAAGTGGTTTTCACCGCATCCGCCGTCAGTTTTTTGTCGGCAGAATCAGGTTTATTATTCGGCGCGTTCATCGTAATCGTCGTGCGCCCGTCGGTCTGCATTTGGTTGAGCAACCCGGCTTGAAAGTTCACTTTAACAGCGTTCGGCGCGGACAGCGTGACTTTTGAGTATTCATTCGTTTGCACAGGAATCAAAACCGCACTCGCTGTGCCGACGGCATTAGCGTTCTGCAAAAGCTGATCGCTGCCGAAAATCGCGTTTAACTCATTACCCGCAACTTCCGTCGTTCGTTCGGACGTAGTCTGCTTCAAATATGCGTTGCCTTTGACGTAAGCGTTATTTAATTTTTTGTTCGGGTAAAGCTGCGCTGTGATGTTGTCGCCCCTGATATAAGCGTTTGTCTGCGTAATTTCCGCCGCGCCGTCAAGCAATATTTTGCCGTTCGTCTGTTCGTAAACCGCGTTGTTTGATTTGATCGTCGTCGGCTGCTTGTCTTCGACGGTAATGATTTCCACACCGTTTTTCAGTTCAAAACGGTCGGCATCTTTTTGAAACAGCGCGTAACTCGTCTTGATCTGCGTCGGTTTCGCGTCATTCGCCGTCGTTTCGATAGTGACGTTATCGAAAAGTTCGAGTTGTTTGAGTTCCTTATCAATCTTGGCAACGGCGCGATTCGCCTTTGTTTTCGTCCATTTGGCATTCGCCGCCGTCGGTTTCTGATAAACGTCAACATTCCCGTTCAAATCAATTTGTTTTATTTCCTTATCGGTAAAACGGGCGACTGCCTGATCGGATTTGATGTCGGTCGGCTGCGCGAGTTCACCGGCGTTTTGCTTGGGTGTGACATTGATATTGACGTTTTGATTGAATTCGATTTTGCCCGCCGTTTGATTGAGAAATGCGTGTCCGGCGGTGATTTTCGCCCGCTGAAAATCGGCGGTTTGTGCTTCACCGTCGCCGTAAGAATTAATTTCGACATCCTTCAACAATTCGAGCGTTTTGTCCTGCATTTTGACAATTGCCCCAACTGATTTGCCCGCCACGTTTTCGCCCGAAAACTCAATCGCTTCTTCGGCGTTGGCAGTTTCCGTCTCTTTTTTGTATGTTAATTGTTCGGTTTTAACTTTGAGCGCGTCGCGGGTGACGATGTTCACATCACCTGCAAAAAATGCGGTGAAATTTTTATTTTCCGCCGGAACATAAATCGCGCTGTTCGCCGTCATTTGGTCAAATTTTTCGCCCTTGTCGTCGTAAACCTGCAAAAATACGTTTTCGAGTTCCTGATGGTTATCGGTGTAGGTCGTCGCTTTGTCGGCTTTAATGTAATATTTGACGACATCGCCCTCACTTTCACGCCGTTCGTAACCGCTGACTTCCGCCGTCACATTTTCGGAAAGCTCGGTCGGCAAACCCTTCATCCGAAACTCTTTGTAACCGTAAGCGCGGTAAAATCCGATGCCGATCCCGATCAAAGTTGCAGCCAACGCAAAAATCGCCGCCACGCGAAAAATTAACGGCAGTTTCGCGCGAAGTTCGTAGTTTTTGATGTTTTTACGCTGGATGGTTTCTTCGGTCATTACAACTTAAAGACGGCATTTCATCAAACGGTTTTTAAATCTCTCACTACCAATTGCAGCCGCGTGTTGCCTTTCCAAACATTCGCTTCCGCCGTGTAAGCAAGTTCGATGCGCGTTTGCGGTTTGAGAGTTTGCTCTTTTGAATGTTCCACGCCGTCCCACCAAACTGCTTCAAAGTTTCTGCCGCTCTCGTCGCGCAATTTCAATTTCAAATGTTTTTCCTTCATCACGAACGGATCGTTGGTGATGGTCAAATCTTTCGTTACGAAAACGGGTTTCGGATTGCCCATTCCGAACGGCTCAAAACGTTTCAACTGTTCGACTAAATCCAAATTCAGCGAGTTTGACGAAACGGACGCGTCAATTTTTATTTCAGGAATCAAATCTTCCGCCGATAGATTTGCGGCGGCGTGTTCGTTGAGTTTTTCGCGCAGTTCGTCAATATTTTCGCTTTTAATCGTCATTCCCGCCGCCGCCGCGTGTCCGCCGTGTTTCTCGAACAGTTCGACGCACGAATCAAGTCCGTTAAGCAGGTGATAACCGGCGATGCTGCGCGCGCTGCCCTGCGCGATACCGTCTTCGATGGACAAAACAATCGTCGGGCGATAAAGTTTTTCGGCGATTTTCGATGCCGCCAAACCGACTACGCCGCGATGCCAGCCTTCACCGGCGACGACGGCGAAATGCGCTTGTTTCGCACTGCCGCCGTTTTCGGCGTATTCGAGCAAGGCTTTTTCGAGAATATCAATCTGTATTTTTTGCCGTTCACGATTTTTGACATCGAGATATTCGGCTAATTCCCGCGCTTTTTCAAAACTTTCGGCTTCAAAAAGTTCGACGACCTTTCGCGCCGCGTCCATTCTACCCGCCGCGTTGATGCGCGGGGCGATGCGGAAACCGATGGCGTAACTGGTCATTTCGCCGGTGCAGTCGGCGACTTCCATCAACGCCCGCAATCCGTAATTGTGCGCTTTCGGCAAATCTTTCAATCCCAACGTGACAAACGCTCGGTTTTCGCCCGTCAGTTTCATCACGTCGGCGATAGTTCCGATGGCGACGATTTTCAAGAAACCTTTGACGATATTTTCCTTGCCTTTTTCGCGCAGCAGTGCGTGAGACAATTTGAAGGCGACCCCGACCCCGGCAAGATTTTTGTCGGGATATTCGCAACCGCTTTGTGTGGGATTAATCATTGCGACACATTCCGGGTTTCCCCTAACTTCGTCGGGCAAATGATGGTCGGTGACGATCACGTCCAGCCCGTTTTCCTTCGCCCAAGTGAGCGGTTCAAACGAGCGCGTTCCGGTGTCAACGGTGATGACCAGCGAATAACCGCGCTCTTTGGCGATTTTCAGATGTTCGACGTTTAAGCCGTAACCTTCGCTGAAACGGTTCGGAATGTGAAAGCCAGTTGGTGGTGCGCCGAGAATCTCCAGACACTTTCGCAAAACGACCGTTCCCGTCGTGCCGTCCACATCGTAATCGCCCCACACGAGAATTTTCTCATTATTTTCGACGGCTTTTAAGATGCGTTCGACCGCTTCCTTCATTCCTTTCAAAAGATTCGGTTCGTGCAGATCATCATACGATGGATTTAGAAATTTGTGAGCCTTTTCTGCCGTTTCGTGACCGCGCGTGATGAGCAGCGCGGCGATCAGCGGTGAAACTTCCAGCGCCTCAGCCAGATTTTTGACGGCTTCGCGGTCGTGTGTTTGAATTTTCCAACGCTTCATAATTTAATTGTCAGTTATCAGTTGTTTGTTGTCAGTTGTTCGTTGATCGTGGTTGACTATACTGAAAAATGTCAGTAGCCAGACTGTTAAGAAGGGCTTTGTTTAATGGCTAAGAAGCCCTTCTTAACAGTCTGGCTACTGACTCAGAACAATATTTCAAATTTGCGGACTGATTACGCCTTGCCAGAGCAGTACGAGAATTGTCACGCCTAAAATTACGCGGTAAACGATAAAAATGAGGGTCGAGTTTTTCTTTAAAAAAGACAGCAAAAACCAAATTGAGAAATAGCCGATGATACCGGCGACAATCGTGCCGACCAAAAGCGGCACCAAACTTTCTTGCGGCAGCAGCGACCACGATTGTTTTAGTTCGAGCAGACCGCTCGCCGTAATTGCGGGAATCGAAAGCAGAAACGAAAAGCGGGCGGCGGCTTCGCGTTTTTGTCCGGCGAAAAGTCCGCCCATAATCGTCGAACCGGAACGGCTCGCCCCCGGCATCAGTGCCAAAACCTGTGAAAACCCCTGCGCCAACGCGTCGAGAATGCCGAAATCCCTGATTTCCTTGCGCTGTCTGCCGATCAATTCGGCGACACCGAGCAGCAGCGCGACGACAATCAGCATCGTGGCGATAATCCACAGATTTTTTGTTCCCGGACCTTCGATTTGCTTTTTGAGCAACAGTCCAAGAGTGCCAATCGGGATCGAACCGAGAATAATCAGCCAGCCGAGCCACGCTTCTTCCGACAGCCACATCGGACGGACACCGCCCGTCCCGGAAAACCGCATCCCGCGTTTGCGCCTGAGCAACGCCCAGTGATCGCGGACGAAAGCGACCATAATACTAAAAATATCAGAGGCAAAATAAATAAAAACCGCGACCAATGTGCCGAGTTGAATAACGGCGATGGTTGCGGTAATCTGTTCGGCATTCCCGTCGTAAAGATGCGTCAAACGGCTGGCGAAAACCAGATGCGCCGTCGAACTGATCGGGATAAATTCGGTTAAGCCCTGCACGATGCCGAGAATAATTGCTTGTAAAATGTCCATGAAATTTGATAGATGCAGAGTTCAAAAAATAAATGCTCTTCAAAATTTGTAACCGTTTTACGATGTTTCGTCAACGGCTGTGCAAATTATTTTCAGCCTTCGGCAGACTTTTCACGTTAATTCGCTGCTACCTAAACATAAACCCTTTTTGTTCCGACATCTTATTGTTTGAAAATTTTCATTTGCTGTGTAATGTCTATTATATTTGCCGCTAAAGTGGATTTGAGGTGGACTTCCACAGCAGTTTCTATCAAACCAGCTGATGATTCTCCGGCATCAGCACGATTTCCGCCATCACGCCTTCGCCTTCTTGAGTTGCTGCGAAAAACACGGCATTTGCCGCCGCTTCGATTGATAACATTTTATCGCGCTGGACTTTCATCGTGATGTCGTTCCAAAAAGGCGAATCAACGCCGCCAAAGTGCATCAGCGAAAACCGGATGCCGTAGCGTTTGTATTCGTCCTTCAAACATTTAATCATTCCCGTCAGCGCGTATTTCGCCGCGCAATACGCCGAAGCCTGCATCATCGGAGCTTTGCCTAAGATTCCCGGCATCATTACGACGCGCCCGAATTTGTTTTCCGCCATCTTCGGCAGAACCGCCTGCAAAACATTAAACGCGGTTTTGACATTGGCAGTCAGCAGAAAATCCAAATCATCCGCCGTCAAATCAGCGAAGGGCTTCAAGATTCCCGCGCCCGCCGCGTGAACGAGATAGTCAATTTTGCCGAATTTGCCGATTGTTTCGTCAACCACCATTTTAACGTCGGTTTCGACTGCCGCGTCAGCAGCGAGCGTCAAAACTTCGCCGCCGATGTTGTTTAATGCAAATTCGGCTTCCATCAATTCCGATTCGTTTCGCGCCGTGATGACGACGTTTGCCCCTGCTTTGGCAAAAAGTTCCGCCGTCGCACGTCCAATGCCGCGCGACGCGCCGACGATTAATGCTGTTTTTCCTTCGAGATTCATTTTTGTTTGTTTTCCTTTTCTAAAACTCCGCTCGACGCATTAGAATTGATGTGTCGAACATACTTGACGTAATTTTTTTATGAACAATGACAATGAGCAACCGTTAATCTTAACTTTGAAGCTGGATGCCGAATCATTCGCTTTTTTTGACGAGCTGCGTCAGACACACTTTCCCGCCGAACGCAATTTTTTGGCGGCGCATTTAACTATGTTTCACAATTTGCCGGGACAATACCAGGAAAAAATTGAAAATGATCTGCAAAATTTGTGCGATCATTTCAAGCCGTTGCCGCTGCATTTTCCAAAGTGGCGTTTTCTCGGAAAAGGTGCGGCAGTCGAAGTCGAATCCGGCGCATTGCTGAATTTGCGCGGTGAACTGAAACATCAATTTGACGAATGGCTGACCAATCAGGATCGTCAAAAATTCAAGCCGCACATCACCGTTCAAAATAAAGTCGCGCCAGACATTGCCCGCGATCTATTTGATGAACTGTCGGCAAATTGGTCGGGCAGAACCGGCACGGGCATCGGCATCGAACTCTGGCATTATTTGAACGGACCGTGGAAATTGGCGAACGAATTTGTCTTCAAACAAGATTCAAACGGTTGAAAATTCGCGCTATTTCGGAAAAACAAATTCGCGCAGCAAATTAACGCCGAACCGCACACCAAGCGAGATCGTGCCGTCGCGCAAACCGTCCTGACAATTATAGCGTTTCGGATACCAAACTTCGTTGGCAATGATGCTGCCTGCGTAAGTTCCGGCGACATACGGAAAATCGGGAATGCGGCTGCCGGTTTCCGTGCGCGTCGTGTAACTGCCGAGAAAAACGTGCTTTAAGCGTTTGCCGAAATCTTTCTGCCCGCTTTTTTCAAAACGGTTGTCGAGCTTAAATGCTTCGCTCAAACCGTAAGAAACCGTGTTGCGAATCGCATTTGTGCCGTAGGACGAGGCAAATCTTTTGCCGAATCCGCCCGCCGTTCTTCTCCATTCGGGCGGATTGTTGCTGATTTGAGTGATGGTCGCGCCAAACGTCGAACTTATCAATGCCGGAACGCCGAACGCATCGGAAAGCCAGCGTTTACGGCGTTCTTCTCTCGTCGGACGAACGTATTTTTGCTGCCGCGCCGGATTGATTGCTTCGTTTGTATCCGATTTTCTGTCGGTGAATTTGCGCTCGATGAATTGAGCATTAAGATTCGGTGAAAATTTTTGTGCGGCTAAAGTTTCGTCGTTCGAGTAGTTGAACGACGAAACTTTATTTTGCGTTTGCGCGTGTGCGCCGACAACCGAAAATAAAAAGATAAAGGATACTGTGGTCAAAAACAGGCTTTTCATTTAATTTTAACTTCCCTTGTTGATAATTTTTACGGACTCTTCATCGTAACATTTATTGCGAACGCAGAATACCGAGAGGTTTTCTAAACAGCACGTCGAAACTGGCGATTGCGCCGACCGTCATCACTAGAACCGTCGTAATCAAAACGCCCGCAATCGTTAGTGTTAAATCGAATTCCCAATCAATGTCAAACAGGAATTTGGACACGCCGAATGACAGCGCAGTGGCGAAAACCGTCCCGATAATTCCGGCTAAAAACCCTAAGAGTCCATATTCAGCGAGCAGAATCGCGGCGAGCGTCGGACGTTTCGCGCCGAGCGTTTTTAAAATCGCATTTTCATAGATGCGTTGCGATTTCGTCAGGGCAATCGAGCCGATGAGAATTAAAATGCCGCTCAGAATTACGAAACTTCCGACGAAGGAAATTGCCAGCACAAAATTGTTGACGAGTTTCTGCACGGCGGCGACAATATCGGCGACATCGAAAATTTGCACGTTCGGAAATTTATCAATGATGCCGCGCTGAAGTTTCGCGCGTTCGACGGCGGGAATTTTCTTCAAAACAGTAGCGACAAAAGTTTGTGGCGCGGATTCCAGAACGCCCGGACGAAAAACGAAAACAAACGCCGTGCGCGTATTTCGCAAATCGAGTTTGCGAATATTGGCGATCTGCACCTGAATTTTTCTGCCCGAAACATCAAAAGTCATCCAATCGCCGACATTAACGCCCAATGATTTGCTCATTCCTTCTTCGACCGAAATTTGCGCGTCGTCAGCATTGTTTGACGCGCCGTTCCACCAGTTCCCGGCGAGCAACGTTTCGTTTTCGTCCATTTCCGGGCGATATGTGACGGCAAATTCGCGCCCGATGACACCTTGCTGCTGGCGCGTTTCGCGATTTTCAAAATCGAACGGTTCGCCGTTGACAAAAGCAATGCGGGCGCGAATCGTCGGCACGACCTGCACGTTTTCGCCCGTCGCCGTCTGAACGATTTGTTTCAATTCGTCAATCTGACTTTTTTGAATGTCAATAAAAAACAAACTCGGCAATTTTGCATTGCGCGTAAAATCAAATTCCCTAATCAAATTGCCCTGCAAAGATTGGACGGCAAGCACAACAAACGCGCCTAATCCAACCGCGAGCAGAATAATTCTCGTCTGATTACCGGGACGATAGAGCGAATTAATTGCCTGCCGGACGGAAAACGAGCCGAAGTTTTTGATTTTCCTGAGCAAAACCGTCAAAACGACTGCCGCCAGATAAAGAAAAAGCGACGTAAAACCCAAACCGACGAGAAAAAACGCACCGACTTTGAGTGAACCAGCTTGCCACACCGCCAACGCCAATAAACCGGCGAGCGAAAGCGCGCCGAAAATCGTTTTCGTCAAATCCAAACGCCGCATTTTTTCGCCGCCGGCATCGTGCAGCAGCAAACGAGGCTTGATATTGCGAACCTGCAGAAGCGGCAGTGCGGAAAAAAGCAGCGAAATCAAAACGCCGAGCAGAACGCCCTGCCACGCGACCGAAAAATGCACGGCGTAACTCATTTTGGCGGGCAAAACATCGTGATAACGCCATTCCGCAAGCCACAATCCTAATTGCGCGAGCAACACGCCAAACAAACTGCCGAGAAAACCGAGTGTTAAAATTTGCAGCAGATAAACCGTGATAATACGGTTGCCGCTCGCGCCCAAACATTTCAAAACCGCGACGGATTTGCGTTTTTGTTCGACGAAAACGCGGGCGACGTTCCACACGCCGACACCGCCGAGAACGAGAATCAAAAGTCCGGTCAGCGATAGATAATTTTCCGTCCGCTCGAACTGTTCGCCGAGCCGTTCCTGCGTTTCGCGGTAAGACTGGACGGTAATCGTCGAGCCTTTTAACGCTTCTCGAAGCTGTGTGACGACTTCGGTCGGATTGTCCGACGTACGATAAAGAATTCGGCGGCGGACGCGGCTTCTGTTTTGCGTGATTCCGGCTGTTTCAAAAGCGTTTTTACTGATGAAAACCCGTGCGCCGAGTCGAAAACCGCCTGTGCCGCCGGGTTCTTCATCAAAAGTGGCGCGAATTTGAAATTCCGATTCGCCGATGCGAATTTTGTCGCCGATTTTGACATCTAAATCGTCCAGTAAAATCGGCGCGACAACTGCGCCGTTGTTTTCGAGCAAACTAAAATCAAACGGTTTGCCGCCCGATAACGTAAAATTTCCAACGAGTGGAAACGGCGGTTCGATACCCTTTAATTCGACGAAACTGAAATTTTCGTTTGATTTATCCAGGGGGCGCGACATTGCCGAAGTTTCCGTTACTTCGTTTCTCGCTTCGACAATACTTGATTTTCCGATGACTTCTTCGATTTTAGAAATATCGGTCGGCGAAAAGTCGTTGGTCGAATTAATGACGAAATCCGCCGTCAAAAGCGCACGCGCATCGCCGCCGACCGACCGGCTGAAATTCTGAATCAACGAACGCAGCGCGACAATCGAACCGACACCGATGGCGATACACAAAAAGAAAAACAACAGCCGCCGCCACGATGAACGGATTTCCCGAACTGTTAAATTAAAGATAAAATTCATAATTAAATCAGCCGCGAACAAACACGCGCTCTCACGAAAAAACTCAAGTCATTTTCGCGTCTTTTCGTGTTTGTTCGCGGCTAAAAATTTCCGGTGTTTCCGTTGCGAGTTAATTCGTCGCTCAAAACGCGCCCGTCTTTCAAAATAACTTGCCGTTCGGCTCTCTCGGCTAAACTCTGATCGTGAGTCACGAGAACGAGCGAAATATTGTTTTGATCGTGCAGTTCGGTCATCAAATCGAAAATATGGTTGCCGTTTTTCGAGTCTAAGTTTCCCGTCGGTTCGTCCGCGAGCAGAATTTTCGGCTGATTGGCAAAAGCGCGGGCGATGGCGATGCGCTGCTGTTCGCCGCCGGACAATTCGGTCGGATAATGATGCCCGCGATTTTTCAAGTCAACATCGGAAAGAAGCTGTGCGGCGCGGTCTTTGGCATCCTTTAAGCCGAGAATTTCCATCGGAATCAAGATATTTTCAAACGCCGTAAGGCTCGGAATCAGATGAAACGATTGAAAAATAAAGCCGATTTTTTTGCTCCGAAGTTCGGCGAGTTCGTCTTCGCTCATCGTCGTCACGCTTGCGCCGTCAATCAAAATTTCGCCTGAACTCGGCGCGTCGAGACCGGCGATCAGACCCAAAAGCGTTGATTTCCCGCTGCCCGACGCGCCCGTTACAGAGATAAATTCACCATCCGGGATTTCTAGCGAAACATCATCTAAAATAGTTAAATCGTCCGCGCCGGATTGGACGGTTTTGGTTACATTTTGGAGAATTATCATATTTTGCGGAACTTCAATCGTAAATAGTTTATCGTTAATAGAAAGAATAGTAATCACATTTACAATTTACAATTTGCGATTGACGATCTTCCGTTGTTCGTGAAAAAGGCGCAAACAAATTTGATGATTTTTGCATCATAAAAATTGATTTTATTTCAAGCATTTTAATAATTATGACAAAGTTAATTCGACTGACGGTGCTTTTAAGTTTCATTTATTCAACAATTATCTTCTCGGCGTGCGGAGTTTCGACGGCGGAAAAGCAACAAAACATAGATTTATCGGCAAAACCGCGCCCGTCCATCCAGATCACTTCCGACCGCCCGAAAATCGTTGCGTTCGGCGACAGTTTGACTGCCGGTTTCGGACTTGAAGAAAAAGAATCTTACCCGTATCTGCTGCAAAAAAAACTCGAAGCCGACGATTTCAACTATGAAGTCGTCAACGCGGGCGTATCCGGTGAAACATCGCTTGGCGGACTCGAACGGATTGACTGGGTTTTAGAGCAGGAAAACGTGCGGATTCTGGTTCTCGAACTCGGCGCAAACGATCTTCTGCGCGGTCTTCCTGTCCATAAAATGAAGGAAAACCTCGACACGATTATCAAAAAAGCCAAAGCGAAAAACGTCAAAGTTTTATTGTGCGGAATGCTTGCGCCGCCGACGATGGGAGCGCAGTATCAGCGGGAATACGTCAACGCCTTCCCGGAGTTGGCGAGCGCACAGAAAGTTGTTTTTCTGCCGTTTCTGCTGGAAAATATCGCGCTCAACAAAGATCTGAATCAGGGCGACGGCATTCACCCAAACGCAAAAGGCGAAATTATTATGACCGACAACGTTTACAAAGCGTTGAAACCGATGCTGGAAAAATAATATTTGAGCCGCCGACAAAAGGGAACAGATCCGAAACTGGCTAATTGTTTCGTTTTTCGTTAATCTTGCAAGTTATGAATGTCACACATCTTGAATGCGCCAATTGCCATAAAAGTTACGAAGCCGGAAAACTGCACAATCTGTGCGTTGAATGTGGAAAACCTTTGCTCGTTTATTACGATTTACAAAAAGCCGCAGAAACTTTGACAAAGGAATCATTAAAATCGCGCCCTGAAAATCTCTGGCGTTACCGAGAAGTTCTGCCGGTCGAAAATGACGAAAATATCGTTTGTCTGGGCGAGGGTTTCACGCCGCTTTTGAAAACTGACAAACTTGCCGAACGCTTGCCGCTCAAATTAAATTTGTATATCAAAGACGAATCCGTTAATCCGACGCAGAGTTTTAAAGCGCGGGGAATGACCGCCGCTGTTTCGATGGCGAAAGAATTGGGCGTAAAAAAAGTCGCCGCGCCGTCTGCCGGAAATGCGGCGGGCGCACTTTCGGCTTATGCTTCCCGCGCCGGAATGGAATCGTTTTTATTTATGCCGCAGGACACGCCGCAGGCAAATATTATCGAATGCGAACAAACCGGCGCGAATGTTACGCTAGTTGACGGGTTGATTACCGATTGCGGCAAAATCGTCGCCGAACGCAAAGACGCGGAAGGCTGGTTTGACGTTTCAACCTTGAAAGAACCATATCGCGTCGAAGGCAAAAAAACGATGGGTTACGAATTAGCCGAACAATTCGACTGGACTTTGCCCGACGTAATTTTATACCCGACGGGCGGCGGCACGGGTTTGATCGGAATGTGGAAAGCGTTCGACGAAATGGAGCAAATGGGCTGGATTGACGGCAAACGTCCGCGAATGGTTTCTGTCCAATCAATCGGCTGTGCGCCCATCGTCAAAGCGTTTCACGACGGAACGCGTTTCGCCGAAGAATTTCCAAACGCGCATACTGCCGCCTCCGGTTTGCGCGTACCAAAAGCCATCGGCGATTTTTTAATTATTGACGCGCTGCATGAATCCGGCGGTACGGCAATCGCCGTTTCCGACGAAGAATTAATTGCTGCCGTCAAAGAAATCGGCGCGGCGGAAGGACTGTTTTGCGCTCCCGAAGGCGCGGCGTGTCTGCCCGCACTGCGAATGATGATCGAACAGGATTTGGTCAAAGAAAACGAAACCGTCGTCATTTTCAACACCGGCGCGGGTGTTAAATATTTGGAATGTTTTCAATAAAGGCAGAAGCCGCACAGAGTAAGGAAGACTCCACTCACGCCCTTGCTCCGCGCGGGCTTCTGCAAGCTGACTCAAAACTTTTCTTTTCCGTCAAAGCAACCAAAACAAAATCTCACCGCATCTTTTGAAACGACGGCTGATTTTACAAGTCCAATAAATACAAAATTTGAGGTGCTTTTTATGCGTCGGAACTCTCTCTTTGTCCGCTTCGTCGGAGTGTGTCTTCTAACCGCTGCTTGCGCGGCGATTTTATTCGCTCAGACCAATAAAATGACCGAAGGTTCGCTGCGCGTGATGAACGGTGAAAATATCTCGCTTGGTCTTTGTCCGCTGAAAAATACCGTTGTCAAAGCGGAAATCAGCGGCTACATCTCGCGTGTGACGGTGACGCAGGTTTTTCAAAATCCTTTTCCCGACACCATCGAAGCCGTTTATACGTTTCCGCTGCCGAACGATGCGGCGGTTGACGATATGACGATTAGTATCGGGACGCGCATTGTCAAAGGCAAAATTATGGAGCGCAAAAAAGCGCAGGAAACTTACGAACGAGCGAAAAAAGAAGGCAGAGTCGCCGCACTTCTCGAACAGCAGCGTCCGAATATTTTCACGCAGTCCGTCGCCAATATCACGCCGAACGCCGAGATAAAAGTTGTCATCAGCTACGTCGAAACTCTCAAATATGCCGATGATACTTACGAATTTACATTTCCGATGACGATTGGCGAACGCTACATTCCGTCGTCGGCTGATACCGCAGATGCAGTTAAAATCTCGCCGAAATCAAAGGCGCGTCCCGGTCATACGATTTCGATGGAAGTAAAAATTGACGCGGGCGTTTCCATCGAAAACGTCGCTTCGAATACGCATCTGATCGAAACGCAGCAGTTTTCGGCGAGTCAATTCGTCGTCAAATTGAAAGACGAAAATGAAATTCCGAACCGTGACTTTGTGCTGAAATACAAAACCGCCGGGGCGAAAATGGAAGATGCGATTTTGACGCACAAGGATGAAAGAGGCGGTTTTTTCACAATGATTTTACAGCCGCCCGACACGGTTTTCCCTGCCGACACGATGCCGAAAGAAATCGTTTTTGTTCTCGACACATCGGGTTCGATGGGCGGTTTTCCGATCAAAAAGGCGAAAGAAGCGATGCGGCTGACGCTCGAAAACGTCAATCCGAACGATACTTTTAACCTGATTACTTTTGCCGGCGACACGCGGATTTTATTTGACCAGCCGGTTACGGCGAGCCGCGAAAATCTCGACAAAGCGAAAAAATGGCTGTCCGATTCGGATTCGGGCGGCGGGACGGAAATGATGACGGCGATCAAAGCCGCGCTCGAACCGTCGGACGCACAAAACCACATTCGCATCGTCTGTTTTATGACCGACGGACAAATCGGCAACGAATCGGAAATTCTCGCCGAAGTTCAGAAGCATCCAAACGCACGGGTTTTTGCTTTCGGCATCGGCGATTCGGTCAATCATTATTTGCTCGACGAAATATCACGCGAAGGTCGCGGCGATGTCGAATATGTCGGACTTAAAAACGACGGTTCCGCCGCCGCGCGAAGATTTTACGAGCGCATCAGAAATCCGCTGCTGACCGATATTTCGCTCGAATTTCAGGGCATAGAAACGGATGAAGTGTATCCGAAGCTCATCCCTGATTTGTTCGATGCAAAACCCGTCACGGTCGTCGGCAGATATGCGAAGGGAGGTAGCGGCAAAGTTATTCTGCACGGAAAAATGCAGGGACAAGTTTTTCAGCGCGAGATAAAAATCAATTTCGCCGAACAAAATGCTGAAAACGATGTTCTGGCGACGATCTGGGCGCGACGCAAAATCGCCGATTTGACACGCCGCGATTATACGAATGCGCCGAAAAGCGAGGCGGCGGAAGATTTGCAAAAGACGATGACCGATCTCGGTCTGGAATTCAAAATCGTCACTGCCTTCACGTCGTTCGTCGCGGTTGACGATCAAATAGTCACGGACGGAAGTGCGGCAAAACGCATTGAAGTTCCGGTTGCCGCGCCAAACAACGGCGAGGAAACTCTGCCGCAAGGCGCGACGTTTTCAAGTTTGCAGCAACCTGCTCCCGCAGTTCAACCCGCGCCGATGAATGCGGGTTATCAAGCTGCCGGAATTACGGGCGTTACGGCAACCGTCGAAGTTACCGGCGGAACGAATAATCTTGATTCAACCGGCACATCAATCAGCACTGAGGTCACGACTCAAGCACTGCAAAATTTGCCGCTCAACGGCAGAAGTTTGTCATTACTTTATTTGACGGCGAGCGGTATCACACAGCCGACTAACCGGCGTTCGCAAATTCAGCAGGGTTTATTTTCGTCAAACGGTCAGCGTCCGACCTCGAATGTTTTCACGGTTGACGGTTTGAGCGCGAACACCGCCGCCTTCGCCGATCAAACCTCCCTCGCCGGCAGTCTCGGCGCACTGCCGCACCTAACGGCTTCGGGCGGCACGAACAGTTTATCACTGCTCGATGCGACCGCCGAAGTCACCGTCAAAACAATCGGTTCGGCAAAGGAACAGCGCACCGCCGGGGCGACCGTCAATTTTACATCAGTCGGCGGAAATAACACTTTTCACGGCTCGGCATTTGAAACATTCGGCAATGAAAAACTTAACGCCAACGATTTTTTCGCCAATTCGCGCGGGCTGTCGTGTCCGGCTTCGCGTCTCAACCAATTCGGCGGCACACTCGGCGGATTCATCGTCAAGAATAAAGCGTGGTTTTTCGGTGGCTACGAAGGTTTACGGCTGCGGCAATCATCTTTTGCGATTTCCGAAGTGCCGGACGATGTTGCGCGGCAAAACGCTTCACCGGAATTTCGGTCAATTTTGAATACCTTTCCGATTGCCAACGGACTGGTGAACTCCAACGGTTTGGCGGAATTTTCGGCGAGTTACACCAACCCGACCGTCAACAATATTTTCAACGTGCGGGTGGATTTTCAGCCGACCGACAGCATTCACATCGGTTCGCGCTATAATTTCGCCGATTCAAATGCGGCGCGGCGCGGAAACGATTTCTCGCTCAACACGCAGCAAAAACTCGGCGTGCAAACCAATTCGATTTCGACGTGGGCATCGGCGACGGTTTCGCCAAGAGTTCTGATCGAAGGACGCGTCAACTTCACTCGCAACAAAACGGCGCAGAGATTTTCGATTGATAATTTCGGCGGCGCACAAATTTCGCCGACACTGTTTTCAACACCGTTCGATTTTCTCAAATACGATTTCAACGGCATCAACGCGGCGATTGCGAACGGAAATAAAACCGAAACAAATGTCAATCAATTTCAAACTAACGGTTCGGTCGTGTGGCTCTTAAACAACCATAATTTCACTTTCGGCGCAGATTATCGGCGGATATCGGCGGATATCGGCGCGGCTGCGCGTGAAAGAAACGTCATATTTTCGGGTATTGATTCAAGCGGAACGGCTTCGCGCATCAGCGAAATTTCACGCGCTTCGCCGCCTGCTGTGGCGATCAGCAATCTTTCGCTTTTCGGACAGGACGAATGGCGAATTTCGCCGCGTCTGAATGTCAATCTCGGTTTGCGTTGGGACGCTGATTTTGCGCCGGGTGCCGAAAATCAAGCGGTTACGTTTCAAAATGCTTCGACGGTTATCAGAAATCAAACGCATAATTTCGCTCCGCGAGTCGGTGCAGCGTTGAATGTTCTTGAAAGCGGCAAAGCCGTTGTTCGCGGCGGCGGCGGTCTTTATTTCGATTACGGCAACACGGCGGCAGGCGAAATTCTCGCCAATTCATTTCCTTTTGCCTCCGGAAATACTGCACGAAACGCCCGATTTAACGCCGCGCCGATGAACGCGCTGAAACCGCTGCTTGTCTTTGACGACAATTTGCAAACGCCGCGAACGTGGCAGTTTTTCGGCGAATATCAACAGGAATTTTTCCGCAATCACATTTTCACGGCGACTTATACGGCGGCATTCGGGCGCAAACTTTTTCTGACGCGCACACTGCTCGATGCCGACCCGAATTATAATTTTGTCAGACGAACGAACAACGATGCGAAATCCGACTTTAATTCGCTGCAATTGCGTTTTGAACGCCGCTTCTCACAGGGATTTTCGTTCAACACCCGCTATACGCTATCGAAAACAACCGATGATGCTGCGACCGATTCGCTCCGCGAACATAATTTTATTTCGAGGGATTTAACCGCCGAACGCGGCGCGGCGGACTTTGACGTGCGGCATCAATTTAATGTTTACGCGATTTATGATTTGCCAACCTTATTTGATGCGGGATGGAAGAAACATTTGACGCAAAATTGGTCGCTTTCTGCCTTTGCCAATGTGCGTTCGGCTTTTCCCGTCAACGTCGGATATTTCCGCGCCAATGATTTCGGTAAAGAATTTGTCCGCGCCGATGCGGTCGTAAATGCGCCGGTTTATTTGACGGAAAGCGGTGTTCAACGCTTAAATCCGAATGCGTTTTCGATTCTAAATGCTAATCGTCAGGGAAATTTGGAACGCCATTCGATACGCGGATTTTCTCTTTTTCAAATTGATGCGCGATTGCAGCGGAGAATTCGTCTATCCGGCGAAACGAGTCTGCAATTGTCAATCAACGCCTTTAATTTATTGAATAACACAAATTTTGCGGATGTCGGCGGCAGTCTCGGGACGCAGTTTTCGCCGACTGATTTTCAGCCGAACAACTATTTCGGGCAACCGACTTCGACCTTCGGCAGCGGAAGTTTCACGCCGTTCTATCTTTACGGCGGTGCGCGGACGATTCAAATCTCCGCAAAATTTGTCTTTTAAGAAAATTAGCCACGAACAAATACGAAAAGGATACGAATTTAAATCATTTATATTTTTGTGTTCTTTCGTGTTTGTTCGTGGCTAAAAACTATCTAAAAACGCCGTCGCCCAAGAAATTTTCACGCAGATATTTAATTGTTTCCTGCAAAGTTTCTTGCGGATCGCGCGTCGTGAAATTTAATTCTTCTTCGGCTTTACTTGAGTCGAAATACCAGAAATACTCGCCCATTTCGACTTCCGAGGCTTCAAACGGCGCGGCTTTATTAAAATTTTTGTAAAGCGACGAAATAAAACTCGAACCCGCGACGGCAATTGATTTCGGGATTTTGAGCATCGGTGCGGAAACGCCCGAAAGCCTTTCGAGCCGCGCAAAAAATTCGGCGACCGTCCAGTTTGCCGCTCCCAACAAATATCTTTCGCCGTGTCTGCCCTTGTCTAAGGCGTTGACAAATGCCGCCGCCGCGTCCGCCGTGTCCACAAAACTCATTCCGCCCGACGGCGTGTACGGGAATTTTCGCGCCATAAAATCAAGCACGATTTTTGTCGAACTCAAACGCTCATCGCCCGTCCCTAAAAGCAACGACGGGTTCAAAATAACGAGCCGTTCGCCCTTGTCTGAAAACGCCCGCAGAGCTGTTTTTTCCTGATAGTATTTTGAAGCGTAATAAGCCCATTTCGTCAAAATCTCGACCGGCTGCGGATAAGTTTCGTCCAGTATTTCAGGCGTGTCCGAAATCGCCGATGTGCCGGAAGAAGACGCGAGTATAAAATTTTTAACCTCATTTTCCTTCGCCGCATCGCATAAAAGGCGAGTGCCTTCGACGTGCAGTTTGTTCATCTGCGCCGCACCGTCGTAATCGAAACTCACTTTGCCAGCGAGATGATAAATCGCCTCACAATCTTTCGTCGCACCGGCAACATCTTCAAGATTTGTGACGGAACCGGCGAACGCTTCAACGCCGGAATCGGTCATCCATTCGGGAACGGACGAAGCCATCACGCGCAGATTTTTCGCTCCTGCATCCAAAAATTGACGGACGAGATGCGTTCCGAGAAAACCCGTGCCGCCGGTAATTAAAATTTTCTTGGCGGCTTTTTTCGCCGGTGTTTTTGTTTTTTTCTCTGCCATTTTTTATGGTGCAAAAAATTCCTGTAATTTTGCCAAAACTTTCGCCTGTGTTTCCTCGTCAATGTCGCCCAGATTTCTCCCTAAGCGCATTCTGTCAACTGCGCGAATTTGGTCGAGAACGACAAAACCGCTTTTCCCCTCAAATTCGCAGGCGATCCGTGACGGCGAGTTCCGGCTTTTGGTCGTCATCGGCGCGATAATTGCGGTTTTTACACTCCGATTCATTTCGTCGGGCGAAATTATGAGGCATGGACGGCGTTTTTGTATTTCTACGCCGACGGTCGGATTAAGATCGGTCAGATAAACCTCGAATCTTTTTACCATTCCCATTCTTCCTCATCAAAACTGTTCGTGAGGTTTTCGCCGAAAAGTTCTTCATCTTCTCCGTCTTCGGCTAACGCCTTTTCAAATATTTCGCTCCAACCTTCGTGCGGTTTACGCGCCGGTTTGATAACAATGCTTTCGCCGCAAACTTCGAGTTCGACTTCGCCGCTTAACCTGCTTTGCTCAAGCAGAATCTTCGGGATTCTCACGCCCTGCGAATTTCCGATGGCGACAATATTCGTTTTCATATCTACAATGTAATTACATCAAATAATTTTGTCAAGATTTCCCGTTATTTCCAAGTCTTCCGAATCGGATGCGCTTCGGTGTTGAAAACGAATTCGAGTGTTTTCGTCAATTCACGACTCCTTCTAACTTCTTTTTGGATTATTTTGATCGAAGATTTTGATTTTAGACTTTATCAGATGACGTGAAATTATTGAATTTAGGTCTTCAAAAAACCCGTTTGTTCTGGGATTCGAGATACTTTTATAAAAAAACACGGCGAAAATAAATCTTTATTTTCGCCGTGTTTTTTGTAAAATCATAGAACTGACCTTACTCCTTTTCGAGTTCAAAAGCGTGAACTTTCGTCGCCAATCCGATTTTTTCTAAAAATTTGATTTGCAGCCAGTTGATGTCAACTTCTTTCCAAGTCAAACCGTGACGCGCTGAACGCGGGTGCGCGTGATGATTGTTGTGCCAGCCTTCGCCCCAAGTCAGCGCGGCGATCAGACCGTTGTTGCGTGAATCGTCGTGCGTTTCAAAACGGCGCGTTCCCCAGATGTGAGTTGCGGAATTGACGAGAAACGTCATATGCCAGCCGAACACCTGCCGCAGAAAAATCCCCCACAAGACCATTGACCAGCCGCCGAGAAAATACAGCACGACACCGGCGATCAATGTCGTCACAAAAAAGTATTTCGAGATAAAAACGAGAAACTTGTCCTTGAGCAAATCCGGCGCGTAGCGTCTGATGGTCGCGTCGTCGTGCGTCAGTGCAGTGCCGCGCATCAGCCAGCCGATGTGCGCCCAAAACGTCCCGTCACGCGGCGAATGCGGATCGTTTTCGGTTTCAGTGTAAGCGTGATGAATGCGGTGCGTCGTCACCCATTGAATCGGTCCCGATTGCAGCGCAAGCGTTCCGCAGACGGCTAAAAAATACTCGACCGCTTTCGGCGTTTTAAATCCGCCGTGCGTCAACAGCCGATGATAACCCAAACCAATTCCCAAACTTCCTGTTAACCACCAGATAACCGCCGCCGCCAGCAGATTCTGCCAGCTGAAAGTAAAAAAAGCACCAATCGCCAAAATGTGAAACCCGATGATGACAATTGATGTGTCCCATTGAATACCCTTTGTGTTTGCCCGTTCTAATCCGATAATATTTTGCAAAATATAAAACCCCTTTTGATCTACAAAAATAAAATGACCGTAAACGCTTTCGATTTACGGTTTCGTTAGATGTAAGTTATACCTTATTTTCGGTCGCTCAAATGTAAGAGTTTCGTAATAAGTGAAATTTTGAACCCGGCTTACTGCCTATTCACCAATTGCAGATTCTTATTTGCGAGTTTTACGCCGTTTGGCTTTCTGTTTTTTGCAGATGGCGGCGACATCAAATTTGTCGGGTTTATTGTCGCGCATTCTACAATTCTCTTTTGCTACTTTAAATATGGAACATTGTACTCTTGGATTTTTGCGTCAACCGTCACGATTGTTAAATTGTTTGCCAGTGCCTGACAAATCAAAATTTGGTCAAACGGATCACGGTGTAAAGCGGGCAAATTTACTAATTCTTTAACCGAGTTTTCGTGCAGTGGAAGGCTTTTTATCTGATGGCGGCGGCGTTCGTTCGGAACATAAACTTCAGGTGACTGCGGCAGTGGAAGTTTGCCGAGATTGTATTTGACGATCATTTCCCAGAGCGACGCGACGCTTAAAAACACTTCGTTATTCGGCTCACGAATTACGTCGCGGAAAAGCGCGGACAAACGCGCATCGGCGGTGATATACCAGAGGAAAATATGCGTGTCCAAAAGCAGTTTCATCAATTTTCAAAATCCGCCAAAACGTCTTCAGGCAAAGGTGCGTCAAAATCTTCGGGAACGGTAAATGTGTCTGCGCTCAAACCAAACGGGCGCATCGCATTCACGTCGGTTTCGCCGTCCAAAATCGTCACAATTACGCTGACCGATTCTTTATTTTTTGCTTCTTCGGGAACTTCGCCGTTCCATTCGAGTTGATTTCCGTTCAATGTCGCTTTGTATGTTTGAAGCATAAATTTCACCTTTCCTTAATGATTTTACAACATTTTCTACTCTTCAATCACCGGTTCCTGCTTGCGAGTTTTGCGGCGTTCGGCTTTCCATTTTTTGCGAACTGCCGCGACATCGAATTTATCGCGCTTGTTGTCGCGCATATTTTCGATTTCAAACTGCACTCTGGCGGCGATTAATCTGTATGCTTCGGTGTTCGGAACTCCTTTGGTCATTTCGGCGAGTTCTTCGTATTCCAGAAATCTGCCGACTTTTGCGCCGACTTTTGCGCCGAGACTTTTTTGCGCGGGAATCGTCATTCCTTTCGGGAAGGCTTCGAAAGTTCCCCAGATGTAGATCGGCAGGATGCCGATTTTTTCGTTGAGCGCGAGATAGCCGATGATCGGTTTGAATTCGTGGATTTCGCCGTCCAAAGTGCGTGTACCTTCGGGGAAAATCAAAGTGTTGTAGCCTTCTTTTAAAATTTCCGTGACGTGGCGCAGAGATTGGCGCAGACTTCCCGTGCGTTCAATCGGAATGAGCGTCGTGAAGTTGTTCATATAGGCGCGTTTGTATTTCGTGTCGAACCAATAATCGGCGGCGGCGACGGCGACGGTTTGTTCGGCGACATCTTTGCCGAGGGCTTTTTTGACCAATCCGGTGTCAATGTGCGAAGCGTGGTTCGGCGCGACGATGAAATTAGTATGTTGCGGAACATTCGCTTCACCTTCGATTACAGTGTTTAGAACATTGTCATAAATTCTGTCCTGCGCGAAATCAATAATCTGATTTCCGACGCGGCGGACGATTGACGGGATGAAAATTTCATCTTCTTTGCGCTCTTCCTGTTTCGGCTCGTCAACCAGTTTTTTGCGTTTATCAACCCGCTGCACCGCCGTCAAAAGTTCGCGCACCGTTTGCACTTCGTTGAGCGTGTCGGGCGAAATTACGCGACCGCCAGCATCTTCAACTGCCGCTTGGAGTTCAACGAACATCAATGAATCAAAGCCTAAATCGGCGAGTTTGTCTTCCAAAACAATTTCCGACAGCGGACGGTTGGAAACCGACGCGACGACTTTGCGAATCCACAAAGCGGTGTCATCACCTTTGGAATCGGCGACGACTTTTGTTTTATTTTTCGATTTCGCTTCAAGATTGACGATCAGTTCGACGACTTCCGGGCGTTTGACTTTGCGCGTCGCCGTTCTGGGAAGTTCAAACGGCGTTAAGTGCAGATTTTTGACGCGCTTGAAAAACGGCAGACCAGCGGAAATTTCGCGGAAATGTTCTTCGACGCGCTTGTTTGCGTCCGCACGGGAAAGCGCAATATCGTATTCGTAGTCCGGCACGACGAGCGCGGAAATTCGTTCACCGCCATCCGCGTCCGGCAGACCGACGATTGACAACTCTTTGATAAACGGCGACTTGCCATATAAATCTTCGATCTCGTCGGGGTAAATGTTTTTCCCGTTTGAATCAATAATGACATCTTTTGAACGCCCGACGATATACAAATTCCCGTCGTCGTCGAGTCTGCCCAAATCGCCGGTTTTCAGCCAGCGATCCTGCAAAACGGCTTCGGTCGCTTCGTCGTTGTTGAAATAGCCGAGCATCACATTTTGCCCGCGAGCAAGAACTTCGCCGACACCGTTTTCGTCGGGCTGGTCAATTTTGACTTCGACACCCGGAAGCGGTTTGCCGACACTGCCGCGAATCAATTTATTTTCCGGTCTGGTGACGGTCAAAACCGGCGAAGATTCGGTCAAACCGTAACCTTCTAAGACGGTAAAACCGAGTCCGTGCAAATCGCGCTGAACTTTTTCGGACAACGCCGAACCGCCCGAAATCAGATAACGCATTCGCCCGCCCATTCCCTGATGAATCGGGAAAAAGATGATCGGACCGAGGTTAAAAAAAGTATTATCGCGCAGCCAAGCGTTAAACTCGATGACGTTATCGGCGAGATCGGCGAACCAATCGCCGCGATCACGAAGCCGCGTTTTGATGCGCCGGTGGAGCATTTCCCAGAGCGCGGGAACGCCGACCATTCCCGTCACGTGATTGTTTTCAATGGCGCGGGCAAGTTCTTCGCCGCTCAGTTCGTTCAAATAAGTAATCTGTGTGCCGTTGGAAAACGGAGTCAGAAACCCGGCGGAAAACTCGAAAGTATGGTGCATCGGCAGCACCGACAAAACGCCGTCCGTGATGTCCATATCGAGAACCGACGAGAGCATCGAAATCATATTGACGAAATTTTTGTGCGACAGCATCACGGCTTTCGGCGTGCCGGTCGTCCCCGATGTGAAAATCAGCGACGCGACCGAATTCGACAGAATTTTATGCGGCAAAAGCGCATTGCGCCGTGCTTCTTCGATTTCATCCTGAATCTCGAAAACTTCCGTAAAAGTGAACACCTCTAAACTCAAATTTGCCGCTTGCAGACGCTCGGCTAAATCAGGATTTTCGTCAGCGAGTTTCGGTGAAATCATAATTGCCGATGCTTCACCGGCTTTCGCAAACGCGATTATTTCATCAATCGAACTCGCCGGATCAATCGGAATCGCCGTCGCGCCCGCCTTTAAAATGCCGAAATACGAAATTCCCCATTCGGGCATATTGTTCGAGAAAAGAATCACGCGGTCGTTGTGTTTGATGTTGTTTTCCGCCAAATATCCGGCGGCACGATACGTTAATTCTTTGACATCTTCGTAGGTATATTGCTCTTTTTTCCCGTCACGTTCGATCTTCATCGCCACGCGCGTCGGAAATCGTTTGACCGACGTGTCGAACAAATCGAGCAAATCGTTGTAGGTGTAATAGCGTTTTTCAACTTTTTTGAGGTCTTCTTCAAGCTGCGGCAAAACCCATTTTCGCATTCCCGGAAAATGAACTTTGAGCCAATAATCATACCAATCCAATTTTTCTGGATACCACGGCAACAGATTTTTCTCTTTTTCCTTGACGAGCGACATCAACGCCCGCAAATTGTCGGCGCGATATGTATATTCGTTGTCAACGATAAACGGTTTGAACATCGCAAAAGCGTCCATCGTTTCTTCGGTTGTCTGTTCAAATTTTTCGACCGATTTTTTCAAATCCGCGACGATATTGCTCAAACGCCCGCCCGCCCACGTCGGTGCGGCTTTTTCCAGCAAATTATTCGCCCGCTTCGCCAGTTTATTAAACATCGGCGCGGAAAAATTTTCGTAAGTTTTCTGCGAAACCGGCGCGGCTTCGATCATCGCCGCGACGTTGTTGATTAACTTATTGCCCGTCTCTTTTTCCTTATAATATTCGCGTTTGTAAAGCCCGACGAGTCCGACCATTCGCTTCATATCATTCGGATTAACATCGCCTGAACACGCCTGAAAAACTAGCGGCGGATTGTCATCAACAAGAGCGTTCATCGCCGCGCCGAGAATTGCGCCCGCAACCAGATCAACCGGAATAATATCCAAAACGAGCTTTTCATTAACCGGAAAAATCGGCTGTCCGCGCAATGCAATTAACAAAAGCGGCGCGGTCGTCGTAAAACCTTCATTCCAGCCGGCAAAAGGATATTGATTCGCCGATTCGACGACCGACGGACGCAGAATCACCTTCACCACATCGTCCTGCTGCGCGATAATCTGTTCGGCTAAACTCTTGGAATAAGTATAGATATTCGTCCAACCCCAATATTCCGCCCGTTCCGCGCCGAGTTCCGTCGTCCGTTCCCGAATCCACATTTTACGCTCACGAAAAATCGCCGATTTCAGTTCCGATTCATCGTCCGGGTCGCGCCCTTCTTCCTCAAAACGACTCCGCGCCAACTCCCGAAACTTCGCAATCTGCACCGCATCGTCCGCTTCCTGACGCGCCTGTTCCGACAATCTCGCACAATCTTCAATCTCTTTATTAACATCAAAATTCGTCCCGACGAGTTCGTTTTTACGCGGAAAATACCCGACGACCGGCTCATTCTCCCAAATCGCGCCCGATCTTTTCCCCGCGACAAAACAAGTCGAAACGTGAACCAGCGTCGGACGCGCCATCATCCGCGCCATCTGCAAAATATTATTCGACCCGACGACATTCGTCCGCAACGCCGATTCCAGCGGCGGATTAAACGTCACATTCCCCGCGCCGTTAATAATAATGTCGGTGTCCTCCATTATCCCCCGCGCTTCGTCTTCGCTCATTCCCAAAAACTCATTCCCGACATCGCCGTTGACGGGAATAACCTTCGAGCGAATAAATTTCTCAAACCCGTCGCCGTATTTCTCGCGCAACGGATCAAACGTCGGACTCGTGACGATGCTCGCCCAAAACCGATTATTCGACTCCTCCAAATTCCGCGCCCGCACAATCGCATAAACCTTCCCGACATCAGGAAAATTATGCAGCAGCATCGAAAGCGTCACCTTGCCCACAAAGCCTGTGCCGCCGATAAAGAAAATCTTTTTGCCTGTAAATATTTCGGTTGGTGATAATTTCATTGGGTAAAGTAATCTTGCGCGAATTCGTTCGTCAGTATTCTCTTATAAATCAAGTTGAGTTTTGATCGCCTTTTCTACTTGCTCGACATCCGCTTTTGATAAATGTCCGGCTTTATTCGACAACCTCTGTTTGCTCACGGTTGTCAGTTGATCAGCTAAGGCTTTCGCCTGCTTTCCGCCGAATTGGATGTAGGCTTCGCTCGGATAAAGTTTGTCAATCTGGCTGGTCAACGGCACGACTTGGACGCGGTTCAGATGTTTGTTGGAAACGTCGTTGCTCATAATCACGGCGGGACGTTGTTTTTTGATTTCGCCTCCGATTGACGGGTCGAAGTTCACCCACCAAACTTCACCACGCTTCATTGTTTACGTCTCCGATTGTCGCCTCCGACCATTCCAACGCTTCAGTTTCCCGCGCTTCGTCTTTAGCCATTTCCTTGTAACCCGCTTCCAAACCTTGATTCAAAACGTGCGGGCGAACCAAAACCTCTATGAATTGGCTGATTTTTCCGCGCCCAACAACTGTTTGCAGACCTTCGTAAACGCGCTCGTCAATCGTAATTGTTAATTTTTTTTGCATATTGAATTATTATACGTATTTCGCACGTATAATTCTAATCTGACACATTACACAACCCGATAATCGGCTGATGAAGCATCGTAATTTCGGCGTTTCGATTCGTATAACTTTTTGCCATCGCAATCGCTTCGGTCAGATTGTCGGCGCGCTCCCAGCCGAGCATTGCGGGGACGTGGGCGTTTTCCGCGCCGGCGACGATTACTTTGCCGACGTGTTGTCTGCCGTTTTCGCCCCAATACCACATAAAAAAGGCGTGCGCTCCGTGGTAGGCGTTGCCGCGCCGATACATTTCGATGTAGGCGGGATTTTCGGCGAATTCGCGTTCGTATTTTTCGCGCAGGTAGAATGCGTCGCGTGATTCGGGCAGTAATCGGTGGAAAAATTCGATGTAACTCGGATGAAATTTCGGGTCGAATTCGTCGAAACACGGGTGCGTAATAATCATCACGCCGCCTTTTCGGAGCAGCGGTTGATTGCGATACATATTGAAATGATAGCCGAGAGCCATCACCTGCACGAGAATCGGGTTGAGCGCGGAATAGACGTTATACGGCGAAATGTCGGGAATGCCGGAAATCAAAATATCGCACTGACCTTTGACGGGAATTTCGTATTGGCGATAGTTTAATTCGAGAATTTTCTCGTGAACTTTCTCGGTTTCGCCCGCAAAACAGCCGATTAATTCGTATTGCGCGGGAATTTTATGCAGTAACTTCCGACGTGCGCCGCGCGGCAGATTGCCGAACGTGCGTTTCATCGCTTCCCATTTGAAGCGGTCGGCGAACGAAAATTCGTCTTCGTTGCGCGTCAGAATGTCGTAGCCTTCGGGAAACATTTTGTTGTTGATCGCCGTTTCGATGTGAAAGACGTTGCAGTGTTCGTCAACCAATTTTCCAAGTTTTATAACCTTGTGATTGAGCGCGGATTTCGGCGGATCCATATAAGAATCCGAATCGCGGATCGTCTGCGGATCATGATGTTGGCGCAAACTTTCGTAATCGCACAGCCCGACGGCGACTGATTTATGTCCGCCGTCCATCGGCACGAGATTTAAGTTCAAGTAAATCAAAATATCGCTTTCGATGGCGCGTTTGTTGACCCGCAGCGGTTCGTCGTGGCGCGTCTGTCCGATAGTAATCAGATTTTCGTCGTCTTCCGCGTCGTGATTATAATAACGGTCAGGATAAAATTCGTTGAAAATAGTCGAGCCGACCATTCGCTCCATTTCCCACGCCGTCATTTTGCGGTGCAGCGAGTTGGCGATAATCAAATGAATGTCCGTGACACCGTTCGCCGCGCACAAATCCAGCACAACTTCGAGCATCGTCTGCCGCAAATCCGGCGTTTGCATCGGCGGCAGCGGCAGCGAAATGTCGTCCATCGCAATCGTCACGCGCATTCCCGGTTCAAGCTGCGCGTAAAGCGGTTTCGCGTCAATCGGATGATTCACCGCATACCGAATCGCCGCCTCCCGATTCGGCAAACCCTTAATCGGCGGATTCGGATAAATCACCCGCGTCCCGACCGGCAAATCGTTAATTATAAAATCCTCGCCAAACGGCATAATGCGCGGCGCGCTGTCTTTATCAATGTAAACAATTGATTCGTGTGTTTTTCTGCGTAATTGCAATGCCATAATTATTTTGCGTTGATGACAAGCCGACAAGGTTTATCACAAACTTTTTCCAACACATAAGCGGAAAGTTTTGGTTCGCCGCTTTTCAAATTCCATTCAAACTTTTCTCGGAACATCGCTTTTTCGGTAAAAAATAACTCAATGTTTGAGAACTTTGTCTTCTTAAAAACAATTCTTCTAGCCGCGTCTTTCAAATCATCATTCAAAAAGACGCGCACATTTTCTTTTAATTTTCCGACATCGTTTGCTTTGACAACTTCAAGATAAGAAACAAACTGTTGCTCATCAAATTTGTTTTTCAACTCATCGTCAGCTTCCGAATAAACTTGATGAAACTCTTCTTGATTAAATAAAGCGTGGAAATTATTAACGCTCTTTGTCAATTTTGCTTCCACTTCGTCATTTTCGATAAACGCGCAACCGCAGAGATTTATTGAGAGAAACAAAAATAAAATTAATTTCAGAACTTTCATCTTATTTATCATAAGCACCGAGTAGCAGTTTGCCTTCGTAATCAATCAAACCGAGTTTCACGCGGTCGAGCCAGCCTTGTCTGCCGAGAACGCTTCTTTTCATAAATTCGTCTTCGGCGAAATAAATTTTCGTGTAAAGTTCAATATCCAAAAAGCGAATGGTTAATTCGTGTCCGAAAACGCGAAAACTTTCTCTGACCGTGCCGACATTCAAAGGTTCGCCACTCTCAATTTCAAGTCCCAAATTTTCGCCGTGAATTCTGGCAAAAATCGAATGACTCGCGCCCGTATCTACTTTTGCTTCAACGCCAGTTTCAAACTCGCCGGAAATTAAAAACACCGGCAAAGTAATTCCTGTTTTCAATGTGTCGTAACTGTAAAGTTCGTCAAATTCCAAAGAATGAACAGATTTCATAACCAACCGCTCCAAAAGGCTTCCGGTTCTTCTTCGATAAAATGAATAAACGGCGATTTGATTCCGGCTTCGATGGCTTTTTGATAAACCTTGCGCCCGTCATCGTCAGCCGCGATTAATTTATCTCCTTCCAAACAAACCCATTTATTCAGATACCTTTCGCCGTTTTCAGCAATCCATTTCTTAGCCTTTGCGTAATCGTCGAGTTGTCTTTTTAGATCAGTACTTTTCGTCCCTTTCGCTCTTTTTTCTTCGGCAATCACTTCGCTTAATTTGTCCAAATCTTCAATCGGCAAAGCGCGAATTATATTCGTAACTTGCTCTAAATTTATTTGCATAAATTTCTCCTATTCGCCGTAAGCATCAAAAGCAGTTTGCCTTCGTAATCAATCAAACGAAGCTTCAGACTCTTACTTATTTCAATTCCTTATCAAAACTTTTCACAGTTTCCAAAATCGTTTCGACTGCGTGAACATAAAATTCTTGATTGATATTCACAAAATCATCAGTCGGTTTGTGATAATCTTTGTGGTCTTCGACACCAAAATAAACGAACGGAATCTTTTGTTGATGAAACGAAAAATGGTCTGATTGATTTGTCCAGTCGTCAGATTTTTGTTCGGGTCGGTCGTGTCCGAAAAGCAGTTTTATTTTGGCGTTTTTGGCAATCGTTTCGAGCGTCGGTTTCAGATTCGGATAATGATACGTTCCCGAAGCGTAAAGTTCGTTTACGTCGTTGTGCGCGACCATATCCAGACTGATGTTTAGTTTGAACGATTCGATTTTGACCGGCGGCGCGGCGACGAACGCCTTGCTTCCGCGCAAGCCGGATTCTTCACCGTCAAATGCCGCGAAAATTATCGAGTGCGCGGGTTTGTTTTTCTTGAAATACTCGGCGACGGCAAACAGCGCGGCAACACCCGAAGCGTCGTCGTCGGCACCGTTGTAAATCTCGCCTTTGACGATGCCGAGATGATCGTAATGCGCCGTGATGATGATGTATTCGTCTTTGAACTTTTTGCCTTCGATGTAGCCGACGATGTTCGCGCCGCTGATTTTTGCGCCGATTCTATTTTCAAATTCAAAAGGCTGAAAATACGACGCGCCGAACGGTTTGATGCCGGACGCTTTGAATCTTTCGGCGACGTATTCGCGCGCTTTTATTCCGCCCGCCGCGCCGATGCCGCGTCCTTCCATCTCGTCCGCCGACAATTTTTTATCGTCGAGCAGCAATTGCGCGGCATTGATTGTTTTTGAACTTGGCGCGATTGCCAAAGTTTTTTTCGCCGCCGTGTTTTGCGCCCAAACAGGCGTTAAAGAAAACGTAAAAATGAGAAAAGCGTAAAATAACTTCATAATTTTATTTCAAATCCAAAATCGCCCAATCGTGCTGAATCGCCGTTTGTTTCAAGCGAAAATCGGGGTTGACGGCGACCGGATGACCGACAATCGAAAGCATCGGCAAATCGGAAATTGAATCGGAATAAGCGTAAGATTCCGACAAATTGATGTCGTTTTTCTCCGAATATTCGCGCATCCATTTGGCTTTTGTCGCCGAAGCCATAATGGGAGGCAGAATTCTGCCCGTCGCGTAGCCGTTGACGAATTCGAGACGGTTTGCCTTGTATTCTTCGATGCCAAGATGGTTCATCAGTTTTTCAATTGTGAAATCGAGTGCGCCGGTGATGACGATTTGTTTTTGCCCGATTTTTTTTGACTGCGCGATCAGTTCCGGCGTGCCGGCGAAAATCGCGGGTTTGAGAACGTCTTCAAAAAGTTCTTCCGAGAAAAATCGCAACCGGTCTTCCGATTCGCCTTCGTAGGATTTGAAAAAAAGTTCGTTGAAAACATTGCGTGAATAGAGATCAGCCACGCCGAACAGCGGCAGTTTCGCCAATGTCGCCGCGCTTTTTTTGATGGTTGAAAATAGTCCCTGCTGGCGGCGGGCGTAGAACGCGAGCGTATGCACGAGATTGGTGCTGACGAGTGTTCCTTCCAAATCGTAGAATGATGCCGCTTGTCCGTTTTTTTTCATCTTCCGCTTTTATTGTGTGCTATATTTACTAAACTTTTTTCGCTTATAAAGACATTAAATATAGCAAAATTTTAACATTTTAGGTAATTTGACGATATGAAATTTCGCTTCTTTTACATCTTATCGGTACTCGGGTTGATTTCATTTTTCCTCGTCTCCTGCGCGTCTGAAACTGCGACGACCGAACCGGCGGCACCGGCAAACAGCGAGGTAATTGCGGAAAACATCGCGCAAGCTGACAAGCTTTGCGGTCAGCACGAAGACTTGGCAAAACTGCGCGAATGTGTCAATCGGCTCGCGCGGGTGCGAAATCCCGACGCTCGAAATTTTGAAGTCGAATGGAAATATGCCATGTATAATTATTTTCTCGGCAAACAAATTGAAAATGAAAATGAAAGCGACAAATATCTGGAAGACGGCGTAAAAGCCGGAAGCATCGCGTCAAAAATCGAGCCGAACAAACCCGAAGGCTATTTTTGGTATGGCGCAAATTTGGGTGAACAGGCAAAACGCTCACCACTGACAAAGGGTTTGTCTTCGATTGGAGATATTCAGGGGGCGATGGGTAAAGTTATCGAGATTCAGCCCGATTATCAGGGCGCGAGTGCCTACGACGCGCTCGCACAAATTGAATTAAGCACGGGTTTGGCGGGCGGAAAAGCTGAAAAAGCAGTGGAATATCTGGAAAAGGCGATCAAAATCAATAACGACAATTCGTATCTGCACCTTCATTTGGGGCAGGCATATCTGGCAGTCAATCGCAAAGAAGATGCCAAAAAACAACTTGAATTCGTGCTTGATATGACACCAAATCCTGATTATATGCCCGAATATAATGAATCAATCAACGAAGCGAAAAAACTGCTGAAAACGAGATTCTGATGGGATAATAAGTTACAGGTGACGAGTAATGAGAGAAGGAATCATCTGTTTACCTATCGCTCATCGCCTATGATTCATTCCTCATCACTTATTAAAACTAATTTCGATTCTCTCCGCGCCGCGCAAGACCGTAATCTTTTTACCTTCCAGTGTTTTCGTCCGAACGGCATCGCCGGACACTTTTTCGCCGTCAATCGCTTCGATCAAATCGCCGACTTTGACGTTTGAGCGTTCGGCGACACTGCCTTTTTTAATCGAAGCAACACGCCGCTTTCCATTTTCAGAGACAATTTCGATACCGAGCGGCAAAAGTGTCTGTTTGGTGATAATGTCGTTTTTGTTTTCGATATTCGGCGAAGTTTCAACTACATCAGTCGAAGTAATACCGGCGGGCATTCTGATAACCGGCGGAACACTCGATGTGCTGTCATAAGAACCGCCGCCTTCGTCAGCCGATTTCACTCCCGGCAGTTTTACCGTCGGCTTTTTCGGGGATCGAGCAGCGACAAAGTTTGTTTCCTCGACGATTATTTTTTCTTTTTTCTTCGTTTGTATTGTCGGCGGCGGCGATTCCGCTAAAATCATATCCGGCACGGATTCGGCGGGAGTTTGCGTAACCAAAGGCAACGACGACGGCAAACTATCCGGCAGCGGTGCGGCAGCAGATTCAACCGGCGTTGGGGAAATGACTTTTGCTGTTTGTTCATTATTTCCAGTTAAGTAAACGCCGCTGATGATAACGAAAGTGAAAACCAAAACGACGACGCTCAACGGCAGAACGTAACGCAGCGCGGGCAAAAATGACGTTTTCACCTGCGGCGGGGCGGCGTTGGCGATTCGCGCTTTGAGCCGAAAATCGAAATCTTTCGGCGCGTCAACCCGGCTCAGATTTTTTATCATTCGCTGAATCTCTTCATCGCCGACGCTTAAAAGTTCGTCGTCGGAACTATTTTGTAAGTCTTTATTAATCATTAATTTCTCAAATTAAATTCTTCAGTTTTTCTTTCAGCAAACCGCGTGCGCGGCTGATGCGCGATTTGGTCGTACCTAAACCCAAATCCAAAATCGCGGCGACTTCCTCATAAGTTTTACCTTCGATTTCGCGCAAAACAATCGGGGCGCGATATTTTTCCGGCAGTGTCGCAATCGCCCGCGCGATCATTTTACTCTGCTCGTTTTCAACTAAATCAACATCGGGCAGCGGCTTCGAGTCCGGCGGATGAAAATCTTCCTCATCTTCATCGCCATACTGGAAAAATCCGGTGAGCGAAACGAGATTGCGCCGTTTTCGCTTGCGAAGTTCGCTGATCGCCAAATTAGTCGCAATCCGGTAGATATACGTCGAAAACGCAAATTCCGTGTGATAGCGTTCGAGCGCAAAATAAACGCGCACAAAAGTCTCTTGAGCCAAATCAACGGCTTCTTCATAATCGTTCAAAAAACGATAAAGATAATTCGTAATCGGGTTGCGGTAACGGCGGACGATTTCGGCAAAAGCCGGTTCGTCGTCGCGTTTGGCGGAATATATGAGTTCGTGATCGGACAGGTCTTTAAGCAGCACGATGGTTTCCAATACCTCCGCGCTTCGTTTCTCGAATTTGTCCAATGCCATACACACATAAATTTTTACATTATATTTCCGCCAATACAAAAGCCGCCGGTAATTTGAAACACGCGCGGCGGCTGGAAAGGTTGCAAAAAAGTGAAAAATTAAAACAAAACGGAGCGCGGAAGTCTCGTCCGCTTCAACGAGCGATAGCAAAGTTGGAGGCGTTTCTAATGATTACAACGAACTGCAATGCTAAAACGTTGTCAACCTTGCGCTCTAAAACAAGTGCGGACGGATGATAGTTTCGCACTCGCTTGCGGACGCAGGCGAAACACTGTTTTTCACGTTACCGTTTGGTGTAGTCATCAGAAAGGTCGCAACACTCGCTGCGCTGTGTTGGGCGGACGAGCCGTCCGCGCTCCGTCTGTTGCACTTATTTATGAAATTCTCTCGGTTTTATTGGTCGGCGGGTTTAACGGTTAAAATTAGAAATATCAGCTCATCGGGTTTGGAAGTTGATAAACTACCGATAATTGTCGGTATATTTTCGAGCAAACTCAAACTTTTCAATGTCAGCCCAACTTGTTCGTAATTGATTGTATTGTTCATTTTTCCGTTTGAATTTGTTGAAACATAAGTTACAACAGGAACTCTTTGCCCGAATCTAAAAGTTTCTATTTGGATAGACTTTTTTCTTTGTGAATCCGGCAAACTTCGCAAACTATTCAGTGTCCAGTCGGTAAAAACAGACGTAGAATACTCTTGACTTTGGTCTGATTTTTTAGAAACATCTTTAAGTTCGAGAATTCCCGGACTCGTAACTCTTTCAAGATAAGTTGAATTCAAACTGTAATTGGAATACGAATAAATAGTTTTCAGTTTTTTGACGGCGTTTGAGAGTGAAGATGGTAGTAGCGATTTATCAATCGGATTATTCGACCCGGTTAAAACGTGCAGAATCACGTCATAATTCGGTTCGGCTTGCAGGGGCTGATTTTGTGTCTGAGCGCAAATGTTTGTCAAACCTGTCAGACAAACAAAAATGATTGGAAAAAGTATTTTCAATTTGTTCATAGATTTTCTCCTGTAATTTTAGAATGCGGAAGAGTGTCTATTTAACAGATCAGTCGAAATTAAGTTGCAAAAGTTATTTAAAACAAAGATTCCAGACGGCAAATTAAAAAACTTGCCGTCTGGAATCTGAAATATTTTATCTGAAATTTTTCAGCTTCCCTTAAAAGCTGAATCTTCTATTTTTTGCCCGTAGGTGACGGTTTGGACTTCTGTTTCTTCAATCTGTTTGCCGTCCGCCCACAGCACCGAGCGATATGGAACGAGAGTTCCTTGGGCGTAATTGTAATCGTAAAATTTGCGTTTATATTTTACTCCGTCTTCGGTATATTCGAGCATCATTACGCGGTAAGTTTTGCTGCTGATGAAAAAGCGTGTTTTGCGATTCTGTTTATCCGTCACGTCGATCATATAAAAATCTACGTTCATCAACTTATCGCGCCCGCCTAATTCCAATTTAGATTCGTTTTCTTTATACCGGAGCAGGGCTTCGAGTCCGTGCCAGATTTGGTTTTGAAATCTTTTGGAAGCATCTTCGCGCGGCGTGAACACCGAATCGTTGTAAATGCCGAAAATTTTGTCGCCGTTATAAATCAAGGCGTATTTGGCATTCGGAAACTCCTGGTCAACCCGGACGTGTTCTTTTTCTAAATTATCGGCACGCAAAACCAGACGTTCGTAATTTGCCTGTTCGGTTTTACCTTCAGCATCAACGATACTCAGTTTTCCGCGTTCAAGCGTTGTTTTACGAATTTGATTAATATTTTGCCGCCCGCCCAAACCGCCGTAAATGACGATGGCGGATTCGGCAACCTGTTCCGCCGTGGCATCTTTCCCGGCATCAGTCGCCGCCGGTTTATCCGCCGGTTTGTTCCGGGTGTCGGTCTTTTCCTGCGCTGAAACGGCAACGACGGCGGCGGTGACAACGAGCAAAATAAATAATGTCGAAACTTTAAGACGTAAAAACACTGGTAATTCTCCTCAAATTTTTAGATAGTTGATATTTGCGGATTGTAGCACAAACTTACAAATTCAGCACATTTTACCGCTTAAGGCTAAGTTTATTGATGTTCATAAAATAATTTAAGATGCTTCAAAATTGGCTGGTCGTAAATAACACGAATGTAACTCTGTTAAATAGTCACTGCAAATCTAGAATCGGATGCAAAATTTCTCAAACATAAAAACTTCGCAAATTGCGATGTTCTTTACTTTCGCCTCATTTTTCCCTGACCAGACGAAATCCCATATCATCACTGGTTGCGTAAATCAAATATGAATCCCGGGCGGCTGAACGGCTGGAAGTGTCATTAAATTTCCAACTGCCGCCGCGCCTGACTTTGTAATTATCATCCTCCTCCGAAGCAGGCAAAGCCGGACCAATCGGATTGGTCGAAGAACTTTTTGCGTAATAATTAGCATCATACCAATCGTTGACTAATTCAGAAACATTTCCGTGCATATCGTATAATCCCCAGGCATTCGCTTTCTTAGTGGCGACATTATGCGGATAGCCGGTATTTGTGCCAATCCCAGCCCAACCCAACTCCTTCAAATTTCCGGCGTAATCTCCCGTCGTTCCAGCGCGTGCCGCATACTCCCATTCCGCTTCGGTCGGCAGGCGATACTTATAAGTTTTATCTCTTCCATTGAGTTTTTTAATAAATTCCTGCGCGTCATTCCAACTAACACAGTATATCGGTCTGTTGTCTCCCACAAAATTTTTGACTTCAGGGTTCTTGGCGGCTTCGACGAGATTGCAATCTTTTTTCGAAGGTAGTTCTCCCATAATCGCCGTCCATTGTCCCTGCGTTACTTCCGTTTTCTGCATCCAAAAATCTTTGCTGATTTTAACTTTGTGTGGCGGCGTTTCATCTTTGTCAACCCCTTTCAAATTGCCGATATCTTCAACTTTTGAACCCATTATAAAAGTTCCTTTGTTGACCTTTACAAATTCCATTGCCGGAACTTGCCCGTCATTCCGGTCAGCTGTTTGAACCGGCTTGGGCGTTGCTGATGTTTCGGGCGATGATGGCGAATTGCTCCTGATTGCTGCGATAAGTTCTTCATCCGCACCGGCTTGCCGCAAATCTTCTTCTCGACTTTTGGTCAGCGGTTTGTCAACTTTGCGCTCTTTTACTTGTCCGAGCAGCCAATTGACCAAATCGGTTTTGTTGGCAAAAGCCGCGTTCGGTAATTTCGTTTTCAAAGCCGTGAAAATCTCGGGATAAGTCAGCGGTTTGGTTTGAGCTTCGGTAGAGCGAAGTGTCAGAACCGCTCCGATTATTAACGTAATGACAGTTAAAATTAAAAATTTGCCGTGAAAACTTTTCATATTCTAAATCCTCTTGTTATTGAAATTTGCAGTGTCTAGGTAATTTACTTACAACTATTAGTGAATACACAATTAGGGTCGGCTGGCGGCTTTTTCGTCGGTGCAGCCGTCGGTTTTTTGATCGGCGAATTCGCCGGTTTTTCCGCCGGAGATTTGATGGCGGGTTGAGGTGCATTTTTTCTCGTCGGCGCAGCTTCTGCCGGAGATTCGGATGCATCTGCGGTGTTCGCTTTTTTGGCGGCGGACGGCGGCGAAGTCGGCTCTGCCGGAGAACCGGATTCGGGCAGCGACGGAGTTTCCGACACGACCAGCGGTTCGACTGACGGCGAAGGTGCGGCAGAGTTAACAACCGGTTGATTCGCATTTGCCGCCGGTTGATTTGAATTCGCCCTGCTCGAATTATTCAGCCAAAGCATTGCGCCGATTGCGCCGGACGCTAAAATAATCAACGCGAACACGGGAAGCAGCCACAACAATTTTGTATTTTTCTTTGAAGACGACCGAAAAGTTTTCGCATTTTCAGAAGCGGAGACGACAGCGATGGTATCCGGGGAAGCGACTGCCGAATTCGGAAAAGTAACCGCTTTTGAAATCGAATCGGCGGACGCATTGCTGAAAGGGAAACTAACTAACTCCGGTTTTGTCGGCGAACTTTCTTTCGGTTCCGGGAATCGGGGTGCGTTTGATATTTGAAAATTCTGTTTATTGTTATCAACGGAAACATTACGAAGATTCGACCGCAAAATCTGCCGCATTTCTAGCGCAGAAGAAAATCGGTCATCGCGTTCGACCGCCATCGCTTTGAGAATATAATCGGATAGCCATTTCGGTATCACCGGATTCAAATCAGACGGCTGCGACAGCGAATCGGGATTTCCCGACCAAATATCCAAAGCTCTTTTCGTTGCGTCAACCGGCGTTTTGTTAGTCAAAAGATGATAAAAAGTTGCTCCGAGCGCGTATAGATCGCATCTGCCGTCGGTGTTCTGCGCCAGAACCTTTTCCGCCTGCGTCCGGTGCTGCATCAGAATATATTCCTTGAATGTCGGATTAATTACCGGCAAAATCTGCTCAATCGGCGAATATTCCAAAGTTGCGCCCGCAAACGTACCGCTCGTTTCAGTTTTACCCGCCTCATTGCTTTTAACAATGCCGAAATCGAGCAATTTGATTTTCCGGCGTGAAGTCAATTTCAGATTGTGCGGTTTAATATCACGATGAATGATCGGCGGATTAAGCGTATGCAGATAATCGAGCGCGTCGAGAATCTGATCAATCCAGTTCAGAGCGTCTTCGACCGGAAAGTAAGTTCGGCGTTCAGTGAGCATTTCGCCCAAGTCGCTGCCCGCAATCAATTCCATCACCAAAAACTGCCGGTTCATTTCGGAAAAATAATCCCTGACAAACGGAATTGATTCGTGAGATGCCTTTGCCAAAGACTTGGCTTCGCGTTCAAAAGCCTTCAAAATCGAAGTTTTGCGGTGCGGATTTGATAAATCAATAATAATTTCCTTCAACGCAATCGGTTCGCCAAATCTTTCATCAATCGCTTCGTAAACCGCGCCCATCCCGCCGTGTCCGAGTTGGCGGATAATCCGGTAGCGATTTTGCAAAATCTGGTTGATAGCAAGCATTTTGTTATATTTGTGGAAGCTCTGAAACTTTTGTTCTACATATTATTTAACAAAATCAAGTCTTTAGCAAGCAAAAATCGGGCGGACTGGAAAGTTCACAATCTGACAAAAACGCGTCAAATATAGATTTCGCAGCTTTTGAGATTAAGCGAAATCGAAATCATCAATCGTATTTTTCAAATTCCGCCTGCACGTCCGCGAAACTTTTGCCGACCAGATTTTCGCCCGAAAAGAACTGGTTGTTTGAAATTTCCCTGACGAAAAACGACAAAGGTTCGTAGTTTTCCAGTTCTTCAATATTTTCGAAAATAACTTGAGCGCAGTTTAATCCCCACAAATCGCCCAGAAAAACGTCGAACTCTATTTGCCGCCCGCCGAATTCGTAGAAATAACGGTTCTTGCGAATTTCCGGACTTTCGATTTTTTCGTTGCGGCGAATTTGTCTGCCTTCAAACATTTCAAAAACAGAGTGTTCAGCCTCGCTCAAATAAATTCTTGCCGTTTGACACGCAGCATTTTCGAGCCGAATATGCTGCTCCAGAATCCACGTCCATTCTTTTGTTTCGGGAACGCGAACCGACCGCAAACGCAGCCGCGTATTCTCGATGTAGTTGTCGAAAATCTGCCAGTGCGGACTCGCCCGCGTTAATGGTTCGGGCAAATCTTCAATCAAAAATATGCGGCGCAATTCAATCCGATAATCTTTATCCGTCATTTCTACCTTGTTTTTTTTCTCAATTGTTTTATACTTTTTTAATTCCAAATACAGTAATTACAAACCGGACAGGAGACAATATGCGTTTTCAAACTATAATTTTAACAATACTTTTACTAACTTTACTAAACGGCTGCCGCAGCACGGAAACGACGGTCAGCACGAATAATGCCGTCAACGCCAATGTGAACGCGGCGACCGCCAACACAAACAACCCGCTGGCGACGACCGCCACGCCGAAAACCGAAACGACCAACGACGCGCCGACACTGGCACCGGTTGTCAAAGCCTATTACGACGCGCTCAAAAACAAGGACGATGCCGCACTCAGAAAAGTCTATTCGCAGGACACCTTGAAATCGCTGGAAGACGATATGAAAGCCGACAAGGAAAAGTCGCTGGTCAAATTTATCTCCGGCACTGACATTGTTCCCGACAAGCCGTTTGAGGCGCGAAACGAAAAAATTGACGGTGATTCCGGAGTCGCCGAAATGCGCGGCGGCAGTTACCCGAACGGCATCGCCATCAAATTTGTCAAAGAAAACGGCGAATGGAAAATGACCAATGAAAGCCCCGACTTTCAAGCCGTTAAACAAGCGGCGGCGAATTCAAACACCGCTAAATAAATATTTTTCAACTGATAATTTATCCGTTTAGCGAATGGCTTGTCTGTCGTTAAACGGATAAATTATCTTTCTTTACAAAAACTCAATTTCTCATTTTGAGAATACTCAGCGCGACCGCTTCCGCCGCTTTGATGCCGTCAATTCCGGCTGACAAAATGCCGCCCGCGTAACCCGCGCCCTCACCCGCCGGGAAAAGTCCGTCCGTGTTTAAACTTTGCCCGTCATCTTTGCGTTTGATGCGAATCGGCGACGAAGTGCGCGTTTCGATGCCGGTGAGAAGCGCGTCGTGCATTGCGAAACCTTTGATTTGTTTTTCAAACGCCGGAATCGCTTCACGAATCGCGTCAATCGCAAATTTCGGCAACGCCTCGCTCAAATCAGTCAAATTAATTCCCGGCGTGTAGGAAGGTTTGACCGAACCGAATTCAGTTGATGCGCGATTTTTGAGAAAATCGCCAACCAATTGCCCGGGCGCGTTGTAATTTTCGCCGCCTAATTCAAATGCTTTTTCTTCTAATCTGCGCTGAAATTCGATCCCGGCAAGCGCGTTTTCCGGGTAATCAATTTCGGGCGTGATGCCGACGACGATTGCGCTGTTCGCATTTTTTTCACTGCGCGAATACTGCGACATTCCGTTGGTGACGAGTTTTCCTTCTTCGGACGCGGCAGCGACGACCATTCCGCCCGGACACATACAAAAACTATAAACCGAACGCCCGTTTTTGCAGTGATGCACGAGTTTGTAATCAGCCGCGCCGAGCAGTTTATTACCCGCAGAATCCCCGAAACGACATTCGTCAATCAAAGTTTGCGGATGCTCGATGCGGAAACCGATTGAAAACGGCTTCGGTTCGATATACACGCCGCGCTCAAAAAGCATCTGAAAAGTGTCCCGCGCACTGTGTCCGACCGCCAAGACAACGTGCGAACTTTCGATAAATTCGCCGTTTCCGAGTGTCACGCCGCGCACTCGATTATTTTCGATTTCCAAACTTTCGACGCGTGTTTGAAACCGAATTTCGCCGCCCAAACTTTCAATCGTCGCTCTCATATTTTCGACAATTTTGATGAGTTTGTAAGTTCCGATGTGCGGTTTGTTGACAAACAGAATTTCCGGGTTTGCGCCCGCTTCAACAAATTCGGTCAAAACCTTACGACCGAGATTTTTCCCGTCTTTGACCTGCGAATAAAGTTTCCCATCCGAAAAAGTTCCTGCGCCGCCTTCGCCAAACTGCGCGTTCGATTCGGGATTCAAAGTGCCGTGCCGCCAAAAACCGAACGTATCCGCGCTGCGTTCACGAACGGATTTTCCGCGTTCCAAAATAATCGGACGAAAACCCATTTTTGCGAGCATCAATCCGGCAAACAATCCGCACGGTCCCGTGCCGATGACAATCGGACGAATTTTCAAATCCTTCGGCGCGGTTGCGACAATTTTATAAGTCGTATCAGGAGTTTCGATAATGTGCGGATCGCCTTTGAATTTTTCCAGTAATTTCTCGTCTTTCGTCGTTTTGACATCAACGATATAAACAAAAACAATCGCGCTTTTGCGCCGCGCGTCGTAACTGCGTTTGAAGATTGAAAAGTTTTTCAATTCGTCGCCGGAAATTTGCAGTTTACCGAGAATCGCCGATGTAAGCGCGTCTTCCGCGTGATCGAGAGGAAGTTTTGTTTCGGAGATTCTCAACATAAGTAAACAATAATTATTACGATTGCGTGAATATTTTTTTATATGTCGCGGTCACCAGTAGTTTGCAGTTCAAAACTTTAGGATTGTTTATGTTTTAGCCTTATTTTTCACTGCAAATATCAATAAATTAACCAAGACGGCAAAGATTATAATGGCTATAATTCCCACAATATATTCATCGGAGGAGTCATTGCTACCTTCTAATTTATTATTGTTTGGATCATTCGGATCATATAAAACTACAACGTATTTTGATACTGGATTAGAAAATACGGTACTTGATCCAGTGTAGGTTTTATCGTTCACCACAAAAGAGTAAGAAACATCATATCTTGCATTGGGTCTAGTGGTACTTCTTTTTTCTGTATATTTATTGTCAAGAAATCCTACCACTTTTGCGCCGTTTGAAACACGATTGTGAGAACTAAATGACTGATAAATAAAAAAAACAACAGTGGTAGGTATAGAAACCAACAAAAACACAAAGACAATAAGGAAAATTATTACTATTTTTTTTCGATGAATTTTACCCTCAATTACTGCGTTCTTATATTCACCTTCTAACTCCCTGTCAGATTTGTTCAAGTTGAGAAACATAAATTATTTTTCCTATTCATGAAGTTAGTACTAAAATATTTTATCATTAAATCACTTGTAAATTTTTCAATCAGAGAATGTTTTTATTAGATAATCGTCGTCACAATTTCCCGAATACTGCGTTGCAAATCTCTATCATCCGTAATCGGCGCGACGAGTGCGACTTCCGCCGCATCAACGGGCGCGATTCCCTGCGCGATCATCTGCGCTGCGTAGATTAAAAGCCGCGTCGAAACACCTTCTTCTAAACCGTGTCCGCGCAGATTTCTGACTTTTTGACCGATTTTCACCAAATCCTGTGCCGTGTTTAATTCGATGCCGCCTTCCTTAGCCACGATTTCGGCTTCGGCTTCGGCGTTCGGGTAATCGAATTCCATTGCGACGAAACGCTGGCGAGTTGATTGTTTCAAATCCTTTAAAATTGACTGATAACCCGGATTATATGACACGACGAGCATAAATTCCGGCGGTGCTTCGATGACCGTGCCGCGTTTTTCAATCGGCAAACGCCGTCTGTCGTCGGTCAGCGGATGAATGATGACGACCGTATCTTTGCGGGCTTCGACTACTTCGTCTAGATAACAAATCGCGCCGTTTCTCACCGCAGTCGTCAGCGGTCCGTCGTGCCAGACGGTTTCGTCGCCCTCAAGCAAAAATCTGCCGACCAAATCCGTCGAAGACAAATCTTCGTGGCACGCGACGGTAATCAGCGGGCGATTCATCTGATACGCCATATATTCGACAAATCTGGTTTTCCCGCACCCGGTCGGACCTTTCAGCATTACGGGCAGTTTCGCCGCGTAAGCCGCTTCAAAAAGCCCGACTTCCTGACCGACGGGTAAATAGTAAGGTTCGTTTTCAACTCTGTATTTTTCAACTGCTAATTCCATAAATAATTATTTTTCAACTGTATAAATGCAAACTGTAATCTTAACATTTGCCTGAAATTGATAGCAAATAAGGGATTTTTAAAATGCGGAAGTCCGACGGAGCAAGGGCGTTGTCATTCACGTTCTTACTCCGTGCGGACTTCTGCAAAATCGGATGCAGTTATTTTTGACCGGGAATCATCCGTACCACCCGATTTACTATATCCCGCGCTTCTTTGACGCGAAATAACGCCGCAATTAGAAAATAAGTGATGCCGTAAGGCGTGGCGACGAGAAGCGCGATTAGGATCGGATGCAACGCGGAACCGATTGCCAGTTTGACCGCCCAGCCGAGGCACGCGCCGATGATCGCCGCCGTCCAGAGTTTCGCCGTAAAAATCAGCGGCAGCCCGGTTTTGCCGATTTTGCTGTTGAGCGAACGGCGCAGCAGCAAAAATTCGACCCAACCGGCGATGCCCGCTGTTAATGTTAAGCCGACCGTTCCCCATTGAATTTCGAGTCCGAGCATCGGCGGCACGTAAATCGCCACCGAATAGCCGAGAATTATTGTCAAAACGACTCTGACAATCGCAAATCTGAGCGGTGTGCGTGTGTCTTTGAGCGCGTAAAATGTTGATGAATAAAGCCGTCCGAGCGTTGAAGCCATCAGCCCGACGGATGCGCCGGCGAGCGTTCCCCAAACGAACAGCACGTCGCGGTCGCCAAATTTTCCTGTTTTGTAAACCGATGCCGCCAGTATGTCGCCGAACGCCAGAAATGCCATTGACGACGGGACGATAAAGACTGCAATGCGCTTTAATCCGGCATCGAGTCGGGCGCGAAGCTGCGATGAAACTTCCACGTCGTCGCCGAGCGCACTCGCCATCGCGGGCAGTTCCGCCGCCGAAATGGACATTCCGAATAAGCTGACCGGCAGCGTGTAAAGGCTTTGCGTATATTGCAGCAGCGCGGACGGTCCGGTTCCTAAAAAACTGGCGATGATCGAATCAACATACGCGCTGATCTGCACCACGCCGCGACTGAAAAAGACCGGGAAAAAGTTTCGCACGACTGTGCGGACGTTCGCTGACGTGAAATCAAAAATCAGTTGAATACGCTTAATTAAAACGAAAACGGTCGGAAGTTGGACGGCAAATTGCAGCGCACTGCCGATGACCGAACCCCACGCCGTGATCGCCGCGAGATCGCTTTGCGCGACGCGGTTGCCGTAAAAGACCATCGCCGCGATAATCGCGCAGTTCCAGATAACCGGCGCACTGTAGGAAAGAAAAAATTTACGGTGACTGTTGAGAATCCCCAGACACCACGCCGACATTACGAGCAAACCCGCGCCCGGAAACAAAATTTTGACGAGCCGAATCGTTAATTCGCGTTTTTCCCCTTCAAATCCCGGCGCGATAAAGCCGATCAGATACGGTGTCAGCAGAACGCCGAGCAAAACCAAAACGGAAGTCAGCAACGCCAAAATCGTCAAAATCGCGTTCGCCACGCGGTTGGCTTCTTTTTCGTCGCCCTGCGCCAGCAATTTCGCGTAAACCGGAATCAGCGAAGCCGACAACGCGCCTTCGCCAAACACATTTTGCAGAAAATTGGGAATCTTAAACGCCTGCGCGAAAACGTCCGCCGCATCCGTCGTGCCGAAATAATAAGCGAAAATCCGCTGCCGCAAAACGCCGATGATGCGGCTGAGTAAAATTCCCGCGCCGACCAGAAAAGCGTGATGCGTCGTGCTTTCGTTACGCTTTTTGATTGTCGCGGCAGCCGCATCTTTTTGAGCCTGCGCTGTCAAATCGTCATCGGAATTTTCCGTCTGAATTGAACTCATCTAGTTGTTGAAACTCCGTGTTTGATGGTTTGCTGCTGAATTGTTAATCGAATAATTTCGGTTTAGAAAAAACTCGAAATTTTCAATCGGCTGACCGCCATCCAAATTTAAGACAATAGCAAAAAATTTTCGCAAGACGAAATGACAAATCAAATGCTGCATATCTAAATGGTTTTCGCTATAGTAGAGCAATTTTTAAATTATCAAGTATTTCTGACAGTTCTGAGTTCGCGCTTCAGCGTGTTTTCCGCCAGCGAAGCGCGGCGGATTGGCAAACTAAAGTTTGAACTCAGAACACTCGAAAATTTAAAAACTGCTCTACTTAGTCGGAAATTAAACTCTTTTCGACAATAGCGATTTCGTCTTCATCCAAACCGTAAAGTTTATAAACCATTTCATCTAACTTGCGGTCGGTCGCATCAATTTCGGATTTTATCGCCTGTGCCAAAACCTTTTTGGTTTCAAACAGTTCCATCCATTCCATCTCGTCCGATTTGGTGAGTTTTTCCGCGCCTGTTTTCTTTATTGCTTTGCCCAATTCGTTGATAAAACCTGCAAATTCTAATTCGTGCCAGTTTTGGAGTTTTTGGGTGAATTTTTCGATTGGGAACTGTGATTGAAGGTAAGATAATAACTTGATTTTCGTTAAATGCAGTTGTTCATTTGCTGAATGCAATTGTTCAGTTTTTTCTTTAAAAGATTCTTGAGAAATTTTATTTGCTTTGGCAATAGGTAAAGATTTGATAATACTTGGTTTTACCTCAGCGAAAACTTTTCCGACTTGTGGACATTTTGCTTTGTATATTTTGTCAAAAAGTTTTGAGTTAATTAAAGCTACAATATATTCAAGTTGATAATTACTTGTAATAACAAACAGAGAGTTTTGCGGATAGTATGAATTATTATCAATTGCCGCTCTTAAATCTGAACTTGTTCTGCGTAATAATATTTTCTTATTAAGTATTTTTTCTTCATTTGATGAATACATAAGCCATTCACCGTATTTTATGTAAGCGTCTTTATTGAAAACACAGGAGTACTTATTGACATCTGTGCCAGTAACCAATGGTTTCCAAGTTTCATCATTTCTAGTTTCGGAGTGAAAAATTCTGTCATCAATAACATCACGAGTTTGCGGCGGTTTACCATATCCTTTTTGATAAGGTTTTATCCCAAAAATGATCTCACTTGATTCATCAAATGGAGAAGAACAAGATTCCATTTTTTTTATCAACTTGTAGTCAAATTCTTTGAGTTCCAACACAATTCTATTGAGTTCATCATCTAGCCAATATTTCTTTTCAATTGTATGGTTAATTATCTCTTTTGCTTTTTGATATTTCTTGGAAATCACATTCCCGTTTGGCGTAATTTCCTTTTTCAAAAAAATGCTAGAACTTTCGACGATTGCATCTTGAAAAACACCGTCTCCATAATCAGTAATTTCCTTAACATTATGTGACAGAATTTCTTTTCTAAAATCTGCGGTACTGTTTATTAACAACCATGTATTTGGGACAATCAAACCGTAGAAAGAATCATTCTTCAAGATTTTTAAACACAAAAGCATAAAATACATGTAACTATCTTTAAGTTTTGATGGAACAATTGGATATATTTTTAATAAATGGTTCTCAACAACTTTTTCCAATTTAGCTCCCCAAGGCGGATTTCCAATCACAACATCAAAACCGCCGTTGGCAAACACTTTCGGAAATTCATCTTTCCAGACGAACGCTTTTTCTCCGGCGATTTCCGCGTCGTCTATCAAAGAATTGCCGCATTTTATGTTGTGGTTGAGAGTCGTCAGTTTTCTGCCTTTTTGGGCGGTGCGAAGCCACAGGGAAAGTTTGGCGATTTCGACGCTTTCTTCGTTGATGTCCACGCCGAACAGATTGTTTTCGAGAATCGCGTTTTCCAGATCGGTCAGCGGAAGCGAAAAACCTTCGAGATTCGTGTAGAGTTCGTCAACGTATCGGTGTTCGGCGATCAAAAATTCGAGTGCCTGATTTAAGAACGCGCCGCTTCCGCAAGCCGGATCGCAAATCGTCAGATTCAGCAGCCATTCGCGGTAATCATCGAGTTTTTTCCGCAACGCTTCGACGGTCGTTTGCCGCCTGCCTTTGCGTTTTTCGTAATCTTCTTCGTTTATTTCGAGCGCGGCTTTTTGTGAACCGCAAAGTTTGCCGATGGTGTTGTCAACAATATATTTGGTGATATATGTCGGCGTATAAAAAACGCCGTCTTTCTTGCGTTTCGTCTTGCTTTTATCAATTTCCTCGCCTTTTAATTCGGCTTGAATACTTTCGATTTCGGTCAGCGAATGTTCAAAAATATGTCCGAGAATATTAACGCTGACTTCGCTCGCAAAATCATAATTGCTCAGGATTTTCGTATGTTTGGAAAGCAGTTCGTCGCCGATTTTAATATTGTCGAGAATGTCGTCCGGCAAAAACAATCCGCCGTTATATGCGAAAATATCGTGTTTCTTGCCTTTATAACCTTCGTTCAAATAGCCGAAGTATTTTTTGAAACGCTCATAAAGCGGAAAATATTCGTCATATTTATCGCGCAAATCTTTCCAGTCTTTAATGATTATCTCGGTCGAATTCGGCGGCAAAAGCGATTTGTCTTCGGCAAAAAGTATAAACAAGAAACGGTCGAGCAGTTTTTGAGTTTTCCGAAAAAGCGTCAACTTGTCGTAGTGCGGATTATTTTCGACAATATCGCTGAAAACTTCGTTTCTAAAGTTCGAATAATCCCTGTAAAGTTTCTTCGTGATTATCTCGCCTTCGGAAATGGATTCGTCCTTTATCTTTTTGGGAATGTTATCGAGCAGTCTGTCGGCGGACAAACACAAATACAACAAATCAAACCTTTTACGATCAAGATTAAAAAGATTAAACTCTTCAAACTCGACGGCGTTTTCAATGTAAAAACGCAGCTTCTCAAAATTTGAAGTAATAATATAAACGCATTTCGGATGATTATTTTTATAACCGAACGCCTGCGTTTCAACTTTGGCAAGATCAATCGTGTCCGTTCCTTTTAATTCGATGACGGCGATTGCTTCATCATTTCTTAAAATCGCGCCGTCCGCCTTCTTCGCGCCTTTGACGTTTTTAAGTTCCGTCGTCAAATTAAAATTCGGCGTGGGATTTTTGACGTAGCTGAACACATTGACAAAAAGATCAATCAAAAATTCGCCTTGATATTGTTCTTCTTTAGAGTTTCGGATGTTTTCCTGTATGTCGGGATTGTGAAAATGGGATTTAAACTTCTCCCAAGCGATTTCAACCTTCTCATTATCGAGTTCATTGAGATATTTATTCAGGACTGAGTTTTGAAATAAGCTCATAATTTATTGAGATAATATATCTTTAAATCAATGCGAATTTAAACATAAGCAGCGATGCAAAATTATTTTAGACTAATTTTTGTTGCAGACGGAACGCAGGCAGCCTTGCCTGCGTGTTTTCTTCTTAATTCTCCACCCGCAGGCAAGGCTGCCTGCGCTCCAATCAATCTAAATTATTTTTGTTCGAGTGCTTATCCTTTTGAATTTATCGGGAAATTTGTGAAATAATAAAAGTATGACGACGCTGACATTAAATTTACCGAAAACAATGAAGTTTGAAGAACGCGAACTCGTTTTAATATTGGCGACCAAACTTTACGAGCGCGGCAAACTTTCACTCGGTCAAGCCGCCGAACTTGCGGAGCTTTCCAAACGCACTTTTATGGAAATTTTAGCCGATTACGGCGTTTCGGTTTTCAATTATTCGGCGGACGATTTAGACCGCGATTTGGAAAATGCAAAAAACTATCGTATCTGACACGAGTTGTCTGATTATATTTGAAAAAATTGGCGAACTAGATTTGCTGGAAAAAGTTTTCGGTCGAATCCTTATTACGCAAGAAGTCGCCGACGAATACGGGTTAAAACTTCCCGAATGGACTTCCATCCAAAATCCTGAAGATCGAAAATATCAATAAACTTTAGAAACAAAAGTAGATAAAGAAGAAGCGAGCGCGATTGCTTTGGCTTTTGAATTACGAGATAGTCTTTTGATCGTGGATGATTTGAAAGCCAGAAATTTAGCCGATGAACTCGGCATAAAATACACGGGAACTTTCGGCGTGATAATCGAAGCCAAATTGTCCGGCATTATCGAATCTGTAAAGCCGTTTATTGATAAAATCAAACAAACAATTTTTCATTTGTCGGAAACATTGGAAGAAAAAATTTTGTTAAAAGCGGGAGAGTTGTAATTTTATTTCAAAATATCCTTCAAATATTTCCCCGTGTGTGACTTTTTCACCTTCATAATTTCTTCCGGCGTTCCCGTCGCCACAATTTCGCCGCCGCCGATGCCGCCTTCGGGTCCTAAATCAATCACATAATCAGCCGTTTTTATCACGTCCAAATTGTGTTCAATGACTAATAACGAGCCGCCGTTTTCAATCAGGGCGCGAAAGGCGGCGAGCAGTTTGTTGATGTCGTCGAAATGCAAGCCGGTTGTCGGTTCGTCGAAGATAAACAGCGTTTTGGTTTTTGTTTTCTGTGCCAGATGCGCGGCGAGTTTGACGCGCTGGGCTTCGCCGCCGCTGAGCGTTGTCGCCGATTGTCCGAGCCGTAAATAGCCGAGTCCGACTTCATCTAAAACCTTTAATTTGTTGACGAGTTTATTGACATCCTTGAAAAACGTAATCGCTTCCCGAATCGTCATCTGCAAAACTTCGTGGATGTTTTTGCCTTTGTATGTCACGTCGAGAATTTCGTTTTTAAAGCGCGTGCCGCGACAGTCTTCGCAGGTCAGTTCGACATCGGCGAGAAACTGCATTTCGACCGTCACCGTGCCGCTGCCCTGACAGGTTTCGCAACGTCCGCCTGGAACATTAAATGAAAAATGCGACGGCGTAAAGCCTTTTGTTTTCGACAGATTCGTCGCGGCGAAAACTTCCCGAATCGCGTCGTAAGCCTTGATATACGTGACCGGATTCGAGCGCGGTGTTCTGCCGATAGGCGATTGGTCAACAAGAATCACGTCGTCAATATTTTTTGCGCCGTTGATTTCCTGAAAAAGTCCGACTTTCGCCTGCCATTCACCCCGCGCTTTTTTGAGACCGGCGTAAATTACGTCGTGAATCAGCGTGGATTTGCCCGAACCGGAAACGCCGGTCACGCAGACGAGCATATCGAGCGGAATTTCGACACTAATATTTTTAAGATTGTGTTCGCGTGCGCCGACGATTTCGAGTTTATTTTTGCCGATTTCCCTTCTTTTCGCCGGAATTTTGATTTCAGCTTCGCCGCGCAGATATTTCGCCGTCAGCGAATTTTTATCTTTGAGCAGTTTTTTGTAATCGCCCGCAAAAACGAGATCGCCGCCGAGTTCGCCCGCATACAACCCGATGTCGAGAATGTAATCCGCCGCCCGCATCATTTCTTCATCGTGTTCCACGACCAGCACCGTATTGCCGATGTCGCGTAGATTTTCGAGAATTTTTATCAACCGTTCGTTATCGCGCGGATGCAGCCCGATGGAAGGTTCATCCAAAACATAGAGCGCACCGACGAGGGACGAACCCAAATTCGTCGCCAATTGAATACGCTGCGCTTCGCCGCCGGAAAGCGTCGAAGCCAATCGGTCGAGCGATAAATAATCGAGTCCGACATCAACCAGAAACTTGATCCGGCGGCGAATTTCGAGCAGCAGTTTTTCGGCGATCTGCTCACGTTCCGCGCTCATTTTCAGTTCGGCGAAAAACACCTGCGCGTCTTTAATTGAAAGTGCGGCGATTTCCGGCAGCGATTTACCGGCGACTTTGACATCCCGCGCCGCCTGCCGCAAACGTCCGCCGCCGCAGTCGGGACACAGTGCGTAACCGCGGAATTTCGACAGGAAAACGCGGACGTGCAGTTTATATTTTTTCGTGTCGAGCCATTTAAAAAACCCGTCAATGCCGCGCCATTTGCCTTTGCCGTGTAGAATCGCGTTTTTTTGCCAATCTTCCAGATCAACAAACGGCACATCAATTAAAATACCGTTTTCTTTGACGAACAGCATCAATTCTTTTTTCGCCCACGCATACGCCGGACGCGAAAACGGTTCGACCGCATTTTGTTTGAGCGACAGCAGCGGGTTCGAGATCACCAGATTGTAATCAATGCCGACCGTATTGCCGAAACCCTGACAAAGAGGACACGCCCCGTATGGCGAATTAAAACTGAAAAGCTGCGGTTCCGGTTCATCGTAAACCGTGCCGTCAAATTTGCAGACGAATTTTTCGGAGAAATTCAGCCGCTGCGGATTTTCTCCGGCGGTCATTATTACCGCATTGCCGTTTTCACGAAAACAGGTTTCCAGCGAATCAACCAACCGCTGCCGAATATCCGTGTCGGCTTTCAAACGGTCAATCATCACAAAAGTATTTTCAAAATCCGCAAACCGATAATCTTCCGGTTTCTGCAGATCAATCGTTTCGCCGTCGCGGAACAGCCGCGTAAACCCTTGCTGCATCAAACTCATCAAATGCGGAACCGGACTTTGAGCTTTGGATTTTGGACTTTGAATCTCTTCGTGGTGTTCGGCGGGGAAAAGAACATAAAATCTCGTGCCGGGTTCCAAAGCCGCTAAAATTTCAGTGGCGGCTGATTCGGGCGAATCTTTTTTTACTTCGTTGCCGCAAACGTGGCAGAAAGTCTGCCCGACACGCGCAAACAGCAGACGCAGATAATCGTAAATTTCGGTTTGCGTAGCAACCGTCGAACGCGGATTGCGCGTCTGATTTTTTTGCCTGATCGCAATCGCCGGAGCGATTCCCAAAATTTCGTCAACATCCGGTTTATCCATTCGTTCGAGAAACTGCCGCGCATACGCCGACAGCGATTCGACATAACGCCGCTGTCCTTCGGCGTAGATCGTGTCAAAGGCTAAGGAGGATTTACCCGAACCGGAAACGCCGGTGACGACCGTCAGTTGATTGAGCGGCAGATGAAATGAAATGTTTTTTAAGTTGTGAACCCGCGCGCCGCGCACTTCGATCACTTCTTCTTTGGTTTTAACTGCTTGCATAGATGAAATACCCTGTCGTTTGAGCAAAATTTAATTTTACCAAATTGCCGCCGTTACACAAAAGCGGAATAAAAGACTTTCCCGAAACTATTATAAAAACGAGAACGTCGAAAAAACTTTTGAGAGGTATGTTATGAAATTTTCCTTTATCTTTTTATTTACAATCGGAATGTTGAGCGTATCGGCAGCGAACGTCGCCGCCCAAAGCAAAGAAAACGCGGCGGCAAAGAGCAAAACGCCCGTTTTAGTTGAATTGTTTACATCGGAAGGCTGTTCGAGCTGTCCGCCCGCCGACCGCGTTTTGACGAAATTGGCGACCGAACAACCGAACGCGGCGGCGGACATTATCACGCTCGAATTTCACGTTGACTACTGAAATTATCTCGGCTGGAAAGACGAATTTTCGCTGGCAAGTTACAGCGAACGGCAGGGCGGTTACGCCGGTTTTTTCGGACTCGATTCAAATTACACGCCGCAAATGGTCGTTGACGGGCAGAAAGAATTTGTCGGCAGCAATTACGGAAACGCGGCGCAGGCGATTGCCGATGCCGTCAAAAACGAAAAAGCAACAGTCGAAATTTCAGCCGCCAATGAAGCGAAAAACCCAAAAATCAAAGTAAAAATTAACGATGTCGCCAAACACGACGAATCATACATTTGGCTGGCGGTAACGGAAGATAATTTGACTTCAAACGTGCGGCGCGGCGAAAATTCGGGCAGAACTTTGTCGCACACCTCGGTCGTCCGCGCGATGAAACTGATCGGCAACTTGCTTCCCGCCGATAAAAATTTTGAAAATGAAACCGTCGTCAACGTTCCATCAAGCTGGAACAAAAAGAATTTGAAATTCGTCGTTTTCGTGCAAGGCAAAAAATCGAAAAAAATCTTTGCCCTGAATAGAATATAATTGACGTAAGTTTATCGGGGAATGTTATATTACCCGTGAGGAATTTTATATGAAACAATTAATAATAATCGGACTCTTGATGGTGTTTGCGACCTTTCTCGCGTGTAGTTTATCAACCGGTACGACGGCGACCGAATCAACCGATGTGCCGTCGGTAAATATCAATCCGCAGCCGGAAAATATGTCTAATAAAGAAAAAACTCCGGTATTGGTCGAGCTTTTCACCAGTGAAGGGTGTTTCAGCTGCCCGCCTGCCGAGCGCGTTTTGGCACAGCTTCAAAAGGAACAGCCGAACCCGAACGCCGAAATTATCACGCTCGCGCTGCACGTTGATTATTGGGACAACATCGGTTGGAAGGACGAATATTCATCGGCTTTATACAGTCAGCGGCAGAATGTTTACGGGCAGGCGTTCAAACTCGGACAGGTTTACACGCCGCAAATGGTTGTCAACGGTGAAAAGCAGTTTGTCGGCAGCAATTTATCGGAAGCCAATAAAGCAATCACCGAAACCGCAAAAGACAAAAAGGCGAATGTTGAACTGAGCAACGCCGATAACAATTTAAAGATTAAAATTTCCGACCTTCCGAAACACGAAAACGCCTCCGTTTTTCTGGCAATTGCCGAAGATAATCTCAGCACCAGCGTCAAAGGGGGCGAAAATGCAGGGCGCAAACTCGACCACGCCTCTGTCGTCCGCGAATTAAAATCCGTCGGAATGATTATGGCTGAACAAAACAGTTTCGACAATTCACTCGTCGTACAGTTACAGCCGAACTGGAAAAAAGAAAACCTGAAATTCGTCGTGTTCGTGCAGGAAAACGGCAGCCGCAAAGTTTTGGGTGTCAACCGAATCAGCCTTTAACTCAGCCGGAGCGCGGAAGTCCCGTCCGCCTAACCAGCGCAGCGAAGTTGGAAGCGTTGTCAGTATGAAACGAACAGATCAACGCTTCCAACACCTTCCGGCATCGTCATACCAGTAGATTTCAAACAAATATACGCCTTCACATTCTGTAGCATCGTGATTGACAGTAAAATTTAAGTTGAGAAACTTATTCAACGCATCGCTTCGCTGGCGTTGAAGCGGACGGGACTTCCGCGCTCCGGCTTTTACCAACGACAATCATATCTGCAAAAATTGCCGCGCCAATTTTCATCAGTTTCAAATTTGAGCATCGGAATTTTCCCGTCAAAAATTATTTCCGCGTCTAATAGTCGGCGCAAACGGTAGGTTCTGCCCGACGGCGAGCAGACGATTAAAGTTACTTTTTCTTCGGTAAATTTTGAGATGACCGCGCATCGCCAGTCGGCTTTGGTGCGAATTAAGAGACGCGCACCAATCGGCAAATCGCGCAGGGTTATTTGATTTTCGGGAGTTTCCAAAGTTTTTGATAATTCTGATAAGTTCTCTCCGGCAATTGTATCAAAACCGGATTCTTTTTCGCGTCCAAACGGGTTAAAACCATTTCGATATTTTCGCGCTTCATCGCCGTGCAGCCCGCCGTACCGCTCGATTCATTCTTCCAAACGTGCAGAAAAATACACGAACCTTTGCCCTTTTCGACCGGATACGAATTGTGCGCGACGAACACGCCCAAGTCATACTGCGCTCCGACGGCGAGCATTTTTTCCGAACTGTTCCAGTCTAAATTGCCGATTTTGTATTTATCAACAATTTTGTTATAGCTGGCTGATTTCACGTCGTCCACGCATTCGGTTGATTCTTCCAGTTGAGTGAACGGCAAAGTGACAAAATCAGGTTTTGCTTTTGAGCCGAATGCAGATGTCAAAATAAAAATTCCGGCGGGCGATTTGCCGTCGCCCTCGACTTTGTGCGGTTCGGTTTCCGCCATCATTCGCGCATCGTCACTCCACGCCAAACCCTTTTCGCCGACAACGACCGGAAAAACTGCGCCGACCGCTTTCCATTCCGATTTTGTATCGGCGCGTTCAAACATCTGCGCTTTTCCCTGCACTGCGTTCCAGTCTTTGGTCGTTACGACCATCGCCTGAAGCGATTTTGAGTATGGAGTTTTCGGGGTCGGAGTTTGCACGGTTTTCACCTGTGCGAAAACACCGGCAGAGAAAATAAGTAGAATCAGCAGAAGTGATTTGAACATAGAAAAGTTGATTGAACTTGGTTATTTATTGCAGAAACCCGCACGAAGTAATGGTGACAAATAGCTTTTCAACCTTACTCCGTGCGGGTTTCTGCAATGTTAATGTTGCAGCAAATAATTTAATCTACGAACGGCAAATCGTGATTTTTAGATTTTTGACTGACGGCGTAAACGCGCAGACCGATTGAAATCATCAAGATCGAAATGCCGATCCAAATCATCACCCAAACGATTCCCGGAAGCCCGGTCGCCGCCGCCATATTGCCCGCGTCGGTTTGAATGTCAGAACCGAAACCCGGCGCGTTGATGAAAAATAAAGTTTTCAAATCGAGAAATGCGTTGAGCAGACACTGTACAGCGAGAAACGCGACCGCAAAATTTGCCGTTTTGACGCTCGCAGATTTGCCGAGCGCGAACAGTCCGGCGGTCAGCAGCACGCCTGAAACGACTGTAAAGGCGATGCTGGAAAATCCGACCTGCAACGAAAAAATATTAAACGCGGGGCTTAGAATCCCGAAGAAAAGCGTGATTAGTCCGATATACGCGGCACACGCCATCAAAATATGTTTGGCGGAAATAAAGCGGCGAATCAATACGAGCAGCAGAACACCGAACGCCGTCGTACCGAGATAACCCGCACTCGAAGTCAAAATTGCGCCGAAAAAACCGGACGGAACCGAATAAACAACGCCGCTACCGTCGGTGGCAATCGTCAGCGACTGCACCGAACCGCCGGTCAAAAACCCGATCAGCGCGTGGCTCGATTCGTGAATAAACGTCGTGAAAAGGCGCACCGGATAAACCAGATATTCGGCGTATGGAATAAACCACAATACAACTGTGATTACGGTCGCAATCAACAAAAGATAAATCTGCGGCTTCGCATCTTCGGCAACTTTGTATTTCATTTTCTCATTAACTCCTTGTAAAATTCCTAACCTCATCTTACCATATTTTACGTTCAAATTTACAACTTTGTTCGGGCTTTGTTCTTAGACTAAATCAGCAAAATTTACGATGCCCGACAAAAACAAAGAGCAAAGAACTAAGGATTAAACACATAATCCGACTTCCCGCCCGTTTTCAGTTCTAGCCTGATGTCTGTAATTGCAATATCTTTCTGCACCGCTTTGCACATATCGTAAATGGTCAGCGCGGCGACACTGACGGCGGTCAACGCTTCCATTTCCACGCCGGTCTGCGAACTCGTTTTCGCTTCGGCTTCGATGTAAACGCCGTCATCTTTTATTTCAGCGGTGACGTTCACTTTTGATAAATTTATTTGATGACACAGCGGAATCAGATTTGAAGTTTGTTTCGCCGCCATAATCCCAGCGATGCGGGCGATTTCGAGCGGATTTCCCTTCGGATTTTCGCTGGATTTTAAAATTTCTATCGTTTCTTGATTGAGCAAAATCTTACCCGAAGCGACGGCGCGGCGGGCAGTTTCCGTTTTGTCGCTGACATCAACCATTTTGATTTTGCCCTGTTCGTCGAAATGCGAAAGTTTTCCCATAACATTTATAAAAAGAATATTTCAGCGACCGCGCCTGCTTCGATATTTTCATCGCGCGGCACGAAAACCAGCGCGTTGGCGCGTGAAAAAGCGATAAAATTTGACGAGCCGTTAAAGCGCAGCGATTCGATGATTAATTTCCCGTCCGCATCCGTTTCGACCAACGCCGGCAACACCGAATCGCGTTCCGCCGCACACTTTAATTTTCGCGGAGTGACGGCGAAACCGCGCCTTAATTGACAATCTTTCGCGCTCTGCATTTTCAGCAGCGCAGTTCGCACAAAAAGATAATAAGTCACCGCCGCCGACACCGGATTTCCCGGCAAACCGAAAATCAGACAATCATTAAGTTTAGCGCAAACCGTCGGCTTGCCGGGTTTCAAACTGACCTTTTCAAAAAAAATCTCCGCGCCGAGTTCGCGCAGAACCGGCTTCGTAAAATCGTAATCGCCGACCGAAACGCCACCCGTCGTGATTAAAACATCATACTTTTCGGCGGCACTGTTAATTACCGTTTTCAGATTTTCGATATCATCTTTAACACCCGGCAAGATTTCCGCGTTGGCGTAATCATCGGCGAAAACTTTGAGCATCATCGAGTTTGAATTGCGAATTTGATCGCGCTGCGGCGTGGCGGAAATCTCGATAATCTCGCTGCCCGTCGAAAGAATTCCGACCTTCGGTTTTCGATAAACTTCAACTCCCGCGTAACCGAACGAAGCAATTGCCGCGATCATATTTTTTGTCACCACCTCACCTGCGGAAAATATTTTCGCGCCTTTTCTAATCTCAGAAGACAGCGGATTAATGTTTTGCAGCAATTTTGTTCGCTCTGCAATCGTCACAAAACCGTCTTTTTCCGAAGTCAACTCGACCTTCTGCACCGCGTCCGCACCGCTCGGAACCCGCGCCCCGGTCATAATCCGCACGGCTTCGCCCGAATTCACTTCACCGTCAAACCCTTTTCCCGCCGCCGATTCGCCGATAATTTTTAATTCGACCGGCGCATCTTTCGCATCCTTCGTTCTAACCGCAAAACCATCCATCTGCGAACGGTCAAACGGCGGTAAATCCATATCGGCGCGTATTTCCCCCGCCAAAACGCGCCCGATCGATTCGTTCAGATCAATCATCTCGTTTTTCAAAACAAAACTTTCGCGTTCAATAATTTTTAAGGCTTCGGAAATCGAAATCATATCTTGTGTTTGATTGTCTTAACACCGACCGTTAGAAAGGGCTTAGGGATTAGTGAACATACCCATTCCCGGCGGTCATTATTGACACATAAAATCATTTCAGCGGCGCAGGTTCGGCTCTGGCAGTGTTCGATTTTTCGATCAGCCAGCGACCGCCAATTTTTCGCAGAGCGTAGCTGACAAAATACGGTCCGACATTTTTTGTTTTGAGCAATGTTCCGTCCGTGTGGTATTCGACGACAAACCATTTTTCCAGCGTTTTGACGAGAGCAAAATCATTTGCCGTGTTGACTTCCACCGATTGAAACTCGAATCGTTCCGGCTTCGTTTCTTTCCCGTAATGCCTGCCTTCGTCCACCAATCGCTGAACGCCTTTGCGAACTTCCCGAATGTCATAATCGGCATTGAAATTATCATCCGGCAGCCAGTATTGCGTCAATTGTGCTTCGTCAAAATCGGCGGGATTTTCGTATAAAACCAGCGATTCGTATTTTTGCGAACCTTCGACCACGCGCTTTATTTCCTGTTCATCATCTTTTGCCGACTGATTCCAAGCAGTCAGCGAGATAGCCGAAACTAAAACTAACGCGGCTAAAAGGTAGGCGATCTTTACGAAATTGCGGCGTGAATTTTTTTTCGGCGACGCATCTTCCGCTTTATTCCTGACACCCGCCGATTCGGACGACAAAAACGACAATTCAGGCTCGATTTCCGCTTCTTCCGTCGAAACATCGCCGACAAACATATATCCGCGACCTTTCACGCTTTCGATGTATTTTTCCTCCGGCTCATATTCCGCCAAAGCCCTTCGCAATGTGCTGACGTATTGAGCGACATTTTCCGCAGTCATACCGGATAAATTATCCTGCCAAACCTCTTCGATTATCTCATCGTGCGAAGCGAGCGCGTTGGCGTTTTGCAGTAGAACGGCTAAGACCTGCAAAGGTTTTCCGCCGCCGTTTTTTATCAGTTGTTTTTGATAATAAAGCGCGAGTTTGTTTGCGTCGAAAGTGAAATCACCGAATTTGTAAGTGTTTTTTGAGAATTCTTTCATATTATTGTCCGCCAACGTCAAAATTCACGATTATTTCATAAAAGTTTTAACTTAAATTCATAGACAAACTAATTTTTTGCGTTATCCTGTAACCTGAAAAAAATACAACTGTTTCGCTTCGATAAAAAGTTTTGGCATATTCGTAAATTCACATTGTCAAAAATGCCGAAAATAGTTGATGCAGGTTTGTATAAAACTTACACAAGCAAAGCAAAGATTGTGCGACACAACTGAATTTTAGTAGCAGGGCGAATTGAGTATAACATCGTCTTATCAAAGACATCAACAATTTTTGAGTTTCCCGAAGGACAAAACCATCAATCTTGCTCTCAATATTAGAATCTCTGTTATCAAAAATAAGGAAGGAAAATGATTAATACCAATATTCGCAGGAAAAGTAAATCTACATTTTTAATCGTACTATTTGCTATTGTTTCCATCACATTTGGAACGATCAGTTCATCGGCAGAATCAAGCAATAATCAGCAAACGCAAATAAACAAAGCCTCTTTAGCCGATTCACAATATACTGCGCCGATTAACTTCCTAAGCAAAATTGAACAACTAGCTTTTCTAAAAGAAGGTTTTAGTCCATTTATCACAACCATAACCGTAATAAACACTTTAGACGGCGGTTCAGGAGTTTGCGCCAAGCGATTATTGATTCTTCTTCGGGCGGAACGATTAATTTCAACATTCCGGCTGGCACTTCCGGTTGTTCTGGAAGCGTTTGCACCATCACTTTGACGAGTAGTGATCTTGTAATTAACAAAAGTCTAACAATTTCAGGAACAGGAGCAAATAATTTAATTGTTCAGCGTTCTTCTGCTAACGGAACGCCTAAATTCCGCATTTTCTCAATTTCAGGAGTTGGGGTAACAGCAAATATAAATGGAATTACCATCTCTGGCGGTTCAAGCTTTACTGGTGACCGTTCTATTGTGCATGCTGGCGGCGGTATTTTAAATAGTCAAAGTAATTTTAACCTCTTTAATTCTGCTGTGATAAATAATACGACAGGTTCTAGGGTGGAATCCAATACGGCAGGAGGACACGATGGGGGCGGAATTTACAACGACGAAAACGGCACGGTGACCATTGCAAATTCTACATTAAATAATAATGTAGCAGACCAAGGAGGAGCTATCGAAAATGGAAGAGGAATTATGACAATAATTAACTCAACCATAAGCAATAATACATCAACATTCAGTGGCGGTGGGGCAGTTAATTTTGGATTTATGACAATAGCAAACTCAACTATTGTTGATAATAACAGTCAAAGTGGTTATTCCGGCGGTATAATTTGTAATGGCACAACAGGAACGAATATTCTTAACACAATAGTTGCCCGCAATAACGCTCCACTAAATCCAGATATTGACGACCTCGTATGCAATTCAAAAGGGAATAATCTTATTGGCAGTCCGAATTACTTTGGAAATACCAAGTTTATAAATGGTGTCAATGGCGATAAAGTTGGAACTAGAAGTAATCCGCTTAATCCTTTACTAAGTCCTTTGCAAAATAATGGCGGTTCAACACAAACGCATGCGCTTTTACCAAACAGTCCGGCTATAGATTCAGGCAATAACTGTGTTGTAAATAATACCTGTGCTGTTACTTTACCTAATGCTCTAACAACTGATCAGCGGGACGCAGGTTTTCCGCGCCAAGTTGACAGCAATGTCGATATTGGTGCTTTTGAGGGAACTCAATCACTTGAAATCACAACAATTAACTTACCGAATTCCAGAATCCCCAACAATATTCCGCCTGATATTCCTAAAGAACAGCCGGGAGCAAGTATTGATCAAAACTTCTTTTCTTTTACAAATGATCTTAGAAGTCAAGGAACAAGGACTTTTACAACTCAAAGAACTTTGACCGATGAATTTACCATATATACAAATTATTTTAATAGTCACGGATATACCATAACTGCGACTGTTAATAATCCAACTTATAAAATGATAGCGGTTCGGTTAGATCCAACCTCTTCTCAAGGTCAGACGATACGAGTTCAAATAAGCCAAAACTATCCGAATCAAGTAAATATTAGCAGCACTAAGTTCCAACTCGGTTGTGTAATCCCTCCATCAGGACTTAATAGCTGGTATTACGCGAATGGTAATGCAAATGACTCTATCGGAGCAAATAGCGGTATTTTGCGAAATGGAGCAAATGCAAACGCCATAGGACCAGTATCACACGGAGAAGCTTTTGGATTTGACGGTATAGATGATTATGTTGAAATTCCCGACTCACCAAGTTTGAAACCTCAGCAAATTAGTGTAGAGGCTTGGTTTAAATTTACTTCGTTAGACAGTACTAATTCTTCTGCGCCCGGACTTCAATATATTGTTTCCAAGAAAAACACGCGGACAGATCATTTTGAAGGTTATAGTTTGCAAAAATACCGAGATACAAATGGCGTTGAAAGACTCGCCTTCTTAATTTCATCCGCTAACGGAAATCAGATTATTGCGAACTCTACAAGTCCAATTACAGTAGATCAAAATCCGAGAAATCAGTTTTATCATGTTGTCGGAACTTATGACGGCTCAACAGTTCGGCTGTATGTCAATGGAGAATTGGAAGGTATTCAAGCAGCCAATTTCCCGCTTGATTATGATACTCGACCAGTATTTATCGGCAGTTCGGGCGAACCGTTTGATGGCAAATTGCAAGGCGTTGTTGATGAAGTAGGAATTTATAATCGGGCTATTACAGCAAACGAAGTTCGCAGTATTTTTGAGTCAGGCGGAGCCGGCAAATGTCGTGGAGTACCGAGCAATCCAGTTTTAGACATCAATCCATCTTCGGGAACACAACAGGCAACGACATTTACTTACAGCGGAAGTTGGTTCACGCCGAACAGCACAATCAAACAATTTCTTACCTACCCGAATGGAACGACGCAAGAACTCGCAACATTAACCGCAAACAGTTCAGGTGGTTTCTCGGCTTATTATACGTCCAGTTGCAATGATGAAGTCGGCAGTTATTTATTCAAAATGCAGGATGTCGCTACCGGCAAAGAAAGCAATGCCGTTCCGATAATGATTAATGAATCAGGAGGTTGTTTCTTAGCACAAACTGTAAATGAAATTACACCTGATACTGTTGTTCTCAGTACTCGCACGGAACTAATCGTCAAAGGTAATAATTTCGGACAACCGTTCTCTGCAAGCGTTATTACTCCCGAAGGAACTTTTAATATCGGTCAAGGAGATTTGCAATATATCTCATCAAAAGAAATTCACGTTTGGGTAAATATGGGAGGGACATCCGCTTATAATGTCACTCTAAAACTTAATTTCATCAGAGACAGCGTAACGCGTACTTTTAAAGTGATTCCGTCCACGCCCGCGCCGATTGTCAATAATATAACTTCGCCGGTAACAGCAAACCAAGTTGCAACTTTAACGATTGACGGCATTAATTTTCAGGATGATTTTAAAGCGTTTATAATTACTCAAGACGGAACTTTTGAGTTATTTAGTGGAAACAAACAGCGTGTTAGTTCAAACCAGATTAAGTTATATGTCGTGATGAAAGGTTCGCCACCTTATAATGCGACAGTAAAAATACAGAATCCCGATCAACAATCTGCAACGGGAAGTTTTCAGGTAATTGCACAAAACCAACCGCCTTCAACTCCACTTGAAGTTATTGGAATAGAGGTAACTCAAGCGGTTCAGGACTTAAATAACAGTGTTCCGTTGATTCAAGGCAAAAAGACCTATGTGAGAGTTCACGTTCGTAGTAACACAACAGATATTGCTAATGTGAAAGCGCAATTGAGCGGAACACGCATCATAAATGGAAATCGCGTTGCATTAGGAACTTTTAATGCAATAGAGAGAACAGTAAAACAACAACCAAAACGTATATCACTAAATGACAGTTATTTGTTTGAGTTGCCTTCCAACCCTACCGATGATTGGACAAGCGGAATAATTGAATTGCAATTTCAGGGAGTCAGCCACAATTTTAATTATAATGAAGCAGATGGCAGCCATGATGGTAAAGTTCAAGTTGCTTTTCAAACTGCGCCAAAATTAAAAATCAAACTTGTAAATGTTTTTTGGAAAAAGTTATTTGGACAAAACTTTGAGTTAAGTCCTCAAGAAATAAGTTTGGTTGAGCGAGATTTAAAAGAAATGTTGCCAACGGCGAATGTTGAAATAACTAGAACAAGTTTCAAATCTCCATCTGCATTACTAAATCCGCTCGGTCAACCTTCTTATGACTCATATTACTTAGAGCATTTGAATTCAGCATTGCTAAATAAGCGAGTAAGTGATGGTTGTCTCATTGAAAAGAATTGTGACGAAATATATCTAGGATTAATAAGTCCGTTTGCCGTAAGTGATAATCCCCCTGACCGCTGCTCATTACCCGGTATCACATGCGGAGTAGTGGGAGAAGCAGATGCAAAACCAACAGAACCGACTTGCAATACTGATTTGAAAGGTTATGTTGCTTCGGCATTTCCTTTTACTAAACAAATACGGACATCACTTACATCTGTTCATGAGGTAGGACATCTTCTAGGTAGGTTTCATATTGACTATAATGGAAAGGAGGCTGGACATTGTAATCCTCCAAGCTCTGGAATTTACGCGACTGATGGGACAATTGGTGGGCGGTCACGAAATGAGTTTGCAGCAGGTACAATTTATGGTTTTGACGGCTTTAAACCTTATTCTTCTGATTCACCTGATCTAATGAGTTATGGAAGTAATAGATGGATTTCGAACTATACTTACAAAGGTATTTTAGATCATATAAAAAATAGATTTAACGCTTTGCTGAAAGTTTCGGATAATTCAGACAAATTACAGTTGATGGTTGAAAAAAGTGAAAATACACTGTTAATAAGCGGCAACATAACCAATAATCAACAGAATGGAGAACTTTCTACAATTTATAAATTGCCTTCACCAACTAATGTTCCTGCAAACAGAACAGGAGCTTATCAAATAAGTTTCTTTGACAGCAACAATCAGGAATTATCTTCTTATCCATTTGACCCGGAGTCTTCTTTAGAAAGCAGTAACGGTAATTTTGCGCTTTTGTTACCGAATCAATCAAACGCAACCCGAATTTCTCTTATTAAAAACGGGCAAGTATTAGCTTCTAAACAGGCTTCAGCGAATCCGCCGCTTGTAACGATAACTTTTCCAAATGGTGGCGAAACTTTGAATACTTCAACCGTAAATGTGCAGTGGACGGCGAACGATGCGGATGGCGATGCTTTGCGCTATTTAGTTCAATACAGCTCGAACGCCGGAGCGACTTGGGAAACAATCGCATCAGACTTAGAATCAACAAACTATGAAGTGCAGCTAGATTCGATTGGCGGGACAAACCAAGGTTTATTTAGGGTTATTGCCAGCGATGGTTTTTATTCCAGCCTTGACCAATCAGATGCTTTTTTCAGTGTTAATACCCACGCGCCGCAAGCATCAATTAGCAATCCGGTTAATAACAACTATTTTGTCGGCGACCAAAACATCGTTTTAAGCGGTAGTGCTTTTGATTTGGAAGACGGTCAAATAAATGATGATTCGCTTCTCTGGAGTTCAGACTTGGAAGGTTCGCTCGGAGCAGGACAAAATTTATCAATTACTGCTTCGACTTTGCAGGAAGGAACGCATCATATAACTCTCACTGCAAGAGACAGTTCCGCGCAAACCGGAACGGCAACAATAACAATTCAAGTATTTAGAACACAACCGGCAATACCGGCAACCTTGAATGCCGCGCCGAATAATCTGAATTTCATTGCTCAAGGAAACGCAAATCTTACTTCGGCTCAAACTTTGGCAATCCGCAATGACGGCGACGGAACACTAAACTGGTCAGCCGCCGCCAATCAATCGTGGATTCAATTAAGCAACACGACCGGAACTGCGCCTTCAAATATACAAGTTCAAGTTAATCCTAACGGGTTGGCTGTCGGCAATTACACGGGAACAATAACGATAACATCGGATGCCGCCAACAGTCCACAAACTATTAATGTAAGTTTGACTGTTACCGATCCATCAACCACAAGCCAAACGTATGAAGCCGATTTGCAAGGCAGACCAAACGGTGACGGATTTGTTGATTCCGACGATATTCAGGAAATTCGCCGCTTTGTCGTCGGGCTTGACCAACCATATCAAAGCAATGAGTTTCAACGTGCCGATTGTTCACCGCGTTCAACTTCCGGCGACGGATTCATTGATTCTGATGATGTGCAGCAGGCGCGTCGTTTCTCGGTCGGAACTGATGCTTTGCAAAATGCCAACGGTCCGGCTTCCGGTTCAATCGCGTCACAATCAAATCGAATAGATTTGGCTGATATTACGTCAACCGGCAAATCGTCAGTCAAAAATAATGAAGTTTCATCAGCACCGGCGTTTCGCGTCGGCAGTCAAAATGCGGTTGAAGGTCAAACGGTTGTCGTCCCGATTCTCGTTGATGCGGCTGGAAATGAAGCCGGTTATACCTTTAGTTTGGAATACGACGCGGCAAAATTAACCGATCCGCAGGTGGCAATCGGCACGGCAGGCGGCGATGTCGTCTTTAATAAAAACACGGCGGGTCAAATCGGATTTTCCGTCACTTCATTCAATGGTGACACCACTGCGGCGGGAAACAATTTGGTGCTGGTCAATATTGCCTTTACGATTCCGGCAAACGCTCCGTCGGGAGCAGCAACAATAAGGTTTACGGACTCACTGGCGCGGCGAAAAACATCGGGAATTGACCCGAACAATCCGATTACCCAGCCAACCTATACGGGCGGAACTATCACGATTGGCGAATCGTCAGCAACGGGAACGATCATCACCGGACGAACAATGATACCATCGGGCAGAGGCATAATGAATGTGATTGTTATACTGACCGATTCACGGGGAAACAGCCGAACGGCGAGGACAACGAGTTTTGGATATTATGAATTCAAAAATGTGCCAACGGATGAAACATATACGCTTGAGGTCAAAGCAAAAAAATATACGTTTAGTCAGCCTAAATTGATCGTAAATGTCGAGAAGGATTTGACGGAAATAAATTTCACGACTTTGCCTTGAATACATGGGGTTTTCTCAGCACCTCGCATCAACCAGTCATTGGCTGAATGCGGATTCGGCTAATCAGGGCGCAAATCTTACCGTTTGCGCTCTGATTGATACTGTTTAATTTAGGTTTTATCACATTTTGAGCCGCATATTTTACCTTTCTATAATTGTATTCCGACGCGAACGCTTTCAACATCGCTTTGCTTGTTGAGCGGACGAGCCGTCCGCGCTCCGACTGACAAAGGTTTTATGTGATTTTTTATTACACTCAATTTTTGCGGTTTAGTAACTTTGTTTTGAAAATGCTAATATGAAGCTAGTATTTTATTCTGATTTAAAGGGGAAATAGATAAAACCGTGATTGATTTTGAACTAACCGAAGAACATTTAGCATTACAAAAAACTGTGCGCGAATTCGTTGCAGGCGAAGTTGCGCCGCATATCAAAGAATGGGATGAGACACATCATTTTGAAAAGTCTGTTTTTACGAAAATGGGCGAACTCGGACTGTTGGGCGTTTGTATTCCCGAACAATACGGCGGGGCGGGGTTTGATTATATTTCGCTCGGACTTGTGTGTGAAGAACTCGAAGCGTGCGATACGTTTTTGCGCGTGGCGATGAGCGTTCACGTCGGGTTGAATTGTTTGTCGCTGTTGACCTGGGGCAATGAAGAACAGAAACAGAAATATCTCGTGCCGCAGGCGAGGGGTGAAAAGTTGGCGACGTTCGGGTTGACCGAACCGAATGCGGGATCGGATGTGATCGGGATGCGCTCATCGGCGAAACGCGACGGCGACGACTGGATTTTGAACGGCGAGAAGATGTGGATTTCTCTGGGCAATACCGCCGATAATTTTTTGTTTTTCTGCTGGACTGATGAAGAAAAACGCAAAAACCGCGATCATTCGGGAATGAGCTGTTTTATCATCGAGCGCACGATGGAAGGTTTTTCATCGGGAAGTCTGCACGGGAAAATGGGCATTCGCGCCGGTGACACGGGTTATTTCACTTTGCAGGACGTGCGCGTTTCGCAGGCAAATATGCTCGGGAAAGAAGGTGAAGGTTTTAAGATTGCGATGTTTTCATTGGAAAATGGTCGCTACACGGTTGCATCCGGCGCGACGGGCGTGATTCGGGCGGCGCGTGACGCTTCGGTCGCTTACGCCAACACACGCGAAGTGCAGGGGCAGACTATCGCTCATTTTCAACTCGTCAAACAAAAAATCGCCAATATGCAAGCCGACTACGAAATGTGCAATCTGCTCTGGATGAAAGCCGGGTGGCTGAAAAACGTCGGTGAAAATTGTGCCAAAGCCGCGAGTATGGCGAAGTGGCAGGCGACGACGCGTTCGGAAACGGCGGCTTCGATGGCGATTGAAATTCACGGCGCGAACGGTTACACCAATGATTATCCGGTCGAACGCTATTTGCGAAACTGCAAAGCCGCGATTATTTACGAAGGAACACGCGACATTCATACGCTGATGCAGGCGGATTGGGCGTTGGGGTTGAAAAAAGAACCGAATGCGCGGGTGGCACTTCCGGCATACAAAACTAAAGAAGTTGCAGCCTGATTGAACAGTTGGAACTTATAAAGATAACAAAAGCGGCGGGTAAAGTTTGAAACTTTACCCGCCGCTTTTTTTTCCTTTCCAATTAGAGATTGAGCTTTTAAAAATTGAATCTAAATGCAAATTGAATCTGGCGGTTTGTTCCCAAACCAACCGTGCGTCCGACGGTCGAACGAAGCAGACCGAAGGTTGAACCGGCGGCACCCTGCGTGAATGCTTGACCGGGTTGAACGACGTTCGAGGTTCCGGCACTGTAAGCTCCGGTCGTCGTATTAAAACTCAGATTCGGCAGCGCGTTGCTGAGTGTGGTTGACGGATTGGCAAAATTCGGCACATTGAAAATATTGAAAATTTCCGTGCGAAACTCCGCGTTCAACCGTTCCGTGAAACGAAACCGCTTTGTTAAAACCAAATCTGCCTGTTTGAAATTCGGACCCGACAATTCGTTGCGCGAAAAATCGCCGTATGTTCCGGGTGCAGGTGTGGAGAATGCCGCCGGGTTGATAAAGTTGCGGTCGTTGTTCAGAAAAGGATTAACTCCCGCAATCAAACTCGGACGGCGAACATTACGCGACGCGCCGCCTCCCGGCGTATTAACGACTGCCGCAAAGCCGGTCGGCAATGAGGGGAAAGTCGTTCCGAACGACGGCAGATTGGCGACGAATCCGTTGGCAAAAGTACCGCCCGCGCCGTTCGGACAGCCCGTTGCCGAAACGCACTGGACGACGACATCGGGACGCACGACTAAAACTTCCACCGGCACACCGCTGCGGGCGTTGATGATGCCGCCGACTTCAAAACCGCCTAGTAAAAGATTGCCGGTTTTGCCGAAGTCAAAGCGTTTATTCTTACCGATTGGCAATGAATAAAGCGCACTCAAATTGAAGGTGTGACGAACGTCGAAATTATTTCTGCCGCGGTCGGCTTCAAAATTATTGATCTGCGCCGCCGTTCGCGCTTCGTTTGAACCGGCGGTCGTGCCTTCGCTTTTGGCGTAAGTGTATTGCAGATTCATTGTCAAACCGGAACTGATCGAACGAGCGAAGGAAAATTGCAACGCGTTGTAACGGTCATCGCCGCCGCTCGTTTTGTAATCAACTTCCGCATACGGACGGTTTTGCGTGGTACCTGAAAGAATATCGAATTGGCGAATCGTGTTGACACCGATAACTTGTCCGGCGGCGTTCGTGCGGTTGACCACGCCCACGCCCGACGGCAAATTCGTGCCGTTGAGAATAGTCGTGCTGCCGGGTAAAATCTGATTGGCGACGCTTCGCAGAAACAAATTGCGTCCCTGACTTCCGACGTAGGCAATTGTCGAAACTATTTTATACGGCAACTGTTGCTGCCACGAAAAAGTGTATTGATAAACTTTTTCGGGAATTTTATAATCTCCTGAATAGGCTCGCGGCTGATACTGACGATTGGTCGGGTTGGCGTTGAAATTGGCGACAATCCCCGGAATGTTCGCCGGAAATGCGAGCAGTGAACCGCTCGAAATGGTCGAAGAAATGCGGTCGCTTTCAATCGGCTGAATCTGGTCTTCGGTTTGTCCGGGTCCGTAATAAATGCCGAAACCGCCGCGAAAAACTGTTTTCCCGCCGCCGAAGAAACCGTCGCCGCCGACATTCGGTGAGTAGGTTGCCGCGATGCGCGGTCCGAAGTTACTCTTTGATGATTTGAACGCTGCCTGATCGGACGGGCGAAGCTGTCCGGTATTAATATCGAACAAAACCTGAGCATTATTGCGTTCGCGCAGCGGAGCATAATATTCGTAGCGCAGACCGTAACTCAAGGTTAAACCCGGACGAATTTTCCACTCATCCTGACCGTAGCCGATGTAATATTCCTGTTTCGCCAGCCGTTCGCCGGTCAAACCGTTGTTGAACGGACTTGGCGCACTCACGTCGCCCAAATACTGCACCGAAGCGGGCGTATTGGCGAGAAATGTGTTGAGATTGGAAAACGTGTAAGTCGTGCCGCCCAGACGGTCGGTGTACAGCCGAATCAGACGAATTTCGCCGCCGAATTTCATACTGTGATTTCCACGAACGACGCTCAAACTATCAATAAAACCGAGTGAATAAGGCGTATATGGCTGCCCGCGCCCGTTGGTTGCGCTGTTGGCGCGAACCAATCCGCCCGGAATCGAGATACCCGCAGACTGTCCCTGACCGGCAATTCCGGTGTTTGCCACACTTCCCGAAATATTCAGAATAATATTTGAAAAATCCAACCCGTTGACAATCGGTGCGGAACCATTGATGCGTGTTCTCGCGCCGTTGTAGCCGAGTTTAAATTCGTTAATTACTGAACCGTTGTTGTTGAGAACCGATTGATAACCGAGAACACCGTTTTGCGGAACGGCTTCGATGGTGGTGGTGCGACCGGAAACGCCTTCCGGCGCGAAATCAGTTCCTTGATCGCGGAAAAATCTGAGATAAACTTTGTTGAGCGGATTTATTTGGTAATCAAGCCGCAGAGCAAATGCTTTTTCGTTGGTTTCTTCATTGGCTTGCAGCTGCACTAAGTCAAAACCGGTAGTTCCCAATGTACCCAAAACTACCGCGCCCGGAGAGCGAAACGCCGTAATGAACGGCTGCACTACCGGATTGACTGCAATACCGTTCGGATTGATCACACTTATTGATCCCGGCACAATCGCCCCCGGCGCAGCAAGACTCAAACTCGGCGCGGCTTCGACGAAATTCAGCCCGAAGCGTCCGCGATACTGTTCGTAAGAGCCGAAAAAGAAAAATTTGTTTTTGATGATCGGTCCGCCGATTGAACCGCCGAACTGGTCAAGCGATAATTTGCTTTTCGACGCTCCGTCAAAGAAATTCCTCGCGTCGAGCGCGTCGCGCCGCAGATATTCGAACGCCGAGCCGTGAAATTCGTTGCCGCCGGATTTGGTGACGACGTTGATTTGTCCGCCGGTTCCCGTGCCGTATTCCGCCGGAAAATTGCTCGAATCAACACGAAACTCCTGGACGTTCTCGAGGCTCGACTGCAATCGGAAAGGCGATGGAACTTCGCCGTTCAAATTTCCCGGCGAAGCGTCAATGATCGCGGTGCCTTCAACGCCGTCGTAACGGACGATGTTCTGTTGATTGGCACGTCCCGAAAAGCGAATGTCGGCAAAAGTCCCGGAGCCGGTGTTGACCGCGCCCGGTGCCTGCAAATAGAGCTGTGAAAGCTGACGACCGTTGATCGGCAAGCCTTCGACTTCGCGCTGGTTGACGTTCGCGCTCAAACTTGCCGAAGAAGTATTTAATGATGTTTCATCATTGGCAAGCACATTGACCTGTGCCGTAACACCAATCGGCTGAAGAGTTAAAGTCAAATTAGCTTCCTGTCCGACCAGCAGATTAACTCCGGTTTGAGAAAATTTCTCAAAATTACCGGCTGTTGCAGTAATTGTGTAGGTTGTCGGCTGGAGCGCAACGACAATAAACGTGCCGTCTTCCGCCGTGACGGTTCGTTCTTCACCTGTTTTTTCATTTCTGACGACGACGGTCGCGCCGAGAACGGTTCCGCCGTTGACATCAACGACGGTTCCGGCGATCCGCGCCTTGTCGCTCTGGGCAAACGCCGCCATTGTTAAAAGTATAATTAACGAAAAGATTGACAAAATAGTCGTTAATTTGCTGTTGCTGAATAAATTCATAGTAATTCTCCTCAAAGAATAATTTTGATTGTTCACTTTATTAAATAGATTTGCGCGTCAACCTGAATTTCAGCTAGTTTGTCGTTGAAACTCCGATTTTCGCTTAACTTCAAATTTGAATGATTTCAAACTGTGATTTTATGGATTAGAGATTAAGAAGTTGTGAAGTTAGCATTAAATAAGCGTTAACAATTTCGACACTGTGATGAGTGCTGGCAATTACATTAATCAACGGGTGGTATAATGATTGCTTGATATAAATTACAGACGAGAAACACAGAAAAGTGTTTTGAATACATACGATCTTGTATGTGTAATTTATTTATAAAAAGGAGAAAGTAAAAATGTTAGTTAATGAAATAATGACCGAAAGTCCGGCTTGCTGTACAGCCGACGCGAGTTTGCAGGAAGTGGCGAAAATGATGGTGACCAATGATTGCGGATGTATTCCGGTGGTCGAAGATACGACGCACAACAAGCCAATTGGGATGATTACCGACCGCGATATTACGGTTCGCACGCTTGGCGAAGGAAAAAACCCGATGAATTTGACGGTCGGCGACGTGATGTCGAAAAATGTCGTGACGGTTTCATCCGATGCGTCGGTTGAAGATTGCTGTAACTTGATGGAAGACAATCAAATTCGGCGGATTGCCGTAGTTGACGAAAACGGCGGATGCTGCGGAATGGTCGCGCAGGCTGACATCGCCATCAACGCCAACGATAATAAAACAGCGGAAGTCGTGCAGGAAGTTTCAAAAGCGAGTGCTTAAAACGCTAATTCGTTTATCGAAGAGAAAAAAGAGCCGCCGGAATTTCAATTTCGGCGGCTCTTTTTTCTTTTGTATTCGGGTTATTTGCCGGAAGCCAATTGAAGACGTGCCCGCGCTCTTTCGTAACGCTCGTTTTCCACTTCAAAGTCTTCATCGGTTCCCTTCCAATCCTTTAGTTCCTTTTCCGCCGCATCGCGTTCCGTTTTAGCAGCTTCGACATTTATTTCGCCCGATGTTTCGGCAACATCCGCCAAAATTGAAACATTATCCGCACTAACTTCAATAAAGCCGCCGGAGATAACCATTTTCTCGGTCGCACCGCCGCGCGTGTAAGACAAAATTCCCGATTTCAACGAAGAAATCAGCGGCGCGTGATTCGACAAAATGCCGACTTCACCGCTCGTCGTCGGAACCGTCACCGCATCAACCGCTTCGCTCAAAACCTTTTTTTCGGGTGTGACAATTTCTAAATTCAACATAATTCAATTACGAATCACGAATTACGAATTACGAATTACGACGCTGAAATTGAGCAAATTCGTAATTCGTAATTTTTAATTCGTAATTTAAGCCCCTGCCGCCATTTTCTTGGCTTTTTCTCTCGCTTGCTCAATAGTGCCAACCATATAAAACGATTGTTCAGGCATATCGTCGCATTTGCCGTCAAGCAGTTCGCGGAAACCTTTGATCGTGTCTTCGATTTTGACGTATTCGCCTTTTAAGCCGGTAAACTGTTCGCCGACGAAAAACGGCTGCGAAAAGAAACGTTGAATTTTACGCGCTCGTGCAACGGTCAATTTGTCGTCTTCGCTTAATTCATCGAGACCCAGAATGGCGATAATGTCCTGCAAATCTTTGTATCTTTGCAAAATACGTTTGACTTCCTGCGCCGTATCATAGTGTTCGTCACCGACGATTTGCGGGTCGAGAATACGCGAGTTTGACGAGAGCGGATCAACCGCCGGATAGATTCCGAGTTCCACAATCTGACGGGAAAGCGCGGTAACAGCGTCTAAGTGAGCAAACGTCGTCGCCGGAGCCGGATCGGTGTAATCGTCCGCCGGAACATAAACGGCTTGAATCGAAGTGATCGCGCCCGTTTTCGTCGAAGTAATACGTTCCTGCATTTCGCCCATTTCCGAAGCGAGCGTCGGCTGATAACCAACCGCCGACGGCATCCGACCGAGCAGCGCGGAAACCTCCGAACCGGCTTGTGTGAATCTAAAAATATTGTCCACGAAAAACAGCACGTCGTTTCCCTGATCGCGGAAATATTCGGCGACCGTTAAACCCGACAAGGCGACGCGCAGACGCGCTCCCGGCGGTTCGGTCATCTGTCCGTAAACGAGTGCTACTTTCGAACCTTTGATTTCGTTTTTATCAACTTTCGACAAATCGAACGCGCCGGTCTCTTCCATATTATGGTTAAAAGCGTCGCCGTATTTGATAACTTTTGATTCGACCATTTCGCGCAGCAAATCGTTGCCTTCGCGCGTTCGTTCGCCGACCCCGGCAAACACCGAAAAGCCGTCACTGCCGATGGCGACGTTGTTAATCAGTTCCATAATCAGAACCGTTTTACCAACGCCCGCACCGCCGAACAAACCGATTTTTCCGCCGCGCAAAAACGGCTGAACGAGATCAATAACTTTAATGCCCGTTTCAAACATTTCGAGCGATGTCGCCTGTTCGTCAAACGTCGGCGCGTGGCGGTGAATCGAAGCTCTCGTTTCCGAATTGACCGGACCGAGTTCATCAACCGGCTCGCCGATGACATTCATCACGCGCCCCAAAGTCGCTTCGCCGACCGGCACGGTAATCGCGCCGCCCGTGTCAACAACCTTCATTCCGCGCACCATTCCGTCAGTCGGCAACATCGAAACCGCGCGAACACGACCTTCGCCCAAATGCTGCTGAACTTCGGCGATCACATCAACCGGCGTTTCGACATCAAAACCTTCTGAAGTGATTCGCAGTGCCTGATAAATCGGCGGTAAATAATTTTCTGAAAATTCTACGTCAACAACCGGACCGATAATCTGCACGATTTTTCCGAGTTGTCCGTTTCCTTCATTAGCCATTTTCTAAATTTGCTCCTAAATAATAAACTGTTTAAAAAGGTATGATTACAAAGGAGAGAGAATATCATATTCATACGACTTTAGGCAAAGTTGGCTTGTGAAATTTGTCGCTAAGTTCAGCGAAATTCTCTGCATCTTTTGAATTTGAGTGGTTTTTACCGATAATGAACAGTAGAAATCACGCAATTGTGGTTGATTTTTGCAGAAACACGCACGGAGAAAGTGTGTTTTGATAAGTGTAAGGACACACTTACTCCGTGCGCGTTTCTGCATTTTTGATTTAAGTGCGTAGGTCCTGAAACAATTGGCTGTAAATGAAAAATGAACAAAATCAAAATCTTACCCGATAATCTGGCGAACCAAATCGCTGCCGGTGAAGTCGTCGAACGTCCCGCGTCGGTCATTAAAGAACTGGTCGAAAATTCGATTGATGCCGGGGCGACGCGCATTCAAATTGATGTCGAACTCGGCGGCAGACGCTTGATGCGGGTCAGCGACGACGGCGAAGGAATGATGCGCGACGACGCGGTTTTGGCGTTTGAACGCCACGCTACGTCGAAAATAAAAACGCTTGAAGATTTAAGCGCGATTGGGACGCTTGGTTTTCGCGGCGAAGCATTGGCTTCGGTCGCCTCCGTCGCCAAAGTCGAGTTAATCACGAAAACTGAAAACGACACGGCGGCAACGCGCGTTTCCATCGAAGGCGGAAAACTGCGCGATGTCAAAGATTTTGCGCGTCCGACCGGGACGACTCTGAGCGTCCGCGATTTGTTTTTCAATACCCCGGCGCGTAGGAAATTTATGCGTTCGGAAGCGACAGAAAATTATCACATCATCAATATCGTCACGCATTACGCGCTTGCACATCCCGAAATTGCTTTTACCTTGATCGCCAACGGGCGCGAAAGTCTGCGGCTCGCGCCCGCCAAGGATTTGCGCGAACGTGCCTATCAAATTTTCGGCGCAAATATGATTGAAAGCCTTCTGCCGGTTGACGGCGGGCGCGAATTCATCGCCAAAATAAAGGGCTTCGTCTCCGCCCCGCGCGAACGCCGGACGACGCGCGACGCGCAGTATTTCTTTATCAACGGGCGATTTGTCCGTGACAAAATTATCGCTGGCGGTTTGCTCGAAGGTTTCCGCGCCGTTCTGCCGCACGGCGTATATCCGGTCGCTTTTCTTTTTCTGGAAATCCCGCTCGAAGAAATTGATGTCAACGTCCACCCGTCAAAAACCGAAGTCCGTTTTCGCCGTTCGCAAGCCGTCAAAGAAGTCATCAGCGAGGCGATTCGCGCCGCGCTGATCGGTGCGGGAATCGTTCAGGAAGATATTTCAGATTCCAAATTCCAAACTCCAGATTCCAAATTTCAGACTTCGGACGAGATTGATTCTTCGACTGCCGATTCGGTTTCGACAAGCAATTCTTTTGAGCAGTCACAAATCGAATTTCAAATTTTCGAGGAAAAATCGCAACTTAAACATTTTAACCGTGATGAAAATGAGCGGGGAAACAGTAACGATAAAATAAGTGAAGTTTCGATTGATGAAAATAATACCGAAACAAATATAAATAATACCAGTGAAGAAGCCGAAGTTTACTCAAATGATTTTGAACAATCCGCTCAAAATCGCTCGACCGAATCGCCGTCTGAACCAACGACAAACGATAACGATTATTCAACCGACAAAGCACAAAGCACAAAGCACAAAGGACTAAATAATTATGAGATTCTGCCGCCCGTCAATTCAGCCGAAAAACTGCCAAAACCGATTGAGCCGGAACAGCTTTCGTCGTCGAAAATTCGCCCGATTTCGCAGCTTCACAACAGTTATATTATTGCGGTTGACGATGAAGGAATGTTGCTGATTGACCAACACGTCGCGCACGAACGGATTTTGTTTGATAAATTTCGTAAAAAGGAACACGAACGCGTAATCGAATCGCAAAATCTTTTATTGCCCGAAACCTTCGATTTAACGCCCGCGCAAGCCATCGCTTACAATTTGGTCGAAGCGGAACTCGAAAACGTCGGCTTCGCGTTGATGCGTCTGTCGGGCAGAACCATCGCCGTCAAAGCCGTTCCGACCGATTTGCCGCCGTCGGAAGTCAGAAATTTGCTGGCGGAAATTTTAGATTCGCTCGACAGCGTAAAACGCGGCAACGCCCGCGAAACTCTGCGCGACGACATCGCTGCGACTCTCGCCTGCAAAGCTGCCGTAAAAGTAAATATGAAACTCACACCGGAGAAAATGCAGTGGCTGATTGACCGGCTCTTAGTCACATCGTCGCCGACGACCTGCCCGCACGGTCGCCCGGTGATTTTGCGGCTGACAATCAAGGACATCGAACGCGGTTTTCATCGCACATAAAACAGTTTGACAGGATAATTTAATGAAACCGCAAAACCGCGAAATCCCCGATGCAGAATGGCGCAGAAAATTACACGAAATAATTTTTGAAGCGGATACGCCCGCCGGACGCGCCTTCGATGTCATTTTGATTTTGGCGATTATTCTGAGCGTTCTCGTCGTCGTCGTGGACAGCGTGAACAGTTATCAGAAAAAATACGGCGATTTTCTCTACGCGGCGGAATGGTTTTTCACGATTCTTTTTTCCGTCAAATATCTTCTGCGCCTAACGAGTGTCCGCCGTTCGTGGCGTTACGCGCTGAGTTTTTTCGGGATCATTGATATTCTTTCGATTCTGCCGACTTACGCCAGCCTTTTTGTTCCCGGCGTGCAGTACCTTTTAACAGTCAGAATTCTGCGGCTTCTGCGAATCTTCCGCGTATTGAAGTTGACGGAATTTTTGACCGAAGCGCAAATTCTCAACGACGCGCTGCGAGCGAGCGCGAAAAAAATCGGCGTTTTTATTCTGAGAGTTTTGGCGTTGGTCACGGTTATCGGTTCGATAATGTACGTCATCGAAGGCGAAGAAAACGGTTTCAAAACATTCCGACGAGCATCTATTGGGCAATCGTTACTCTAACAACAGTCGGTTACGGCGACGTTTCGCCGCGCACCGCGCTCGGACAACTCTTCGCTTCGATTGTGATGATTCTCGGTTACGGCATTATCGCCGTGCCAACCGGCATTGTGACGGTCGAACTCGAACGTGCGGGAATTAAAAAAATCTCGACGCAGGTTTGCCACGAATGCCACCGCGAAGGACATGACGCGGATGCGGTTTTCTGCAAATACTGCGCGGCGCGTTTGTAATAATTCGATTCTGAATAATATAAAAATTTCACCGGAACTTAATTTTAGTTGAAGCGTGATTGCTTTTGTTCAAATATTTTAGCGACAGGAGATGAGATATGAATAAAACAATAAAAAGATTGCGATCAATGATAATGTTGATTTGTATTAGTTTGACGATGAGCGCGATTATTCGAGCGCAAAATCCGCCTCCGAATAGCAATAAACAGGTGTCGGAGTCGCAAAATGAGCAGCCGAAAACTGATGCCGTCGAAAAAGAATTTTACCAATTAACCATAATGGCTCCAAACGATTTGGCAGCAGGTGAAACGGACAATGCGAAAGAATATGCAGAGAAACTTTTGAAACAGGCTGAAGCGTTCAAGAAAAATTGGAATTACGGCAACGCCGTTCACACCGCCAATATCTTTCTCGGTCAAATTGCGCTTAAATCCGGCGATGTAGACGAAGCCAAACATTTTTTGCTGGAAGCCGGAAAAACTCCCGGTTCGCCGCAGTTAAATTCTTTTGGACCGGATATGTCGTTAGCCAAAAATCTTCTGGAAAAACACGAGCGGGAAACCGTCATCGAGTATTTTGAATTTTGCGCCAAATTTTGGAAGAGCGGCGGTGAGAGATTGGATAAATGGAAGACTGCTGTTCTCGATAAAAAATCACCTGATTTCGGACCGAATCTAGTTTACTATTCAGGCGATTTGCCGCGCGCAAAAAATTGAGGAGCAAAAGCGGATTTCATTAGCTTTTTATTTCAGAGATTTTCCAATAAACGCAAAACTTTCGCCGTATCAGCCAGATTCTCTAAAACAGCATCGGGTTGACGATCTGCTAATTTTTCTGCCGACTGATCTTTGCCGGTGGCGACAGCGACGACTTTCGCGCCGAAATGCCGCGCACAGGTAATGTCGTTCGGCGTGTCGCCGATGACGATAAATTGCTGCGGATCAAAGTCAAAACCGAATTTTCGATTGGTCAACTTTCCTGCTTCGACGGCTAAATCATTGCGTTCGTGCGAGATTTCACCAAATGCGTTCGGCGCGTCTTTGAAATAATCCCAAATGCCGACCGCGCGTAATTTTAATTCAGCCGCGACCGACAGATTTCCCGTCAAAAGTGCGTTGATAAAAATCGGATTTTTATCGGTTGCGGCTAAAATTTCTTCGACACCGGCGAGAATTTCAAAAGGTTCGCCGTCTTCCGTTAAAACTCTCGTCATTTCGGGTTTGAATACTTCCAAAATCTCGGCTTTACGTTCCAGAATATCTTCCGGCGAAAAGCCTTCGTCTTTTAAGGCTTCAAACATAATCTGCGTGTCGGTCATTCCCGAAGGCGTAATCGCGTCGAGATTTCCCGCGCTGCCGAAAACTTTCTCCATCGTCGCGGCAAAATACTTTTTATAACCGCCTTTGACCGTCGAACGCATCAGCGTCCCATCAATGTCCCACAACAAAATGCGAACATCTCGATTTTGAATTTCGGGTTCCGGGTTTGTAATTGATTCTGTTTCTAAATTTTGGTTTCTATACATTTATTCAATAATCGCCAGCACATCGCCCGCGTTGACGGTCGCGCCTTCTTCAAAACGAATTTCTTTGACAATGCCGTCCTTCGGCGACTTCATTTCGTTCTGCATTTTCATCGCTTCGACGACTAAAACCCCGTCGCCCTGTTTAATTTCCGCGCCGACTTCTACTAAAACACGCACGAGTTTTCCCGGCATCGCCGTTTTAATTTCGGAAATTCCTTCGGCATTCGCGCCCACCGCCGCCGAACCGCGCAGACGTTTCGGATCGGTCAAATTTATTTCGAGTTGATGATTGCCGACGTTCACAATCCCGTTTGGCGCGACGTAAATTTGATAAATTTTATTATCATTTTTCAACAAATAAACGTCCGGCTCGACTTCCGACACTTCAAGATTGTATTCGCGGTCATCAACCCACGCGAAAACTTTTTCGCCGTCGCGCTTGATTTCGATTTCGTGTTTTTCGTTATTTAATTCGGCTTGTAATTTCATATTTAATTTGACGGAAGTTCAGGCATTATTTTAAGTTTCGCTTGAGGAATAGTTTTTTCATACTCCAAAATATATTCCTCTACTGGTTGCGCTGTTCCGAAAACTCTCAATTCTCCGTCAAATCTTTCAATCAAAATCGGTGCATTCCCTAGAAGTTGTTCGCTAAAGTTTTGAGTTTCAAGATAACTTTTACTTTGATAGAAAAATACCCAACCATAAGGTTTGAAAATTGTTTCTTCATCAAGAATTTCGCATTCCACAGAACAATTTAAACTAATCCAAGTTTGAGCAAGAGTTTTAGCATTTTCGTAATTCATCATTGAATTTGTTTAATAGACAACTTTCCTAAATAAGTATTCATTCTGCTAAACTTGCAAGAATGAGTGTGTATGAAAAATACAAGATGAAAAAGCCTGCTCAATTTACTCGACTGGTCGGAGTCAGTTACGGCACTTTTCAAATCATCTTG
>JBBSUG010000008.1:0-156277 GCA_038235165.1 Pyrinomonadales bacterium
AGGCGTTCACCCGCACGACATCGGCACGATTTTAGACCAATCCGGCATCGCCATCCGCGCCGGACACCACTGCGCCCAACCCGTGATGCAATTCTTCGACGTTCCCGCCACCGCCCGCGCTTCGTTCGCTTTTTACAACACGCGCGAAGAAGTTGACGTTCTGGCGGAAGCGGTGCAAAAGGTGATTGAGGTTTTTGCGTAACGATAATTAAAATAATTTTAGGAACAATATGGAATTTTTAAATAAACTTTTCGGTTCGTCCACAAAAAAAGAAACAGACCTTGAATTTATTTCTCATTTTCAAAGGTTATTGGCGTTTCAGCAGCTGTTTATGGAGCAATATAATGATGCGCTTGCCAAAGTTGCTAATCTTGGAGAGTTGAGAAATGAAGGTTTTTCACGCCCAATAGTATCTTTTGATGATCCTGATGCAGTTGCTAAATATGTAATTCCTGCATTAAAAGAAAAAGTAGAAATTTTAGATGGAATGGAAAACGAACATCAAAAAATAGGTGAACCAGAGTCGGTTAAAATCAAAGAAATCTATCACAATTTTACAGATGCCCTTCGTGTAATGAAAGAACGCGCTCAACTTCAACTTGATGGTTTTTCGGCTTTCGTTAATGATGAAGATGTTGAAATTGATATGACTCAACTTGATAATGCGGAAGTTCAATCTATGGATAAAGCATTGTTAAACTTAAATGAAACAATGGGAAACTTGGGACTTAGCGGTGAAGAGTTTCTCAAAATTAATTGTGATGCGTTTAACTATGTCCGTAAGAGTGTCGGGCTTTCGCCATTAAGCAATCAGCAATTTCAAGAAATTTATTTTGCTGGTATTTCAGGACAACCTGCTAGATTCTTTAACTTTGATTAAAATTACCGTGATTAAAATTACCGTTTTTGACTGAGAAAAACAATATAAAATCTAAAATCCAAAATCGAGATATGCCCGCAAAAGATATTTATCACAATTCGGAATTTGACGAGAAATTTTAACAATGGACGAAGCATATTTTGAAGATAAGACTTTCGATAAAATTGATTTTTCGGAGAATGAGATAACTAAAGGCGAGTATGAAAGATGCGCTTTTGTGGATTGTGATTTTTCAAATGCCGATTTGTCGGAGATTAAGTTTTCGGAGTGTGAATTTGAGAAATGCAATCTGAGTATGGCGAAGGTCGTCGGGACGGCTTTTCGGGATGTCGGGTTTAAGGATTGTAAGTTGTTAGGTTTGCGTTTTGAAAATTGTAACGAGTTTTTATTTGCGGTGAATTTTGAAAATTGCGTTCTAAATTTTGCTTCGTTTCACAAGTTGAGTTTGAAAAATACGAGTTTTAAAGATTGCCGTCTGCGCGAAGTTGATTTCGGCGGATGCAATTTGAGCGGTTCGGTTTTTGATAATTGCGATTTAGCGAAGGCGGCGTTTGAACATACGATTTTGGAAAAAACAGATTTTCGCACCGCGTTTAATTATTCGATTGATCCTGATTCAAATCGTCTGAAAAAGGCAAAATTTTCTGTTGCGGGAATTAGCGGACTGCTTGATAAATACGAAATCGAGATTGAGTAGGCGAGGAAAATATGAGATTTAATTTCTGGGCAAAGATAACATTTTTAGGCTTATTGATTTCGGCAACATTCGGCTGTCAAACTCAGACGGGTTCAAATGCGGCAAATCAAACGAATTCAAACGTTCCGGTGAATAACGCGAACAGCGCGAATCAGACAAATGCTGAAATTTTCGCGCCGCAGAATATAAAATTTGAATCGTCGGATAAAGTCGAAATCGTCGGCACGTTTTACGAATCGCCGAAAGCTAACTCTCCGGCGGTTTTACTGCTTCATCAATTCGGCAGCAATCGAAAATCGTTTGACGAATATGCCAAGCGTCTGCAAAAAAAAGGTTTCGGTATGTTGGCGATTGACGGTCGCGGTTTTGGCGAATCGGTAAAGACGACGGACGGGAAAACGGTTGAGGCGCAGAGAACCGCCGAAGGTGTCAAAGGAATGGAAGCCGATGTTGCAAATGCGTTTGATTTTTTAGCGAAACAGCAAAATGTTGATGCAGACAAAATGGGAATTGTCGGTGCGTCTTACGGAAGCAGTTTAGCGTTGATTTACGCGGCGCAGAATCCGAAAGTAAAAGCAATTGCTTTACTTTCTCCGGGAATCAATTATTTCGATAACCTGCCGACTGAGCCTGCAATAAAGAGTTACGGCGACAGACCGATTTTGCTCGTTGCCGCCGAAGACGATAAAGAATCTGCTGATGCGGTCAGGAAATTAAAGGAAGTCGGCGGGAACAATAAATACGAAGCGAAAATTTATGGAAAAGGTGGACACGGAACGAATATTTTTGATGCAAAGGTAGGTTTGCAGGATACGCTCGAACAGTTTTTAGTGAAGAATTTATGAAAGTAGAAAAAGTTAACTTATCGGAAAAATTTGCATTGATCGGCGAACATTGGCGACCGAAAGTGGTCGGTGAATTGAACGGGCAGGAAATAAAACTCGTTAAATTTCAAGGCGAATTCCCGTGGCATCAGCACGAAAATGAAGACGAAATGTTTATGGCATTGAAGGGAAGTTTCCGCATCGAATTTCGTGATAAAATTGCCGAATTGAGCGAAGGTGAATTTATAATCGTGCCGCGCGGTGTTGAACATCGTCCGGTTGCCGAGATGGAAGTCGAAGTTTTGTTGTTTGAACCCGCTAATTTGAAAAATACGGGAAATGTCGAAAGTGAAGAATTTACTGCACCGATTGGTGATAAAATCTAGGAATTATGCATAACTTTCCGATGACCAATCGGTGACTGCCGGTTTTCTGGTGACAATTTACGCGGAGTTTCACCGGATGTCGCCACAAATTGAACAACAAAGACCTTGAAACTATTTTGGTTTGATGCCGTAATTAACGAGCGTGAGTTTTAGACAAATGCTGATTAATAAAATAATTATATGTTTGGTTTTGTTAGTTTTGACGCTGAATTCAGCGGCACAGGAAAAACCGCGACCGATCACGAAAAAAATTCAAATCGTGCTGCTCGGCACATTTCACTTCGGCGCGACGAGCGATAAAAACAAACAGGATTTTGACGCTTTAACTGAGACGCGGCAGGCGGAAATTAAACTGGTTGACGCGGCACTGGCGAAATACAACCCGGACAAAATCTTTGTCGAACACGAACCGGGTGAACAGGCGAAATGGGACAAAATTTACGCTGATTACAAACGCGGAACCGAGCCGACGGGAAATAATTTGCGAAACGAAATTTTTCAAATCGGTATCAAAACGGCAAAATTAAATAACAAACCGGCGGGTGTAATCTGTGTTGATTATCAAGTTCCGATGGATTTTGAAGCGGCGTTAAAAAGTGCCAAAGATGATGTCGAACGCGCTTACATCAAGCAGGTGCAGACGATCAACGACGCGCCGGAGCCGAAAAATACGAACGAAAAGTTTTTGTTTCTGCCGTTTCAAGCATCGAAGGATTTCAAAGTTTTAAAATTAGCCGACGTAAATTTGCGCGATTATTATTTGTGGCTCAATTCGCCGGAAGCCCTTCTTCGCAACCATTACAATAACGACCATTATTTGGCGTTGGCATTGGGGGAAGGCGGCAATTACGTCGGTGCGGAATACGAAACGATTTGGTATAACCGCAATTTGAAAATTTTGACCAATATTTTGCGAAATGCTTCGCTTGCAGATAATCGCTATTTGTTGATTATCGGCGCGGCACACGTCAAAACTCTGCGCGATTTTTTTGAAGGAAATCCGTATTTTGAAGTCGTCAGCGTCGAAAGTATTCTGAAAAAATAGTCAATTGACGACTTTCGATATTACGAAACAACAGCCGTCAAAAAAGCAAAAACTGATCGCCGTCAGCGGAAAAGAAATTAAAACTTACACCGTCGGCGCACCGCGTTTGTTTTTTTGCACCATCAAAGATTAGAATTGCAACCGATGAACAAAAAACTATTATCTATTGTCGCTATTTTTCTTTTAAGTGCCGCCTTAAGCGTTCCCGCTCAACAACCGGCAAGCGGTTCGGCACCGGTTTTGACTGCGGACGATTACGCACGAGCCGAAAAGATGTTGATCTTCAACGCCAGCCAATTCGTTGATCGCAGCGGAGTTCGCCCGACTTTTTTGCCTGACGGCAGATTTTATTACCGAGTTATGACACCGACCGGAAGCGAATACGTGCTGGTCAATCCGGCAGACGGCAAGCGGCAGACAGCTACGGATTTGGCTAAACTAAATCTGCCGGTTTCAGCCGCTTCACCAACCCAGCGCGTGAGAGACCTTGGAGTAACTTCGCCGGACGGCAAGCGCAACGCTTATATCAAAGATTACAATTTGTGGGTGCGCGATACTGTGATCGGCAAAGAAACGCAGTTGACGACCGACGGCGTGAAAGATTTCGGTTACGCCACCGATAACGCCGGTTGGACGCACAGCGACCGCGCGATTTTGCTGTGGTCACCTGATTCGAAAAAAATCTCCACTTTTCAGCAGGATCAGCGCAAAACGAGCGATATGTATCTCGTCACGACAAACGTCGGTGCGCCAAAACTCGAACAGTGGAAATACCCGCTTCCGGGTGATGACAATGTGACGATGATTGAGCGTGTCATTATCGAAGTTGACGTGCCGAAAGTAATTCGCCTGAAAATGTCGCCCGATCAGCACCGTTCGACACTTTGCGACGATATTTCCTGCTCGGGTAGTTTCGACGACAACGAATGGAGCGCAGACGGTTCAAAACTCGCTTTCGTTTCGACTTCGCGCGATCATAAACAGGCAAATCTGCGAATTGCCGATGCCGCCACCGGCGAAGTGAAAGACGTTTATGAAGAAAAAGTCTCCACCCAGTACGAATCGGGACAAGGCGCGTTTAACTGGCGTTATCTGCCTCTAACAAATGAGTTTATCTGGTATTCCGAGCGTGACGATTGGGGACATCTTTATCTTTTTGACGCAAAAACCGGGAAGCTGAAAAATCAGATTACCAAAGGCACTTTCGTTGTCACCAAAGTTCTGAATGTTGACCGCAAAAGCCGCGTCATCTACTTTGAAGCAAACGGACGCGAAAAAGGACGAGACCCGTATTTCAGCCATTTTTACCGGGTTGATTTCAGCGGTAAAAATTTGAAACTGCTCACGCCCGAAGACGGAAACCATCAAATTTTAATGTCCGACGATGGGAAATACTTTGTTGATAACTATTCCAAACCCGACGTTCCGCCGATAGCGACACTGCGCGATATGACGGGAAAATTGATCGCCACGCTCGAAAAAGCGGACATTTCGCGGTTGACGAAAACGGGCTGGAAACCGCCAACACCGATCACGGTCAAATCGCGTGACGGTAAATGGGATTTGTACGGTTTGATGTTCACGCCGACCAATCTCGATGCGTCGAAAAAATATCCGGTCGTCAATTACATTTATCCGGGACCGCAGGGCGGCGGTGTCGGCAGTCGTTCCTTTTCGCCTGCCCGCAATGACAATCAGGCACTAGCCGAATTGGGTTTCGTCGTTGTCGTAATTGACGGAACGTGCAACCCCGACCGCTCAAAATCGTTTCACGATGCGTGTTACGGCAATATGGCGGACAACACGCTGCCCGACCAAATCGGCGGATTAAAACAGTTAGCGGAAAAATATCCCTATCTTGATTTGACCCGCGTCGGCGTTTGGGGACATTCCGGCGGCGGATTCGCAACGGCGGCGGCGATGTTCCGGTATCCTGATTTCTACAAAGTCGGCATTTCGGAGTCGGGTAACCACGACAATCGCAACTACGAAGATGATTGGGGCGAACGCTACATCGGACTTTTAACCAAAGGTGCAGACGGAAAATCAAATTACACGGATCAGGCGAATCAAAATTTCGCCAAAAATTTGAAAGGTAAATTGTTAATCGCCCACGGTGCAATGGACGACAATGTGCCGCCGTCAAATTCATATTTGGTCGTTGACGCGCTGGTCAAAGCCAACAAAGATTTCGACTTAATTATCTTCCCGAATGACCGTCACGGTTACGGCGCGGACAGCCTTTATATGATGCGCCGCCGCTGGGATTACTTTGTGAAAAATCTGATGGGCGCGGAACCGCCGAAGGAATATCAAATAAAACCGACGCGCGATCCGCGTATGTAATTTCGTAGCCAAAAGTTGAGTTAAAACAGAAAAGGGCGAATGCTGCACAGCATTCGCCCTTTTCTGTGATTTGCCAGAATCCATCTGCGTCAGCGGATGGTTGAAGCTGCTAAACTTATTTGGTTCGCTACCGGCGTTCAAGTCAATGAAGTTCAGCCGCCCGCTGCCGCAGACGGTTCTGAACCCGTTGTGAACACTAGCGAAATGCTGCCGGAATCGGCTGATCGTTCCGACTACCGAAAATCTCACCGGAGAATCCGCTACCGGAACTTTTCAACAGATACCAATTGCCCGAACGATAAACGGCGATGTCGGTTTTGCCGTCGCCGTCATAGTCGGCGGCAACCGGCACATCCGTCGGATTGCCAAATTGTTGGGCGCGAAATTCCGCTCGTGACTCCAAAATATACCAATTACCTAAACGGAACACAGCGATGTCGGTTTTGCCATCGCCGTCGTAATCGGCGGCGACCGGAATGTCGGTTCCCAAGCCGAATTGGATAACTTTAAAATCGGCGGCGGAATTTTGAATGTACCAACTACCGTTTCGGAACACTGCAAAATCCGCCCTGCCGTCGCCGTCATAATCCGCCGCCACCGGCTTGTCGCCGCTCGCGCCGAATTGACTTGCATAAAAACCTTTTTGGCTTCCTAAAACATACCAAACCCCGTTTGACGGGCGAAAAACCGCGATGTCGGCGCGTCCGTCGCCGTCATAATCCGCCGGCTGCGGAATATCGGTGCTTTCGCCGAACTGCACCGCCGAAAAACCATTGGTGGAATTCAACAAATACCAAGTGCCCGAACGATAAACGGCAATGTCAGTTTTGCCGTCACCGTCGTAGTCCGCCGGAATCAGTCGGTCGGTCGGTGCGCCGAACGTCGAAGCCGTAAACCCTTGTGAACTGCGGTTGATAAACCAATTTCCTTCACCGGCGCGAAATACTGCGATGTCGGCGCGTCCGTCACCGTCGAAATCGAACGGCGTTCGCTGCGGCGATTGAACCGAATCAATCAATCTGGCGACATACGAACGATTTGAATTTCCGCCGCCCGCGTTGATAATCGTAAAATTACCGCCGACCAAAATGCGACCTTCGCTGTCAACAGCTAAACTCAAAACTTCGTCGTTGAGAGTGTAAACCGTCGGGTAAACACTGCCGTCAGTGTTTAATTGAGCGAGATTCGACAGCTTTTGCCCGTTAAATTCGCTGAATTTCCCGCCGACAAATATTTTGCCGTTCGGCAAAGCTAAAATCGTGTTGATACGGTCACTGGCACCCGTTCCGGCGTTAAATGTATTATCTAAACTACCGTCGGAATTTAAGCGCAAAACTTCATAGCGTATATTTTGAGATGAAGAGGCATTTAGTTTAGCTATCAAAATTTTGCCGTTCGGAAGCAGTGTGAGCGCTGAAACTACTCCGCTGTTTTGGTCAATAGTATTGAATGTTTGATCCAGGCTTCCATCAGAGTTCAAGCGGACGAGAAACGCATTGAGCAGGGTTGAGCCATATCTGCCGCCGACAATGATTTTTCCGTCCGGCTGAACGGCTAAATCATAAATGTGTAAAGTATTTTGCGCGGCGTAAATCGTCGGATTGAACGAAGAGTCGCGCGTCCCGTCCGAGTTTAATTTTAGTGGAAAGGAAAGCTGCAAGATTTTATTGCGAGAGTTTCCGACAATCACTTTGCCATCGCTCAAAATAGCAGTCTTGTTTTTTCCGGCGAGACAGCATCCAAAAAGATCATCAATAATTACGCTGATATTGAAAGTGGGATCAATAATGCCATCCGCATTCAAGCGAATCAGATTTGATTTATTCGCGCCGTTAAGCGAATAATTGAACAAACCGGAAACAATAATCTTTCCGTCCGGCTGCACATTTACGTCATATATATCTTGAATTTGGGTAAAAAAATTTGTTCCGCTCGTCCTTATCTGAAAGGTCGTATCAAGAGAGGAATCGGCATTCAAACGAGCAATTTTGTAACGAGCGGCATCACCAACCAAATCAAACTTTCCGCCAATCAGTACCTTTCCGTCTGTCTGAACCTCAATCGTTCTGATGCTGCCCGGATTCATTCTTTGAAAACCGATGCCGCCGGCATTAAAGTTGGTGTCAGGAGTTCCGTTTGGATAAAGACGAGAAAAATGATTCGGTATCTCGGCAGTTACGCCATAAATGTTAGAATCGCCGATGATGACGCTGCCGTCGGGTTGAACGCCGTGAGAGGTATAAACACTCGCCGCAATCGTGTATGGAGCAAATGACCTGTCTCCCCTTCCGTTTGCAAGGTAACGCCCGATTTCAACTATTGTGGAACCTGAAGACACAATAATTTTACCGTCATCGGATAAAGCAAGCTGTTTGGCGGGGAAAAAACTTGTAAAAGTTATGGTCATAAAACTGCCGTCATCGCCGCCGTTTTCGTTCAGGCGGTATAAATTAAATGTGCTGAGAACAAGAATTTTACCATCCGGCTGAATTGTTATTGATCTGATTTGAGTATTACTAAAAGCTTTCGGAGTAAAGACCGTATCGGTCGTTCCGTCTTCATTCAATCTTATGACCGAATGAGAACTGGTTTCTAGTGCGGCAATCACCTTATTGCCTTGCGCGGCGATTCTTACGACGGATATGGGAACAGTCGAATCGAATTGAAAAGCGGTGTTTCGGGAACCATCCGCATTTAGTCTGATGACGTTGCGCGTAACTGAATCATCATCGGTGATAAATCCAGACAAAATTATTCTTCCGTCTGCATCTATCGCTGCATCATAAACCAAACCGGTTGCTGTAAAGTTAAATGTCGTGTCGAGAGTTCCGTTGCTGTTTAATCGAATGATACTTTTGCTCGGTCCCGTCTGACCGCTCGGAAGCATATTAGCTCCGTGCAGAACCAGTTTGCCGTCCGGTTGAACGATTATTTTGATTATGAAGGTTCCTGCCGCAAACGGTATCGAATTGAAGGTCGTGTCAAGCGTCGCATCTGAATTCAGACGGACAACTGAGCCAATCGGCTGACGATTATAAGAATTAAAGTTGCCCGCAACTAAAATTTTGCCGTCTGCCAGTGGCAACACGACTGTAACTGTTTTTGCGCTGAATGAATTTGTCTGAATTTGCGGATCAAACGACGGGTCAACCGCATCGAGAATGCTGTGTCCGCCGTAAATTGCACTGCTCAGAATGGTTATGATTAATAACAGCAGCATTATTTGTAAATTCTTTTTTATGACATCAAGTGTCGAAACACCTTTGAGAAGTTCTGTTGTATTGTCAATAAATTGTTTCATAAGTTTTTACTCTTTTTCGTAAATTCCACTTTAACCCTCGAATTAGAGAATAGAGAGGGTGAGGCTGTTTTCACGTTACAATCAAATTTACACCAGAGTTTCGGCAAAAACTGTCATGAAATTGCGAATGCTGACACATTATTGCGGCGATTTGCCGGATGAACAAATTAAACATTCAAACGCTTTACTTTTACAGCGTCAGCAGGTTATTAAAATATAAGACGTTTTGTTTAAAGTGAGCTACGCCAGATAGTGTGATTTTTGCAGAAACACGCACGAAGTAAGTGTGTTTCACTTGCTATGACACACTTACTTCGTGCGTGTTTCTGCATTTGATACGCTATAAATGAACGACGGCTAAATGTATGAGCGACGAAAAAGCGAAAAAAGGAAGACAGCAGTTTCCGCGCATCAGCGAAGACGGAATCGAAACGCGCTACAATTGGCGCGGCGATTGGGTCGTCAACAGCCGTGACCGCTGGCAAAACTTGAAGGTTATCCGCAATCGTCACCACATCCGCGAATCGTATATCAAACCCGATAAACTGACTTACAATTTAATCACGGTTTATATGGGCGCACCGTCGCGTCAACAGGCGATTTTGTCCGGTCGCAATTACAACATTCTGCAAACGGCGGGCAATGTCGCCGTCATCGCGCCGGGGTGCGCTTTGCAGTCGTCGTATGACGAGGTTGAGCAGGACGACGTTTATCTGCATCTCGAACCGGAATATATCAAAACGGTCGCCGCCGAAGCCGATTTGAATCCTGACAAAGTGGAAATCATCACCTCGCTGGAAACGCGCAGTCCGATTATCGAATCAGTGGCGCGAATGGCGTTTGACGAATTGCAGCGCGACCGCGAAGCGACGGGCAGCAATCTTTTCGCCGATTCCATCGCCAATCTGCTCGCCGTCCAGCTTTTGCGGGAATATTCTTCCGAGCGGATGCCGCCTGCCAAACAGTATGTCAGCGGTTTGACAAACCGGAGTCTCGGACAGGTTTTAGACTTAATTGAAAGTGATTTAGCGGAAGATTTATCGTTGAAAATTTTAGCAAACGCCGCCGGTTTGAGCGAATATCATTTTTTGCGGATGTTCAAACAGTCAACCGGCGACACGCCGCATCAATACGTCATCAACCGCCGCATCGAACGCGCCCGCGAACTGCTGCAAAAAACCGAGATGAGCATCACGGAAATCGCTTACCTGCTCGGATTTTCAAATCCGGCGCACTTCGCGCTTCATTTTAAGCGCAAAACCGGCTTTACGCCGAGTGCAATGCGATAAAATTACGAACAAAGGCGGAAACACGACCGTCAGGGAGTGTGGTGTTATTCTAACGATTGACACACTCCCTGACGGTCGCGTTTCCGCCCCTTTGACTGCATCGGCAAGCTTCCCCGCAAAATCTTCCATATAATAACCGATCAAAGCCGAATCAGTTTGAATAAAATAGACATTTTTTTCGTTTTGGAATCCCGTGACAATCCAGTAATAATCATTTTCAGCCGACAAATTCTGCGGTTTGTTCTGAATTCTTTCAAGTCTTCGCGCCGCTAAATCTTCGGTTTCGTAAACTTCTTCGACGACCGTAAAACGCGGAAAAGTATGACTTTCTTCCTTAACCGACGTTCGTCTTTTAACTTGATAGGTTCTCTGCCGCAAAGTTTGAAATTGCTCTTTATGCCAATCACTCCCCGCACCTTCGCTGACATTTTTCACTTGATAGTCGAGCTGTTCAAACAGTTCCGCCGACAATTTAGATTTTTCGCCGGAAAATTGTAATTCATTTTTGGAAGCAGTAGTTTCAGAATTAAAATTGCAGTTGAGACAGCAAATAACAATGATTGAAGCGAAAACAATTTGAGAAACTTTTTGCATAGAACCTCTTAATTTTGTTTGCAGTCAGCACATTCTTTGACAGTAATTGTCTGTGTTTTGGTCGCGCCGCAAACACCGCAGCCGTTGTCACCACCAGCCGTTATTGTATAAGTCCCCGGCGCAACGCCAAACAAATCCCAAACAACATTTGCACCTTGTCCAACGATTTTGCCGGCTGAAACTGTATATAAATAAGCAGGAACGTCATTTCCAAAATAAGCTGCGGACGTTGAAACCTCTATTTTTCCATTTTTATCCGAACAAAATTTTGGATTTGCCGGACAATTCTCCCTAATTTCAGTTTGACTCAGAAGAAGATTAGTGACGTTGATAACACAGTTGAGATTCTTCGAGGGTCTGCAAGCAAAACTGGAATACGCACTATATGATTGACCGTTGATAGGCTTAACAATTTCCGACAAATAATCTGTTTTTGTCGCGTCTCGTTCGAGATGCGGAAAGCGTTCGCCGCTGTTGTAATTGATTTTGTATGTTGCGGTTACGCCGCTGAATTCAGTTTCAAATTCGAGCGGCGCATTGTTTTTCGTTGCGGCAACTGCTTTGTGCAGATTTTCCGACTCAAAATCTGCGCCGTTGATTTTCGTGATTTTCATTCCCGGCACGATTCCGGCTTTTGCCGCCGTGAGATCGGGGTTGATGTCGGTGATTTCGCCGCCGGAATTGACAGAAATGCCGATTGAATATGACAAATCTACAAAATCATACATTGATTCATACAACTGTTTTTGAAAATTCGGCGTGTCGTTATAGATGAGTTTCCAGCCGCCGTTCGTAATTCCGCCGAGCGGCGCGCTTTTTTGAATTTTGTAAACGCGCGTGTCGAAAAACTCGCGCCAATCGTAGGGAACGACGCTGTTTAAAGTCGTGACGATTTCATTAAAATCATAAGGTTTGATCATCGGTCCGGTGTTTTGTCCGCCGTGAAACTTCCGCATAAAATCGTTGAGCGAAAGTTTTCCATTCGATTTCTGCCTGATTAAAACATCGGCTTCCATCCAGATCAACGCGCCTTCGTCATAATAATCAACGCGCCGACGCTGGTTACGCCACGCACGCGGCGAACCATAAGTAAATTGGACGGCGCGAGCCGTATCAACGAGCGGTCGCCAGCGTCTGCCGGTTTGATAATCGAGATCAGCGGCGGTGTCGGCGATTACGTCGCGGAAAATTTCCTGCGTCCAAAGTCCGCTGCGCGTCGGCAGAACTTTGCCTAGATACTGTGTCAAACCTTCGTAAACCCACAAAAATTCGGCTTTCTGCGGCGTTTCATAATCGCCCGTTGCCAAACCAACCGGACGGCGATATTTTCCGTTCCATGAATGCGCGAATTCGTGTCCGAGCAAATCGCCGAGATCAATCAGCCGATATTTGTCGCTCAAAGATTCCAAACCAACACCGTCTTCGCTCGATTCGTTATGCTCCAACCCCTCGCTGCCGCCGACATCGCTCAACGTCAGCAGAAATTTGTAACTGTTGTAATGATGTGCGCCAAAAGTCGCATTCGCCTGTGTAACGAGATTTTTCCAGCCCTGCAAAGTCTCCGGTTTGTAATTTAACGCTTTGGCGGAATCGGCGGCGATGTCCATTTCGTGCGGAACTCCGCCCGTGTCTGACAACTTTATTTTCTTGAAATATTTCCCGATGATTGCGGGTGAATCAATCAGACGAGTCAGCGAAACCTGGTTAAACTGCGCCGGATTCGCCGTTTCATTCCCCGTTTGCAACGCCGTCGCATACTGCCATCCGGCGGGATATTTCAGCGAAGCCGTCACATTGACATCATCGGCTTTCGCACCTTCGGGATACAAAATCAGGCGATTCCATTTGATGCGCGATAAATTCGCGCTCGCAATCGTTCCGGGCTGCGAAAGATCGTCAAAACCAATCTCGATTTCCTTTACGCCTTCGGGAATCGTCAGATGAAACTCAAACATCTCGACATCATCGCGCCGCCACGCTAATTGTTTGCCGTTCGCCGAGATATAGAGATTGACCATATCATTCAATGTTCCGGTCGGCGCGTGTTCGCCCGGAATCCATTTCGGATAAAAGAGCGCGAATTCACCTGCTTTGACCGCCATTGTTTCCCGAACGTGAATGATATTTTTCGCCGCGTCGGTCGCGTCAACGTCCAACTTGATTGCACTTTGGGCGAAAATCGCTGTTGCAAACAAAGTGAGTAAGATCAACGTAAAAATGGTTTTTCGAGAATTATTTGAATGTGAATTTCTCATAATTTTATTAAGTTCCGATGTTTTTTAGTAATCAGCCAAACGCCGCGCCGCATCAACAATCTCTGAAATCTGCGGCAGAAAATAATCTTCCATCGTCGGCGCAAACGGCACGGGCGCGTCAATCGAAGCGACGCGAATTATTGGTGCGTCGAGCCATTCAAAAGCTTCTTCGGCGATAATCGCGCTGAGTTCGCCGCCGATTCCCCCCGTCAGAGAAGATTCGTGCAGAATCATCGCGCGGTTTGTTTTCTTGACGGTATTCAAAATCGCTTCTTTGTCCAAAGGCGCGAGCGAACGCAAATCTATTACTTCGACCTGCAAGCCGTCTGATTTTTCGAGTTCGTCAGCCGCGTCGAGCGCGTTCAAAACCTGTGCGCCGAATGTGATGATTGATAAATCCTTACCTTCACGCGTCGTTCGCGCTTTACCGATTTCGACGATGTAATCTTCTTCGGGCAATTCTTCGCGCAGACGCGGCAGACGGTAAAGTTTTTTATGCTCAAAAAACAAAACCGGATCGGGATCACGAATCGCCGCTTTAATTAAACCTTTCGCGTCGTACGCCGTCGAAGGTTCGACCATTTTGAGTCCCGCCGTGTTTAAGAAAAAAGATTCCGCATTTAATGAATGAAACGGTCCGCCGCGCACGCCCGAACCGCACGGACCGCGAAACACTGCTTGAATCGAACCGCAGCCGCGATAACGGGATTTTGCCGCGTAATTCGTCAGCATATCGAAGCCGCACGAAACGAAGTCAATAAACTGAAACTCCGCAACCGGCTTCATTCCCATCAACGCTGCGCCGCACGCCGCGCCGACAATTGCCGCTTCCGAAATCGGCGTGTCAATCATTCGCTCTGCGCCGAATTCGTCAATAAAACCTTCGGTCAACTTAAACGCGCCGCCGTATGCGCCGATGTCTTCGCCGATCACGAAAACACTATCGTCGCGTGTCATTTCCTCGTGAATACCCTGCCTGATGGCTTCGATTAAGGTTAAACCTTTTGCTTCCTGTTTTGTTGCTGCCATTAATAATTATTAAATTTGCTCTCTTCTAATTTGGTTTTCGAACCTGAATTTTTTTATAAACTTCTTTATTTCGGCTGGACAGCGGGTAAATTCAACCCGAAAACTGATGTGTAAACCGTGAGAAAATCATCAGCTGCGCTTTTTCCTTCGGAAGCCTGTTTGCGACCTATCACGCCGTGTGCGTAAATATCGCTGTTCGGATCATTAGCCGAAGTCGGAAGAGTAATTGCCGGAATAGATTTTGAAATTTCCTTGAGAAGCCAGACGAGAGACTGCATCTGCGATTGCGAAGGTGCGGGATAAACGCCGTTTTTGTCTGACTTTGTAACCATTTCGATGCCCAGCGAATCAGTGTTCATCGGATAGCGGTCGGGATAGCTTTTTACTTCCTCGATTTTTTGGGCGCGGCTTGCCCAACCTATCTTATAATCCAAAACTTTCTGTTCAGCGGAGATTTTTTGATTTTTGGGAATCGCACAGGATTTTTGAACAAAGCATCTCGACTGAATGAATCCGACGTGATTACAGGTTTTTGTGAGATGCGCGGTTTGGTAGATTTTTCCGTCGTCTCCCTTATATTCCGTGGTATCTCCGCGATCAATGACGAAATGCGCTCCGACGTGATGTATGTTATCTTTGCTTTTCCAACCGTTGAAAGTTTGCTCCGCGCTCCAATTATCCGTTTGATGTACCACGACAGCCTGAATATTCTTTACGTCAAATACATTACGTTCGATGACGCTGATAATATTTTGATTAACCAGCGAATCAACCAGCAAACCATCTTTTAATTCTGCCATTTCTCATCTTCTCCTTAATCGGTTTTCAAACTCGAAATAATTTTGAAAAATATTTCATTGTTTTCCTCTGTCAAAATCACTTGCGGAAGACTTTCCGCCTTCTTTTTTTCTTCGGGAATTGCGCCGGGACCGAAAAGAGGAATGAGATTTCTTTTAACGACGAGCGTTTTGTTATCAGACAAAGGAAAAGTATAAGTTAAATTTCCGCAGCCCTGAAAAGTCGCGTAAACAATTTCTCCTTTCAGATTATTGGTCGCAAAACAGACGGGATTTTCGTTGATGTCGGCGTTTTTGTTAAGGTCGGAGTTTTTCTTACATTCTGCGGTGATCTTTTGCTTTTCGTTTGAAACTAAAATCGTGACATCGAAATCAGCAAACTTTTTGAGGGATTTCACATCGTCCGAATTGTCGCACGGATCGCTGTGTTCAAAATTTAATTCGTGAAATATGCGAACACCGTTTTTTAACCGCTTTATTTTCAATTTTGACGGGTATTGAAACGAAATGCCGAGTTTGATATCACTGAATTGCTTCCAATCTTTATCGGCGGCGCGGTGGTTTTGGGCTGCCGTGTTCAAATCGGTTTGATCGGCAGCAGTGGAATTATTGTTGACGGCACTATTGATCGAGACGTTTTGAACCTTGGAAGTTTGAATTGCGTCGGCTCTGTAATCACAAGCGAAACCGAATGTGAAAAGAAACATTGTCGTCGCCGCCAAACTGAAAATTCGCGCACATTTGAATTGTTTCAGCGCGGAAAAGTTTCCAATAATCGCCCGGTGAAAAGAATTTTTTTCCAAATACATTGCCGCCCCCGGAATTTTTGATATGAAATTTGTTTACCTGCCGTTACAATGTTTGCAATTGCGCTCAAACATCACTTTAGCACATTCGCTAAACGACTATACAATATTAAAATTCAACATTGCCCGTCAATCGTTCAAGATTTGTAGCCGCGCTTTTAATCTTCATTTTCATCAAACAACCGGCTGACGGGCGTTCGCGTCGGCGGCAGTGATTGTTGATGTTCGATCAAGTTTTTGTTTAATAGGGCGACGGCTTCGGCGGCACGCCGGAAATCGCCGGACGGAATTTTCAGCGTTATTTTCCCGTCTTTGCTCGGCATTTCGCTGAGTTGGGCGAAACTTTTCAGGCGGATTTCGATTTTTGCGCCGCGTTTGAAAAAGCCTTTGCGAAAGGTTACATCCAGAATATCATTGAGCGCGATGCGGTTTTCCTTGACACCGTTTTTGATGATGCCGAAGAGTTTCGATTCAAATTCCAAAACTATCCCGGCGGCGGAAAATTTGCCGATGCCTTCGATCTGCGACATTCCGCTTTCAGTTTTGAACGGGATGCTGATAAAACCTGTTTGCATAGTATTTGAACGGAAAAAACGGCGGGCGGTTTTTATAAATCTTCGGCACGTTTTTCCGTCCTCTCCGCTTCTTTGATTTTCGGGTCTTCGCTGATTTCTTTTTCTTTGATGCTGATCCAGTTGAACAGCGACAGCGCAACGGCGACGACGGCAATCGCCACTCCGTAATAAAGCGTGTCAACCGCATTTTCATATTTCAAAAGTTTCTGGACGAATTTGACCGCCATCACCGGAATAATAACAAAGGTAAATTTCGCTTTTAATTCGGTCAGGTCTTTAACGAGCATCCAGTCGGGAACTTCCAAACCGCTGATGAAAAGTTCATACAAGCTGACTGCCACGACGATTAATGCGGTAGAGACGAGAAAACAGTCCAACGCTTCAAACAAAATATAAAGTGTCGGTTCGGATTCTTTGTAATGGGTCAAAGCCGTTTCAATCACTTCAAATGTTTTGACCACACCGAGAAAAAGCGCGGCGAGCGAACCGACGAGCATCCCGAAAACACTGACAATCGGCAAGTATCTTGATTTTTCAATCAACCATTTCATAATTTATTATCGGCGGCTTTCGTCATTTGATAAAAACCGAATCAACTTCCCGCCTCCGTTTGATCTGCGGAATGATATTTGTTTCGAACGTTTTTACTAATATATTCGATACAGCTTTCAAAGTCATCAAAGATGTGTTTTTCAGCAACCAAATCAGGAATGATGTCAATTTTTCTCAACATCATCAACGGCTGTTTTTGCGGCGCGATCATCAGCGTATGAATGTTGTTGCTTTCCAAATCCAGTAAAATGTCTTCCAGCGCGTAAAGTCCGGTTTGATCCATATAGGGAACTTTGTCCATCCGCAAAATCAGATGCGAAGCGGTTGCCGGTATCTCTTTTGCCAGCGACTGAAATTCGCTCGTGTAACCGAAAAATAACGGTCCGTCAAGGTGTTTGATAAAAACTTCCTCACTGAGTTCAGGCGGAAAAGTCACTTCATCCGACCAAAATTCTTCGTGTTTATCGGCTTCCTGTAAAGTTAAAACGCGGGATTGATCGGTTGTAAAATCGCCCATTTTTTTCATAAATAAAACCGACGACAGCACCAACCCGATGCCGACCGCGCTGACTAAATCCCAGACGACCGACAGCACCATCACGATCAGCATTACCAAAACTTCCGAACTGAGTTTGAATATTTTCAAATCAATGTCTTTCGGCATACTCGGAATTGCCCGCAACCCTCTGTAATCCATCACGCCGATGCCGACGCTGATTAAAATTCCGGCTAAAACGGCGGCGGGAATTTTAGATGCGGCAGGACTTAACACGAGCAGAATAAGCAGTAGAAAAACACCGGCGATCATTCCCGAAAGCCGTGTTTTTCCGCCCGACTTGATATTGATAACTGTGCGAATCGTTGCGCCCGCGCCCGGAAGACCGCCGAACATTGCACCGATGCTGTTGCCGATTCCCTGACCGATCAATTCTTTATTGGGGTTGTGCTTCGTCTTGGTCATATTGTCGGCGACCACCGAAGTTAAAAGCGAATCAATCGCGCCGAGAAACGCCAGCGACAGCGACGCGAAAATATACGGCGTTAATGCCGCCAAACTAAAACTTGTTAAAATTTCAAAATGAGGAAGCGGGAAACCGCTCGGAATCGCCTCAATCGGTCGGTAGTTTAACCCGGCAAAATACGCTCCGCCGGTGACTGCCAGCAAAGCAACCAATTGACTTGGAATAACTGTGGTGATGCGTTTGAAACCGTAAACAATTAGGATCGTTAAAAGCGTGAGAGTCAATTCCAGATAGTTTATTTTCCCGATTGCGCGCGGCAGGGTTTTGAGTGTTCCGACCACACCCGACGTGCTGTTTTTCGCCAAACTTTCGGCTTCGTTGTTAACGTCCTGCTCACTGATACTCGTAAATTTTTGATAAATCTTATCGGAATTTTCGACGACGAGCGTTCCTCTACTGCCCTCTTCCTGCACGACCTTGTTGATTAAAATGACTTCCGCGCGTGGTTTGAGGGAGTTCTTTAAATCCTGATCTTCCTTCGCGTAATAACCGACGGCGGGCAAAATCTGCGTGATTAAAATCATAATCCCGATTGCCGTCATAAAACCGGATACGACCGGATACGGAATATATTTGATATTTTTCCCGATTCCCGCGATGCCGATCACTATTTGAAACAACCCGGCAAGCAGAAAAACTGCCAGAATCAACGGCAGAGCTTTTTCGATATTTCCGTTGTTGGCTCCTAAAACTCCGGCGACGACAACCAAACTGACCGCCGTCATCGGCGCGGTCGGACCGGAAATCTGTGTCGGTGTTCCGCCGAACAGCGCGGCGAAAAAACTGAGGAAAATCGCGCCGTAAAGTCCGGCACTCGGTCCGAGACCTGACGTTACGCCGAACGCCAGAGCCAGCGGCAGTGCGACAATTCCCGCCGTAATTCCGCCGAATGCGTCGCCTTTGATATTGCTGAATAGTTTCTTCATCGTTATCTTAAATTTTGTCGAATCAGCCGCCGGATTTTTACGAAAAATGCGGTTTCACCAAAGTTTTCGACTGTTTTATTCGTATTGTTTGTTTTACAGAATATCGGGAGCGTCGGTTATCTCAAAATTCATCGTGTCCTGCTCATCCGGCGTATTTTGGGGTTTGCTGAAAAGTTTGAGCCAGACAAAGCCGATGATTCCCGCAATCAAAGAAGCCAGTAAAATCGCCATCTTCGATGCGTTAATTATACCCGTGCCGCCGACGAAAGCAAGATTCGTGATAAAAATTGACATCGTAAACCCGATTCCGCCGAGAAAACCCGCGCCGAGAACGTGCTTCCAGTTCAGATCGAGCGGCAGACGGCAAATTCCGACAGTGACGGCAATAAAACTCAAAAGCAGAATTCCGACTGGTTTACCCAAAACCAGACCGCCGATAATTCCCAAACTGTTTGATGAGGTCAAACTCTGCGCCCAATCTGCACCGATGATAATTCCGGTATTAGCAAGCGCAAAAATCGGCAAAATCAAAAAAGCGACGGGTTTGTGCAGAAAATGTTCAAGTTCGTAAGACGGCGACTTTTCATCGTCCGCAATCGGCGTAAAAGGAATCGTGAACGCCAACAAAACTCCGGCAATCGTCGCGTGAATGCCGGATTCCAGCATAAAAACCCACATTACCGCACCGCCGAGCAAATACGGAATTAAGGACATTACTTTCGCTTTGTTCAAAATACTCAACAAACCGAAAACGATCAACGCCGCAAATAAATACCCGGTCGAAAGTTTCGCCGTGTAAAAAACCGCGATCACGATAATCGCGCCGAGATCGTCCATCACAGCGAGCGCGGTCAGAAAAATCTTCAACGAAGCCGGAACTCGACTGCCTAAAAGCGCGAGAACGCCAAGCGCAAAGGCAATGTCGGTCGCCATCGGAATGCCGATTCCGGCTTGCGTCGGCGTTCCCATATTAAACAGGAAATGAATGAGAGAGGGCATTGCAAGTCCACCGACAGCGGCAAAAATCGGCAGCAATGCGTTTCTAAAATTCGACAGTTCACCTTTGTAAAGTTCGCGTTTGAGTTCCAGTCCGATGAGCAAAAAGAAAATTGCCATCAAGCCGTCGTTGATCCAGTGTTCAATACTTAGTCCGGCGACGTATAAGTGCCAAAAATTCAAATATGTTTCGCCGATCAAAACGTTTGCCGCCAGAAGGGAAGCAGCCGTGCAAATAATCAGAATAATTCCGCTCGCTTTTTCCGAATCGAAAAACTCGTTATAAGATTTTGTTAATTTTCTCTGGATAACGCTCATTTTTTTGAAGGAAAAAAGAATAGAAATAAGGGCTTCCATTATTTCTGCCGGTTAGATTGTTCGTCTCCAGTCCTAACATTTCTCCCTATTTCTCCTTATTCCACTACTTTATTTTCATCTCTCCAGAACTTTTTTCTTAAACGCCGGTGCGACGATTTTATTATCGAAAACACTATAAGCCGCTGAAATTCCTTCGGGAAATGCGGATTGCTCGGCAAGTGCCAGTTCGCTTTCAAGATAGGCGGAAACTTCGGCGACAACATTTTTCATTTCAGCTTCGGTCGCAATTTTTTCAGCCGTCAAATATCTCTCGTAACGGCTCACTGGGTCGTTGTGTTCCGCCCAAAATTCGATTTCGCCCTTCGGCACATAAGATTGATTGTCGTGTTCGGCGTGTCCCTTGCGGCGATACGTCAAAACTTCGAGCAAGACCGAACCTTTGCCCGAACGGGCGTGGGCGACCGCAATTTTCATCGTTTCATAACACGCGATGATGTCGTTGCCGTCGCACTGCAAACCCAAGATGCCGTAGCCGACCGCCTTATCAACGAAATGCTCGGCATTGCATTGATTTCGCGTCGGTGTCGAATAAGCGTAACCATTGTTTTCGATGATTGTAATCAGCGGCAGTTTCTGCACGGCGGCAAAGTTCACGCCTTCGTGAAACGCGCCCGTCGAAGTGGCACCTTCGCCCAAATAAACGACACCGACGCGCATTTCTTTCTTCATTCTCGACGCAAGCAAAACACCGGCGATGACCGCAACCATATCGCCGAGATGCGAAATCGGACCGATGAAACCTTTCTCCAAATCGGCAAAATGAAACTGCACATCAGTCGCCCGGTTCGGCGCATCGGCGCGACCTAAATACGATGCGAAAATTTCCTGCGGACGAATTCCTTTGACGAAAACCGCCCCGATGTCTCGAATCAGTGGGGCGATAAAATCCTGCGGCGCGAGCGCGAAAGCCGTCCCTACCGCCGTCGCTTCCTGACCCAGCGACGTAAAAACGCCGCCCGTCAGTTTCGACTGACGCTTGAGCCGAACGGTGATTTCGTCAAACATCCGCGTCATTTTGATGTAACGGTAGAGTTCCAAAAACTGTTCTTTATTCAAAGAAGTTTCCCGCGTGCAGGAAAGCGTTTCGCCTGTTTTTTCTAAGTTTGTTTTTGCAGACATATACAAAAAAGTGCAAAAGGGGAAAAGTTCGGATAAAACTTTTCACTTTTTCACTCTAAATAAATATTTTATTACTCCATAGGTGCTAATCAGTACCCATAACGATTCAACTACAAACGCGGAGAAATTGAAACTGTAAAAAAGCGAAAAAACGATTAACGCCGCGCCCACCGCGTTTAAAACCGAATAAGCCAAACTCTCGCTTTTGAGCCGTTCGGTTTGCAGCAAAATATACGTCGCAATAATCGTAAAAACGCCGATTGAACCGACGACATCGAACCAGGCATATCGCATCATATTTTTTCAATCGTCCTCGTTTTCGTACCACGCTTCGTGCGGTGAATTACGGTGACAGCGCAGGCAGACGGTTATTTTCCACTGATACCGACAGCTCGGACACTGCCCGTGTGTGTCGAAAGTATTCCAATTCGTGCCGCAGCCGAAATGGAAATTAACGTCGGCACAAACCCAGCGGCTCTCCGCCAGCGGTTGCCAGCGGCACAGCGGACAACGAATCCGGCTGAAATCAACCGGCGTACCTTTCAATTTTTCGGTGTCGAAAAGCTCATCGAACACCGGACTTTTTCGAAAAAGATAAACGAACGGAAATGAGAAAATATTTTGTCGAAACATATAGATTTCTTCGGAGCGCGGAAGTCTCGTCCGCCAACACAGCACAGCGAATGTTGCGACGCTTCTAATGATTACAACGAACTGCAATGCAAAAAAAATGTCTTTCTCGCGCTCAACAAACAGGCAAGTAAACCGAAGCGAAGGCGAAACACACTTTTCACCTTGCAGTTCGTTGTAATCATAACAAACATCTCAACGCCTCGCTGCGCTGGCATTGGCGGACGAGACTTCCGCGCTCCGACTGTCGGAAAATTTAGCGACCAAACCGTTTGCGCCGACCGCCCAAACTGCTTTTTTGCCTTTCGCCTGCACCGCATTGTAGTTTTCCGCATCAATATTTTTCCACGTTTTGCCGCCGTCCGCAGAAATATCCGAGCCGCTTGAACCGACGGCGATGATCGTTTTTTTGTCAACGAACGTTACGCCCGAACGATAGCCGTTTAAGCCTTTGCGAAGCGTCCACGTTTTGCCGCCGTTTTTTGTCAAAGCTAAATTATTGCTTGCCTCCGCCGGTTTTTCGTAGTTCCCGCCGACGATGATGCCGTTTGCTTTATCGAGCATCGCAATCGAAAAAATCCCGCTGCCCGCCGTTCCTTTGGTGATCGGTGTGTCGAAAACCGACCACGTTTTGCCGCGATTGTCCGAGCGAAAAACTCGCGCGTCGTTTCCGCCGGAAATTAAAAAGACATCACTTTTGCCGTTTGCCAAAAGACAAGTTCCGCTCGCCGCAAATGCCGCTTCGCCGGGTTTCGCGTTCGGAATTTTTGCATTATCCAAAATTGTCCACGTTTCGCCGTCTTGCGTTTCGAGCAGCAAGTACTTGCCGTCAACCGGGTCTGACATCGCTAATCCGTGCGTTTCGTCCCAAAAAGCGAAGGCATCAAAAAATGCTTTCGGGTTCGTATTTTTAAATTGCATTTTCCACGTTTTCCCGCCGTCGGTCGTTTTATAAATCCGCGAACTTTCACCCTCGCCGATGCTCAAAAGATATGCCGTATCTGCGCCGAACGCCTCGACATCGCGGAAATCGAGTTTTTCGGCACCGGGAACTTTGCCGACCGTCCAATTTTTCCCGCCGTCAGTCGTTTTCAAAAATGTGCCGCCCGTGCCGCTCGCCCAGATAACATTTTCATTGACGACCGCCAGCCCTCGCAAACTCGCTTTGCTGTCAATCGTCTGTTTTTGCCACTGCGCGGCGGCGGTTGAAGCGCACACTGCCAGCGTCAAAAACAGCAGTTGAAAGAGCATCGTATTCATTTTCATAATTTTAATCTCCGGTAAATTTCCGGTAAAGTTAAGCAAAATTATCACATTCACGCTTTATTTCCGCAAAAGGATTTTTGAATAATCAGCCGTAAAGTTGTAGTTTATTGAAAATGAGAAAATTTTTGACGGCGAAATGGCAAGACTTGGTGATGGCAAATTACGAAATCGAACCGTCGCTTTTGCAGGAATTCGTGCCGGAAGGAACGGTTTTAGATTTTCACGACGGAAAATGTTACGCCAGTCTCATCGCGTTTATGTTTCTCGATACGCGCGTTTTAGGCTTGCCCGTCCCGTTTCACGTCAATTTTGAAGAAGTAAATCTGCGGTTTTACGTCAGGCGCGAATTGCCGGACGAAATTCGGCGCGGCGTTGTTTTCGTCAAAGAAATAGTTCCCCGCCGTGCCATTGCGCTGGTCGCGCGAACACTTTACGGCGAACCTTACGAAAGATGGAAAATGGCGCACACCAAAGAGAACGACGAAATCTCATATTCATGGTCGAAAGAAGAATCGGAGAACAAAATTACAATCGAAGTCGGGAAAAATTTGGGCGTTCCGGTGGCGAATTCACACGGCGAATTCATCATCGAACATTATTGGGGCTACACATCACGCGGCGCACAGCGAACCGATGAATACAAAGTCGAACATCCGAAATGGGAACTTTTCGACATCAATTACGCCGAAATTGATGCTGATTTCGGCAGACTTTACGGGGAGCAGTTTAGTTTTTTGAGCAGCACACAGCCGTATTCGATTTTTATGGCAAAAGGTTCGCAGGTTTCAGTTTACAAAGGAGCTAAAATCGTCAATCGTCGAAAAGATACTCTTAACGACTGACGATTGACGAAAAAAGCGGTCAACGATTAAAAAGATCATTATGTCAATTATTGGTATCGTCGCCATCGCTGAGAATTATGCCATCGGGAAAGACGGGAAATTGCCGTGGCACTATTCGGCTGATTTAAAGTTCTTTAAACAGACGACGACAAATCACGCCGTCGTGATGGGTTTTAACACCTGGAAATCAATCGGCAAATCGCTGCCGAAGCGGTTGAATATCGTACTTTCGCGTTCGCAGACCGTCGAAAATCAACCGGATGTTTTGTTGATGCGAAGCAAAAAAGAAGTTCTTGCACTGGCAAACTATTTGAATTGCGATTTGTTCGTCATCGGCGGCGCGGAAACTTACGAAAATTTTGCGGACGTGATTGACGAATGGATTGTCACGGAAATTCCCGAAAACATCGTTGATGCGGACACTTTTATGCCGCCGGATTTTCTTACGGACTTTGAGTTGCGGGAAACCAACAACTTAGACGACGACTTGCGCGTGAAGACGTTTGCAAAAAGAGGGGTTCATAGTAGAATTGCGGAAAATTAAAAAGGAGAAAATCCTATGATGGGCGGAAAACACTGGGACGAATGGATTGACGATTATGCGGAATCGCATCAGCATCCGATTAATAACTTGACGCATAAAATCGGAATTCCGATGATCGCGCTGTCGCTGCCGTTTTTTGTCGCGGCAATTTTTATCAAAAATTTTTGGGTTCTGCCGGTTTCTTTTTTCGTCATCGGCTGGGCGTTACAATTTATCGGACATTATTTTGAAGGTAAACCGCCCGAATTTTTCAAGGACTGGCGATTCTTATTTGTCGGTTTGCGGTGGTGGCTCAAGAAGATGCGCGATGAAAACTAATAAATCATTGATTCAATAAGAATTTTTGACTGCGAAATACGCGAAAAACGCCAAAAAGATTGGGAATGATTATTTTTTTGTCTAATTTGTGTGTGTTTCGCATATTTCGCGGGCAAAATTCTTGTTTTGTCTTCCAACTTAAATTTATAAAGTGGATAAAAACTTACAATCATCATTCGTGTTGGCTTTGGACATCGGAACTTCGAGCGTTCGCGCCGCACTTTACGATATTCGCGGAAATGTGCTGCCCGAAACGATGGTCAAAAACGAGCGGCAGTTGAAGATGACTGAAGACGGCGGCGCGGAAATTGACGCGCTCGAAGCCCTCGCCCAAATTGAAAAAGCGATTGACGATGTGTTGGTCAAGTCGAAAAAAGTGAAGGGTGAAATCCGATACGTTGCGGCTTCATCGTTCTGGCACAGTTTGGTCGGCGTTGACGCGGAAGGCAACCCGACGACGAAGGTTTTCGGTTGGGCAGACACGCGCAGCCGCAATTATGTGGCGAATTTACGAAAAAAGTTTGATGAAATCACGGTTCACAATCGAACCGGCGCGCGTTTTCATTCCAGCTTTTGGACGGCGAAACTTTTGTGGCTGCAAAAAGATTTTCCGCTCGTTTTTACGAAAACCGAAAAGTGGCTGTCATTCAGCGATTTCGTCGCGCTGAGATTTTTTGACAAGGCGGCAACCAGCGTTTCGATGGCTTCGGCGACCGGCATTTTTAATTTGCGCCTGAACGAATGGGACACGGAACTGCTGAAATTTCTCAAAATCAAGAAGAATAATCTCGCGTCGGTTGCCGCCGAAGATTCGCAAACATTTCAGTTGAATGCGAAATACAACAAACGCTGGGAACGGTTAAATAACGCCGAATGGTGTTTGGCAATCGGCGACGGTGCGGCAAACAATATCGGTGCCGGGTGTGTCGAAAAATCAAAAGCCGCGTTGATGATCGGCACTTCCGGCGCGATGCGCGTCGCTTTTACGGGCGATGCGCCGGAGAAAATTCCGGCAGGATTGTGGTGTTACCGCATTGACCGGAAGCGCGTGATAATGGGCGGCGCGTTGTCTGACGGCGGCGGTTTATATCGTTGGCTCAAGGACAATTTAAAACTGGGCGGCACGGACGACGAAATCGAAAATGAAATTGAAAAACGCGAACCCGATTCACACGGTTTGACATTTTTGCCGTTTTTGGCAGGCGAACGCAGCACCGGCTATCACGAAAACGCGCACGGCGCAGTTCTCGGATTAAAATCCGCCACCGACACGATTGACATCGTGCAATCCGCGCTCGAATCCGTCGCTTATCGGTTCGCGGAAATTTACGACCAGTTAAACAAAGTCGCCAAAATAAAAGAAATCATCGCCAGCGGCGGCGCACTGCGCGAATCGCCCGTCTGGACGCAGATGATCGCCGACGTTCTCGCCGCCAATATGAGTTTGCCCGACGTGCGCGAAGCATCTTCACGCGGCGCGGTGCTGCTCGCGCTCGAAACCATCGGGGCAATCAAAAGCATTGAAAAACAGTCAACGCCGAAAGGTCGGGAGTTCAAGTATAATAAAAAACAACACGCGATTTATGAAAAAGCGCGGATTAGACACGAACATTTTTACGATTTATTGTGCCGTTGACACTGAAAAATTTTGAAAGCGAAGTCGAGCCGAAAATCGTCGAACGCGGGCGCAGCTATTACAGAGACGACGACGTGAAAAGGCTCGAAAAAGTCGGCGGCGGCGAATTCAGCGCAATCGTTTTCGGGACGGAAAAATATACGGTTTACATCAAACTGAATGATGAAACAATCGTCGAACACGAATGCGATTGCCCGTATGATTTCGGCGATGTCTGCAAACACAAAGTTGCCGTTTTCTACGCGATTCGCAACGGGAAATTTGCCGATATAAACGATAAATTAAACGTGCTTTTGGAAAATTTGGACGAATCGGCACTGCGTAAATACGTTACGAACCGCTCAAAAAAGATTCGAGTTTTCGCCGCGAATTTTTGCGTGAATTTGATGAGGGATTTTGAGGAAGACGACGAAGATTTTTACGACGAAGATTATTATTGACGCTCAAGATATGTATTGAATATACATATTAAAATCTGTATATTTATAATGGAATTTACTTGGGACGAGAACAAAAGAGAGAAAGTAATCGCCGAACATAAAGTTGATTTTGCGAAGATTCAGGATGTTTTTGATGATCCTTTCGGCGTTTACATTGAAGACTTTAAACATTCGACCGATGATGAAGTACGATTTAATATCATCGGGCAAACTTCAAGCTACGGTTCTGTTTTCGTAGTTTTTGTTTATCCCGAAGAAAATAAAATTCGTTTTATTTCAGCTCGCAAAGCTGAAAATTGGATGATAAAAGAATATGAAGAAAACAGAAAAAGATTATAAATATCTGGAAACTTCGCCCGAAATGGAAGAGCGCGGATTAAAGCGCATCACGCGCCCGAAATTTTTGGACAAAATCAAAAGCAAATCTTTGCGCGACTGCAAAAGCCGCATCACGATTATGATTGACGCGGATATCATCGAACATTTCAAAGAACTCGCCGAAGAATCCGGCGAAGGTTATCAGACATTGATAAATCAAACGTTGCGAAATTCGATTGACATCGAAAAAACCATAATTTCCGATGTCAAAGATGATTTGCTGAAGGACAAGCGCTTTTTGGAAGAACTGAAAACTGCATTAGCGATTTGATGAAATCTACCGTTGGATTTTTCTAGCGGGGGAAAATTATGAAGCAAATAATTCTCGTTGCAATTTTAAATTTCACTTTTTGCTTTATTACCTTTGCTCAAGCAAATGAAAATTCTTGCTCTCAAGTCGGAATTATTTTGCCAAATGAACGATTGATTCCTGATAAAGCGGAATTATTTACGGCTAGATTCGGTAAAGAAACATACGAATACAATATTGAACACATCTGGACAGTTACAAGAGGTTATATCATCAAAGGTCAAGGAACATCAAAAATTGAACTTTTGGTAACAGCCGAAGACTTTGGAGAAAATGTTGTTATTGCATTAAAAATAAACGGATTACCAAAAAATTGCATCAGCGATGTTTCAAAAACCGTTGCTGTGATCTCTCCACCAAACGACGAACCTTTTTCCCAATATCGAAAAGTTTCTGCAAACGACGAAAAAGCACAAATTGATAATCTTTATTATTATCTTTCGCTTAACGAAAATTACAAAGGCATAATACTTCTAGAATTTGATAGAAAAATTCCTGTAAATAAAAGAATCAAGCGATTAGAGGAAGTCATCAAATGGTTGAAACTCAGAAAATACGACGTAAGCCGACTTTCTTTTTCGATTGCCGAAGATGATTCAAAAAATACAACGATTCTATTGTTACAAGAGAAAAGTAAAATTTTTGAAAACTTAAGTAAAGGGTACAAATTAATAAAAGGCGAAGAATTTGAAAAGAAACTCAACGCACTATTTCCGAAAAAATAAAAATTATGACGACCGCAAACAGAACAGAACAAAATTTAGACCAACTTTGCATCAACACTATCCGAACATTGTCGCTCGACGCTGTGCAGAAAGCGGAGTCGGGGCATCCGGGTTTGCCGCTTGGGATGGCTCCGGCGGCTTACGTTTTGTGGACAAAGTTTATGCGTTACAACCCGAAAAATCCGAAGTGGTTTAACCGCGATAGGTTTTTACTTTCAGCCGGACACGGTTCGATGCTGATTTACGCGCTGCTGCATTTGACGGGTTATGATTTGTCGCTTGACGATATTAAACAATTTCGGCAACTTCATTCAAAAACGCCCGGACATCCTGAAAATTTTATGACTCCGGGCGTGGAAATTACGACCGGACCGCTCGGACAAGGGTTTGCAAACGGTGTCGGGATGGGCATCGCGGCTAAACACCTGGCGGCACAGTTTAATCAGGACGGATTTCCGATTGTGGATCATTTTATTTACTGCATCTGTTCGGACGGCGATTTGATGGAAGGTATAAGTTATGAATCTGCATCAATTGCGGGACATTTGCAGCTCGATAATTTGATTTATTTGTATGACGACAACCACATTACGATTGAGGGCGAAACGACTTTGGCGTTCACCGAAGACGCAACCGAACGGTTTAAAGCCGCCGGCTGGCACGTCATCGTGGTCGAAGACGGCAACGATTTAAAGGCAATTGAAAAAGCGATTTCCGACGCGCAAAAAATTAAAGACAAACCGAAACTAATTCGCGTGAAAACGATTATCGGCTTCGGTATGCCGAGTCAGGGAACGCGCAAAGCTCACTCGGACGCACCCGGCGCGGAAGCCGTCAAAGAGACAAAACGCAATCTTGGCTGGGACGAAAACAAAAGTTTTTACATCCCGAAAGAAGCGTTAAATCATTTCCGCGAAGCTATTAAAAAAGGCGCGAAAGATGAAAAAGATTGGGACGCGCTCGTTAAAAAATTCGAGCAAACACACGCTGATCTCGGCAAAAATTTACAGGAAACCAGAACGAACAAATTGCCCGTAGGATGGGAACAGTTCTTGCCGAAATTTGATAACGTCGAATCGAAAGCGACCCGCGCCTATTCGGGCGAAGTCATCAACGCCATCGCCGAAAAAGTTCCGCAGCTTCTCGGCGGTTCAGCCGATCTCGCGCCGTCGAACAACACGAAAATAGACGCTTCCGGCAGTTTTGAACCGGACAATTACGCGGCGCGAAATCTCCATTACGGCATCCGCGAACATTCGATGGGCGCGGAAATGAACGGAATGGCTTTATACGGCAGCGTCATTCCGTTCGGTGGCACATTCCAAACCTTCAGCGATTATATGCGCCCCGCGATTCGACTCGCCGCGCTGTCGCACATTCAGGTTTTGTATGTTTTTACGCACGATTCCATCGGTCTGGGCGAAGACGGTCCGACGCACCAATCGGTCGAACATCTCGCCGCGCTCCGTGCGATTCCGAACTTGAACGTCATTCGTCCGTGCGACGCACACGAAACCCGCGAAGCGTGGCGAGCGGCGTTGGAAAGCGACACGACACCGACCGCCTTCGCCTTTTCGCGCCAAAAAGTCAATATCATTGACCGCAAAAAATATGCGGATGCCAAAGGTCTGCACAAAGGCGCGTATATTTTAGCCGAAGCTTCAAATAAACAAGGCGAAAAAGCTGACCCGCAACTGATTTTAATTGCAACGGGTTCAGAAGTCGGTTTAGCGATGGAAGCCCGCGAAAAATTAAATGCTTCGGGAACACCGACACGAGTCGTTTCAATGCCGTGTTGGGAATTTTTCGACGCGCAATCCGATAAATACAAAGAATCCGTCCTGCCGAAAAACATCACGGCACGTCTGGCAATCGAAGCCGGAGTTTCTTTAGGCTGGCATAAATACGTCGGACTCGCCGGCGATACGCTGACCGTTGACAAATTCGGCGCATCCGGCAAAGCCGAAGACGTTTTCAAGGATTATGGTTTTACGGTTGATAATGTTGTGAAGAAAGCGAAAAAACTGCTTTAAAATGTTTGAACTGAAAAAAGGAACAGCCAATCTTGAGGGAACTTGCTATTTTGAGTTTGTAAAAAACTCGAATAAGTTAAAAGCCTGTTTGAATGAAGATGCCTATTACTTGGAAGATTAGTTTTTCCGCTTTTTTTACTCAACATTTAAAAAAGCCGGTGATAGATTTGATGGTTATGACTTTAACAAATTCAATCAACCTGAAATTCAAAGACTGATTACAGAACTTTCTTTATTGGAAGATGAAATGAATAACATAAAAGAAAAAAACACTCTTGAGAATTTTTTTGAAAAAATATATTTCTACATCGAAAATGAAGGAAATCCTAATAATTGGAAAGAATATCTCGAAATTTTCAAATCAAATTCGATAAAAATTCGGAAACTTGCTGCTGAATTCTTAGAAGAAAAGCAAATTCTGTGGGTTTTGGGAATCTGAATAATTCGTTAAGAATTCTTGAAATTGCTCATTTTCGCCGATGCTTTTTGGAATGTGTGAACGGGACAGTCGCTATCACTACGAGAATCAAAAAGAATAAAGCGTTGGCGGTCGTGCGGAGCGGGAAATCGAAAAAACTGTGAATTAAGATGCCGAATAATCCGGCGAGTGCCCCCATCGCCGTGTCGCGTCTGAAACGGTCGGTCGTTTGCCCGATGATTTGCAAACTTTGCTTGAAAAGTAAATAGATGAATGCCGCAACACAGGCAAATCCGAAAACGCCCGCATCGGCTAAAATTTGCAGATAATCGTTGTGCGCCTGTTCGAGCCGGTATATTCCGTTCCACGGATCGTAGTGCGTGTATGCCGTCCCGAATGAATCGAGTCCGGCTCCGAGAATCGGGTAATCGAAGAAAATTTTTAAAGCGACCTGCCAAAATTGAGTTCTGCCGTTGGAAATATCCGGCTGACCGAACTGTAAGCCGATCCCGCGCATCAGCGACGCGTCACCGCCGAGGAGAATGACCGCGCCGAATAACCCGACGATTAGTGCCAAACCACCGGCGACCAGCGCAAAATTACGGTGGTAATTGCTGTTTTCTGACGCTTCGACATCCGCATCTTTTTGTTTGCCGAGAATATTTGAAATGATAACGAAGACGACAACTCCGACCAAACTCAGCATTCCGCCGCGCGAGCCGGTGAACACGACGGCGAGTCCCATTAAAACGGCGGCGATGAGCAGTAGAATACGCCGGTCGCCGCCCATTGATTTTCCGAAAAAAACGGCGAGCGTCAGGCCAATCGTCATTTCCATAAATGCGGCGAAATGGTGCTGATTGATAAACGACGCAAACGGAACGCCTTGTCCGGGGGAGCGAAATCCATAAATTGCTTCCGCGTTGGCAAGACGCTGCAGCATACCGAAAAACGCCATCATCGAACCGAAAATTATCACTGTCAAAATAGTCTTTTGCAGACGTTTACGGCTGTTGATAAATGTCAGTGCGGCGGCGAAAAAAATGAAATAAATAATCAACTGGACGACAAACAATCTTGTTTGATAGGGAGCGAGCGAGAGCGAATTGACTGCCGGTATTGAAAGCAGGTCGGCGGAAACATCAGCGCGGCGCAGCGGCAAAAGCTGAATTAAGCCGATTCCGATCAAACCCAAAAAGGGAATTTGGGTTGAACTTATTTCGAGACGCAGATTTTTTTTGAAAAAGGCATCGGCCAGCCAAAAAATGAGAAGAAAACAGGAACAAATAGAAAGAACTCCCAAAGCCCACGTGTCGTTTGCGCCAAAGGCGATGACTGAAAATATGGGCATCGCGCAGAGCAGAAAAAAACAAAACCCGCTCAAAAGGGAAACTGTTCTTTCTTCGTTCGGCGTGACATTCATTTCGGAAGTTTCTGAAATTTTTCTTTTTCTTCTCTGTGTTCTTTCAATTTCGTCCATTTTTAATAAGTTGATAAACTGCAAAAATTCGGTTCGCGGAAAATATCAGCGAGCAGTCAAACTAAAATCATCAAACCAAACTTTGCCCGCAATTGGACAAATTGACGACGGGCATTTGTCACGCGCCAGCCGCAGTGTGACGGCTTCGGTATCGCCTGCCGCCGTAAATTCTGTTTTCAAACTCGTCCAATCCGTGTCGCCGGAAACGGCATTGGTCGTCGCCAGAACTGTCTTGTCTAAAGCGTTGACGAGTTCCCATTTGAGCGTTGACGATGTTTTTAAAGCAGATTTGTAAAAAAACTCAAACTCATATTTCTTGCCGGATTCAACGACTATTGTTTGTGACAAAGTGCGAAATTCCTTACCGTCCAGCGAACTGAAAATAATCACCAGACTTCTTTTACCGCCGTGCTTTTGCGCGTCGTCAAAACCGATTTGCGGACTGGTTCCATCAGCAATTTGCCATTCGAAAATGCCGGGGTTCAGTGCCGTCACTTCGTCTTCAAAACCGCCGTTGAATATTTGTCCGCTTTCGGCATTCCGTCCGGCATCTTCGGAAATTTGTTTCTGAACCTGTAAAGCCGCGCGGTATTTTCCCTCTGCGAGCAACTTTTTTAAAAACTGTGCGCCGCTTTCTTTGAGATCGGTTTTTTTAGCTTCCGCCGGAAGTAGGTTCCAAACTTCGAGAGCTTCATCATATTTTTTCTGGTTGGTCAAGAACATCACCAAAGCGACGTTCATTTGGTTGGAACTGCCGATATTTTGCTTGACCTGCGCCAAATCTCCGTCAAAAATCTGCTGCGCGATGGAAACCGCCGGAGCCGCAAATTTTACATCGCCTTCTGCCGCCCGCCGAATTTCGGCGAAGGCTTCCGCTGTTTTGCCGCCCCGCAGCAGAATATTTCCGAGCGTCCACTGCACCTGCGCGTAGTTCGGCGCAAGTTCGAGCGATTTTCTGAGCGCGATTTCCGCGCCCACCTCATCGCCGCCGAGTTCCCGCGCTTTGCCGAGACCGAGCCACACGCGATAGTCGCTTGGCGAGAGAGCCGCCGCCTGCTCATACTCAGTCAGAGATTTTTGTAAATCTTCGGGCAGAAAAGTTTTTTCGTTGTAAACCGCGACGGCATAGTGAGTTTGCGGATCGTTCGGTGCAAGAGCGACGGCAAATTCGGCGACTTCTTTGTATCCGGCACGTAGGGCAATTGAATTACCGAAATACCAGCGTGCCGCGAAAAACAAAAAAACCAGACCAAGCAGTCCGAAAACGATTAATCCGGCGCGTTTGGCAAACGAATTTATTTGAATGAATTTAACAGACATCAGCCAAAAGTCTAAAATTAAAAGGGCAAAACTGCAACGGAAAAAAGGACAAAAATCAATTAATCGAAATCAACCGACTCGATTTTGAGCATAGCGCGTTTGAGAACGACACCTGCATCTTGACAAATTCGCCTGACCTCTTCGAGTCTCTCCGGCGAAACCGCCCGGAAAGATATTAATATTTCCTGCACTTCGTTTTCGCGGCAGATTGTTCGCAACGAACCGTTGCCGCCGCCGAATACGCGAAAACCGTGAATGACCTTATCTTTTTTGAGCGGATTGTCGTCAACAAAGCCGACGGGCTGATAATTCCACTCGGGATTATTATTCAGTTCACGCAGTATCATTTCGCCGCCGTCGCCCGCGCCGTAAATCAAAATCCTGCGCCCTTCCTGAGAATTTGCCGGCGGCAGAAGCTGGCGGAAAAGCCGGAAAGCGATGCGGCTTCCGGCAATCGCCGAAAAGAGAAGCAATCCGTTGACAAGAAATATCGTCCGCGAAAAATTCTGAAAACGAAATAGTAGCAAAATCGCCAAAATGCTTAATACAGAACCGAAAACCACGCCTTTCAAAAAAGTGACGAAATCCTGCAAACTCGTATATCGCCAAATGCCGCGATAGACACCGACGACGAGAAAAGAAAAAAGATTGAGAACGATTAAAATCGGCAGCGACTTTATAAATAAACTCCAATCTTGGGTTTCTTCAAATCTTGAGCCGGAAACCAACAGGTACGAGCTGTAATAAGCGAGAGTGATTAAAATCGCGTCTAGAATTACTTCAAAAACCCGGCGTTTGTGTGACAAATTGAGCAGAAAACCGAACGACGCACTGTTTTGCACGGCGAGGTCTGCTTCTTGTTCATCGTAAACTTTTACTTTCGATAAATAGACACCGATGATCGTCAGCACGACGACGAAAAAACCGATGGCGGCAAGGCTCTGCGTGGTCGGCAAATCACGAATGAAAATCGAAACTATTCCTGCCAGAAGTGCCAGACCATACAGCATTAAAACGGCGTTGCGTTCCGTCAATCCGAGCGCGACGAGCCGGTGGGAAGTATGGTCGCGTCCGCCCTGCGACGCTTTGCGTCCCCACAGTTTTCGCAAAACCGTCACAAAGGTCGTGTCGAAAATCGGCACGAAAAGAATCAGCGCGGGAACTGCAAGAACCGAAATGACGCTTCTCGAACGCCCGCCGACCTGCGTCAACAGTACCGAACTCGCCAGAAAAAAACCGACGAACATCGAACCGCAGTCGCCCATAAATATCGAAGCCGGATTGAAGTTGTAGATTAAAAATCCGATTAGTGCGCCGATGAAAACCGCCACGAGAATCAAGTCGTTGTCTTGTCCACTGGCACTAAAACCGATTGCCAGCGCAAATGCGGCGATGGCGGAAATGCCCGCCGCCAGTCCGTCCATATTGTCGAGCAGGTTGATCGCATTGGTAATGCCGATCAGCCAGAATGCCGTAATCCCAATATTGAGAATTTCCGAATTCGTCCACGGCAGAACCAGCCCGAAGCCGATCACAAGCGATACCCCGATTATTTGCCCAATCAGTTTCTGATACGGTTTAATGGTTTTGATGTCATCAACAAGACCGACCAGAAAGAGAAATGAACTGCCTGCCAGAACAACCAGTGATTCGGTCGTCTTCGGCACGAACATCGCATACATCGAGAGCGTCGTCAGAAAAATCGCCAGTCCGCCGAGCATTGCCGTCGGCTTTTTGTGCCAGCGGTCGGCTTTCGGCGCAGCAACAATATTGCGCCGCCGAGCGAAACCGCGCACCATAAACGTAAAAAATACGGCTGCCGCAAAACTTGCCGCCGTCACAAAAAGCGGATTTGTAAAAAATTGAAGCATAACAGCAACACTTTGGAAGAGCATCGCCAAATTTCAAAAAAGTTGTTTAACTTATTAGAAAATAATTTTCCTCCGAAATCAAATAAAAATTTAACGCTGCCGGGTTAGATCGCGGTTAAGATTTTTTATGTCGCGCACCAGACGCTCCTTGCTGTATTCCGCCTCGACAAATCGTTTGCCGTTTGCCGCGACCGTTTGCCGCAGTTTTTCATCTGACACCAAATAGACAAGCCCGTTGTAAAATCCGCCAGCGTCTTTCGAAGCGGCGGAAAGTCCGCGTTCACGAACTTCAAAACCTTCCTTTTCGAGATTAACCCTTCCAAGCAAATCTATCACACCGCCGACCGATGTGGAAATCACCGCCTTTTCATTCGCCATCGCCTCAATCAGCGAAAGCGGTGTCCCCTCGTTTAATGAGGTCAGCGCGACAATATCCAAGCCGGCATAAAAAATATCGGCATCCTTTCGACTGCCGACGAATACTACAAAATCCTTTACGCCACGCTCTGCCGCTTCTGTTTCGAGTTGCTCCCGTAAATTTCCGTCGCCGACGACGACAAATTTCAGTTTAAGCGGATTGGCATCTTTCCGGCAGAGTTCGGCAACTTCGAGAAAAAGTGAATGGTTTTTGACTTCGGTCAGTCTGCCGACGAGACCGACTAAAATTTCGTCGTCTGCCGCACCGATTTCTTCGCGCAGTATATGTCGTTTCGACTGCCAATCGGCAAAAGGCGCAAGGTCAATGCCGAGCGGAATTATCTCGAATTGTTCCTTTTTCCCGACTCCGAACTGTTCGTGGATTTCACGATATTGTTGGTCGCTGATGACAACTATTTTGTCGGTCGCCAACCGCGCCAGAGTTTTTTCAATTAATAAAAAGATTTTTGTCGTCAGTTTACCGTAATAACTGTGAAAAAAATGTCCGTGGTAAGTGTGGATAAGTTTAATCCGGCGCGGTTTGCCGATCAGAGTTTTCCACGTCAGCCACCGATAAAAAAAACCGGAAATTCTGCCAATCGTGCCTGCTTTAGCTGTGTGAGAATGGATAACGTCGGGTTTTTCACTTCGGATAATTTGATAAACTTTCCACAACGAGATAACGTCCGTCAACGCAAGTTCACGTTTCATTTCAGGAATGGAAACAGGCTGAATGCCGTTTTTCGCGGCAAAATAACTCATATCTTCTTCTTCATCGGTAACATTACCCGTAATCAAGATAGATTGGAATTCGTCATCTTGTAATTCCTTATTGAGCCAGACGACGTGCTGAGCCGGACCGCCGACATTTAATCTGGCAATAATACGAATAATCTTCATAAAAAAATCTAAATAAAATTTAACATCTAACCGACCAAAATCTGTTTTAAAACGAGTCAATGGAAAATTTGGAACCGCCTGTGGTTAGCAGACGGTTTTGAATCGGTCTTCGTTTGAATGAAACAATCATTTCAGGCAATCTTTCTCAAAACAAAATGACCGAAATTAGTTTTACAAAACATCCCAATCACTTAATAAAGCCAGCCATTTCTCGGCTTCAAAAACTTCTTTTTCATCTTCGGTAAAATTTTTAACCAATAAATTCAACGGACGCGGATTAAATCTTTGCGGAATTCTTATAAAACCGTAAAGTTTATTCTGCAAAAATTTACGACAGCAACAAGCCGTGAACAGCATATTTATCGGCTCTCCGAATAAAAAATCATTATTTTTTCTGACATAATGAAGCAGTTGAATCAGGTGTGATTCTTCTTTAAAAGCAAAATCCAAAAGCACGGCTGTTTTTGTGTCTAAAATCTCGTCAATCTTAAAAACCGCAGAGGCAACAATGGTTGAATCTTTTTTTAAGGTTATCAAAAAATGTTTTCCGACCGGCTTTTCGAAAAATCTCCATTGCAGAAAATCTCGTGTTCGATTCAAATGACAGGAAAATTCTGAATTAAAATCCTGAAACAGTTTAGTAGTTTCTTCATCAAAACTTTGTGCGGTTTCGACCGTGAAATTTTCTGATAATTTATAATTTCTGAAATCAAAATATCTGTCGGCAAACCACCCGATTAAGTTTTCAAATCCGAACAATTTAGCTTTAGACTTGATAACGGCTGAAGAATTAACGGGCAGAATGTATGAGTCGAACGTATAAATTTGTTGATAGCCGTTGTATTTGAGAAACGTGCGAATGCTTTTTTGATTTGGAAATGTGTAGATTAGATTTATACCCGATTTACTCAAATCGTCAGTGGCAAATTCCGCAAGTTTTCTAAAAACGCTGCGTCCGCGCATCGAAGCACTCACGGCTACGTCCTGAACCATCGCAAAATTCTTCCTTTTACCGCCCACTACACCTTCGTAAACCGGAACGTGATAATAACCGACGATTTTGTTTTCGCTGTAACACAAATAAATTCGTGCGTCGTTCGTCGGTAGATTTCTGTATTGCCAAATCCAGTTTTCCTTACTGAAAGAGGCAGCGTTGTGAGAATCTCCTTCCTCTAAAATTTCCCTGATTCGCTGTAATAACTCGTCCGTTTCAAAAGAACCGTCAATTTTACGAAATTCCAGTTCCGATTCTTCCGCCGCTGCTGCTTTGTTGTCCATTGATTTTGAATTCTCTAGAAGTTGCCCTAAAAATCACAATGCTCAATTGATATTTAAGACTTCTTTCATCGGCGCAAACTTGAAATCCTTCAATAACTTGCGAAATCTTTTTTCGGTTGCGCCCAAATTGAAATAATGCGTCGCCGAAATACGGCGCGGCAAATCAATGCGCGGATGTTCGGGGTCGAGTTCCCACGGATGCAGATAAAACGTGAACGGCTGACCGCCGCGATTGACTGCTTTCAAAAATTGTTTTGAAAGCGCATAAGGATAAATGCGGAAATACGCGCCGCCGGCAATCGGCAGTGTAACTTTGCCGAATTTTAGAGTCGAAACCGGAAACTCCATAAATTTATGTCCGCCGCGTTCGATTTCATAAGGAAAACGCGGTGCGCCGGCAATCCCATAACGATAATTTAGGACGGGAAAAATACTCGAATCGTATTTGATGCCGAGTTCGCCCAAAATATCCAAAGCCCACAAAGAATCTTTTGTGATGGAGAAAAAAGGTGCGCGGTGTCCGACCACTTTTTCGCCCGTCAAGTCCTCCAAAAAGTTAACGGCACGCTGCATTTCTTCCCGGTAAACTTCCGGCGTTTGATTATAAATCAAAGTATGCGAAAATCCGTGCGTCGCAATTTCGTGACCTTCTTTTTCGATTTTTTTGACTATTCCCGGATGTTTTTCGGCAATGTAGCCGAGCATAAAAAATGTCGCCTTCGTATCGGCTTCACTCAACATATTTAAGAGTTTATCGCCGATAAAATCTATCCGGTCTTCAAATTTGTCCCATTCGCTATACGGGATTTCTAGACCTTGATACCAATCTTCAAAGTCAATCGTCATTGCGTTTGTGAATGTTTCCTTGCCCATAATACTTGTTCTTTAAATCTGTAAGTTGTTTGAACCTTTACTTCAAAATATTCAAAATTATACCTTAACTAACTGATATTGGGAAATATTTGTTTTGGCGGTTGAGCAGTTGTTCAGTGCAGAAATTGTGTTGCAGCTTCCTTTTCGGAGAGTGTATCTTAATCTATAAACCTCTGAAACCAGAGTTCCATCATCATCAAAGTCCAAATTTGAAAGGTATAGTCGCGTTCCGCATTAATATGTTCGTTGACATATTTCTCAACCACTTCGCGCTTGGCAATACCGCGATTCAGTGATTTTTCCGACAGCAGAACGTCCCGCACGAAATCCTTCATCTCGCCGCGAAACCAATTGCCGATGGGAACGCCGAAACCCATTTTGCGCCGGTATATCACTTCCGGAGGAACAAGCCGCGCCGCTGCTTTCTTGAGCAAAGATTTCGTTTCCGTTCGCTTCATCTTCAAACTTTCCGGCAAAGACGCGGCGAATTCAATTACTTTATGATCGAGAAACGGTGAACGCGCTTCGAGAGAATTTGCCATCGAAGCAATGTCAACCTTGACCAGTAAATCATTTGGCAGATAAGTCATCTGATCGGTGAAAAGCGTCGCATCTAAAATGCCCGAACCGTCAGATTTGGCAAACCACTTTCCGATGAAGTCGGCGGAATCATAAACATCCGTTTGCCGCGCAAAATCTTCCGTGTAAAGTTCCGCTTTGGATTTGCGGTCAATCGCCGAAACCCATCGGAAGTATCTTTCGACCTTCGGCAGACTCGCCGCTTTGACAAAACGCTTGAGATCACGGGCGCGGCTGCGTTTGATTTCAGATGTCGGAATCAACTCGACTGCGTTTTCAACGAAATTTTTCCGTAAAAATTCAGGAATTTCGTAATATTTTTCTGCCAGACGCATCGCCGCATAGCGTTCATATCCGGCGAAGGACTCGTCGCCGCCGTCACCGTTTAAGGCGACCGTTACGTGCTTTCGCGTTTCCTTTGACACGTAATACGTCGGAATCGCTGAAGAATCAGCATAAGGTTCGCCGTAATGTTCGACCAATGTAGGTAAAACTTCGAGAGCGTCGGGTTTAACGATAAATTCGTTATACTCTGCACCGACGTGTTCAGCGACGATTTTTGCGTATTTCAACTCGCTGAAATCCTGATCTTCAAAACCGATGGAAAAGGTTTTAACCGGTTGGGAGCTTTCCTGCGCCATCAGCGCGACAATCATCGAAGAATCAACGCCGCCCGAAAGAAATGCGCCGAGTGGAACTTCTGAAATCAAACGCAGTTTCGTGGATTCACGCAGAATTCGAGTCGTCTCTTCGATTGCTTCTTCTTCGGTGATTTTAATTTTTTTGGAAAAGTCTGGCGACCAGTATCTTTTCGTTTCAATTTCGCCGTTTTTCCAGCGCATCCAGTTGGCGGGTTCGAGTTTGCGGATATGTTTGTAAGCGGTCAGCGGCGCAGGAACGCACAAGAAACTCAAATAAGCGTCAATCGCCTCCATATCTACTTCGCGGCTGATGGCTGGATGAGCCAACAGTGCTGTAAATTCCGAACCGAAAATCAAGTCGCCGTTCGGCTGATGCGAATAAAGCAGAGGCTTTTTCCCCAATCTGTCTCTGGCGATAAAGAGTGACTTGTCCGTTTCATCCCAAATGGCAAACGCGAACATTCCGCGCAGATGATGAACGCAGTCCGCACCGTATTCATCGTATAAATGCACAATCGTTTCGGTATCGCAATTCGTGTAAAATTTATGTCCGCGTTTTTCGAGGTCTTGCTTAATTTCCTGAAAATTGTAGATTTCACCATTGAAAACAATCGCTTTGGTATGGTCTTCGTTAAAAATCGGTTGTTGTCCGCCTTTTAAGTCAATGATAGCCAGTCGCCGCATTGCCAAACCGACGTTTTCTTTGATAAAAAATCCGTCTTCATCCGGTCCGCGATGCGTGATGCAACGATTCATTTTTTCGACGATTTCGCGGCTGACTTGGCGCGAGTTCGCATTTACCGATCCGACAATTCCACACATATTTGATAAATTTAGCCTTTAATGGTTTGAGAATAAAACTTTCCCTTAGACTCGCGCATTCTGGTTTGAGCAATTAATTTTCTATTTTCTCTGCGCTCTTGGATAAGCGCAAAACCGACGGCGATGAACATAAACAGGAAAACCTGAATCTGCGTGCGTTGTCGGTAAATCATTCCGACATTGCCTTGAAAAATAGAATATGAAAGCGTCAGCATCAAAGAAAATACCAGAATTGGAAAAGTACGTCGTAATTTATTTTTTATGGTATACCATAAACCGCTGATCATAATCGGAATCAGCAGCCACCATAAAAAAGTTTCCGGCAATACGAATATTTGCGGTAACTTATCAACCTGCCAGGGGAATGGAGCAAAAAACAAGTAGAGCAATCCGATAGGAACAGCCGCAATCGCCCCGCCGGTTGTCGAAACATCAACATCTTCTCCAAAACCCGAGCTTGCCGATCTCGATAAATCCTGCCGACTCATTTGAACTCGTTCGAGGTTGCCGTAAAACTCTAAATCGGTGCCGGCATTCTTAACAACTCCCAAATAGGTCAGTGCCAATCCCAAAGTCATAATAATAAGCAAATTTCTGATTATTACTTTAACGGATGTGTCCTCGCCTATGAAAAAACTCCCCAGAATTGAAACCGCCACCATATAAAAAATATAAAAACGCAGCGCAACAATACCGAAAACTGAAAGAAGCAAAGCTACTACAAAAAGATAGCTGAATTTTTTCTGAAGTTTCAGAACCACCGTCATCGTGCAGACAAGCAGGAAAATTATTAAGCCGTCCTTTAATAACTGCGCCGACCAGATAACAAATGCCGGAAATACGGCAATCAGAATCGCCGAGATTTTTGATACACGACGGTTGTTAAAAAGCTGTTCCGCACAAAAATAGATCATCGGCGCGGTGATTGCGCCAATCGCGCCGCAGAAAGATTGAGCAACGAATATGCTGGGTCCGAATATCGTGTAAATAACCGCGACCAAATAATACATTCCCCACCCGGAACTTCCGGGATGCAATGCCCGATACGTTTCGGCATCATTCGGAACGGGAATTCCCGTCCATATCTCCATCAATCTCTGACCGATGCTGTCGTATCCGTGAGCGTCGGGACCAAATACGCTGATCAGCCCGAATATTTGGATAAGTGCGCCGAGTGTTAATCTGGCGAGCAGCGCAACCATAAAAACGTTCGTCAGAAATTGTTTTTCTTCGGCGTATTTCCGTATCAGAAAAATAACCGGAATCGCCACGAACAAAGTGATTATGACTGAAAGCGCACCGTCAGGATATGACACAAAACACAACGCCAAAGCCGCTGCCACACATAAAACTAGAAGTCTTTTATCCATTATTATAAAAACACGGTCTTACTTGCTTCGACCGAAAGTTTCGACGGCACTGACGAGAGCGTTGGCGATTAATTCACTTTGATGGGAAAGCTGATAATTTTCCAGCGCATACTTCCTTCCGTTTTCACCCATTTGTTTTCTTAAATCGCTTGATTCCAAAAGTTTTGCCAAACTTTCATACCACTGCTCTTTCGTTGTTGCCGCAAAATGCGTTTTATTCTCGATGCCAATTTCTTCGGTAACGCCAATCGGCGTAACGACGAACGGGACTCCGACCGACAAATACTGAATACTCTTAAAGCCGGATTTACCCATCAGCCATTTTTCATTTACCAAATCGGTCGTTTGCAACGGATACAATCCGATGTCTAGAGATTGAAAATCTTCGATTTCACGTTCCAGAGACCATTCCAAATTTTCAACTTTAACTCCTTTGATGACAACTTCTGGCTTTCCGGCACCAACAATTTTTAGAGTAAAGTCATATTTTTGAGCTAAATCGGAAAAAACCGGAAAGAGAGATTCCAAAAACGGGAACGTCGAATGTGTTCCGATCCAGCCGATAACCGCTGATTTTGTTTCACTTTTTTCTCCCGGACGTAACTTGTTCGTATCAACTATCGTCGGAACAATGATGGTTTTCCCGCCTTTGCTTTCAACATATTCGGCAATGTTGGGATTACCGCAAATTACCGTTTCCGACCATTTTATTAAGACATCGGTTTTTCCGGCAGATTTTAATGCGCTTCCGAGCCGTCCGTAAGTCGGGCTTATTTGTTTGATATATGTCGCATCATCCAAATCCAAAATAACCGGACATTTACCAATTGTTTTGGACAACCATTCAAAAATCGGCGGACCAAACAGCATCGCTTCACGCTGAATCAGGATAGCATCATATTTCCGTGATTTTAGCGAATCCAAAAACTTTTCCCCGATCAGGGTCAGCATTCGTTTCATTTTCCCGAGGATGTTACCGAATTGGTACAAACTCGAAAAATCACTTTTACCCAGAAAAGGCACAACCGTCAGTTGAATACCTCGGTCAGCCAAAGGCTCAACATATTGAATAAGTCGGTATCTTGTGCTGGCAGATTCTAAAGGATATGAACATAATCCTAAAACTTTCATAAACTTGGTGCAGTCCTTTACTTGATCGCTTTGATTTTTAACGAATCTCCGATGCTTAAAAAATCTAACGTTCCGTTCAGCACATTTTTAATTTTCTGTCTTGCCGGGTTTTTAGTCAAACTTTCATTAAGCGCGTAATCAGCTTCAACACGGCTGAATGTTTCTTTTTCCTCAGAATTTCCGCGCCAGCGTTTGCGATATGTATTGACAACTTCATTCGGACTAAAACCGAAAGTCTGAATTTCGAAACTTGAAAAGCCCGACTTTTTCAACATCAAACCGGCTCCTTTTTTGGAGAACAACTGCAAATGTTCAGGCGGGTAAATTACCGACCATTCTAAGCCGGTTAATTTGTATGAAAGACCTTTTGCCGAAGGCGTGGTCGCCCAAAATAAACCGCCGGGACGCAGAATGCGAATCACTTCATCGAGTAAAATTTCCGGCTGCGGACAATGTTCGATAATTTCGCTTGCCGTAATTACATCGAAATGATTGTCGGGATATTTCGCTTCGTTTAAATCACCGTGAAAAACTTCAAAACCGAGTTTTCGAGCGTGTTCGACCGCCGGTTTGGAAACTTCCGCGCCGGTTACTTTCCAACCTTTTTTTTCGGCGGTCTGCATCAGGGTCGCCGCTCCGAAACCGATGTCGAGAAATCTTCCGTGAGTGAAATACGGCTGAAATCCTTCGACTATTTCATTGAGCCTGTCCAAAATGAATTCGGGAACTTTTAAATTCTCCTCAGTATAATAGACATCGTAATCTTCGGCTTGTTCGTCAGCCGGCAAATGTGAAGAATAAAGCGAAAAACAGTTTTGACACGACAGCATCAAAAAACTGTTTTTCTCCCCGATTTTCGAGATTTCCGATTTGTGACAAGCCGGACACTGCCGGTACTCATTTTTGTCTTTCATAATAAAAACTCATTTTATGTGAAAATCATTTTTGCAGTAATTTCCGGTAAATCCGCGAATAACGCACACCGCCGATTTTTTCCAGATCAAATCTTTCAACTGCGCTTTTTTTACATCTTTCCGCCAAAATTTCGCCTTCGCTCAGTAATATATCGAGTTTAGCCAGAGCCGTCGTGTAAGTTTCCCGATTAAATTCTTCAATCACCACTCCTGTTTTGTCTTCTCTCGTCATTTCAGCCGTGTCGCCGACCCCGGTGTTGACGATAACCGGAAGACCGAGCGCGAGATATTCCGCGTTTTTGGTCGGTGAAGAAGCCTGTTTTGAGTAACACGGTTTGATAAGCGACAGAGCCGCGTCAGCCGCACTCAGATAACGCGGAATTTCCGAAGGCAAAACTTTGGTGATGAGAAAGTCTTTTTCTGTGAAACCGCGTTCTTTAAGTAGCGGCTCGATCATTTCGGGTTTGCTCTGTGTCAGTATCATCGCAAAAGTTTCGGGTTTGGAGTTTTTCGCCGCCTGCAAGAAATCCGCTATTTCCTCGGTCATATACCAGCCGCCGAACGAACCGACATACGTTAGAACAAAACGATTTTCAACAGCCAATTTCTTCCGCATTTCGGCGCGGGTCGCTTTGTTTGTTTTGTTGAAAAGATCCAAATTAACGCAGCAGGGAATTACTTCAACCGGTCTTCCAAATTTATCAAAACCGGTTTTCTTACTTTCAGGAAACAAAATCGAACGTGCCTTTTCGGTTAAAACGACAAATCCGTCGGATTTCTTCAAAAGCTTTTTTTCAATGAACTTAACGGATTTATAAAGCCAGCCGTTTTCTTTCCATCTGCCGGCATCGGTATATTCTTCGGGAAAAAAGCCGCGAATGTCGAAAATTAATTTTATATCTTTACCGCTCAACTTTTTCGCAATCACTCCCATCAAAGCCGGGACGTGAGAACGGGCATGAAGAATATTGATGTTTTTTTCTTTAATCAATTTTCGCACCAGCTTCGCGCCGCTCAAAACATCATACAGCGTAGCCGGAACGGAAGGACTTTTATGATAAGGCAAAGCATACCAGTCTATATCTTCCGCCGCGAACTTTTCCTTTTCCGCCGCGATGTCAGCATCACTCCATTTTTCTTTGAAATCCGGCTCAAACGTCAGCAGACTGACTTTTAACCCTTCCATTTTTTTTATCTCGCGCAGATACGGCAAAACCTGCGTCTGCACGAGCGGTTCGCGCACGCCAAAATAACATAAGTAAAGTGTTTTGTTCAAGAGTTTAATTCCGCTCCCCGGCAAGTGAAGTTGATGATTTCGTCGGCTTGCTCAAATTCAATGTCAAGAGGATCAAAAACTATTTCGCTGCCCGAAATAACGTCATCACAGTATTCATCTAAAATCCGCGCCGCCAAAACCTTTTTGATCAAATGACCGTCAATCTCATAATCCGAATAACGCGGCACAAAAGATATATTTTCTCCAATGCCGGCGGCTTCGACGGGAACTTCCAAATCGGTCAGCGTCAGTCCAAAATCTTTTCCCAAAGCCGGACGAAGCAAATCTTTGTGATTGTCTATCCGATTATATTTCGCCGGATTTTCAACTTTCGAATTCATATCTGGTAATTATCGCACAAATTTTTTTTGCCGCAAAACTTCACAAAATTTTCAAAATCCCGACGGCGAACCGCTCCGCCGGAATAACACAAACAGAGTATTTTTATTAAAATCGAATACGGTTACCGGGAAATGTTTTTGCTGATTATATCTTTGTAAAAACTTTCCCATTCGGAAGCAATTAACCGAATATGAAAGCGTCTTTCCGCATCTTTCAGGGCTTGAGTGCTTAAACGTTCGCGCAGTTCCGGTTGGCGATACAATTTTATCATTGCCGCTGCCAGCTCATCCGGCTTGTCAGGGTCAAAAAGCAATCCGTTTTCGTTGTCCGCCAACACTTCCCACAAAACTTCTATATTTGAAGCAACGGACGGAAGTTTTTTGAACATTGCTTCGACTAAAGCTAACGGATGTCCTTCCAAGAGCGTAGGGAAAACGAAAACATCCGCCATACTCAAACACGCTCCTACATCTTTTCGCCCGCCTAAAAATCGCACTTTATCATCAATCCCGAGTGAAACCGCCAAATCCTTCAGCTCCTTTTCCAGAATCCCCGTGCCGACAATAACCAGATATGCTTGCGGCACAGCACCCAAAACTTTTGGAAACGCTCGAAGAAGAAGAGCCTGATTTTTCATTGCGTCCATTCTGCCGACGGTTATATAAATAAATCCATCGTCTGGAATTTCAAGACTTTTCCGAATTTGCCGTGATTCTTCTGCTCCACACTCTAATGAAACGGGGTCAACTCCATTATAAATAACTCTGACTTGATCGTCGGAAAGATTGAGATTTTTCTGGGACGATCTTTTTACATACTGTGAACACGCTACGAAGTGCGGCTTTGCCAACCGCGCCGTGATTTTGTCAATCTGGCGCAGACCTTCGACATTAAACTGTGACCAATTTGAAGCGCGAATTGTTTCCAGGTCGTAATCAGATGAGTGCAACGTAGTAATGATGGGTATTTTGGGAGCAAAAAGTTGAGCCAAACGTCCAACTATGTTGGCATCGTAAAGCCAAGTTTTTATTAAATCGGGTTTGTATCTTTTAATGACCGAACGCAGTTTTAACGAAGCTGAAAACCAGGGATGTTTGCCTGAAACTTCGAGATCGTAAACTTCGTGTCCAGCAGCGTGAATCATCGGAGTAAAAAAATCGACGTTGTTGAAGACACAAACAAGATGTGAAAATTCGGGAGTGCTGTGAGTAAGAAGATTTACTAACTGACGCTCTGCCCCTCCTGCGGCTAGACGCGGTATTACATGAAGAATTCTTTTCATTATATAAATCAAGCGCAAAAATTATCTAACATTAAAGAAATCCGAGTAAGTGCATTAACCGATGCGGAAACAACGCATTTTGAGAAATATTCTCCAAACAGCCTTCAAGATTTAGAATTTTCTGGAAAACACTGCACATCAAAAATATTCATCTGTTTGATAAACCAATCCTCGCTAACTTGACTGCCTTCAAATTTTACCGTTAAGCCGTAGTCTGTTAATAAATCCAGAATTTCTTTTAGTTTTACTTCGGCTTTGTCATACGCAAAAGGATGGAGTCCCAGCGAGATCACCGGACGGTGCGTTTCAATAACTTGCTTTGCACCGAGCAGCGCGTCCATTTCCGACCCTTCAACATCAATTTTAATACAATCAACTTGCTGTAATTTTTGAGCCTTGACAAAATCATCGAGAGACACGGTTTTTACCTCTAAACTGCCGCCTTTTTTGTCTGTTTTTAACAGGCTGTTGGCGTTAGAGATTTCCGCTCCCGTGTCAAAAAAAGTTGCCGTTCCCGAGGAATCGGAGACGGCTTCGGCGCGAACATCAACAATATTTTGATAATTGTTGAGCTGAACGATTTCTTTCAAAACGCTTCGTGACAGAGGTGTCGGTTCGAAACTGAACACGCGCCCCGTCTCTCCGACAAATCGCGCACCGACCACCGCAAATAATCCGATATGTCCCCCGCAATCGAGATAAACACTGCCTTCAGACAAATTATCACGCAGGAAATTAAAGGTTACAGGTTCGTAATCCGCTTCATAGTAACGCGACCACCGCGCCGGAAAACGAATCTTTTCCTCATTGATTGTGCGGAGAATACCACGCCCGCCCGTTAAAAAGTCCAAAGTTTTGTAAAAAGCCGGTTTACAAATCTTACTGAGCATTGCTTTCATTTTGTCTCCAAAAAATAATAACCACCAGAAGACAAATCTAATAGTTATCAGTTAAAAAATAAATTTAATATTTATTGTCTTAAAGCGTCAAATGTTTTGCCGACCGATTTGCTTAATCCTTTCGCTTTGAAAAAATTAAGTAAAAATTTCAGTGATTTATTTGAGCGTGAAACTAAAGTCGTGTTTTTTATTATCTCATCACATTTTAGGCTCGCCGCATAGATATTCGTAACTTCTTTTTGATCGAGCTTGATTGCAAGCAAATCGCGCACAAAATTATATCCCATAAAAAAGTGTGTTTCTTGAGCAGGGTTGTTCGGATATTTTGCGACTGCTTGCGCGGCAGACTCTTGAAGTCCGTATTCCGCACCGATATGTTTGACCGCCTCTTCGATTGATTGATATTTTTGCGAACTGTAACCGGACGCTTCCTGCATTGACTTGTCCAAAAGCAAAGAGGTATCAAAGTCAATTCCTTTTGCTGATGGTATGTGATCCTTTGCTTGAAGTAAGCATTCTGCGATTAAAATATTAGACGAAGGCGACATCATTAGTTTAGGATGAAATGGAATATTTTCTTCAGACAGATATTTTGCGGCGGCGGCTTCATCTTTTCCATAGAACAAATAAGCTGTTCCATTACTATGACTTGACGCGCCCTGAATTGAAAATGGTTTACCGGAAAAGCTGAAACTTTCAATAGTGCCTAGTAACGCGATGGTAGAATAGACATCGGGCGTTCTTGACTGAAAAAAATTTCCAGATTGCTTCTTTATATCTTCAAGAACACTTCGTTTCACGAATCCATCATAAAGACTCGGAAGTCTATCAAACTCACCGAAATTACGGACTTTCTCTAGTGCTTCCTGACTGTCAAATTCTTGTAATGATTCTTTTAGGGGAGTTAATAATATATTTCTATATTCCGGTATTATATGGTTCAACCAGTAATACATCGGTTTTTTCCAACTTAACGAATCAATTTGTCTGTCTTGTAAAATTGTATTTAACTCATCAAATACATCAGGCATTATACCGTCATCATCCCCGACATAAATTACATAATCACCCGAAGCATGGCTTAACGCAAATTCCCAATTATGCGACATACTTAATCTTTCGCCCGTATTGACATATTTAATTCGGTTGTCTCGATATTCATCAACAACCGAGCGGGTTTCATCCTGACTAAAGTTATCACTAACCAGTATTTCTAAATTATCGTAATTTTGTTCGGTACAAGTTTTGAGCGACCATTTGAGCGTATCGCATCTTTCTCTTGTCGGTATAATAACGGTAAATTTTATATTTTCACTTTTCATATCTAAAACACCTAAAAATTTATAATAACATTATTTTTAGAGATGGCGGAAAGCATAAACCTTTGTCCAAATTGTTTGACGATCTGATGTTAACGAAAAATATCAGGTGTATAATTACCGAATAAGCAAGCTCAACAGCGTAACTTTTTGTGTGAAAATCGAAAACAATTAGTTTTGCTGAGAGCCGGTAAGACTAAAGAAAAGAAAGACGTTTCATCCCGAAGTTTCTTATCGTCGGAATTGAAATTACACAAACAGCCGTTGTAATTAAAAATGTTATTCCGACAAAAAAGACTTCCAGCACCGGCGAATTTAATAAGGAAACTTCCTTTTTAAGAATAATATAAGCTGTTCCGTTAACAATTACCGCCAGTAAAAGCGGCAAGCCGACATCAACCAAATACCACTTTGTCAACTCGCCTTTCAATATCAGACGGTGCATATACTGCAAACCGAAAACCGTGTATGAAAAATTTAATATCGCCCAACTCAACGCTCCGCCGACTGCGCCGTAATGCACCGTGGCATAAATCATAAACGGAATCATAAAAATAATGGCGATGACGTTTTGCCAGAAACCAATTTTGGTGATCCCAAAGGCGAGCTGCGCGTAATAAGGCAAGTGCATCAGACCGTTCAAACCTGTTCCGATGGCAACTAATGTCAACAAGATATACGTGTTTTCGGCAACTTCCGGTTTTCTTGTCCAGACGAGCAAAATTTCGTAAGAAAAAAATGCCATCACGGTAACAACCGGAATTAAAAAGAACGACATTACCTGACAGGCGCGATGGTAGAGTTCGCGCATTTCGTCGAGTTTGTTTTGCGCGACTAGTTGCGAAAACTGCGGAAAATAAGTCGTTTGAATCGAACCGACAATCACTCCGATTCCCGTTGCGGCAAGGGTAATCGCCAGTGAATAATAACCGAAATTTTCGAGCGTCAGCAGTTTACTTAAAATCAATTTGTCGGTTTGCGTCAAAACCAAAACCACTAAACTCGTTCCCGCCATTCCTGCGGCATATCGCCAAACTTCTTTTAACAAATTTGACTTGAAACGCGGCTTTTCCGCAGTTGCGGGAAGGTTTCGCCAAAAAAATACAAAGAGCAAGAAGCAATTTAATACAGCCGTGATAAGTTGCCAGACGAGGAAAGCCTTGATCGTCGGCGAAATAAACGCGAGAACTAAAAATGCCCCGAACGAACGAATTACGGCAAATATTATATTTATCAGATTTAACGTCTTCTGTTCCTGCAAACCATACAAACCACCCGTATAAAATCCCGTCGCCCACTGAAAAGCGAAGGCAACGCTCATTATCATCAACGCTTCCCGAATTATTTCCGGCGATATGTTTTCTGATTTGAGCCAGTATTGTGCAGCAACGGGTGAAGCAAACAAAGCGATAATACAGACTAAAATCCCACTCGCCCAGCATAAGATTTCCAATGTGCGCGATAAATCTCGGAGTTCCTGCGCTTTTTCCGGCAGTGCGGAAAGTCTGGCAACTTCACGATTTAAGGTTGGCGAAATACCGCCGTCCAAAAGAAAAAGAAAAGCCTGTATGCTGGAAAAAAAGCCGATAATTCCATACATTTCCACGCTCACGTACCGCAAATAATACGGCACAAAAATTATTCCGAGAAATGCGGCAACAAACCTTCCGGCAAAGTTTGCAATTATATTTGCTTTGGTTTTGTTCACTTACGTTTTAGCCAAGCGTCCGGATAATGAGTGTTGATATTTGTGTCTAAGTCACTCTCGTTAAACAGCCATTCCGGTGATTCGAGAACAAATTCAGGATGTTTGGCAAGAAAATCGTGTGCCGCACTTACCGGATTATCCTTTTTCCACGAATCTGTTCCGCGCGGAACGTCGTAAACATCCTGCATTATTCCGTCGGTTGCAACAATATACGAGCCTTTTGTAACTAAATCGCAATATGCTTCGAGTTCATCATAAACGTGCTGCCGCAGATGATTTGAATCAAGAATTACCAAAACATTATCGTCGGGTTTGATTAAATCTTTGACCTGACTGACTATTTCCGGTGCAGTGGAACTTCCTTCGATCATTGTAATGTAAGGAAATAAAAAATGGTCTTCGACAGCTTTACGATTGTGCGGACGAATTTCTATGTCAACGCCGATCACGCGACCTTCAATCCCCATCATTTTTAGCAAACTCGCGCTGTAAATCAGCGAACCGCCGTGCGCGATTCCCGTTTCAACAATTACATCGGGTTTGACTTGAAAAATCGCTTCCTGCACACGAATCATATCTTCCGGCAGTTGGATAATCGGTCTGCCCATCCAACTGAATGTGTAAACGTGTTTTTGATTCCAACCGACTTTCAGCCACAGTTTGGAAACTGCTTCAAATCCTTCCGTCGAATACAAAGGCGAAGTTTCTCCGCTCTGTTCATTAAAAATTGTCTGCTTTTCAGTATCAATTGTTACTTTCATAATTTTTCCAATAATTTATCGTCCGCTCAAGTCCCTTTGAAACGCCGTGTTTTTCCCGCCAATTTAATTCGTTTCTCAAACGATTGGTGTCAGCGACAATACTTTTCGGCTCGTTTTCCGGTGAAGGAATTTTCCCGAATAATACTTTTTCAGATCTGTTGAGAATATTAGCCGTTTTTAGAACAATCTCTTTAATAGTGTGCGGTTTGCCTGAACCGATATTTACCGCGCCCTGTATGTTTGAATCGAGCAAAGCCGCGAAAGCATCGGCGACATCTCCGACATACATAAAATCCCGAATCTGTCCGCCGTGCGAACATTCAGCAGCGTCGTTTTTTAAAAGCGAATTTATAACCGATGAAATCAGACGGTTCGGATGCTCATATTCTCCGAAGAGAAAAAAAATCCTTCCCCAAGCCTGACTTACTTCCAAATCTGCAATGCTTTTTTGCAATTCGAGTTTACATTCACCGTAAAAATTCTGCGATTTCAAGGGCGTGTTTTCTTCGGATAAAATTTCATCCTTGCCCCATTCATATTCCGCACAAGTTCCCGCAATAACGATTCTTTTTCCGCCGTTTAACTTAAATTTTTCCGTCAAATAAATACTCGCGTCAAGCCAGTTCTTATTTTCCGGCGCGTTCCAAAACTTTCCGTGTTCAACATACCACGCAAAATGCAGAAGGTGCGTCGCTTTAATTTTCCGGCACAATTTTTCGACCTCTGACTTTTCCAGTAAATTTGCCTGATGCCAAATGACATTTTCAAAAATTAAGTCGGCAGTTGGTTCAGTATTTGAAACGGCGTGAACTTCGTAGTTTCTTTCGAGTAGAGACACTAATGTCTGTCTGCCGATGAAGCCGTTCGCGCCTGTTAGAATAACTTTTTCCATCAGCTAACTTCTAACTCTGGAACGGCAACGACAAACTTTCCGTCCCATTCGCGAATGTAATTTAATTGTTCGATGATTTCATCCTTAATGTTCCACGGCAAGATCATTACAAAATCGGGTTTTTCGTTTTTGATATAGCTTTCGTCAACAATCGGAATATGACTTGCGGGCAGAAACATATTCTGCTTGTGCGGCGAAGCGTCAACGACAAAATCAATCAAATCTTTTTTCACGCCGCAGAAATTCAGCAGCGTGTTGCCTTTTGCCGCCGCGCCGTAAGCGGCAACTTTTTTGCCTGCTCTTTTTTGTTCGATTAAAAACGTCAGCAAATCGAGCTTGATCTTTTCGATTTTCGGCTGAAAATCGAGATAATAATTCAAATTGGTCAAGCCGAATTGTTTTTCTTTCGCCAGCAGATTTTCGACATTGGCGGTGATTTCGTGCGTTTCGTCGCCGGTGTGTCTGGCGAAAATGCGAAGCGAACCGCCGTGCGTCGAAATTTCTTTGACATCGAACATTTCCAAATCTTTCGAGGCGAAAATTTCCCTGACCGTGTGAAACGACAGATACGAAAAATGTTCGTGATAAATCGTATCAAACTGATTGTTTTCAACAAGCTGCAAAACGTGCGGAAATTCCATCGTGATGATCCCGCCGGGTTTAAGCGCGATTTGCAGTCCGCCGACAAAATCATTTATGTCGGGAACGTGGGCGAGAACATTGTTGCCGAGCAGCAAATCGGCGCGGCGGTTTTCGGCGGTCAGTCGTCGCGCTAAATCAACGCCGAAAAATTCCGTCCACGATTCGATTCCTTTTTCACGCGCCGCCTGCGCGGTGCTGAGCGTCGGTTCGATGCCCAGCACGGGAACTCCCTTTTCCGCAAAATACTGCAAAAGATAACCGTCATTGGAAGCAATTTCGATAACCTGCGAATTTTCATCGAAGCCGAACCGCTCGCACATCATTTCGACGTATTTCTTTGAATGGGCGAGCCACGTTTTGGAAAATGAGGAAAAATAAGCGTAATCTTTATCAAAAATTTCGTCCGCCTTTTTGAATTCATCAATCTGCACGAGAAAACATTTTTCGCACACGAAAACTTTCAGCGGATAAAAAACTTCCGGTTCGTTCAACTGCTCGGCGCGAAGATAAGCATTCGACGGCGGACTGTTTACCAAATCGGCGAATTCGTGCGTTAAGGGATTACTGCAAAATCTACAATTCATTATTTTTTATACACTTAAAACGGCGAAATGAAATCGGCGAACTTCGGCAATTGACCATCGCGTTCCGACGTGATCGGATTTTCAACATTCCATTTGACATTCAAATCCGCGTCGTTCCAGCGAATTCCGCTGGCGGATTCGGCGTTGTAATTCGCGTCAATTTTATATTCGACGAGCGCGTTTTCCGTCAGCGTTTTAAAGCCGTGCGCGAAACCTTTCGGAATATAAACGGCGGTGTCGTTGGCGGCGGAAAGTTCCAGAGAATCCCACGCGCCATAAGTCGGCGAGTTTTTTCGCAAATCAACGAAATAATCAACGATTGCGCCGTGCGCGACGCGGACTATCTTCGTTTCATTAAATGGCTGTAGTTGGAAATGCAAACCGCGCAAGGTATTCTTTTCTTTGTTGAAAGAAACGCTTTCCTGTTCCCAGACGGTCTGCAAACCGTGCGCGGCAAAAATTTCACGGTTGTAAAAACGCATAAAATATCCGCGATTGTCGCCGATGCGTTCGAGTTTTATTTTGAATGTGCCGTCTAATTTCAGCGGTTCAATCTGCATTTTCGTAAAAGTTAATTTGTTCTTTAGTTAGTTCGGCTAAATTTTTCTTGTCCTTAAATCCGCGATACCATTCGGCGGTTAATTTAACGGCTTCGTCCAAATCTAATTTCGGCAGCCAGTTTAGTTCGTGTTTCGCTTTGGTGCTGTCGAGTTTCAGCAAACGCGCTTCGTGTGGTTGTTCGCCTTCGTCAATTTTCCAATTTACGGGTTCGTTCCAAATACCCTTTATTTTGTCTAAAATCCAGCCGACCGGTTTTGAATCTTCTTCGGAAGGTCCAAAATTCCACGCTTCGGCGAAAGTTTTCTCGCCTGCGTAAAGTTTTTCAGCGAGTTTCAAATAACCTGAAAGCGGTTCGAGAACGTGCTGCCACGGACGAATCGAATGCGGATTGCGAATTTCTAAATCTTTCCCGAAAACGAGTGAGCGAAAAACGTCGGGCAATAATCTGTCTTCCGACCAATCGCCACCGCCGATGACGTTTCCGGCACGCGCCGTAGCGATCAATGTGTTACTTTCGGCGAAAAACGAATTGCGATACGCCGACACCGCAAGTTCGGCGCAAGCCTTAGAATTTGAATACGGGTCAAAACCGCCTAATCTTTCGTTTTCACGATACGCCCAATGCCATTCATTGTTTTCATAAACTTTATCAGTCGTAATAACGACAACCGATTTTACAGAATCGGCGCGGCGAATCGCGTCTAAGACATTGATCGTGCCGATGACATTCGTCTTATAAGTTTCAATCGGCTGGCGATACGAACGGCGAACGAGGCTTTGCGCGGCGAGGTGAAAGACGATTTCCGGCTGAAAATTTTGCAGAGTTTTTTCAAAATGCGGCAAGTCGCAGACATCGCCGATGATTGAATTTATCTGATTTTCCAAATCGAGATTTTCAAACAGGTTCGGCGAATCTTCCGGCGCGAGCGCGTAGCCGCAAACTTCCGCGCCGAGAATTTTCAGCCAGAAGGCAAGCCAACTGCCTTTGAATCCGGTGTGTCCGGTGATCAAAATTTTTTTACCGTTCCAAAATTCGTTCATTTACCAAATTTTCCAGGGCGGATTGCCTTCATCCCACGCAGCTTCGAGTTGGCGTTTGTCGCGCAGCGTGTCCATACACTGCCAAAAACCGTGATGTTTATAAGCGACAAGCTGATTTTCCCGTGCCGAGCGTTCGAGAGCTTCGAGTTCCAAAATGCCTTCGTCGCCGGACAGATAACTCAAAATTTGCGGCTCGAAAACTAAAAAGCCACCGTTAATCCAACCCTCGTGCGTTTGCGGTTTTTCGCTGAATTCGGTCATAAAGTCCTCTTTAATCAGTAGTTCGCCGTAACGGGCAGGCGGATGAACCGCCGTCACGGTGGCGAGTTTGCCGTGCGCTTTGTGAAACTTGACCAGCTCGGCGATGTTCACATTGCTCACGCCGTCGCCGTAAGTGACCATAAACGGCGCATCGCCGAGAAATTCTTCGAGCCGTTTAACGCGCCCGCCGGTCAGCGAATTTTGTCCGGTGTCAATTAAATGGACATTCCAATCTTCGCAGTCGCGGTTTTTGACATCAATGCGTCCTTCGGCAAAATTGATCGAAAGATTGCCATTGAGCGCGTGATAATCGTAGAAAAATCGTTTGATGACTTCGCCTTTGTAGCCGAGAGCGATGTAAAATTCGTTGAAGCCGTAATGGGCATACGTCTTCATAATGTGCCAGAGAATCGGATAACCGCCGATTTCGACCATCGGTTTCGGCTTAACTTCGGTTTCTTCGGCGAGTCTCGTTCCCAATCCGCCCGCTAATATAACAACTTTCATTTTTGTTTGTGAACTTCGTGTAAATTAAACACGCCGCAAAAATTGTCTGAATACCAAAAGAATCAAGTTTATTCATTCACATCCGTTTTCGTCAAACAAAAAGTTGTTTATTTGGCTGAGACAGAATTTCGAAACCGTTGAATTATCATTCACCTATTCTCATATTTTTCTTCTAGCCTGCACGCCGAATTGCAAATACCGCCAATCTTTCAAGTGATTTAATAACAAAACATTAAGCAATTTGTATTTTAGCCCGTTTGAAGGATTGATGCCGACTATTTTGATGATTTCATATCCGCTGTTTTCAAACATTCTGATAATGCTTTTTTTTGTGAAAAAGCGCAGGTGAGTTCTGTCCAACACGCCGGAATCCTGATATTGCCAGTCCTGCCTGACGACAATATCAACCATAGTGTGAAAAAATAAAATGTTCGGGATCGAGGCGACGACGATTCCATTTTCGGTCAATTTGTTTCGGGACAGTTCGAGAATTTCCTCTGGATTGGAGAGATGTTCCAGCACATCGTTGAAACAGATCACATCAAACGATTTATCTTTTATTTCAGTCAGATCGGCGGAGAAGGTATCGTTGATAACTTTATCCAATCTGCGCGCTGCTTTTTCGGCTGATTCGCGGTCGGGTTCGATGCCCCAAAAAATGCAGTTTAGTTTTTGTTTGACGAGCTGCCCGAAAATGCCGCTGCCGCAGCCGACATCGAGAATTGCTTTGGCATCGGGCGGAATAAATTCGAGCATTTCACGCCTGTCCTGCTCATAATAGTCCGCATCTTTGGCGACGTATTCTCTTTTTAAGTTTTCGTAGTCGGTTTTCATAAGCTGATTTTGAAATGCGGGCAAATCATCTGCCTGAGTCAAGTCGGCGAGTGGAAAACAGTCGCCAATTTTTCACTTAACCAAACTCTCTCTTCCTGTTCGAGAAGATTTTTCCACACCGCCGCAAAATAAAAAGCAGTGCATAACGGGACGACCGGCAGCAGCCACACGGAATAATTATCAATAAATAAGGCGATCAAAACAGGGGGCAGCATAACCATTAAAATCAGCGGCAGAACATAACTCTTCCCGTGAAAAATATTGAGTGAAACACCGACGATTTTTTGGGAAAACCAGGCGATAATAACGGTATCCGCGATAAGTCTCAAACTCCACGCGAGAGCCGCGCCGACGGCTCCGAATTTGTAGGTCAGCAGTCCGGTAAGAAAAACGTAGGGAGCCAGTTCAATCCAGTAAATCTTGGCAAAAACAGATGTTTTACCCGAAGCCATTAGAACGCTGTGCGGAACGTAGGCGACGACATTAAAAAACAAACCGATTAGCAGAAAATAAAAAGGCAGGGAACTTTCGCGCCCGAAATTTTCTCCCGCCCAGATGGTGAAGAAAGGCTTGGCGATAACGAATAAAAACATCATCAGCGGAATCAATCCGATGATGTTGATTCGCAGACTGCGGGCGAAAAGTTTGTTTAATTCTTCTTTTTTGGTGGGTTCGAGAAGCTGCGAGAACGCCGGAAGCAGCGATTGAATCATCGAACTCGAAAACATCGTCGCCATATTCGCTAAGGTGAAAGCAACCGAATAATATGCCAAAACTGTGACTGATGCCGCCCGCGTCAGAACTATTTTCTCCAAGTTGACCAGCAGAATGGCGGCGATTCCCGATATAACCAGCGGTCCGCCGAAACGGAGCAGCGGTTTTACAAGACTGCGGTCAATCGAAAATCGAAACATTTCGCTTAAAAGTCTGCCGGAAACCCAGATATGTCCAAATAAAGTAAGCAGGCTGGCAACCATTAAAACCATCACGGCACCGACGATGCCGCCGCCGAAATGCAAAACTATCGGAATTGCGACTACTCCGAGCAAACGAAACCCGGTGTTGACAAAAGTGTTCAAATCCATTCGCAGACGCGACAATTGCGGCGTGTTGAAAACATTGCACAAAGTGTTGACGACAAATGTGATCGCCGCAATTTTCAGCGCGACGCTTGCCTCGCCGCGCAATTGTTCCGGCACGTTTAGCCACGCGATGACCGGATAGGAAAATATAAAAATGCCGACCGCAATCGGAAAGGAAGTTAAAAAAGCTATAAATGCCGCCGTTCTGACGGTTTTCCCTTCATCTTCACGCGAACCCCGCGCATAAGCCTCGGAACCAAACTTGGTCGAACCCAAACTCATTCCGAAATCGGCAAAAGCAAAATAACTCGGAATTAACCCGACCAGAATGTAAACGCCGTAAGATTCTTCCCCCAGTAGCCGAATGACAAAAGGCGTTATCAGAAGTGATACGGCGAGCGGCAGAATTTGTCCGCTCAACGTCCACAGACTGCCTTTGACCACGCGAGTCGTCATTCCTTGCGTTGACGGCGGAATCGGAATCGGCGGTTTTACAGGGAGGTTCATTTGTGAAATATTATTCGGCAATTTTTTGAAATCCATATCAACTGTTCAATGTTCGACAGCCGCCTTAAACGTTCGAGTTTAATTTTGGATTGATTTTCGGTCAACTGAAAATCGTCGAAAGCAGTTTTTGGCGCAAAGCAATGTTCACAGATATTTATGCGGGATTTTATAACAATTTACTCAAAATAGAAAAAATTGGCACTTGCGCCGGTGAACCGTTCTAAGTTAATTTATCATTTCGTCATTTGCGCCCCGGAAAAATATCAAATGAAATTAATAAATACTCGACTCGCCGACTGTTTTATCATCGAACCGACCGTTTTCGTTGATGAGCGCGGCTATTTCTTCGAGAGTTTTAATGAGAAAAAATTCTCCGAACTGGCGGGATTTGCCGTTCATTTCGTGCAGGACAACCAATCTTATTCGGCGCACGGAGTTTTGCGCGGACTGCATTTTCAGGAAGGCGACCACGCGCAGGCGAAATTAGTGCAGACGGCAAAGGGCGAAGTTTTAGACGTGGCGGTTGATTTGCGCCCCGATTCGCCGACTTATGGTGAATATGAGTGCGTATTGCTTTCCGCTGAAAACAAGAAAATGTTTTTTATCCCGCGCGGTTTTGCCCACGGTTTCGTCGTCTTGAGCGATGAAGCCGTTTTCCAGTATAAATGCGATAATTATTACAATAAACAAGCCGAAAGCGGCATTCACTACGCCGACCCGCAACTGGCGATTGATTGGAAAATACCGGCGGACGATTTGATAATTTCGGACAAAGACCGCGAACTGCCTTTTTGGGCGGCGTGAAAATGTCAGCCGGGTTTTATCAAAAACACGATAAATTAACTTTATGAAAGGAATAATTCTAGCCGGCGGTTCCGGCACCCGACTTTACCCGATAACGAAAGCGATCAGCAAACAATTGATGCCGGTTTACGACAAACCGATGATTTATTATCCGCTGTCAATTCTGATGCTGGCGGGCATTCGAGAGATATTAATCATCACCACGTCGGAAGACTGTGACGGTTTCAAGCGGTTGCTCGGCGACGGGGCGGAACTCGGCTGCCGTTTTGAATACGCCATGCAGCAAATTCCAAACGGACTGGCACAGGCGTTCGTTATCGGCGAGGAATTTATTCAAAACGACAAAGTGGCGTTGATTTTAGGCGATAATATTTTTTACGGTTCAAATCTCAGCACGTTGGTTCAAAGTTTTAACGACGTGACCGGCGCGGTCGTTTTCGCCTACGAAGTCGCCGACCCTGAACGCTACGGCGTGGTCGAATTTGACAAATCAAACCGGGTCATTTCGATTGAGGAAAAACCCGCCCAGCCCAAATCAAAATATGCCGTTCCCGGATTATATTTTTACGACAACAACGTCGTCGAGGTCGCCAAAAACTTAGCACCGTCTACCAGGGGCGAATACGAAATCACCGATGTCAACAAATTTTATTTGACGGAAAACAAATTAAAAGTCGGTGTGATGGATCGCGGCGTGGCGTGGCTCGACACCGGCACTTTTGATTCACTGAGCGACGCTTCGGAATTTGTCAGGGTCATCGAAAAACGGCAGGGAACGAAAATCGGCTGTATCGAAGAAATCGCTTACCGAATGAACTATATCAACCGTTCCCAATTGGAGGAACTCGCCGCCAAATATATGAAAAGCGGTTACGGCGCATATTTAGAGCGTGTCCTGTCAGAACCGTCTGCGTAAGCGGGCGTTTTCTTATATTCTATAAAAACTCGGCGATTTCCGTGCTTGCTTCCGCCAATAATTCGCGCAGTTCGGGAACGCTGATATTTTTATCTTTTGAAGAATATTCGCCGTTCAACGCGGGAACGAAATCTTTTTCGCTCCGTAGTTCCGGCAGCACGGGCAAAATTGCATAATAATCGCCGCGTTCGACCGTGCGGAAACACTCTTCTTCGGACACCATAATTTCGTGAACTTTTTCGCCCGGACGAATCCCCGTAAAAACAATCGGTAAATCCTTATCGCCCATCAACGCTTTGGCGACATCAGTGATTTTCGCCGCCGCGACCTGCGGAACAAATGTTTCGCCGCGATTGCCGTCGGCGATTGCTGCGAAAACCGTATCAACCGCCTTATTTAACGACAGCAAAAACCGCGTCATTTCTTCGAGCGTGACGGTGATCGGCTGATTTTTTTGAATCAAATTGACGAACAGCGGCACAATCGAACCGCGCGAAGCGATGACGTTGCCGTATCTGACGCACATAAAATTCGTGTTCGGACAGTCGCGGTTGGCTTCGATCAAAACGCGCTCCTGCAACGCCTTCGTCATTCCCATCACGTTAATCGGTTTACAGGCTTTGTCGGTCGAAATGCCGACGACCGTCTCGACCGGCAGATCGTTTTCACGAATCGCCCGAACGACATTCTGCGCCCCAAAAATATTGGTCTGCACGGCTTCAAACGGAAAATATTCGCACGACGGAACTTGTTTGAGAGCCGCCGCGTGAAAAACGATATCCGCCCCGCGCATCGCTGACAGCAGCGACGAATAATCGCGCACATCGCCGATGCGAAAATTCAACAAGTCCTGCGAATTTTGATAAATCACATCGTCGGTCGCCGTTTTGCGGTGCAGATAATCGAGCCGCATATAATGCTGTTTGGCTTCGTCGCGTGAAAAAACGGTGATTTGTTTCGGTTTGCCGATTTCACCGGCGAGCAGCCGTTTGACCAGTGTTTGTCCGAGCGATCCGGTGCCGCCAGTCACTAAAATTTTCTTCCCTTCGAGTGTGTTCATAACATTGTTGCGATTGGTTTTTGGTTTCTCTTTTTTGAAATTGACTATAAGAAATGCAGCCACATCGAAAAGAAAGCCAAAAACTAAAAACCAAAAACTTCTCAATTCTGCGTTGATTTGATCCAGTCGGTAAACTTTCTGATGCCGTCTTCAATTTTCGTGTGCGGGTTATAACCGAGCATTTCCTGTGCTTTGGTGATGTCGGCGAAAGTTTGCGGTACATCTCCCGGCTGCATCGGCTGACGGTCAATTATCGCTTGTTTGCCGAGATTTTCTTCCAAAAGTCTGATTAATTCCTTCAATTCAACCGTTTGCGATTCGCCGAGATTAAAAATTTCGTGGTCGGTTTGCCGGTAATCAATCGCGGCGCGAACGCCCTGAATAATATCGTCAATATAAGTGTAATCGCGGCGCGTCGTGCCGTCGCCGAACAGCGGAATCGGCTTATTTTCCAGTATCAAACGCGAAAATTTGCGAATCGCCAAATCAGGTCGCTGCCGCGCCCCGTAAACGGTAAAAAATCGCAGACAAACTGTGCGAAGCGGATACAAATGCGAATAAGTATGGCACAACAATTCGCCCGCCGCTTTCGTCGCCGCGTACGGCGAAATCGGCTGTTGAATGCGGTCGGTTTCCGCAAAGGGAACTTTGCAGTTCACGCCGTAAACCGAACTCGACGAGCCGAAAACAAATTGCCTGACATCATATTCTTTTGATAGTTCGAGCAAATTAAGCGTCCCGCTAATATTGGTTTGCGCGTAAAGCGCGGGCTGTAAAAGCGACGGTCGAACCCCGGCACGCGCCGCCAGATGAACGACCGCATCGAAATCGCCGCCGTCGAAAACATCGCGCAGCTTTTCCGCATCGCAAATATCAATTTCAGAAAGTGCAAAGTGTGGATTCGGCAGGAAAGACACGATGTTGGCGCGTTTCAGTTCCGGCGCATAAAAATCATTGAAATTATCAACTACCGTCACGCGCCAGCCGCCTTCGGCGAGCAGATTCCCGACCAGATGGGAACCGATAAAACCCGCGCCGCCCGTCACTAAAATGTGCTTTGAATGTTCAGCCGTCATTAACACTATTTGGAAAAACTGATTTTAGATTGCCGCATTTTTGCTTTCAGATGTCGAGCAAAGGAAGAGTATAAACATTTTCACAAAATTTTAAAGTCTAACTTTACGCCGGTACCGCAGTTGTTCCGACTGCCGTCGCAGGAGCATCTCGCTTCTACAATTCTAACTCCGCTTTGCAACTTAAAAGTCCGGCAGGCAAGATGCCCGCCGGACGGCAGTCGGGACGACTGCGCTGCTTTTCTAAGGTGTCGCAGCAGGTGCCAAAGCAGGTGTGGCGGCAGGCGATACAGCGGGCGATGCAGATGGCGACACCGACATCACCGGCGATGCGGCAGGTGTCGTGCTGACCGGCGGCGGTTCGGTCGCGGCGGCGGACAATATTGGCGGCACGGCTTTCCGGTAAGCGACGTAAATGTCGGTCAGCCGTTCGACCGCTGCCTGATCGCGCTGCGCCAGCATCGTGATCGTGCTGTCGCGGTTTTCAAAAATCGAGTTCAGTTTGCCGCGTTCGCCTTTGGTCAGTGCGCTTTCGTCCTCTTTTTTGATTTCGGCATTGAGACGTGTGAAAAATTCGCTCGTATCTTTTCGCGCCGGTTCATATTCGCCGCGTTTCGATTCGACAATCGAAGTCGTCAGCAGTCCTTCTATTTCCGATTTGCGAAGCTGTTTCTGCGTCGTTTCGAGTTCCTGCGCGACCTGTCTTTTCTGCAGCCACATCGGGACTAAACCAAGCAAAAAAACAACTAGCAAAATCAGCGCGTAAACGCCCCAACTGGTCAAATTGCTCGACTTCTTTTCTACCGTTATCGAATCATTTTCTCTCATTTTTCTCTCCTGAAATTTTCAGTTCTTTATCAATTTGTAAATTTACTTCGGCGATGCTCGATTATATCCTAAAAACCGAAAAAAATCATTTAGCAAGCCTATTACAAAACTCTTACAATTGTGTGGAAAAAAAACTGTTAAGATGAACATCTAACGTGCGGCAGAGCCGTTAAAAAATTATTTTTACTAAACAATAAAAGAGGTTTTATAAATGCAGAACGTATCAAATTTTCAGGACGAAAAATCAGACAAAATGCAGTGGGTAACTATTTCGGTGGTTACTATTTTTCACATTTTGGCGATTGCCGCTTTATTTACATTTAGCTGGTCAAACTTAATCGCCGCTGCGGTAACGTGGTGGATTGCGGGGAGTTGGGGGATCGGGATGGGTTATCACCGGCTGCTGACGCACCGTGGTTTTAAGGCACCGAAGTTTGTCGAATATTTTTTAACTTTCTGCGGAACACTCGGTTTGCAGTCGGGCGCGGTCAATTGGGTGGCGACCCACCGCATTCACCACGCTTTTACCGAAACAGACAAAGACCCGCATTCGCCGCTCGGCGGAACTTTTTGGGCGCACGTCGGCTGGATTTTTCAAGGCACGGCGCAAAATCAGCCGGAAGAAATGCAGTGGCGTTACGCGCCGGATTTGATGAAGGACAAAGTTCACCGGTTTATGTCGGAATATTACTGGGTGACACCGGTTATCGCCGCCGTCATTCTGTTTGCCATCGGCGGATTTCCGATGGTTTTGTGGGGGATTTTTCTCCGTCAGGTGATCGGTTGGCATTCAACGTGGCTGGTTAATTCGGCAACGCATCTGTGGGGTTCGCGCCGGTTTGAAACCCGCGACGATTCACGCAACAACGGTTTGATCGCCGCGCTCACTTGGGGCGAAGGCTGGCACAACAACCATCACGCGCATCCGCGTTCGGCGAAACACGGTTTGACGTGGTACGAATTCGATGCCAATTGGGTGCAGATCAAATTTTTGGAAAAATTAGGTTTGGTCAGCGAGGTTTACGGCTACGAAATTGAAAAGAAAGTCGAACCAGAGACGCTTCAGGAAGCTGTTTAGTTAAAGTTCAAAGGATAAAACAAAAGCAAAAAACACAGGCGAAAGTTTCGGTGAATGATTCCGAAACTTTCGCCTTTCGCCTTTGTCCGTTATCCTTGAAGAGTTATGAGAGTGAGAGGTCGCCGAAAAACTGCCGTTACTTTTCTTGTCTTAGGAATCTGTCTGGTTGCGCTGGCGGTAGCCCTCAACGTCGGTTGGGTTTTGCTCAATCTGCGTGAAGTCGCGCTGCTCGTCTTCGGAGTTATTTTTTTCGCTTTGATTATCACGGGATTGGTGCTGAACACGACTTTTCTATTGCGCGAGATTCGCCGCAACGAACAGCAGGACGCATTTTTGAACGCCGTCACGCACGAGCTTAAAACACCGATTGCTTCGATCAGACTTTATCTCGATACTTTGAAAACGCGTGAAGTTTCGGAACATAAACGCCGTGAATTTTACGACGTGATGATCTCCGACAGTAACCGGCTCTTAAATACGGTCGAACAGGTTTTGCAAGCCGGACGCACACGCGAACACAAAAGATTGCTGAATATATCCGAGATAAATCTCGAAAATACGCTCAGAGAATCTGCCGAAATAGTTCGCAGCTGCTACAATTTGAGCGAAAATGCCATCGAATTCGGCAATACTGATAATGAGTTGAAAGTCATCGGTGATGCCGCCGAATTGCAGATTGTTTTTACCAATTTGATTGACAACGCTGTTAAATACTCAAAAGACAATGTGAAAGTTAAAATTAAAGTGAAAGTTTGGAGCGAAAAAAGTGTTGAAGTTCATATCAAAGATTCCGGTGTCGGAATCTTGCCGAACGAACTAAAAAGCGTGTTCAAAAGATTTTACCGCATTCCCGGCATTTCCACGCAAAAAGCAAAAGGCACGGGTTTGGGACTTTACATCGTTCACGCCATTGTTAAAAAACACAAAGGTAAAATCTGGGCGGAAAGTAAGGGCGAGGAAAAGGGAAGCACGTTTATCGTGCAAATTCCCAGAATTGTAAATCGTGAATCGTGAATCTCACTCGGATAGATTGATGATGATTATTGACGATTGACGTTTAAAGAAAATGAACATATTGATTGTGGAAGATGAACAGCATATTGCCAACGGGCTGCGGTTTAATCTCGAAGCTGAAGGTTTTGAGGTTGAAATTGCGGGCGACGGCAAATTGGCACTGGAAATCTTAATGGCTGAGAATAAACAGTTCGATGCGATTGTGCTGGACGTGATGCTGCCGGAAGTGAGCGGTTTTACGGTCGCCAAAACCTTGCGCGAAGCCGAAAATTTTACGCCGATTCTAATGCTGACGGCGCGAAATCGTCCCGAAGACGTTTTGCAGGGATTTGAAGCAGGAACGGACGATTATCTGCCGAAACCGTTTGAACTTTCGATTTTTATGGCGCGTCTGAACGGACTTTTGCGGCGGCGCGAATGGCTCAAACGCGAAAACAATTCCGCTTCCGCTGCGCCGATTTCAAAAGAAATTTGCGTCGTCAATAACAAAATAATCAATTTTTCGAACCTGGAAATCAGCACTGAAACGGAAACGATTCACTTAACGTTAATGGAAGCCAAACTGCTGCGGCATCTGATTACAAACGCCGGAAACGCCGTTTCGCGCAAAACGATTTTGGACGAAGTTTGGGATTTGCACGAAGACACCGACACCCGCGCGATTGATAACTTTATCGTGCGGTTGCGGCGATATTTGGAAATCGAACCGAACAACCCGCAAATTCTGCAAACCGTGCGCGGTGTCGGCTACCGATTTATGATTGAGAATGTAACGCAGTCGTCACGACTGCCGTCGTAAGTGTGTCCCGCGCTTACGTTTTCAGCGTTCGCAAATTTTGACTCGGAAGCGGGACGCATCCGAGAAGGCAGTCGTGGCGACTGTCATACTGTTTCCTATGGAGCCTTTAGCCAATAAAATCAGACCTCACGCGCTTGGCGAGTATGTCGGGCAGAAACATCTCGTCGGGGCGGGCAAACCGCTGCGGCTGGCGATTGAGCAGAAACATATCTTTTCGTTTGTTTTGTGGGGAACGCCCGGAGTCGGCAAAACGAGTTTGGCGCGAATTTACGCGAATTCCATCGGCGCGGATTTGTATGAGCTTTCAGCAGTTTCAGCCGGAAAGGACGACATCCGCAAAATCGTCAAAAACCCGAATTTAGGAAATCGCCCGCGTATTTTGTTTCTCGACGAAATCCATCGTTTCAACAAAGCGCAGCAGGATTTTCTTCTGCCGTTTGTCGAAAGCGGCGAACTGGTTTTGATCGGCGCGACGACGGAAAACCCAAGTTTTGAAGTAATTCCCGCGTTGCTTTCGCGTCTTCGCGTGTTCGTGTTGGAAGAATTGTCGGCGGAGGAAATGGCGCAGATTATCGAACGCACCAAAGCCGAAATAAATGACGAAGCGAAAGATTGGCTGATTCAAATGGCGAACGGCGACGCGCGGCAGGCGATCACGATGATCGAAAACACAGCGCAATTATATGACGGCAGAGTGACGGTCGAAAATCTGAAAAATACTTTGCAGTCGAAATTTTTGCGCTACGACAAACAAGGCGAGGAACATTTCAACGTCATCAGCGCGTTTATCAAATCAATGCGGGCGAGCCAACCCGATGCCGCACTTTATTATCTGGCGCGAATGATCGGCGGCGGCGAAGACCCGAAATTTATCGCCCGCCGAATGGTCATTTTCGCTTCCGAAGACATCGGACTCGCACAGCCGACGGCTTTAGTCGTGGCGAACGCCGTTTTTCGCGCCGTCGAAACGGTCGGTTTGCCCGAATGCGGCATCAATCTCGCGCACGGCGTGGCTTATCTGGCAAACTGCAAAAAAGATCGCAGTGCATATAACGCCTACAAAACCGCGCTCGAAGATGTGAAAAAACACGGCAATCTGCCCGTCCCGAACCTCCTTCGCAATGCGCCGACCAAACTAATGAAAGAATTGGACTACGGCAAAGACTACGAACTTTACACGAGGGAGAATTTGCTGCCTGACAAACTCAAGGGCAAAAAATATCTTAATAAGCCGGATCAGTAATTTCAAAGATTCAGCTCCGGCAAATTTTTGTTGGACTTGATTTTCTATTAAACTTTGTCGAACATTAAACAATCAAAATTTTACTAATCAATTTTTTATGAGCAACAATAACGAACCAAATAAAATCATCTTTTCGATGGTCAAAGTGAGCAAGTTTTACGATAAAAAACCTGTTCTCAAAGACATATATTTATCATTTTTCTACGGCGCGAAAATCGGCGTTCTCGGACTCAACGGTTCGGGAAAATCTTCGCTTTTGAAGATTATCGCAGGAACTGACAAAGAATTTAACGGTGAAGTCGTTTTTTCCAAAGGTTATTCGGTCGGTTATCTGGAACAGGAACCGAAACTCGACGAAACGAAAACCGTCAGACAAATTGTTGAAGAGGCGGTTCAGTCAACGGTTGATCTATTGGCTGAATTCGACGAAATCAATATGAAATTCGGCGAGGAAATGACCGACGACGAGATGAACGCGCTACTTGAACGACAGGGCGAAGTGCAGGAAAAACTCGACGCTTCGGATGCCTGGGATTTGGATGCGCGGCTCGAAATGGCGATGGACGCGCTGCGCTGTCCGTCGGCTGAAACGCCGATTAAAAATCTGTCGGGCGGCGAAAAAAGGCGTGTTGCATTGTGTCGTCTGTTGCTTCAAAAACCCGATATTTTACTGCTCGACGAACCGACGAACCATTTGGACGCGGAAACGGTCGGCTGGCTTGAACAGCATTTGCAGAAATATGAAGGCACGATTATCGCCGTCACGCACGACAGATATTTTCTCGATAACGTTGCCGGATGGATTCTCGAACTTGATCGCGGCGAAGGAATTCCGTATCAAGGAAATTATTCGTCGTGGCTCGAACAGAAGCAGCACCGGTTGGCGAAAGAGCAAAAATCGGAAGATAAAAGGCAGAAAACGCTCGAACGCGAACTCGAATGGATTCGGATGTCGCCGAAAGGTCGCCACGCGAAATCAAAAGCACGAATTAATGATTACGAAGAACTCGCGTCGCAGGAATCGGAAAAACTCGCCGAAGATTTGGAAATTTTTATTCCCGTCGGCGAACGTCTCGGCGATGTCGTTATCGAAGCGCAGCAGGTCGCCAAAGGTTACGACGACAAATTATTATTCGAAAATCTCGAATTTTCACTGCCGCGCGGCGGAATCGTCGGCGTGATCGGCGCGAACGGCGCGGGCAAAACGACGCTTTTTCGCTTGATTACCGAACAGGAAACGCCCGACAGCGGAGATTTTAAAGTCGGTTCGACCGTCAAACTCGGTTACGTTGACCAATCGCGTGACTCGCTCAATGCTGACAAAACGATTTGGGAGGAAATTTCCGACGGCTTAGATTTGGTAATGCTCGGCAAACGCGAAGTCAATTCCCGCGCGTATGTTTCGCGCTTCAATTTTTCGGGAACTGACCAGCAAAAGCGCGTCGGACAGCTTTCCGGCGGCGAACGCAACCGCGTTCACTTAGCGAAAATGCTGAAATCCGGCGCGAATGTTCTGCTGCTTGACGAACCGACGAACGATTTGGATGTCAACACGATGCGGGCTTTAGAAGAAGCACTCGAAAATTTCGCGGGCTGCGCCGTCGTGATTTCGCACGATAGATGGTTTTTAGACAGAATTGCGACGCACATTCTCGCATTTGAAGGCGATTCAAAAGTCGTCTATTTCGACGGGAATTTTTCGCAGTATGAAGAAGACAAAAAACGTCGTTTGGGCGTTGATGCCGATCAGCCGCACCGCATTAAATATCGCAGTTTGACGAGAGCGTAAAAAGAAAAATTAAGCGGTTGAAAAATGAAAAGGCAAAAGTTTGCTGACAAACTTTCTTTTGGCAACAACTTTTGCCTCTTCTGTGTCCCGTAAAAATTTAGATCGCTCAATCACATTTTGCTCACAAAATCGGCAATCATCGCCGGAATTGCAATCAGCGCACCGATTGCGTAAAATATCCAAAATCCGTAAACCGTATATTTTTCGTTTTGAATTAGAAATTCAACAGTCCGATGTTCCGAGTTGCCCATTTTTACTTGCAAAAGAACAAAAAAACGAATGAGAACGGGAACCATCGCAAAGCCTATAATTAGAAACAAAATCAAACCCGTTGTCATTGCGATTATTTGGGCAATGCGGTAGCTTTGCGGACTCGAAACAATGCCTGATGCTTCGATAATACTGCCCGCAATGCTTAAAATTATTACCGCTCCAAAAGCACAGGCAACTACTTTTCCGTAAACTTTTACATTCATAATCAAGCGATTTTACGCTCAATTCGTCCAGTCGGCAAAGGTCTGCCAGAGCAGCCAGATGTTAAGAGTGGCGATGATGACGGCAATCGTCCACGCCAAAATTTTACACCACAACGGGTTGACGAATTCGCCCATTTTCGCTTTGTCGCCGGTGAACATTACGAGCGGGAAAACCGCGAACGAAAGCTGCATACTCAAAATTACCTGACTCAGAATCAAAAGTTGTGTCGTTCCCGACGCGCCGTAAAGTAGTGTGACGACGACCGCCGGAATGATGGCGATGAGGCGCGTAATCAAACGCCGCAGCCACGGACGCAGGCGAATATTCAAAAAGCCTTCCATCACGATTTGTCCGGCGAGCGTTCCGGTCAGAGTCGAATTTTGTCCTGACGCGAGCAGCGCGACGGCGAACAAACTGCTTGCTCCGGTCACGCCTAAAAGCGGCGTGAGCAGTTTGTAAGCCTCGTCAATTTCCGCAACTTTAGTGTTGCCGCTCGTATGAAAAACGGCGGCGGCGACGATTAAAATCGCGCCGTTGATGAACAGCGCGAACATCAGCGCGACGGTCGAATCAATCGTTGCAAACTTGATCGCTTCGCGTTTGCCCGTCGGTGTGCGCTCATAATTGCGCGTTTGGACGACCGACGAATGCAGATAAAGATTATGCGGCATCACAGTCGCGCCCAAGATGCCGATGGCGATATAAAGCATCGTCGGGTTGGTAATAATCTGCGTGGACGAGATAAAACCGTTGATAATTCCGGCGACATCGGGTTGCGAAAAAAGAATCTCCGCGCCGAAACAGATGCTGATCGTTGCAATCAGCAAAATGACGAGGATTTCGAGCCAGCGAAAACCGCGATTTTGCAGTAATAGCAAAAGCAGTACGTCAAACGCCGTCAAACACACGCCCCAAATTAACGGAATACCGAATAACAAATTGAGCGCGATTGCCGAACCGATAACCTCCGCCAAATCGCACGCCGCAATCGCAATCTCGCACAATATCCACAAAACAAAAGAAACCGGCGGACTGTAATTGTCGCGGCACGCCTGCGCCAGATCACGCCCGGTGACAATTCCCAAACGTAAAGCGAGTGCCTGCAACACAATCGCCATCAAGTTAGAAATCATAATCACCGACAGCAGTGAGTAACCAAACTGCGAGCCGCCCGCCAAATCCGTCGCCCAGTTGCCGGGGTCCATATAACCGACCGCGACCATATAACCGGGACCGGAAAACGCCAGCAGTTTGCGCCAAAAACCCGCGCCGTGCGGCACATTTAAAGTCGCATTGGCTTCCGGCAGACTCGGCGGCGACTGTCTGCGCCAACCGTCTGTTGAGGTTTCGATTGCATTTTCACTCATATCAATCAGCAAATAGCCTTTGAAATCAGCATCGGAGCAAAGCCAAAAGTTTAGCTTGTCTAACACTTAATTTAGATCAGTCTAAATCAGGATTTTTGAAATGTAAAGTGTTATCATTTATGCTGTGTCTTGTTCAGCAAAAAGATTATGACGACAACGGAAAATTCGGTTCACGGAAAAATCGGTCACAATATTACGCCGATTATTGAAGATTATTTGAAGGCGATTTACACTTTGGAACAGCGCGAAGGGCAGGTTCGCACAGTCGCGCTGGCGGAAGTTTTGAGCGTCAAACCGCCGACCGTGACAGCGATGTTAAAAACGCTTTCCAACTTTAAGTTTATCGAATATGAACCTTATCGGGGCGTTGAATTAACCGAAAAAGGAAGGCTGATCGCGCTCGAAATCGTGCGGCATCATCGCTTAATCGAACTTTATTTGGTCGAAGCCCTAGGTTTTTCGTGGGACGAAGTTCACGCGGAAGCCGAAGTTTTGGAACATTTTATCTCTGAAAAACTCGAAGCCCGCATCGCCGAATATCTGGGGAATCCGACACACGACCCGCACGGCGACCCGATTCCGGCTCTGGACGGCACGATGCCCGATCATTCGATAATTTCACTGGCTGAATCACCGGAAAAGACAGATTATTTGATAACCCGCGTCGCCACACAGAATTCGGAAAAACTGCGCTATTTGGCAGATTTGGGATTAATTCCGGGTGAGCGCGTCAAGATTTTGGCAAAAGCCCCGTTTGACGGACCGATCACGGTCGAAGTCGGCGGGCAAATTCACGCTCTCGACAACCGTCTGGCACGAACGATTATCGTCGAGGATTAGCCGGAGAGCGCAAACTGGAAATTTCAGCTGCGTTTTACAATCAACTTCTCAAAAGTTGTAGAATAGTTTAAAGAAGTAAATATTACGAGAAGCTGATTTTCAAAAATCATTAAGCCGTTACCCAAAAAATGTCCGTCGAAACACCGAAAAACGAAGAAGAAACGATTGAAAAAACTTACGATTTGCGCGTCACAAAACGTCTGCTTCGGTATCTCAAACCGTACTGGCGGTTGGCGGCGGTCGCGCTCGTGCTGACTTTTATCACCAATATTTTGGTCAGTTTGCAGCCCTATTTCACCAAAGTTGCGGTTGACGATTTTATTACGCCGCGAAAAACAGACGGCATCTGGCTGTTCGCGTTCCTGTTTTTCTGTCTGTTTCTTTTTCGTTTTATTTTCTCTTATGTTCAGGAAATACTGCTCAATATCGTCGGGCAAAAAGTGATGTTCGATTTGCGAACGCAGATTTTCACCAAACTTCAGGAACAGGAAGTCGCCTACTACGACAAAAATCCGGTCGGGCGCGTGATTACGCGTATCACTTCCGATGTTGACGCGCTCAACGAACTTTTTACCTCCGGCGTGATTGATGTGCTGGGCGATTTGGTGATTATTTTCGCTATTATCGGGATGATGTTCTGGCTCGACTGGAAGCTCGCGCTGATTTCGCTGATTACCGTGCCGATTTTATTTGCGGCGACTAACTGGTTCAGAAAACACGCCCGCGACGGTTTTGACAAAGTGCGAACGCGCACCGCCAAACTCAACGCTTTTTTGCAGGAACATATTTCGGGAGCGCAGACGGTTCAGCTTTTCAACGCCGAACGCAAGGCGCAGGACAATTTCCACGAGATCAACGACGAATACCGCGATGCAAACCTCGAAACGATTTATTACTATTCAATTTTCTATCCGCTCGTCGATTTTATCGGCGCAATCGGCATTGCGCTGGTGATTTGGGCGGGCGGTTATATGATTTTGACCGACGTTTCGGCGAACGGAACGGCTCTGACCATCGGCATTGTCATTGCTTTTATTCAATATTCGCAGCAGCTTTTTCAGCCGATTCGGGATTTGTCCGATAAATTCAACGTGTTGCAGGCGGCAATCGTCGCCTCGCACCGCATTTTTCTCTTGCTCGATCTGCCGGTTGAAATAAAAACGCCGGAAAAACCGAAGAAAACAGGAAAAGCCGTCGGTAAAATCGAATTTCAAAATGTGTGGTTTGCCTATAAAGATGACGATTACGTTTTAAAGAACGTCTCATTTTCGATTGATGTCGGCGAATCAATTGCGCTGGTCGGTCACACCGGGTCGGGAAAAACAACTGTGACCAATCTTTTGATGCGCTTTTACGATGTGCAGAAAGGGAAAATCACACTTGACGGCGTTGATCTGCGCGATTGGGATTTGGAGAGTCTGCGGGCAAATTTCGCCGTCGTTCTACAGGACGTTTTTCTTTTTTCCGGTTCGCTTGCCGATAATATCAGGCTCGGCAACAAAGAAATTTCCGACGAAAAAATCGTCTGGGCGGCACGGGAAGTTCACGCCGACGAATTTATTGATAAATTGCCGGAAGGATATAATTCATTGGTCAAAGAACGCGGCGCGGGGCTTTCCGTCGGGCAGAAGCAGCTTGTTTCATTTGCCCGTGCGCTCGCTTTCGAGCCTTCGATTCTAGTATTGGACGAAGCGACGAGTTCGATTGATACAGAAACCGAGCAGTTGATTCAGCAGGCGGTTGACCGCGTGATGCAGTCGAGAACTTCGCTGATCGTCGCGCACCGGCTTTCCACTGTGCAAAAATGTGATAGAATTCTAGTCTTCCATCATGGCGAACTGCGTGAAGCGGGAACGCACAACGAACTCTTGGGCGAGCGCGGACTTTACTGGCGGCTTTATCAACTGCAATACGTCGAAGAAAATGTCGAAAATCTGCCGGTGAACGTCGAAAATCAAAATTTAAGTTTGGAATCCGGCAGCGTCGGCTGACTAACTTTTATTTAACGGTCACTTTGATAAAGCAACTGGAAAAGTTGTCAACAATTATTTATAATAACGGCTAAAAAATGTCCCCGGAAGCAATAAAACAACAAGATTTACTGGAACAATGTGAGAGTTTAATGGATGAACTTTTCACGGGTTGTGTCGAAACTGCGCCGAACTTTGGTGTTTTGCTTGATTGTTTCAAAAAATCTCTCCGCAAATCTCTCCGCAAATATATTTCCGTCAACTCTTCGGAAACCGTGACGATTACTGAACTCGATGAGTTTTTGCGGCAAATTCAGGCTGATGATTTATTTTTGGCATTGGCGTGTGCTAACGGCAGCGAACGGGCGTGGTGGGAATTTGACCAGCAGCACCGCAGTTATTTGGAGCGTGTCGCCCGCCATTTGGCGCGAACCGAAATTGACGCGCAGGAAGTTGTTGACACGGTTTACGTCGAACTTTACGGTACGCGGGTTGTTGACGGTGAACGTGTCTCTAAATTTTCATCATACAGCGGACGCGGCAGTTTGCGCGGCTGGCTGCGAACCGTGATCTGGCATTCGCTCGTAGATTTGCACCGCGCCAGTCACGACGAAGTATCTTTGGACGAGATGACGGAAACGGTTGGCGAAGGCTACACACACGCCAGTTTTGCCGAAACGAAACTGGGCGGCGAATGCGAAATGATTGATCAAATCGCCAAAGAAAGGTATCGCAAAGCGACGCTGACGGCAATTGAAAATGCTTTTGCGGATTTGGACGACCACGAAAAACTGCTGCTGCTTTATTACCACGTCGAGAATCTCAAACTGCGCGAAATCGCCAGAATCGTGGAAGATACCGATTCGCCTTTGCGCGGCTGGTTTCAGAGAAAATCTGCCAATCGTGAGAAAAATCCCGCCAGCCGCATCCACGAGTCAACCGTGATGAGGTGGCTGGAAAAAAGTTACGGGAAAGTTTTAAGTTCTTTTCGCGGGGAACTTCAAAAAACGCATAAGTTAAGCGAAAAAGAAATCGAAATATGTTTGGAACTCGCCACGCAAGACCTTGCTAGTCCTGATCTTTACCGCAATTTAATGACAACTTAAGTCATCAATCGCACATCAATAAAAAATACTTGGAAACGCGTGAATATTTGCAAAATTAAATATTATGCAAATATTGGACGCGACTCTCGTCTTTAACTCGGGAGGCTGAAATAGCAATGGAAAATAATAGTCAAATTAAATCGGAAGTGACAAATATCGAGAAAGTGCTGCAAAGTTATCTGCGTCTGAAAGCCAATTCCGACACCGTAACTACTGAGGGACAGCATTTGGATCAGGACGCGCTGACGGCTTTTGTCGAAGGCAGTTTAACGCGTCGGGAAACGCCGCCCATCGTCAATCATTTAGTAAAATGTTCATTTTGCCGCCATATTACGGCAGAACTCGTTAGGTTGGATTTGGCTTTTGCGGACAATGAAGATGTTTTCGCAGTCACTGAACTACAGTCGTCGAAAGTTTCGGAAGTGTTGAGCGGATTGCTGACGCGCATCTTCGGAAACAGCGACAATGCCGTTTTCGCTCATCAGGAAAAAGATGAAGAGACGGACGAAACCGATAAACTGGAAAAAGACAAAAAATAGAACATTACGGACGAATAAAAAAACCGGTTGTTGGCTGATACAGCATAAGCTGTTTGCAGCATCCGGTTTTTTTCGCGTTTAAAGTTACATAAAAATTCAAGAATAACGCCAAAAATCGCGCTTATATTGTTTAAGGCTATATTTTCCGCATCGTAAGAGTTACAATATTGACAGACCCAATAGATTTATTGGCTGGAGATTATAAACTTTGTCAGAAAACAAGCAAGATTGTCTGCCGACAACGCACCCGATCACCGTGAAAAGAATTGCCGTAGCAAATCTGCCGACGCAAATCGGCGCATTTAAGATCGCCGGTTACCAATCATTAAACAGCAGCGAAGAATTCGTCGTTTTGTTCAAAGGTGAAATAAGAAAAGAAACGCCGACGCTCGTCAGAATTCATTCCCAATGTTTAACGGGCGATGTTTTCGGTTCCATCAAATGCGACTGCGGACTTCAGTTAAAAGAAGCGATGGAACTGATCGAAGCCGCCGGGTGCGGTGCTATCGTTTATCAGCAACAGGAAGGACGCGGCATCGGCATCATCAACAAGATTCGCGCTTACGCTCTCCAGGACGAAGGAGCCGATACGGTTGAAGCCAATGAACAGTTGGGTTTCGCCGTTGATGCCCGCAATTATCAGCAGTGTGCCGAAATCCTTTTTGACCTGGGGCTGTGCAAAGTTCGGATGATGTCGAATAACCCGGACAAAATAAAGGCTCTGGAAGAAGCCGGACTGCAAGTTGTCGAACGTGTCCCGATTGAGGTCGAATCGGAAGAACCCGCCGCCCATTATATGCGAACAAAGAAGGAAAAGCTGGGGCATTTGCTTGACATCAATTAAGTTCTTATGTCATATTCTTAGCCCATACCGCAAGTAAAATTAAAAAGAGGATTGAGTATATGAAAACACTTAAACTGTTCAAAAACTGTTTTGTTTTGTTGTGCGTCGGCTTTGTCGTGCTGTTTTCACTTTCCCAAAGTGCTTCAGCAATCGGCGGCAAACGACAGTCGGGCAATACGATCAGCGGCTATATATTCGGCACCCAGCGTCAGCCGCAAGCTAATATTAACGTCGAACTAACCGACGATTTTTCGCGCACGATAGATCGGGTTCAAACCAATTCTTCTGGACGATATGTTTTCGGTCGTCTTTCTTCAGGAAAATATCGAGTAAAAGTTTTGCCCTACACGACGAACTACGAAGAGCAAACACAGGAAGTGGAAATAATTAATTATTCCCGACAGTCATCCGGTGGTCAGGTTGTCAGGGGCGGATTCGACAATTCACAACTGGATTTTTATCTGAGAGTTAGAAAGGGAGTTGACCCGGCAGCCGTCAACGGCGTTATTTTCGCCCAGGAAATTCCCAAAGAAGCGCGGGCTAAATTCGATGCAGGTGTGGCAAACATCAATCTCAAAAAAAATCAGGAAGGATTAAATGACATTAAATCCGCAATTGAAATATTTCCAAGTTACTTTGATGCGCTGATTCTTCTTGGCAATGAGTACATTAAGTTAAATTATCATCAGCCGGCACAAGTGATTTTGACTAAAGCAGTTGAAGTAAATCCGCAGAGTTACAGCGGCTGGTACGGTCTTGCCTACGCCGACTATTCACTCAATCAACCGGCTGAAGCCGCAACTGCGTTAGCCAAAGCCATTAACTTAAATCCGGCATCGGTAGATGCGCTTCTGCTCAACGGCATATTATTAAAACAGCAGAAAAAGTATGACGAATGCTTAGTGCAGTTGAAAAAGGCAAAGGAAATTGCCAAAGGAGCGGTTCCCGAAATAAACTGGCAAATGGCACTGCTCTACGCCAATAATATGAAAGAATATACCAAGGCAGCCGACGAATTGGAAGTGTTCCTGAAAGCGCAGCCGGACACTAAAGATTCTGAAATGATCAAAAAGCTGATTACGACTTTTAGAGAGAAAGCCAAAAAATAGTCTGCTTCTCATAATTTTGTCTTTAAGTATATAAGAAAGACGGATCAACAAAAAACTTTCATATTTTTGTAAGTTAAATCCATTAATATGGATTTAACAACTATAATATGAAAGTTTTTTTTTACCTGTTACACACTCTTTTTGTTGATAAATAAAGACTTACCGCCACATTAAATAAATAATCAAATGGTGGCATCATTCTTGCGATAAAAAATTAAGAATCATTATGTGAATGGTTATTAACTAAATAGAAATGTTCGTTAAGTCGTTCATATAACACAAATCAATTAACTAAATTAAATTAGACGGAGAAATTAATATGAATAAAAAATTTATTCTTTGGTTTTCAATAGCAGCACTCGTATTATGTTTTAATATAGTGTCGTTCGGACAGGAAACCACCGGTAGTGTCGAAGTGACCGTGAAAGATGCCCAGGGAGCGGTTGTTCCCAATGCGTCCGTAACCGTTACGAACTCTGCCGGAACTAAAACATCAGGTTTCAAAAGAACCGCAGTATCCAACGGTTCAGGCTTCCTGAATGTGGTTCAGGTTCCGCCCGGACTTTACGACGTTGTGGTCGCACCTATTTCCGGCTTTGTGGAAAAGCGTGTCGAAAAAATTCAGGTCAACTTAGGTGTTGCGACACCGGTCAATGTTGAACTCGGAACGACCAGCGTCAACGTCGTTGACGTGAACGCATCGGAAGCCGGTGCGATTGACACGACCCAAACGAACGTTCAAACGTCAGTTTCGGCGCAGCAGGCAGAACTGATTCCGAAAGGATTGAGTTTCACCAGCGTTCTGAAGGTTTCGCCTTCAACACGCGGCGAAGCCAAAGCCGGCGGTTTCCAGATTGACGGAGCCAGCGGTGCTGAAAACACCTTTGTTATTGACGGACAGGAAGTTACCAACGTCAGAACGGGTACCTTGAACGGCAACAGCAATCTTCCTTTTCAACTTGTTCAAGAAGTTCAAATCAAATCCAGCGGATTTGGTGCTGAATACGGCGGAGCCACCGGCGGCGTGATCAACGTCGTGACGAAAGGCGGCAGCAACACTTTGCAGGGTGAATTCGGCGTTCAGTTCGTTCCGAACAGATTGAGCGCACGCGACGGTCAAACCCAAATCTTGAATTCGGCAAGCCAGAATGAATACATTCCGAGCGGAAGCGACGGCGGACTTACTTTTCAGCCTTCCGGCACACTGGGCGGCAGAATCATTAAAGATCGTCTCTGGTTTTTCGGCAGTGTCACACCGCAGATTACAACCACGGACAGAACTATTAACTATGTGAATCCGACCACGCGGGCGTTTGTTTCAACTCAAAAATATAGCAATAAACAAACAAACGATTATAAATTTCTCCGGCTTGATGCCCAACCTTTCAGCAAATTGCGCTTGACGAGTTCATATACTTTCAACCCGATTATTCAGAAAGGTTCGCTTCCGACGTATGGTTCACTGTTGTCTGCTGTTCCGACCGGTGTCGGTCTTTCCGGTTCGGAGTTTTTCGCTCAAACCGGCGGTCGTCAAAACTCGCAGAGCATCAGCGGTTCGGCAGTTTACACGTTAACCAATAACATTATTTTGAGTGTTCGTGCCGGTCACTACTTCTTAAATCAGAAACTCGGAACCTACGGTTTTGGTGACATCACCAAACCTGCTGTTTCCTGCAGCACTGCTGCTTCTGGTACCGGTTATGCAACACAGTTTCCTGCCGGTTTCGGCTGTGTCAAAGGTCAGAACAATGGTGTCGTGCTTTATGACAACACTTTATTTGACGCGACCAAACGCAATACGGTGGATGCCGATGGAACGATTCTTTTCAACGGCGGCGGTCGCCACGAATTGAAAGCCGGTTATCAGTTTAACGGTATCGGCAACCAATTGTTGTCAAAACGCGCTGATCAAATCGTGCTTTATACCCGTTCGGTCGGACAAACAGCCGGCAGAACCATCACGCCGACACCCGGCAACATTGGTTCAGGTTTGATTCAGCGTTTCGGTCAGATCGGCGATGTTAGCAGCAGCAACACCGGTTTATATGTTCAGGACAGCTATCAGCCGTTCCGTCGTTTGACCCTTAACTTGGGAGTTAGAACGGAACGTGAAGATGTTCCTAGTTTTGCTAAAGGTCTGACGGGCATCAAATTCAATTTCTCGGATAAATTTGCTCCCCGCTTGGGCGCAGCATTTGATGTTACCGGATCGGGCAAAAGCAAAATTTCAGTTTTCTACGGCTGGTTTTATGATCGTTTCAAATATGAACTTCCCCGTGGTTCTTTCGGCGGAAACTTCTTCCGAAGAGATTTCTTTGAAATTTTACCGGGCGACACATTCAGCTCAATTAATACTGCTTTAGTCGTCGGTAATTACAGAGACCCGATTGGTGGTGCGTGTCCTTCAACCGGCTTTATCGGCAGCGGACGTTCACGTTGTCAGATTGATTATCGTGTTCCGAGTAACACTGGCGGAAACATCAACGACAACGGCGGAATTGATCCTAATTTGAGACCTTTCCGTCAGAGCGAATTTTCGGTTAATTTTGAGCAACAGTTCAGAGAAAAATTTGTATTCTCAGCACGTTACATCCGTAAAATAGTTGACAGCACCGTCGAAGATATTGGTTTCTTGACCCCTTCGGGCAGTGAGTCATACATCATCGGTAACCCGGGATTAGGTTTGGCGAAAAAACTTTTTGATGATGCCGGAATTCCTGCTGCAAAAGCTATTCGTGAATATAATGCAATCGAATTCAGAGTCATCAGAAGATTTGCGAATAACTTCTATTTCGATGCCAACTACACCTACAGCAAATTGTATGGTAACTATTCAGGTTTAGCCAGTTCTGACGAAGACGGTCGCACATCGCCGAACGTCAACCGCTTTTTCGACTTACCGAATGCTGCTTTTACAGCCGGTGGTAAGCCTGCGTTGGGACGTTTGGCAACAGATCGTCCGAGTGTGTTCAAATTTAGCGGAGCTTATGATTTCGATTGGGCGAGATATGGTTCGAGCAATAACACGACCAGCTTCCAATTGTTCACAACTGCTCAAAGCGGTACCCCGTTGACAACATTTGTTGATGTTTTCGGTATTACCACTATTCCTTTAAACGGTCGCGGCGATTTGGGTCGCACACCGAAATTCTATCAAAGCGATGTGGCTGTTCGTCACACATATAACTTTGGCAGAGACAATCGGTTTAAATTAATCGGAACGGTTGATTTCCTTAATGTGTTAAATCAGAGAGCCGTAACCAGCCGATTCGCGTTTTTAAGTAATATCAATGTGGATTTGACTGATCCGGCTTTTGGGTTGATCACTACTGCTGAAGCAAATACCTTACCCGGTGATGCGCTTTACAGATTAGCATTTATCAGAAATCTTAATGGAAATGCTTTAGCCCCGATCACTGCGGCTGCCAACGCATCGAAAGATGCGCGGTTTAACTTACCGAGCAGTTATCAAGGTGGACGATCTGTGAACTTAGGTTTCAGACTCGTATTCTAATCGAACCCTAATTAATTAGCGGTTTATTCAAAAAGCCTATTCGTAATGAATAGGCTTTTTTTTGTGAATAAATTTAATACTGAGACAGGTTAAAAAAATGTGGGATGTTGCGGAAGCCGGCACGAAGCAAGGGCGCGAATTTACATCGTTCTGCGCTCTTACTTCGTGCCGGCTTCCGCAGTTGCTAATGTTTCTTTCATTCTTCTGACACCTTCGGCGATGCGCTTCTCATCGTTACAAAACGAAACGCGCAAAAAGCCTTTTGCTTCGTCACCGAAAGCGATGCCGGGAACCGTGATGACGCGGTTTTTCAAAAAAAGCTCCGCCATCTCTATGTCGTCGCCGAGCCTCCGCACGTCAACCATCGTGTAAAACGCACCTTCCGGCGAAGTTCCGCGCAAATTTAATTCTTTGTCTAACAGATCAATCAAAAATTCACCGCGCCGCCGGTAAATTTTCCTTGCGTCAGCTTTAGCTTGTTCGGCTTCCGGCGACCAGCCGAGCAGCGACGCTTTCTGTGAAATCGTCGAAGTACAGACGGTCAAAAAGCCGTGCAGTGTCAGCGCGGCTTTGACGACATCGGTCTGTGAACTCGCCAGCCAGCCGACACGCCATCCGGTCATACTTAACGATTTCGATAAACCCGAGACGATGATTGTTTTGTCGTAAAATTCTGAAGCCGAATGCGGTTTCCCATCCGTAAAATACAGATCGCTGTAAATTTCGTCGGAAATCAAGTAAATTCCCGTATCTTTCAACGCTTCGGCAATTTGTTTCAAATCGTTTTCGGTGAAAATTTTTCCAGTTGGGTTTGATGGTGAAATAACGACGGCGGCTTTTGTGCGCGGCGTGATTTTCGATTTGAATTCTTCGATGTCAAAACTAAAATCTTTGTCCGCCGGAAGACGATAGAAAACCGGCACTCCTTCGGCAATTTTGACACAACTTTCGTACGCGGGAAACGACGGATTCGGAATCAAAACCTCATCGCCCGCATCAATCATCGCCAAAAACGCGGCGGTCATCGCTTCCTGTGAACCGACGGTGACGCAAACCTGATCAGGATTCAAATCGAGATGCGGATAACTCGCCGCAATCTTTTCGCGCAGAGCGGGAAGTCCGGCGTGGTTGGTATAGCCGTTTTGTTCTTCCAAAGTAACCCGCGCTGCCTCTTCACGGATAAACAGCGGGGTCGGCAAATCCGGTTCGCCCAAACCGAAGTTGATCGAATCCGGCAGCGCACGATTAAAAATTTGACGAATCAGCGTCGGCTGAACTCCCTGCAAGCGTTTTGGTAATTGTAGCGGCATTTGTTTTTGGCTGTATTTATTTTTTGTAGTTGATTAAATCAAAAAGGATTGCGCCGCGAACAAACACGAAATAAAAAATTCACGATCATTTTTCATCGAGATTTTTTCGTGAATTTTCGTGTTTGTTCGTGGCTAATTTCTTCAAAGCTAATCAGTTATTTTGTTTTGACGAAAAAAATTACCAGTTCGTTTCTGTATTTTTCACCGCTTCGCCGTGTTCGACGAGAAACCTTTCCGCGTCAATCGCCGCCATACAACCCGTTCCCGCCGCCGTCACCGCCTGCCGGTAATATGAATCCTGCGCGTCGCCGCAGGCAAAAACACCGGCGATGTTGGTTTTCATCGTGCGTCCTTCTGTTTTCAAATACCCGGTTTCGTCCATTTCCAACCAATCTTTAAACAGTTCGGTGTTCGGTTTGTGTCCGATGGCGATGAACACGCCCTGCGTCGGAAAATGTTTCTCTTCGTCGGTTTGCGTATCGTAGATGTTCACGCCGGTTACGCCTTCTGCTTTCGTGCCGAGAATTTCGCGGATTCCCGTATTCCACATAATTTCGATTTTTTCGTTATTGAAAACCCGCTCCTGCATAATTTTTGAAGCGCGGAACGAATCGCGGCGGTGCATCAGCGTTACTTTCGATGCAAAGCGCGTCAGAAACATCGCTTCTTCCATCGCCGTATCGCCGCCGCCGACGATGACGACGGATTTGCCGCGAAAAAAGAATCCGTCACACGTTGCACACGCCGAAACGCCGTTGCCGCCCAAACCTTCGGGAACCGGGTCTTCGCCCGGAACGCCGAGCCATTTTGCCGACGCTCCCGTTGAAATAATCAAAGTTTCGGCTTTGATGAGCGTCGAAATTTCTTCGCCGTCCTGACTGTCTTTGCCGAAAAGAGTGAACGGTCTTTCCGATAAATCAATTTTATCAATCCAGACGTTGATAATTTCCGTGCCGAAGCGTTCGGCTTGGGCGCGAAATTCGTTCATCATTTCCGGTCCCATAATTCCGTTGGAAAAACCCGGATAATTTTCGACATCGGTCGTAATCGTCAGTTGTCCGCCCGGTTGCGGTCCATCAATGACAATCGGTTCAAGCTGCGCCCGCGAAGCGTAAATAGCGGCGGTCAAGCCCGCCGGGCCCGAACCTAAAATAACGACTTTTCGATTGATTTCTTTTTGCGGCATATAAATTTTCGTTCTCTCCCTGCAATTTTTTGTAAACGATTGTAGCAATTTTATTTAAGCATATAGTATAACTATGTCAGGCACAGTTAGTCGAATAACGAACAAAAACGTTAAGTTCATATATTCCAAATTTTGAGGAATTTATTCTCGTTTCAAAAAAAACTTAATTCGTTATATTCTTTGTAACTTTTCGTGTTAAACTTATTCTCGTTTTATAGATTTCAAACAACACTGCCGAATTTGGGATGTCAACCAGTATGCAACCGCAATTTGAGGAAAAACGCTTTGCGCTTCGGATGTCACTGCGTCTGCCGATAGTTGTTTCCGGTCGTGCCGACGACGGCGCGGCGTGGTCGGAACCGACCGAAACCGACGATATTTCAACGTCCGGCGCACTTTTCCATCTGAACCAAAAAATCGCCGACGGCGAAAACCTCTATCTGCGTTCACATCGTCCCGACGGCGTTCCCGTCGAAGTTAAAGCGCAGGTTATCAGAACCTCCCCCGCCGCCCACGGCACGACCCGCGTCGGTGTCAACATCATCGAACCGAAAGACAACTGGCTTCGACTGTTCGTCGCCTGGGTCGCTGACGATCAGGAAATGGAAGACGAATAACTTTTCACAATCAATAAAATGCCTCAGTCAGTCGGAGCGCGGAAGTCTCGTCCGCCAGCCAGCGAAGCGAAGCTGCAACCGTTATCAAACAAATTTTATACAGCCAAACGCATTCAACACCTCACTTTAAGTTGTCAAACAAATTTCTCACAGCCAAACGCATTCGACATCTCATTGTGCGTTGTCAAACAAATTTCAAATAGCCAGACGCTTGCACTAGATCATTTCGCGTTGCCAAGTTAATTCTACATAGACGAACGCATTCAACGCCTCGCTTCGCTGGCGTTGAAGCGGACGAGACTTCCGCGCTCCGACTAAATAGTTATTTTTACTTTATATCATAAAGTTCTTGACAAACACAATTACTTGGTGTAATTTCTTATCAATATGACAAAGACACAGGTGATTAGAAAAGAGTCCGTTGAATTAAATCAGCCGATCAACATTGGCGACCGGGCGTTTGATAACTTGAAATACATCCGCGAGACGATGGAGCGTTCGACGAGTTTCACGACGGTTCCCGGTTACGGCGGAATTTTTATGGGCGCGACGGCGGTGGCGGCGGCGTATATCGCTAATTCGCAGCCCCTGCTCAGAGATTGGCTGACGGTGTGGCTCGTCGAAGCGTTTCTGGCTTGCGCGGTCGGCTTTTTTGCGATGTGGCAAAAAGCGAAAATTACGAAAACTTCACTGCTTTCCGTTCCTGCGAAAAAATTTGCGATGAGCTTTCTGCCGCCGATTCTGTGCGCGGTTTTTATCACCGTCGGGTTATGGCGGTTCAGTCATTTTGAAGTGATGATTCCCGTTTGGATAATGCTTTACGGCGCGGCAATCGTTTGCGGCGGCGCGTATTCGGTGCGCGTCGTGCCGGTCGCCGGCTGGTCGTTTATCGCGCTCGGCGCAATCGCTTTCGTGCTGCCAGCCGGTTTCGGAAATATAATGATGGGTTTGAGCTTCGGCGTTCTGCACATCGTGTTCGGCGCGATAGTCGCGCGAAAATATGGCGGTTGAGGGAGAAAATTTTTTGGCTATTTCTCGAAAGTAGATGTCCTTAGTTTTTGAAAGTATTTTGCGGTAAAAAATATGGCGAGTAAAAATTCAGCATTAAAAAAAGAAATTTTGAGCGATGGCGAAATCACGAAACCGCAGGCTTTGAGAATCGAAAAAGCGGCGGAGACGGTTTCGGGAGAACTCGACAAAATTATTCACGAACGAATGCGTTTGGGCATTATCAGCGCACTGGCGGCTAATAAAACATTGTCCTTTACGGATTTGAAAAATCTCTTGAACACGACTGACGGTAACATCAGCGTTCACGCCCGAAAACTCGAAGATGCCGGTTATCTCGAATGTTTGAAATCATTTAACGGGCGCGTTCCGCTGACGGAATACAAAATTACGGACGACGGACGCAAAGCACTAAATCGTTACTTAGACCATATGGAAGCGTTAATCAAAGCTATGAAGGGAATTTAGAGAGTCTGAAGAATTCTTCAAAAAATTGACGATTCGAGACAGAATTTTCAGGAGCAAAGCTATTTCAAGATTGAAAGGTAAAAATAAATAATCAGGAGATCAATATATGCAGCAATTAAGATTGAATGAAGATAATATTTTGGACGAAGTTGAAATTAGCGAGCCGCGAAAACTATTTTGGCGGCGGCAATTTCAAAAAGACGCGACGAGATCGCAGAAGATTTTTGATTGGTTTTTCGGCGTGATTATGCCGGTAATTTGTTTCGTGTTCGACCCGATAGTTTTCAAAGGCGGCGGCGCGATTCTCGGAACCTATAAACCGTTCGCTTATTTGTTGAGTTTCGGTTCGGTAATGGCAATGTCGGCGTGGTTGATTTGGGGCGCAAAGCTAAAATGGTTTAACGCTTTTTCAGCCGGACTTTTTCTGGTCGTCGGAATAATTTCCGGTTGCATCGGCGTTATTATTTTCCCGTATAGTTTGATGGGTCTTATCATCTTGATCGGAGCTTTAGGATTCACGCCTCTGTTCACTTCGCTGGTTTTTATCCGCAACACTTTTCGCGCTTATCAATCAGCCAAACCGTTTCTCGACGGCGGCGTTCTCGTTCGTTCGTTCGCTCTAGCGGCGATTTTCAGCGCGGTCGTTCCGGCAGTGATAAATTTGGAAATCGTCAAACTTATAAACGAAATGAAAAACGGCGACGCACAAACGATTGAAAAAAACACCCGAATTTTGAAATATATTTCACCGATTGTTGATTCCAGAATGCATTAAAATATTATGAAAACATTCGATGTCGTCATTATCGGAGCCGGTTTGGCCGGTCTGCAATGCGCCAAACTGTTGGGGCGGCGCGGGGCGAAAATTCTGCTCGTTGACCGCAAAGCGGATTTGTCGAAAGGCGTTCACACGACCGGGATTTTTGTTCGCAAAACACTTGAAGATTTTGAATTTCCCGCTGAAATGCTTGGCGAACCGATCAAAAACGTCACGCTTTATTCGCCGAAACTTAAAACTTTATCGCTCGCAAGCGACGAGGATGAATTTCGCATCGGCAAAATGGGATTAATCTACGACGAATTTTTGCAGGAAGCGGCGGCGGAAGGCGTTCGATTTGCGCGGGCGACTTCGTTCAAAAGTGCAGAAATGGCGGACGGCGAAACCATCGTCAATCTCGAAAAACGCGGCGAAGCGTATTCAGTGAAAACCAGAGTTTTAATTGGCGCGGACGGTGCGAAATCCCGCGTCGCCAAAGATTTGCATCTCGATGAAAACAGAGAGTTTATCGTCGGTTACGAAGAAGTCTTTCAGTCGCAAAATGCTGACGGCGAACCACGCTTGCACTGTTTTCTCGATGCGAAACTTGCACCGGGGTATTTGGCGTGGATTGCCGATGACACTGAGGAAATCCACATTGGGGTTGGTGGCTGCTCCGCTGGTTTCAATCCGCGTGAAGCGTTAAAACTGTTCAAAGAGAAAGTTGAATTTGAAAGTTTCGCTGGTTCTACCGAAACGAAATCTCCACTCGAAACACGCGGCGGGCGCATTCCGATCGGTGGGGTTTTGGGCAAAATCGCCAATGAAAACGGTCTTTTAATTGGCGATGCGGCGGGTGCGGTGTCGCCGCTGACGGCGGGCGGATTAGACCCGGCGATGCGGCTTTCAAAACTGGCGGCGGAAATAGTTCACGAAAGATTGGAAAAGGATGATCCGCAGGTTTTGTTAAATTATTCGGGCGAACTATTTCGCACCAGATTTATTTCGCGACTGTGGATGCGGCGAATTATCAAAACTTTGACGCATCAACAGCTTTTGGAACTCGGCTTCAGCTTTCTGCGCGGCAAAATCGGACACGAATTTGCGCGGCACATATTTTTCGGGCGCAGTTCGTTTCCCGATGTTGAAATTAAAAATTTGCCGACGGGCAGTTATGAAAAATTCGGCATTTGACGATTTGGAATTTAAAATTATGACGATGAACGACAGAACAAAAACAGGTTTGGAAATTTTGCAGGCAGCGGTTTTGCTCGGCATTTTGGGCGATGTGCTGTTGCGCGTGACACCGTGGGGATTGAACGTTTTCCTCTTTATCAGCGCACTGGTTGCGGCGATGACGATGTTGATTTTGCGGCGTAAACAACAGCTTTGGAACGCGCAAACGATCATGTTAAATGTTGCGCTGGTCTTCTTCGGGGCAATGTTCGTCTGGCGCGATTCGATGGAGTTGAAAGTTTTCGACTCACTGGCGATTTTGACGATTCTCGCTGTTTTAACGCTGCCCGCACTGAAAGTGAAACAGCAGATTGCCGGTGTTTTTCATTATCTCATCGGTTTTATTTGGTCGGGAGTCAGCATCACTGTTGCGCCGTTTTTCTTATTTTTTAACGATGTTAAGTGGAAAACCATTCCGCAGACGGGCTGGTCGAAACACCTGATTTCCGTTTTGCGCGGGCTGCTCATCGCCGCCCCGATTCTGCTCGTCTTCGGGGCGTTGTTCGTCGCGGCTGACGCTGTTTTTCAGGGTATCGTCGAAAAAACTTTTAATATTCAGCCGGACGTTTTAGTCGGACACATATTTTTCATCGGCTTTTTCTCGTGGATCACCGTTGGATATTTGCGCGGTTCATTGATTGAAAATTTCTCCGACGACATCGCGGAAACATTTCTGGAAACTAAAGAAACCGCCAAACCGCAAAATCTGAGCGTAACCGATATTAAAGACGAAGAAACGCCCAAAACAGAAGCAAAACCGAAACCCGAAGAACCGAAAAAATGGGAATGGGAAAATCTCGACAACACGGTTTTGCCGAATTATTTCACGCTCGGCGCAATCGAAACCGTGATCGTTTTGGGATTGATTAACCTTTTGTTTCTCGGTTTTGTCATCGTGCAGATTCCGTATTTGTTCGGCGGAATGGATTTGGTGCAGAACACGCCGGATTTCAAACTCGCCGAATATGCGCGGCGCGGTTTCGGCGAACTCGTCACGGTTTCCGCGCTCGTGCTGCCGATTCTGCTCGTCTCGCACTGGCTTTTGCGAAAAGATTCTCCGCTCAATGAAAAAATTTACCGCGTTCTGGCGGGCATCAATATCGTCCTGCTGTTCGTTATTATGATTTCCGCGACGCAGCGGCTGGTTCTGCTGACCGGAAATCTGGGTTATGGTTTGACGACGATTCGCTTCTACCCGATGGCGGTGATGATTCTGCTCGCGCTGATTTTCGTCTGGTTTTCGCTGACGGTGCTGCGCGGAATGCGACAGCAGTTTGCGTGGGGCGCGTTGTGGCTTTCGCTGTTTACGCTCGGAACTCTGCACGTTCTCAACCCAGATGATTTCATTGTCCGCACTAATGTTCGGCTGATGCAGGAAGGACGCGGGTTCGATTCTGATTACGTTTCACAGTTGAGCGACGATGCAGTCCCGGCACTTTTGGAAGGAATGCCGCAAATGGATTTTGACGGGCAGTGTGTCGTCAAAAACACGCTGTTGTCCCGGCTCGAAACCGCCCAAACGGAAAACGATTTTCGTTCGTGGAATTGGGCGCGATGGACGGCGCGAAACAAAATGGCACAGAATGTCGAGAGTTTGAAAACGGGAAATTGCCCCGAATATGCGGGCAGATACAACGATGATTTTTAAGAAGCGCAGTTTGGCAAACCGCCGCCGATGGCTGTTTACCTGAAACGTGTACGTATCCAAATGAATGGAGCGCGGGTGCGCTCCATTTCGCTTTGCGTTTTTACCGGATTTGAATTACGCACACGCTTCATTTTTGATTGGTGCTGCATAAATCGAGAAAAAGACTGGAGCGCAATCATCTTCGGAACTTTGGAAGATTGACATTTATGCCAAAAAAGGGCTGATAACTGATGTTTGAAAATTGACAATGGAGTTCGGTTTTTGATCTTTTGAGTTTTCAAACAGACTTTGACAGCAAAATGGCGGGCTTACAATGATTTTTTCATAACGTATGATTGCCGTTTGCCTGCGGCTGAATTTTAGCCGCTTTTTTTACAAACGTACGTAATGATTTTTCTACGCAATTTAAGATTCAAAGAATATAACCTCAAAAACGAAATTTTGTCGGGTTTGACAGTCGCCCTCGCGCTTGTGCCGGAAGCAGTCGCCTTTTCGATTATCGCCGGAGTCAGTCCGCTGATCGGACTTTATTCGGCATTTATCATCGGTTTGATCGCGGCGGCGTTTGGCGGCAGACCGGGAATGATCTCCGGCGCAACCGGCGCGATTGCTGTCGTTGTCGTCGCACTCGTCGCACGGCACGGCGTTGAATATTTATTCGCGGCAGTCGTTTTGATGGGTTTGATTCAGATGCTCATCGGCTTTTTGAAGCTCGGCAAATTTATTCGCCTCGTGCCGCCTGCCGTGATGTTCGGCTTTGTCAACGGTTTGGCAATCGTCATTTTTATGTCGCAGTTCGAGCAATTTAAGACTATTGACGCAAACGGCGCAGCGGGTTGAATGAGCGGACAATCTCTCTGGATAATGCTCGGCTTTGTCGTGCTGACGATGGCGATAATTTATCTGTTGCCGAAAATCACCAAAGCTGTTCCGTCTTCGCTCGTCGCAATTCTCGTCGCATCTTTTATAATCATCGGCTTCGGAATAAACACCAGAACAGTCGGCGGCATCGCTTCCATCGGCGGCGGATTTCCGGTATTTCACATTCCGCAAGTTCCGCTAGACTTTGAAACTCTGACAATTATTTTTCCATATTCGCTGATTATGGCTCTCGTCGGTTTGATCGAAAGTCTGCTTACTTTGTCCGTGATTGACGAAATGACCGAAACGCGCGGCAAGGGAAATCAGGAAAGTTTCGCACAGGGCGCGGCAAATCTCGTCTGCGGATTTTTTGGCGGAATGGGCGGCTGCGCGATGATCGGGTAGAGCGTCATCAACGTCAGTTCGGGCGGCAGAAACCGAATTTCCAGCATTATCGCCGCCGTCGGTCTTTTAACTTTCGTGTTGTTCGGTTCATCTTTAATCGAACAAGTTCCGATGGCGGCACTTGTCGGTTTAATGTTTATGGTCGCCATCGGCACGTTTGAATGGGCGAGTCTGAAAATCTTCCGCAAAGTTCCGGCAACCGATGTTTTAGTAATGATAATCGTCGCCGGAATCACGGTCGTATTTCACAATCTCGCTGTCGCCGTCATCTCCGGCGTAATAATTTCCGCGCTCGCGTATGCGTGGGAAAACGCAAAACGCATTCGCGCCCGCAAAAGCATTGACGAAAACGGTGTCAAACATTATGAGATTTACGGACCGCTTTTTTTCGGTTCGGTAACGGGATTTGAAGAGAAATTCGATATATTAAATGATCCAAACGAAGTAATAATAGATTTCAAAGATTCGCGCATCGCCGACCATTCGGCAATCGAAGCGTTACACAAAATCACCGAACGCTATGCCAAAGTCGGCAAAACCGTTCACTTGCGTCACCTCAGCGAAGACTGCCGCAAACTGCTCGACAACGCTTCCGCCATCATTGATGTCAATCACTGGGAAGACCCGCATTATAAATTAGTTTCCGATACGCTCGGATAATCAAGAAAGCACTATCACTTTCAAAATTTGATAAAACTTTCATTGTATAAACTTCCGCCGAATCGCCAACGCCAACGCCGCCGATTGCAACGGTGCGAAAATCTTTTCCAAAATTATCCAAAACTCGCCCCAAACTGTCAGCGTTTTGCGGTATTTCTAAAATGTAAATTGGCATTTTAAAAGTTTCAGCCGCAAGATATATATTAAACACAGTCAAATTATTTGCCCTTGTTTAATTCGATTTTACAAGCTAAAATCTATTGACTTTTTATAAATCAGATAATATCCGAGATAATTCTTCTACTTAAATTTTAATATTAAAAATATGGCATCAGGAATTTTTGCAGTTTTGGACGACATTGCGATGTTGATGGACGATGTTGTTTTAGCCAGCAAAATAGCGACTAAAAAAACAGCCGGAATATTGGGCGATGATCTGGCGGTCAATGCGGAAAAAGCCACGGGTTTTGTTTCTTCCCGTGAATTACCTGTTTTGTGGGCAATTACCAAAGGCTCATTTATTAACAAACTCATCATCGTCCCTTTAGCTTTCATATTAAATGTGATCTATCCGCCGGCGATCATCGCGGCATTGATTATCGGAGGAATTTATCTGGCGTATGAAGGCGTTGAAAAAATTATTCATTGGATATTTCATCGAAACGAACATCATCAAGCCGTCTCGGAACCACAAATTGAAAATAGCGAAGAAGAACCACAAATTGATGACAGCGAAGTAGCCGAAAAAGCTAAAATAAGATCAGCCGTTTCGACGGATTTCATTTTGTCGGTTGAAATCGTCATCATCGCGTTAGGAGCTGTTTTAGATAAGCCGCTCGTTACTCAAATACTAACAGTTTCTATTGTCTCTTTGCTTGCCACAGTCGGCGTTTATGGGCTGGTCGCCCTGATTGTCAGAATGGATGACATCGGATATAAACTCATTACTACGTCGAAGGGGAAAGGATTTGTCGCTAAACTCGGACAATTTCTGGTTAATTTACTGCCCAAAGTTATCCGTCTATTAAGCGTCGTCGGCACACTCGCTCTGATTCTCGTAGCTGGAGGAATTTTTGCTCATAACATAGATTTTCTACATCATTTTCTGCCGCAAGTTCCTTCGATTATCAAAGAAGTCGGATATGCAATTATCGCCGGTCTAATCGCCGTATTTTTCGTAACCATAATCAAAAAAATCGTTCCATCATTCAGTAAATCTAAAGATGAAATAAACCAATCTTAAACGCTCAAAAAAAAGTCAGAACAGTAAGCGGCAGCGACCTATTTCATCCAACACATATCTGGTTGCTACTGCTCCTCGTTCTGATTCCATTGCTACCGCATAAACTTCCGCCAAATTGCCAATCCATCAACTCTTCAACAATGCCCGAAAACCTGCCTGTTCAAAATGCTCATCGGAAGTTAAGGCTTCAAAAATTCGTTGTTCCTGCATCACAATAAACGAGATGCAATCCACTAAACCCCAATCTTTATCGGGACGAAGGCGAAATAACTCAAACGCTTTTCGGTAAAGTTCAGCGTCAATTTGAATGATTTCAACTGTTTTGTCCTGGTCGAGTGAATCTAATAATTCGGCGGCGGCTTGGCGATAACGCTTTTTAGATAAAGCGTTTCCGATTTCCAACAAAATTGCGGTGGTAGTAATGAGTGCGGTTTGTTCGCGTTCAAGTTGTTCTGATAAAGTAACAGCGGTTTCGTGATGTGCGTCCGATTCAACCGAGAGTGCAATTGCAAAAGAAGTGTCGAGAAACGCCTTATTTTCCATCTAATTCTTTGCCGCCGTAAAGATATTCGTCTATATTTTCAGAGAAATCTTTCGGACCTTCCAAATTTAGCGAACGAGCAACCCGCAGAAAAGATTTCGGCTTTTCCGCTTCGACAACTTTCGTTCTGATCGTAATTTCTACACGAGTATTCGGCTCTAATTTTACAATCGTATCGGGAAGAAAAACCGTCCCGTCAAAAACTGCTTCAATCGTTTTATTCATAACATTCCACCTTTCTAAAAAAGATTTTAGCACGAATTTCTCCATAATCATTAATCATATGTTTTTTGCAAATGCCCGCCGACAAAGGATGATTCACCGCATAAACTTCCGCCGAATCGCCAACGCCAAAAGCGCAACTTGTAGAGGCGCGAAAATTTTTTCGAGAGTCGTCCAATTTTCGCTCGCCGGACTATTCGGTTTCCGCATTTCAACATTCTGCGCTCGTCGCCGTCGCCAAACTCTGCCGCAAACCTTCGCCGAAAGTCAAAGTCCGCGTTTCGCAAACGGAAGCGTTGTTTGAATGCGTTTTTTCAAACGGGCAAACGTAAAAATTCGTGTTCGTATAAATGAACGGAAAAACAAATCAATATTATGCTACGATAATCTCAATATGAGTGTTCAACTATATTCAATTGACGATGATGATGTAATAAATAGTAAATTTTTAACTGGCAAATCAACATATGAATTTGCTGTCAATCAACTTTATCCTTTAATTAATAAACTAGATATTCAAAGAAAACTACAAAACTCCAATTTTTATAAAAGGTTAAGAGAAGATTTATTAAATGGTTGTATCATTCCACCAATTACTCTTGCCTTTGTTGAAGATAAAAACCAAGTTCCCAATAATCTTGAAGATGCCGCAATATTTGTAGAAGAAAATATTGAAAGAACTTTTATTTTAGATGGTATTCAAAGAATTAATGCAATCTATCACGCATATACACAACCAGATTTGATAAATCAAACTTTAGACATAAACCATCCTTTATTCTTAAATATAATTATTTGTAAATCTATGGATAATTTGTTGTATAGAATGATTACCCTTAATAACGGACAAAGACCAATGACTGCGAATCATCAGATTGAGATATTGCTCGGGAATATTTATAAGTTTGATGACTTAAGTATTATTATTGTGTCCGAGAAAGAAAAAGCAGGGAAAAAAATTGAGCAATCTTTTAATAAGGCAGACATAATCAAATCATATCTAGCATTTCTTAGTGATTCGCTTGCCATTGATAACAGAAAAATCATTGAAGAAAAAATGGATGAATTAACGGCAATGAAAATTCTTAAATCCAATATCACAAAAGATGGAATTGAATTTAGTATGATTATTGGCTTGATTAGTAAATTTTCTCAATCCGTAACTATAAAAAAATGGTTTGATAATACTAATAACATTATTGGTTTTTCAGTAGGAATTAAAAAATCTTTTGAACAATTATCTCTAGAAAGTTTAAATGCCTTTGAAGACTCCATTGAAAATTTTGAAGAAGCGTTCAGGGGGTTAAAATTTTCAGCAATTAAATTAAGTAAAGAACGAAGAAGTCTAAGTAAGTATTTCATAGAAAATTATGAAAGGCTCAAAAAGTTTGATGCTCTTGAAATACTTGATGAGTTCCGAGAAAAAGAATTGGACTAAATTCTCATATATGCAGGTTGGTTTTTATACATTTGAAGAACAAATAGCGAACCAATATAGAAGATTTATAAAGCCTCAATTTGAAATTAACGCAAATATTTCCTACGAAGCTCTATTAATAAGACTATTGTTGGGAACTCTTTCATTCACAAACGATATTGAGGATGTTCAATTTATTCAAAATAACAATTACAGTCTTTTAGGTGTTCAAAATAATTCTAGAATAACGACCAAAATAATAAAAGATTGTTTTGAGCCGGAAATTAAACTCCAATCTTTATGTGATATTCTTAACGAAACAAAATATATAAATCGCCAGTTTTATGAAAATCTCTTGATGGAAATTACTTGTTATTTTCATCGTAAGCACGAAGAATCACATACTTTGGCGTTTCTGCACATATATCGTTCCCTTGAATTTATTTCTTACAGCTTCCCTCTAATTTACGCTTCAATAACAAGGGATTATCACGGAAGTTTCAATAGTCTAAAAAATTATTTTAATGATGCTAAAAATGATCTTGCGTTCTTTGACACATTTCTCCAAAAATTATTTGAAGGACAAACAACATTAGATCAACAGTTTACCATACAGTTTAATTGTTTCGAGCCAAGACTTAATCAAAATCATTTTAGAGCCTTGAAAACAATTCTTACCGAAACTCGCTACTTAAATCCTGTTGAAGATATTTCTATTACTGTTGAATACAAAAATCTTTTGTTTCTAGTGCAAAATTTGAGAAATAGATATTTTCATTTCTCAGTTGGCGACAAAAGAAATATTAGAACCACAGAAATTTACGAAACTGATTTGTTCTTCAAAATTATCAATGAAGAAGCTTTGAATTGGATCAGTGTCATTTACTTTGAAATTCTTAGAGCATCAATAATCAGAGCCATTTAATTATTCTTAGTTTTTCTCATCGGAATTTTAACATCATTCTTTTCAGCAAATTCAATCGCCTCTTCATAACCCGCGTCAACGTGGCGGACAACGCCCATTCCGGGGTCGGTGGTGAGAACTCTTTCGATGCGTCTGGCGGCTTCGGGTGTGCCGTCGGCGACGATGACTTGTCCGGCGTGGAGCGAATAGCCGATGCCGACTCCGCCGCCGTGGTGGAGCGAAACCCACGTTGCGCCGCCGACGGCGTTGATCATCGCGTTCAAATAAACCCAATCGGCGATTGCGTCCGAGCCGTCTTTCATCGCTTCGGTTTCGCGGTTGGGCGAGGCGACGCTGCCGCAATCGAGATGATCTCTGCCGATGACGATTGGGGCTTTTAATTCGCCGGATGCGACCATTTCGTTTAATTTTAATCCGGCTTTTCTGCGTTCCCCATATCCAAGCCAACAAATTCGCGCAGGCAATCCTTGAAATTCGACTTCTTTTTGCGCCATCGTCAGCCATTTAATTAAATGATCGTTTTCGGGGAACAGATTCATCATCGCTTCGTCGGTTTTGTAGATGTCTTCTTTGTCGCCGCTCAAGGCAACCCAGCGAAACGGACCTTTGCCTTCGCAAAAAAGCGGGCGAATGTAGGCGGGAACGAAGCCGGGATAATCGAAGGCGTTTTCGATGCCGTTGTCTTTCGCTCTTTGTCTTAAATTATTGCCGTAATCGAAAACGATTGCGCCGCGTTTTTGATATTCGAGCATTGCTTCAACGTGCCGCGCCATCGAATCCATTGCGCGTTTTTCGTATTCGGTTTGATTCGATTCGCGCAAGTTATTCGCTTGTTCAATTGATAAACCTTGCGGAATGTAACCGAAAAGAACATCGTGCGCGGAAGTCTGATCGGTAACGACATCGGGCAGAATTCTTTTTTCCAAAATTTGCCAAAGAACATCAACCGCATTTCCCAAAAGCGCGATTGATTTCGCTTCTTTTTTGCCGGTAAATTCTTTAACCATTTCCAACGCTTCGTCCAAACTCTCGGTTGCAAGATCAACTTGTCTCAGTTGCAAACGCCGTTCGATGCGCCACGGATCAACATCAACGAGCAAACCGACACCGCCGTTAAAAGTAATCGCCTGCGCCTGCGCTCCGCCCATTTCGCCTAAACCGGCGGTCAAAACAAACTTTCCGGCGAGACTTCCCCAATTATTCTGCCGCGCCAACGAACCGAAAGTTTCATAAGTTCCCTGCAAAATCCCTTGCGTGCCAATGTAAATCCAACTTCCGGCGGTCATCTGTCCATACATCATCAAACCTTCGCGCTCATACTTGTCGAACTGTTCCTGCGTCGCCCAATGCGGCACGATATTGGAATTCGCGATCAAAACCTTCGGCGCGTCGGTGTGCGATTTGAAAACCGCAACCGGCTTGCCCGACTGCACGAGCAAAGTTTCGTCTTCTTCGAGATTTTTCAACGACTCCAAGATCGCGTCAAAAGATTCCCAATTCCGCGCCGCTTTCCCGCGACCGCCATAGACGATTAAATTATCAGGATCAAACGCAACTTCCGCGTCCAAGTTGTTTTGAATCATTCGATAAGCGGCTTCGATAAGCCAGTTTTTGCAAGTAAGTTCTGTTCCGGTCGGTGCTTTTATTGTTCGTTTCATAAATGTATTTTTTAATTTTGCAGAATTGAAAGATATGCTTTCCACGCTCCGACATTTGTCGTTTGCTGTTTTGCCAATATCGTAACAATCTGACGAATGTGCGTTAAGTCGTGAACCGCCCAAGTCGCCAAAAGTTGTTCAATTGTAACTTCGCCGAGTTCGGGATGCGTTCCTTTGAGTTTTAATTGCTTTTCGGTCAATTTCCACGATTTTAATATTTCAATATTCTTCCGACGCAAATCGGCGAAGGTTTCAAGCAAATAGGAAATTGTTTTGTCTTTGGATAATTCAATTTGAGCAAAACGGTCAAACGGCTCGAATTTTTTATTTTCGCCTTGCGCGAGAATTATTTCGGCTCGCGGAATCCAATCCGTTTCCTCACCGTGAATATAATGCCCGATAATATCGAACGGACTCCAATCATTTTCACCTTCGGAGGCGAAAATCCATTCATCGGAAAGATTTCCAAGCAGGGATTTGATAGTTGTCGGAGTTTGCGAAAGAATTTCGATTATTTGCGTGATTTGAAAATCCATAAAAACTATCCTTTCAACTAAATTATAGTTCCTCGGAACGGGCGATGCCGCTCTTGGTTTCGCTGAAGTCAGGACTGATCGTGGCGGAAATATTTTGATTTTCTGGAATTGCTTCTGCTTCAGCACGTACGATGTCGGTCATCGTAATTATTCCGAGAAACTTTTGACTCTGCGGTGCGGCAACGGCTAGTTGGCGCACCTGCGCTTTGTTCATTCGCAAAATTGCCGAGCGAATACGTTTGTCCGGCGTAATATTGTGTGTCTTTTCGGCGATTTTACCGATTATTATATCGCCGCCGTTTTCCGCCAGCGTCCGCCGCAAACGCACTTCGGTGATCATTCCGACGCAGTGCGCGGCGGCGTTGAGAACCGGATACATCGTGTAATCAAGGCTGCTCACTTGTTCGAGAGCTTCCGCGACGGAAAGTTTTTCGTCGAGAGTGAAAACCTTGGTCGTCATCGCGTCGCTGACTTTCAGCGAATCGAGTGAATGCTGAAGTGGTTTGGAATTATGCGGTAGAAAAATGCCGTCCTGTTCGAGCAGTGCTTCGTAAATCGGGGTCGGGCGATATTTTCGCGCCAAACCGTAAGCCGTCATATTGGCGAGCATCAGCGGGAGAATTAGACCGTAGCTGCCCGTCATTTCAAAAATTATCAAAACCGAAGTGATCGGCGCACGCAAAATTCCGGCAAAAACTGCGCCCATTCCAACCAGCGCGAACGCCCCTATTTCCGTCAGCGGTTCGTTCATAATATTAACGTAAATAAAACCAATCGTGCCGCCGAGCATCGCGCCGATAAATAAAGCGGGAGCGAAAATGCCGCCGGCACCGCCCGAACTGTATGAAAAAATTGTGGCGATCAGTTTGAGAATACACAGCGCGAGCATCGTTTTCAGCGCGAGCTGCCCGGACAGAGCTGAGTCAAGAACAGCGTAACCGGAGCCGTTAATACCGCTGGAATCGAGCCACAGCAGAGCCGTCAAAATGACGGTACCGGCAGCCAGACCGCCGATTCCAGGGCGCATCCACACCGGAACTTTCGCCAGTTTTCCGAACAATGAACGAAGTCTCAACAGCGATTCGCTAAAGGCGAGGGAAATGACGGCGGCGGCGCAGCCGAGAATGCCGTAGAAAATCAGTGACGAAGCGTGGTGCAGTCCGAATTGCTGTCCGACGCTGAGAACCGGATGTTCGCCGAGAATGGCGCGTTCGATGACGCTGGCGAGTGCGGCGGCGACGATCACGCCGGACAGAACCGTTTGATCGAGATCGCCGACGATTTCTTCGATGGTAAAAGTGACGGCGGCAATCGGCGCATTGAACGCGGCGGCGATTCCGGCGGCGGTTCCGACGGGGAGAAGTTTTTGCAAATTTGTTTGCGACAGCGCGAAAACTCTGCCGAGCCACGAACTGAGCGTCGCGCAAATATGGACGGTCGGACCTTCGCGCCCCAGCGATGCGCCCGAACCGATTTGCAGTGCGCTGATAAAAAATTTACCGACTGCATCGCGGATCGGCAGTCGCCCGCCTTTGAGCGTATAAGCGATTTTGACTTGCGGAATGCCGCTGCCGCGTGCGCCGGGAGCAACGTAGCTGAGCAAAAATCCGCACAGCAATCCGCCGACCGTCGGCAGCAGAAGAATCAGCAGCCAGCGGGTCGCTGATTCGGACCGCAAAACCGAATCAATCAGCAGTTCTTCGCTTTTTAAGATGGTTAAGTGAAAACCGACCGCCGCCAGACCGCAGACAAGTCCGATAATTAAAGTTAGTATAAAAACTCTCTGCTGCTCTTTCGGAATCAGACGAATTGAAAAACTGAGAAGTTTTATTTTGAACGCCTGCCGGCGTATCCGAAAAAAACGCCGATGATACCGCCACCTTTTTCGGAGATGCAGAGCAGAGCCTTTATGATATGTCATTTTCAATGCTTGATAGTTAATTTTCAATGATAGCAAAATCACTGCCGGTAAGCGCATTTATTTCGTGTTTCACTGATCGAACATCCCTGAAATTTTCGCAAACTATTTCGTAAACAACCATAATTTCCGTTAATGCAAAACAGTTGACCGTCACAAAGCGATAAATAACGAGCGATAAAGGACAAAAGACGAGATAAAAAGAGATAATGTGAAATATGAAACTTGGTCTTTTGCTGCTTTTTGCGGTTTTGCCTTTATTTTCATTCGCGCAAACGCCGATCAAGTTGACTGGCGTGACGGGCGATGTTTTTCGTTACACTGCTTTTCCGTCGGCAATCACCGACGCGCGAAATATTGATGTGTGGCTGCCGCCGAATTACGTTGAGAACGACCGCGAAAAATATCCGGTTATTTATATGCACGACGGGCAAAATTTGTTTAATCGGCAAACTGCTCAAAGCAAAATCGAATGGGGAATTGACGAAACGCTCGAAAAGCTGATTAGAGAAAACAAAGTTCGACCGGCAATCGTCGTCGGAATTTGGAACACGCCGCGCCGGACAATCGAATTTATGCCGCAGCGAGCCTTTGACGTGCGGGATAATGTGATTAGAAAAAGCGAAGCTGTTACGCGGAAAAGCGCGGAGTCCGACAAGTACCTGAAATTCATCACATCCGAGCTAAAACCTTTTATTGACAAAACTTACCGCACCCAGTCCGACCGCAAAAACACGTTTATAATGGGTTCGAGTATGGGCGCATTAATGTCACTTTATGCGGTCGGCGAATATCCCGATATTTTCGGCGGCGCGGCGTGTCTTTCGCCGCAGTATCCACTTGGCGCGGGTGTAATTCTAAATTATATGGAAAAATATCTGCCTTCACCGAAAAAACACAAAATTTACTTCGATTACGGCACGAAAGGTTTGGACGCACAATACGAAACTTATCAAATGAAAGCCGACGTATTGATAAAAAAAAGAGGTTACAAAAAGAACAAAAATTGGATTACGCGAAAATTTCCCGGCGACGATCATTCTGAAAAATCTTGGGGCGGACGCGCTGAAATTCCTCTGATCTTTTTGCTCGGAAAATAAAATCGGCAAAAATTAATTTTGCGGCGGCAACAAATTCCGCGAAAATTCACCGAATTTTTCAACGAAATCGGCTGACACATCATTGATGTCGGGTGCCAACCGCATCATTTCCGCGACGATTGCCGAACCGACGACCGCCGCGTCGGCATATTGCCAAGTTTCCGCCACTTGCGCGGCGTTTGAAATGCCGAAACCGACGGCAATCGGCAATTCGGTAAATTTTCGCAGCCGTTCGACCAGAGTTTTCGCATCGCCGCTCAGTTCGGTTCTCGCGCCGGTGACACCTGCCCGCGACACGGCGTAAATAAACCCATTGGCATTTTCGACGATCTTTTTCAGACGCACATCATTTGAAGTCGGCGCGGCGAGCATTATCAAAGCCAGTTCATTCTTTGCCAATATCCCGCGAAATTCCCCGGCTTCTTCGGGAACTAAATCGGTTATCAAAACTCCGTCAATCCCTGATTCTTTCGCTTTGATCGCAAATTTTTCCAGTCCGAACTGCAAAACCGGATTGAAGTACCCAAATAAAATAATCGGTATCTCACATTTTTCGGCGCGAATTTCCGCGACAATTTGCAAAATATCTTTGATGCCGACCCTGTTTCGCAAAGCGCGTTCGCCGGATGCCTGAACCGTCGCGCCGTCGGCGACCGGATCGGAAAACGGTACGCCGAGTTCGATAATGCTCGCATTTTGTTTTGCCAATTCTAGAATCAGCTTTTTCGTCGTTTCCAGATTCGGATCGCCCGCCACGACAAACGGGATAAATCCGCCGCGATTTTCAATTTTCAGCTGGTTGAATTTTTCAGTTATTCGTTTCATTTAATTGAAATTAAATATTTGTGTAAGTCCGCCGCAAATGTGAAAGCAGAGATTTGCATTGAAGTATGTTGTAACAATAAGAAACGTACAGCCTCGCTTTCGCTCGCTGGCGGACGAGACTTCCGTGCTCCGGTTCAGACTCTCGTATAATCGGTCAGAGAAGTTTTATCGCCCAATACCGCGCCTGCGCCGACCGTCACGTTTCTGCCGATGTGACAGCCGCGCCCGATGATCGCGTTTTTGATGTTTGCTGCACTTGCGATGCGCGTGTGCGCCCAGATGACCGAATTTTCGACGACGGCTTTTTCTTCGATGTGAACGCCTTCGCCGATCACGGAGTTAATAATTTTGGCGTTCGGTTTGATGATACAGTTTTCGCCGATGACCGAATTTTTGTCAACCAACGCCGCCGTTGCAATGTCCGCGACGCTTTGTTTTTCGATTTTGTAGCCTTTTATGCGATCATTCAAAAAATCGTGGTGCGCGTCCAAATAACTTGCCGGACTGCCGATGTCGCGCCAGTAATCATCTTGCAGAGTATAGGCAAAAAAGTCTCTTTGCCGGTTCAGCAGTTCGGGGAAAATATTATATTCAAACGAGTAATTTTCGCCTACGGGAATGATGTCCAAAACCTCCGGCTCTAAAACGTAGATTCCGGCATTGATATTATTCGTCTTTAATTCGGCGAGTTCTTCCGGTTTCGGCTTTTCTAAAAAACGCAGAACACGATTGTTTTCGTCGGTTTCGACTAACCCGTAAGCCGCCGGATTTTCGACCGGCGTTAACACAATCGTCGCCTCTGCCTTTTTCCGCCGGTGAAACTCAATGATTTTGGAAATATTCGCGTCCGTTAAAATATCGCCGTTGAAAACGACCGTCGTTTCCCGAATCGCCTCCGCCGCAAACTTATACGCGCCGCCGGTTCCCATCGGTGACGGTTCGGTGATGTAACGCAAATTGACACCGCTGTCGAGCGTGTAACCGAGCAGATGTTCGATTTTATCAGGCTGATAATTTAGCGAAAGCGTAATGTCTTTGATCCCGGCACGCTGCAAAATTTCGATTTGATAAAGCAGAAAAGGACGATTTAATAAGGGGACGACCGGTTTTGGCGTGTAAACTGTCAGGGGACGCAACCGCGTACCTTTTCCCCCGGCTAAAATTAATGCTTGCATAAAATTTACTCGTTACAAAATATAATTGTAGCGTATTTTGTGACTGAGGAAAATGTGCGGGGCAAATCAGAAGTGTGCCGCGAAATTATCAGGGAAGTTTCCGTTTCGATGCGGAGAAACGGGTTAAATCGGCAATAGATCAATTATTATTAGCTTCTTTACCGGAAAACAAAAAAATATAAATGTAATTACACGATAAAACATTACAAAAATTGTTAAAATTCATTGACATATTTTGTAATGTTATGTTAGCTTAGATTTGGAGATTAAGCCATTGGCTGATCTGCCTTTTCAACCACCGTAAAAGTTAATTCCTTAAACTTTCAAAACAAAATAAAACTTCTGGGGCATTTAATCCAAATGAGCTTTGATAAAATAAAAGCGATGCGAAATGCCGAACGATTTTTGTCGCAAGGTAAAATTCGGGCGGCGATCAGTGAGTATCAACGAGTTATCGAAAACGATCCGAAAGATTTCAGCACTCTGAATATCCTGGGCGATTTGTATATGAAAAACTCCGAAAAGCACGAAGCCGTCGGATGTTTCACGCAGGTCGCCGAGCATTATAACGGGCAGGGATTCTCTCACAAAGCGATTGCCGTATACAACAAAATTTCCCGCATCGAACCCAATTCGATGGAAGTTTCGGCAAAACTGGCACAGCTTTACCAATCGAAAGGTTCGCTCTCCGAAGCGCGAACTCATTACACCACGCTCGCCGAACAATATCAGCGCAAAGGACAGAAAATAGAAGCACTGGCGATCTGGAAGCAAATCGCCGAACTCGACCCGCACAATACGGACATTTATTTGAAAATAGCCGACGTTTGCTGGCAGGAAAATCAGCACGACGAAGCTGCCAAAGCGTTCACCGAAGCGGGTTTGAGATTTACCGAACAGGAACAATATGAATCGGCTTTGACGGCCTTTTCGAAAGCACTGGAAGTCAAGAAAAATTATCTGCGGGCGTTAAACGGACTGGTTAAAGCGCAAATCGGATTGGGTTTTGCCGATGAAGCGGCAAAGATTTTAGAAGGAATTCTCGAAGAACAACCTTACAACCGCGACATTTTATATCTTTTGGTGGACTGCCACCTCGATATGAATAATCCGGCGGAAGCGGAGCAGGCAGTTATCAAATTGGTCGAACAGGAGCCTGCCAACTATCCGAAATATTTGGATTTGGTCAAAGGATATGTAAAAAATAACGAATTGAACGCGGCGGTCAAAATTCTTTCGATGGCATCCGAACATTTGCTGGTCGGCGGACAGCGCGAGGAATTTTTTAGCTGGACGAACGAAATATTAGCGAGAAATCCTGAACAGCTCAACGCTCTGCAGCTTCTCGTCCGCTATCATAACTGGCAGCGCAATGCGGATGAAACGAAGAACACGTTGGAAAGATTAGCCGAAACCGCCCAATCGCTTGATGCGTTTGAAGACGAAAGAGCGGCACTGGCGCAGTTAATACTGATCTCTCCGCAGGAAATCCGCTATGCCGAACGGTTACAGGAAATAAATTCCGCGCACGGTTTTGAAACTGCCGTGCTTTCTAATCAGGAAACGCGGTTAGCAGATACAAAAAAAAATGCCGAAGAAAACGGGCAGCTTTACAATGGTGACGGCAGTTTTGATTTTGCCGGTGATGATGCCGATTTTCAGGAAAATCGATTGGCGCAGGATAATTTCCCGGAAGATGATAAGGGCTTCAGTTTTTACAGTCACGATGCCATCGCCTACAACGAAAAATCCGTCAGCGCAGAAGACATCATCGGCGCGGAGTTTGAAATGTCAAATGTGCCGGACGAAGCGGACAAATCCACCGGAGAATTAAAACTCGCCGACGAACTGGAATTGCAAAGAGAAGTCGAAAGCGTCGAATTTTATATCGCGCAGGGTTATAAAGACTTGGCGGCGAAAACTTTAGACACTCTCGAATCAACTTACGGTGAACGTGAGCAATTGGCGAAACTTCGGCTGCAGCTTGACGACTCTCTGCAAACATTGGCGGCTAATACGAAACCGGAAACTGCGCCCGCAGCCGAAAAAAATGCGTCAGCCGCAAACGACACTCAAACAAATCACTTTGTTGATCTGAAAACCGAGTTGGGATTTCAGGAAAACGACACGAATGCGGACGACGACTACGAAACTCACTATCACACGGCGGTCGCCTATCAGGAAATGGGATTGATGGAAGAAGCCATCCGCGAATATCAGGACGCAATTGGTTTCGTTTCCGCCGATGACGGAACGCGGCGATTTTTTCAATGTTCAAATTTGCTCGGACACTGTTTCATCGAAAAACAAATGCCGAACCTTGCCCTGATGTGGTATAAACGCTGTCTGGAAGTTCCGGGTTTAAACGACGATGAAAAACAGGCTTTGTATTACGAACTCGGCAACAGCTACGAAGTCGGCGGCGATCACGCGACGGCAAATTCGTATTTCGAGAAATTATACGCCGAAAATGTGGACTACCGCGACATCGGCAGCCGTCTGGAAAAACTGCAAAAAAACAACCGGAAATAAAATATTGCCGTTTCCGTTTTCCGGCAAACTTTAACCGCCGCAGATTTATTTACGAATTACCGTCGTCTCCAGAGACCGTCTCGGTTTAAAAATTTAACTAACCGGAGCAGCAATCAATTGCTGCTCTTTTTTTATTTCTTTCATTTTACTGTGGAAAGTGGTATTTTCAGATTATCTTTGGAGATAAACAATTCGGCTTCGCAGAAAATATTTTTCCAAAAAAAAGTATTTTGAAACGATTTTAAAAGTCAGAATTTTGAAAGTTATTCGCATATCAGTTTAAAAGAGTATTCAAGTTTGTGTGTGCCGGTTGCCGCAAACTTAACAAAATGCAGATAAACTTCTATAATTCATTAGTCAGAAAGTTAAAGTGTGTGCAGAGCATCGCGTAATTTTATTTTCGCGCTTCGTCAGCACGACATTTAGAATTTTGAATTCAAAAAATGTGGTTACACCTAGCCGGACATCCAGAAGATAAATATTTATGGTCGCAAAACTTACCGTTGTTTTTTTCATAATCTTGTGTTTGCTGGTCGGCATTTTTCTGACGCTCTCGCCGTGGTTCAGCTATGGCGGAGTCGGCGATTGGAGCGACAATTATTTTTTGTCGTTCGTTGTGACTCACACAGGTCTGCCGTTCATTCGGGAAGCGGTCGCATCGGGCTGGTTTCGCGGCGCGATTACCGGATTGGGCATTTTGAATTTATTTCTCGCTTTCTGGGAGATGGCGCATTTCAAACACAGTGTGCAGATGCTCGAACAGGAAGAAACTCAGACAAAAAAACCGTCGTGAAATTTAATAATGCAGCCGCTAAAACTTTAATATATCTCATCACCGACGGCGAAGCCGATGCCGCCAACTTCGCCGAAAAAAAAGTAAAAATTTCCGCATTAATAAAAGCCGCCGTCCGTTCAAATATTTCGCTGATCCAGCTTCGTGAGAAAAAACTCCCGGCGCGATTTGTTTTTGAACTCGCGGAAGAAGCCGTCAAACTGACGCGCCAAAGCCGCACGAAAATTTTAATCAATGACCGCGCCGACATCGCCGCTGCCGCTAAAACCGACGGCGTTCATTTAACTTCAAATTCTCTTTCAGTCGAAACAATACGTCGTATATTTTCCAAAGATTTTATTATCGGCGTTTCGGCTCATACACTTGCCGAAGCTGAAAATGCCCGCCAAAAAGGTGCTGACTTTATTACGTTCAGCCCGATTTTTAAAACGCCCGGTAAAGGCAAACCGCAAGGCATTGAGCGGTTGCGCGAAGTTTGCGAAAACCTCAAACCGTTTCCGGTCGTCGCGCTCGGCGGTATTGATAAAACAAATTATAAAGCCGTTTTGGAAAACGGCGCGAGCGGTTTCGCCGCCATTCGATTTTTAAATGATCCTGAGAATTTCAATTTATTTTTATGATAAAAGTTTGTTTGACCATCGCCGGACTCGACCCGTCAGGCGGCGCGGGAATTATCGCCGACATCAAAACATTTACGGCTTTCGGGTGCTTTGCAACCGCCGCTGTAACTTCGCTGACTTTTCAAAACACGACCGGAGTTTTCGGCGCGGTTCATCAAACCGCCGAATCAATTCGCGGACAGATCGAACCGATTATCAATGATTACGAAATTTCGGCTCTCAAAACAGGAATGTTGCCGACGCGCGAAATTATCGAAGAAACTGCCGAATTAATCAGCAAAAACAAATTGAAGAATATCGTCGTTGATCCGGTCGTCCGTTCGACTTCCTGTTTTGATTTGATTGATGACGAAGCGTTAAAAGTTTTGATCGCCGAACTTTTCCCGCTCGCTGACATTGTTACGCCGAATCTGCCGGAAGCGGAAAGAATTGCCAATATAAAAATCGAGAATGAAGACGATATCGAAAAAGCCGCACGAATTATGCAAAGTTACGGCGCGAAAACTGTCTTAATCAAAGGCGGACATTTTTTTGAAGGCGAAAGGCGAAAGGCGAAAGACAAAAGTGAAAAACGGCTGGCGCGTGATTTTTTGTTTGTCGGCAAAGATTTAGAGATTTTTGAAAGCGAATACATCGAAACAAATGCGACGCACGGCACCGGCTGTACGCTCGCGGCGGCAATCGCAGCAAATCTGGCGTTGGGGAAAAGTTTGATCGAAGCCGTTGAAACCGCGAAAAAGTTTGTTACCGAAGCAATTCGCACTGCACCGAATTTAGGACACGGACATTCACCGATAAACGCATCATTCCAAAGCCACGCTTCAAGTTCTAAATTATAAGGATAGTGTTCTCAGGTAACGATTGAAATTTAGAATTCGGAATTTGAAATATGGAATTATTTTGCGGGTGTAAAAATGCTTGGAGATTGGTATGTGACACCAAAAGTTACGCCGGTGCGCGGGCTGAATCTTGTCAAACCGAAAATCGCGGCGGTATCGAAACGAACGCCGGATGCTTTTATTTGGGTGCCGAGGCGTAACTGCAAAATACTTTCTGTGCCGAGCGGCGCGGCTCCGCTGCGCGTATTGGCGCGTCCGTTGATTTCGCCGACGATATTTATCCGGTCGTTAACGCTGTAAATTCCCGCCAACCCGTAAAGCAGCACGTCGTTTTGCGTAAAGCGTTCGAGCGGGGCGGTCAAAATACCGATGCCGAGATTGCCGAAAGCGTTAAAACGCGGCTTTTTGCCGCTGCGCTTGCCGAACTTTTTCTGCACCAAAACTTTACCGAAAATATTTATTTGATTCGTCCCGATTCCGCGTGCCTGATCCGAATTCGGGATTTGAAAACCGAACTTAAAACCGAGCGCGGGAAGATTTTGCGTTTCATTACGAAGTTTCAGCTTGGCGGAAAGAGTAAAATCACCGACATTGCTGGTCGAATTTCCGTCCAAATTGAGCGGAATCGGCGATGGAGATATGGCGGAATTGATCGCCAAAAAGTTTTGCAGCACCCCGTCAACCTGAAGTTCGATATTTGAGGCAAATCCGACACTGATGCGAAGGTCGCCGACGCGGGTTAAATCACCTTTTAATCCTGAAAGCGGGAGCTTTGCGTTTTGCAGAAAATCAACGCCCAAGCCGACTTCGACCACACCTTCCGGTATCGTATCTACATCTTCCGTCAACAGCGGACGCTGTTGGGCAAAAGCTGCTAAAGCGGCAATCAGTATAAGATTTAGACAAACAAAAAGGCGTTTCATAATGTCAGTTTTTAATTTTGACATTAAATGCAGCACTTTGTAAATGTTTTGCCTCAAATTAAATGCTTCTTTTTTAACCGAGATGATGTTTAGCTGATCTCACCGCCCGGTGCCTGAACACCGACATTGAGTCCCGCTATCAAAATTATTCTTCTGTTAAATGTACAGAAAGTTGGCTTCCCGTGGTTAGCGTAAACTAAACAAAGCAGATTCACAGCAGGTGCCGTCATAATTCCTGCGAGTTAACAAACCGCTTTAATTAATTTACTCGTTTGCGCGTTTTCAGTGATTTGGTTGCTTTATCGGTCGGCATACTGTTCTGCAAATCCAGCACACTCAAAAGACTTTTGCCGATTATCGCGTCGCCCGCCAGCCGGTTATGTTCGCCGCAGGCTAGCGTCAGTTCATCGCCGATCAGACCGGACTTTAAATTGCGAAACTTGCCAACGCTGATTAGTGAAGAAACCAACGAGCGTTTCGGGACAACCCCGTCGCCGGGTGAATACAAAACCTTTTCCAATTCGTCTTTGGAAACTTTTGTGCCGTCGGTTTTTGTGAAGGAATCTGCCTCGAACTCGGTTTTCCATGTATTATCTTTTGTGTTTTTGTACACAATCATCCCGTCAATCGTCGGCTTGCATTCCGAACCGAGATAATAAATCGGAATCGGATTTCTCACCGCCGGTTTTGCGTCCAGGGCTGCCTGAAAAAGTTTGGCGCGTTGCAGAACGGCTTGAAAATAGGCTTTCGCTTGTTCCGGTGTCGCGTTGTCAATCTTCTTGGAAAAATTTTCATCAGTGTAAATCGTCCAGCCGTATTTTTCCCAAGTCGCCGGATTGTACACGTCAATTTTGATCGGTTTCAAATTTTCATCGTAAGCGCGAACCATTCCGTCGTGCGGCAAAAGCTGATATATCGAGGGGATCGTGAACAAATCGTATTTCGACAAATTCTGTACGAACGGCAGATTCAGTTTTCCGCCGCCGAACAGCGAAAAGCCGTTAAGCAGGGAATTGAGTGCGGACAGCGAACCGCCGTTCGGCGTGGCGACCAGCGAAATATTGTTAAAATATTCCGCGCCTTTCCACGTCGGGCGCAAACTTCTCGCGGTCAAATCGGCTTTGCCGTACATCGCGGCGTAACGGGTAATCAATCCGCCCATCGAATGTGCAACGATATTAAATTTCAGTTTAGGACTTTTTAATTTTGCGCGAAGTTCGTCCAGTTTTTGAAGTAATATGTGCGCGTTCTCGACGTTATCGAGCCGCCAATCATACGGGAAAACATAAAATGTGTTAGCGGCACCCGTCTCTGGCGGCGCGGCAAGTTTTCCTTCGGCATAGCCGTCGGCTTCGAGCGAATCAACCAATTTTTGATAAATTTCAATTTCCGGCGTGAAGCGAATGAGCTGAATTTTTCTCAGAATATCCCTCGGCACCAAATCATCGTGATTCGCTGCCAGATCGGGCGAAATCGGCAGACGCATATCGTCGTTCTTTGAGCGCGTCAGGTCAAACCAAACTTTTTCGTCGGTATTTTTATTGACGAGTTCCGACCCGATCAAACCCGGAATAATAATCACCGGCAATCTGCCTTTCAGCGTTTTTTTGACTTCGGCGGTTTGTGATGATTCGACTGCGGACGGAGAGTCTTTTTTTCTGTCAACCTTTTTTATTATTTTCTTGAAAATACTTTTTTTATGCTGAGTTTTCGTTTGTGCCGAAGCGATACCGGCAAAAGAAAAAACAACAAGCGATAAAGCGAAAAACTTATTGAGTGAAAATTTAGACATAAATTATTTTAACCTTCGATAACTACAAAACAGCCAAACTAAGCCGTGAACATTTTTGATTCCAAAATCCACATTGATGAACGTTTATCTTTTCGATTTAAGACATCAATCCCTGTGCAAAATAATCGTCTCACGCGGCGATTTCATTTCGTATGTGATGCCGCGCCAGCGGATTTGGTTCGAGCTAAATGCGCGAAAACAATTATAAAAATAGACGGCGGGTGTCACTGCCCAGAGCGTTGTCTGCCACAAAACGCTTTTGTTCAGCTCTTTTTCGTAATTTTGCAAAACCAATTTAACGGCTTTCAAGCGAACCCACGCTTTTGCCGCACCGAGAGCGAAAATCAGCAATAAAAGAAACAGCGTCAGCCAAAACTGCCAGCCGATTAGGACAAACAAAAGAACGATATTCGCCGCGCAAATCACCGTGAAAAGAAACGAACCGATGAATGAAGCTTTCCACAAATTTGGCGCGTAAACCCGCGTAATTTTCATTTGGCGGGTGGAAAACTCCAAAAACTCGCCGAAACTACAATCTTCGATTGATGCGGTCAGGGCATCCGGCACAAAATAAATCGGCAGACCGGCGGCTTTCAAGGCTCGTGTCAAGGCAAAATCATCGGACAGCGTTCCGCGCCACTCTTCGCGGATGTTTAGATTCTCGAAAACCTCGCGCCGAATCGCCGTCGAACCGCCCCAGCAAAAATTGTCGGCGGTGCTTTTCCCCAAAGCGGAGGCGATTGAAGCGTTCCAAACCGAACGAAGCTGCGAGGCGAAAGTATTATTTCGGGAGACAAACCAGCGATACCCGGTCGCCGCGCCGATATTTTCGTCGCGCAGCGGCGCGACCAAATTTTGCAGCCAACTCTCGTGCGGGCGGGCATCCGAATCTACAAAAACAAGCACTTCGCTTCTCTCTGAAATCTCCAAAACGGCGCGGCGCAGATTGTGGACTTTCTGCCCTTCATTTTCGGCTTTTCCCGCAATTATTAATTTTGCGTTCGCCGCGTTTTTATCCGGGATGTTTTCGATGATTGTGACCGCTTCATCGTTTTCGTCGTCAACCACGAAAATCACTTCAAACTGCGGAAAGTTTTGCTGGAAAAGTGCAGAAAGATTATTGGATAAGCCTTCGTCAAGTCCGCGACACGGGACAATTATCGAACAGAACGGCGCAAAATCAACCGACGGGGCGGACAATTCTCTTTTAAAAAATGTGAGATAGGCGATTCCGCCGCGCAGAGATCTGTAGCCGAGAAGTACCAGCATCAGCGCGAAAAAGAAAAAGACAAAAATCATAAATGACTGTTGATGAACAGATACGGGCGGAGAAATTCGAGCGTTTTTTCGGTCGCGCCGCGATTTTTTTCGACGATTGCGAAAGCGTTTTCGCCAAGTTCCGTGCGCCGTTCATCATCTTGCAGCAACTCGGTGAGAACAGCGGCGAGGTGCGCGGCGATTTCGTCTTCGGCTAATTCAGGCATTTGCACGAGCGCATTTTTGGCGAGAAACTCTTCGACGATTTCGGCAAAATTCATCGTGTAAAAACCCGTCACGATTGCCTTTTTACCCATCGCCGGTTCCAAAATATTCTGCCCGCCGTGCGGAATCAGACTGCCGCCGACAAATACTATTTCAGCCAGCGGAAAAACCGCCCGCAGTTCGCCGACGGAATCGAGCAGAATTATTTCGGCTAAACAGTCTGTGCCGGATTCTTCACTTGAACGCGAAACCCATTCAAAACCCGACTTCTCAATCAGCGCAGCGACTTCCTTAAATCTTTCCGGGTGGCGCGGGGCAATCAAAAGACGCGGCAGCTTTCCTTTCGATTTTTTCCAAACGTCCTTGAAAGCGTCAATAATTACCGCTTCCTCCGGCGCGTGAGTGCTTGCCGCGACGATTAGCGGCGCGTCTTCCGATAAGGCAAATCTTTCTCTAAACTCTACTGTCAAAGAATTTTCATTTTTCCCCGGAAGTTGGTCAAATTTGACGTTGCCGGTAATTTTTACTTTGCTGTTGCGAATGCCCAGATCGGAAATGCGTTTGGCATCGGCGGCATTCTGCATCAAGGTCAGCGTGAAATAATGCAGGACGCGGCTCATCGTTTTGGGAATTCGCGCATAACGATTAAAAGATTTTTCGGAAAGTCTGCCGTTAATCAAAAAAACACGCGCTTCTCTTTTGCCGGCTGAACGCACGAAATTAAACCACAGTTCGGTTTCCATTATCAAAATAATATTCGGTTTGATAACGTCCAAAGCGCGGCGCACGGAAAATCGCCAGTCGTAGGGAAAATAAAAAATGAGTTCGGCTTGGTCGGCAAAGATTTTATGAGCTAAATCCTGTCCGGTTTTGGTCGTCGTCGAAATCACCAGACGATAATTCGGAAATTCTTCGAGTATTTTTTTGATTATCGGGCAGGCGGCGTTTGTTTCCCCGACCGACACGCTGTGAAGCCATAGAACCGGTCGGTTGTCGAGCTTAAATTCAGGCAAATGTCCGAGTCGCTGCCGAAAACCGTCGGCATACTTGCCGTTTCGCAATGCGTCATACACAAAACGCGGCAGTAAAACGATAAACCCAAGCGTCAAAAGTATGCTGTAGATTAAAAACATAATGAGCCGTGAGTGGCAAGTAATAAGTGATGAGTTAAAAATCGAGTCACCGTTAGAACTCACTGATTTAACAGCCGTTTATCACTTGCTGATAAAACCGATCACTTTTACTCACCTGCCTGGAAAGTGTGAAGCTGTGCAAAAGGGGCGGGGAGAATTCACTTTTGCACATTGCGCTTATTTCACCCTTTCGATATATTTCGCTTCAGTCGGATTGACGCGGATTTTTTCGCCTTGCGTGATAAACGGCGGAACCGTAATGGTGACACCGTTTTCGAGCGTCGCCGGTTTATTTGAATTGGAAACAGTCGCCCCTTTGAGCGGCGGGTCAGTCTGCGTAATCGTCAAATCGAGCGAACCCGGAAGTTCAATGCCGATGGGGGTAGTTTCGTAAAATTCGACCTGAATTTTGAGACCCGGCATCAGCCATTGTGCCGCGTCGCCCAAATTTTCTTCGCTCATCGAAACCTGTTCAAAGTTTTCGGTGTTCATAAAATGATGCTGTTCGCCGTCGGAATAAAGATACTCCATTTCGTGCTGTTCGAGATTCACTTTATCAACCGACTCGTTTGACCGAAAACGATGATCGAACGAACTTCCGGTTATCAAATTTCTCACGCGCGTCTGCACGACCGCATTGCCTTTTCCCGGCGTAATGTGCCGAAATTCCATCACCTTACAGGGCGTTGCGTCAATAAGTAGAACCATTCCTTTGCGAACGCCGCTTGCTGAAATTGCCATAAAGTTTTTATTATCTCCGTTGTGTTAAATTGATTTTATAAAGTTTCTAGTTTAGTTTTAGCTTCGTAATTTTGTCTAGTCGGCAGATTAACACCTTAATTATAAATTCACCATCGCGTTCGTCTCGTTTGATTTTCGCGCCGCGTCCAAAACTTTTTGAACTTTCAAACCGTCGGCGAAAGTCGCCGCGTTTTCAATTTCCGTTTTGCCTTCGCGGATTGCTTCGACAATTTTCGGCGCAAAACTCGTAAATCCGCGCGAAAATCCGGTGTCAGCAACGCCTTCGAGCGGTTTGTCGAATTCCACTTCGATTTCGCGCCAATCTTTATCGTCTTTCGTCGCCAGAAAAATTTCGCCGCGATGACCGACGCGCATCGCGCCTTCCGTGCCGAAAAATTCGATGCGGTTTTGATATTTCGGACGTTCGACCATCGAAACAGAAACGATTCCCGTCGCGTCTTCGGTCAAATCGCCGTCGGCAAAACGCAAAATCAAATTCGATTCGTCATCTGTTGTAACTTCGCGCATTTCACCCGATTTTTCTTCGCGCCGTTCTTTGACGTGCGTTTGCAGTTGGCAAAAAACGCTCGAAATTTCCGCGTCCAAAAACCAGTTAAACGAGTCAATAATGTGCGAACCGATTGCGCCCAACGAGCCGCCGCCTTGTTTTTCGTCAGACCACCAATTCCACTTGACATCGAGCGAACCGCGCGAAGCGTTGCGAAAATTATATTTGGCGTTGATAATTTTTCCGATTTCGCCGCGCCGTAGAATTTCACGCGCTTTTTGTCTGCCGTTTTGAAATCGAAGCTCGTGGTCAATTAACGCTAAGACTCCGCTTTTCTCGGCTTTTTCGGTCATCTCTTCGGCTTCGGCGACATTCATCGCCATCGGTTTTTCGCACAAAATATGTTTTCCGCGCTCCAATGCAAAAAGCGTCATTTCTTTGTGCAGATTCGGCGGAGTTGTTATACAAACTAAATCAACATCTTTATATTCAACCGTTTCGCGCCAATCGCCGGTAAAATGTTCGATGTTAAATTCCTTGGCGGCTTTCTCTGCATTTTCAATATTACCGCTCGCAATTGAAACGATTTCCGCACCTTCACATTGCATAAATGCGGGAATTTGCACTTTTCGCGCAAAACCCGTTCCGATTATTCCGATTTTTACTTTTTTCATAATTCTCAAAATGCAGAAGCCTGCACGAAGTAAGGGCGCAAAAAAGTGCGTTGGATAATTGTAAATCACGCCCTTACTTCGTGCGGGCTTCCGTAATAAAACTACAAAACCAATCTTTTATCACCGGCGCGGCGCGTTATTTTTTCGCGGTCAAAATATTCGAGCAGCGGAATCGCATATTTGCGCGAAATTCCGGCGATGTCTTTGAATTTCGCCATATCAATCAAGCGATCAGGCGTTGTGGACGCGAAAACTTTGACTTTTTCAACTAATTCCTTAACTGCTTCGTTTGAGAAATAAAACTCTTCCGTTATTTTAATAATTTCGCCGGAATTCAGTAAAAGCTGGAAAACTTTACGGGCGTGTTCCTTTTTAAATTTCGTGTTGCTGATTGATTCGAGCAGAGCATTTTCCAGATTCGAAACTTCTAGTTTCGCGTTTTTGTAAATTGTTTCTAATCTTTCTTTGATTAATTTCTCGTCGCCCGAAAGTTCCTGATTATGCGATTTTGCCGCAACGACATCTTTGTCGGCGGAAATTTTGCCGTCTTTTTCGAGCGATGAAAGCGTGGTTTTGAAGATTTCAAGCGGCAGATGTGAAAAAAGTTTCTCGCGCAGAGTTTCGCGCATAATTCCTTTTGATAAAGGTTCGCGCTTGTGATGATTTTCGATTTCGGCGAGAGTTTTTGTCTTCAAATTATCAAACGGTGTTCGCCCTACAAAAAACTTTTCTGCTTCAATAGCTGCTGTTTTTTCGACATTTTCCGCAATCGCTTTTTTCAAAATTTCGTCGCGCCAACCTGTCCGCGCCTGTAAATCGGCGAAAGTCAAACCGTGTTCACCGGCAGTTTCGAGAAAAAGTTTTATTTGTTTAGCTTTGTCGTTTTCAGATTCGATCAAATTTGTTAAGTATTTGCGAATGTTTTCAACGTCTTTGCGCCGATGTTTGACTGCCAAAGCGTCCAGAATTTTGCCGCCTGCAATCGTGATTTGCGGCGAATAAGAACGCAAGATAAATCTCTCATTCGGAATCGTAACGACCGGAATTTCAAGGCGCAACTGCACAAAATCCTTTTCGCCTTGTTTGATTTCGCCCGTTTCATTTAGAACCTGCATACGCGCCAACGCTTCGATTGTGCCGATGTGAACGCGAACTCTCTGGCGCGATTTCAAACTTTTTTTCGCGCCCTTTAAAACCTCGATTTCCGCGTCGAAAATCTGCGTCGGACGCAAAGTGTTCGGAACGGTCAAAACCATTCCGCGCTCGATTTTATCGTAATCAATGCCGCCGAGATTGATCGCCGTGCGCTGTCCGGCGTGTGCCGATTTGACGGATTTGTTATGAGTTTGAAGTCCGCGCACGCGAACTTTTTGCGAAATAGGCAAAATCTCCAGTTCGTTTGATTCGCTGATTTCACCCGAAATAAGCGTTCCGGTAACAACTGCGCCGAAACCTTTGACCGAAAATGAACGGTCAATCGGCAGACGCGCGATTGTTTCATCTTTTCTATTCGGAATTTTCGCGGCGAGAATTTTCAAAGTTTCTTTTAATTCTTCGATGCCTTCGCCGGTTTTCGCGCTGACGGCGACCATCGGTGCGTTTTCGAGAAATGAATTTTCGACGAGTTCCGAAGCGTCCAAATTCACGAGTTCGAGCAGTTCTTCGTCAACCAAATCTTTTTTTGTCAAAACAACCAAACCCGTCTTAATCTGCAAAAGACGGCAAATCTCGAAATGCTCGCGCGTCTGCGGCATCACGCCTTCGTCGGACGCAATCACGAGCGCGACCAGATCAATTCCGTGCGCTCCGGCAAGCATATTTTTAACAAACTTTTCGTGTCCCGGAACGTCCACAAACCCGATGTGTAAATCGCCCAGAGCGAGTTCGGCAAAACCGATGTCAATCGTGATGCCGCGCTGTTTTTCTTCCGGCAGACGGTCGGCATCAACGCCCGTCAAGGCTTTGACGAGCGCGGTTTTCCCGTGATCAATATGTCCGGCGGTGCCGATGATGATGTCCAAATTCAAATTGCAAAATCTAAAATACGCAAATCTTTATTTAAGTTTAGACCGACAAACAAAAAGTTCAAGGTCAAAATCACTGTTTTGACCTTGAACTCCAAATTTCCAGATGCAGTTTAGTTAGCAATTTCAAAATCAATCGCCTGCGAAGTCGTTTCGCCGGTCAGCAAATCCTTGACGATAATTTGCAAAGCATAATCGCCGGTTTCGATATTGGGATTCAACTTTAAATAACCGAAATCGTTAATGCGCGTCAAATCCGACTGCTTTTCTAGTTCCGCCGCCTGCGGTTTGCCCTCGGTGACGATTTTTCCGTCGTGGTAAAGATTAACCTGGACGGATAATTTTGGCTGATTCGTGGTTTTGTCAATTTGCGCGTTGTAAAGCGTGTAGGAATAAGCCGTAATCGTGTTCGGGCGAAAAATCCGAATCGCCGGAACTGCGGTCGAATCGGTTAAAGAAAGCGCATTTTCCGGTTTAACCGCCGACGGCGAGATGAATTTACCGGCAGCATCAACCGCTCCGATATTCAGACCTGAAATAAAAATTTTGCTTTTTCTGAGATCGGGAATTTGAATAGCTTGGCTTGCCGAACCGATGCCCCGGCTGTTCGTATCGCGGATCGCCAATCGAAAATTGTAATTTCCGGCTTTTTTGACCGGCACGTCAGTCGTGTAAATCAAACCGTTTTGCCGAATGAGAGGCATTGCTGCCGCTTCTATTTTGAAAGTATGTGTGCGGTTAAATTCGTCAACCACTTCATTTTTTTCGTTCAGAGTGACGGCAACGACATCGAAAACGGCTTTCTTAAATCCGTTCGGCTCGTCGGTGAAAGTGATTTGGTCGCCGTTCAGATGAACTAGCGCACGAACCGCACTGCCTTCCGCTGGACTGTTGACGAAAAAAGCGTCGAGCTGCACGCTCAAACCGGCTCTCGGCAGCGGCGCGACAAGTGCGTCGTAAAGTTCGCTGTCGCCGGTGCGTTTTCTCGGTGCGACCGCTTCGTCGGTTTTGCCCAAAAAACCGGTGCGCGAAGCTACTTTCAAATCGCCGCGTTTCAGTTTTATTTCGACGCTGTTATACTTTTTGTCTTTGAAAGTTCCGTCGCCCGGTTCATACCCGATCAAATAGTAACCTTTCTCCAAACTCAGGGCGCGGCGAATCGGAACATCAAGATAGTTTTGGTCTTTATAAAATTTACCGCCGGTTTCTTCGGCGAGAAAAAACAGACCGTCGCGTCTATTGTTGAGTTCCGTCGTTCGGTCGGAAAGTAGTTTACCTGTTTGTCCTGAGGATACACTTTCACCAGCGCCAATAAATCCGGGATTAACTAATCCGCGCACATCCACCGTGTTAAAAACAGTCGAAGCACGATTTGCCAAATCGGTCAGATCGCGTAAAGCATCAAGAGCCTGCCTTCTTTCGCCGGTGCGTGTTCGAATAAATATTCCATCCGACAACAGAAAGATAATTTTTCGCCCGCTGACTCTTTCCAACCCGCGCACGACATAACGCATTACGCCGATGACCCCGACTGTCTGATTGTCGCGGATAACATCTTCGCCGCGTTCACGACTCTTCCGGCTCTCGGCTGACTCGAAGTTGCCGTCTGTTTTTTTGTTCATTGAATCATCGCGCGCCGTCTCGAAAAAGCCGCCGCCATAACTGCTGCAGACTCCCGTCGGTAAATAAAAATGAACCTCTTTGACGACGCGCAGCAGTTGGGCTTTATCCGAAGTATATTGCTGCAATAAACTGCTTCCGCCGCGCGTCCGGTAAATCGCCACCAAATCATTCGGCAGCATTTGTTCATTGACAAATTTAACCAGCGCGTCGTGCGCCGCCGCCATCCCAATTAGCGAAGATATGCAGTTTCCGTCGTCAACGATAAAAGTGATAATGCGTCCGGCATTTTCGGGGCGCACCTTTGAAGGCGGCGGCAAAACGACGTTTTTGCCGTTCTTGACCACCGTTTTCGGCGAAGATGCGGCGGGTGTTTCCGTGTTGACGTAAGAAAAATTCGTGATTTCCTGCCGTTTCCCGTCCTGCAAAATCTCGAAGTCGGCGGCAGTCAAATTTTTCACCTGATTACCGTCTTTGTCAGTCACAATCGCATCGAACTGGACTAACTTAGTCGTGATCTTGACCACATCGTCTTCGTCCGTCGGATTCGGCGCGGGCTGTGTCGTTTGAGCGGCAACAGAAATTGAAGCAAGCAGCAGGCACAATATGGTAAAAAATATTTTCATAAATTCTCCTTATTTGACAACCTCGAAATCAATCCACTGTGAGGTTGTTTTGTTTGACTGCAAATCTTTGACAATGATTTGCAGTGCGTAATCGCCTTCTGAAATGTCGGGTGTTAATTTTAGATAACCGTAATCATTGATGCGGGTTAAGTCGTTTTGCGGTTCGAGTTGAGCGTTTTGCGGTTTCCCGTCTAAAACGATTTCTCCGTCACGATACAGAATAACCTGCACGGACAATACCGGCTGATTTGTTGTTTTATCAATACGGGCATTGTAGATTTTGTACGAATAACCGAGAATTGATCCCGAATGAAATTTGCGAATGGCAGGAATCGAACTCGCCGATACGGTGGCAAAAGCATTAACGGCTTTTTCTATTGAAGGCATCACCGGTTTGCCGCCTTCCATCGTCATCTCGCCAAGCGTCAGCCCGGACAAAAAGATTTTGCTTTTAATTAAATTAGGAACTTCAATTTGCTGTGAAGCCGAGCCGAGCAGTTTGGACGAAGCATCTCGCACGGCGATGCGAAAGTTGTAATCTCCGGCTTTTTTTACCGGAACATCCGCCGAATAAACTAAACCTTTTTGCTGAACTTCCGCCAGATAAATTGCCGGAAAACGAATCGTGTGCGTTCGGTTAAATTCGTCAACTACTTCATTTTTTCCGTCTAAAGTTACGGCGAAAACATCAAAAACGGCTTTTTTCATTCCGTCCGGTTCATCCGTAAAAGTTAATTTTTTGCCGTCGAGATATAAAAGAGTTCGAGCAAAACTGCCTTCCGATGCAGTGTTGGCGAAAAATGCGGTGACGCGCAAATTGAGTCCGGCACTCGGCAAGGGAGCGACGACGGCTTCATAAAGTTCACTGTCGCCAGTGCGCGGTTTTGAACGAATGTCTTTGTCGGTTATTCCGCTAAATCCTGAACGCGAATTGACAACCAGATCGGCGCGGTTCAGTTTAATTTTGATTTCGTGAAATTTTTTACCCTTGAAAGTTTCTTCTTCCGGCTGATAACCGATCAGGTAATATCCTGTTTCAGCCTTTAACGCCTGCTGAATCGGATAATCAATAAAATTCATATTTCGGTAAAGTTTGCCGCCTGTTTTATCCGCCGCATACGCCATTCCGCTCAACCTGCCGGACAGATCACCGATACTTGAATTTTTGTCCAATGTCTGCGGGTCTCCGATTTTAAAACTGTCGGATGCCTGCGCTCCCGGCGCGACCAACCCTCGCACATCAATCGAATTGATGACGACGGATGTGCGGTTTGCTAATTCGATCAAGTTCCGTGTTTTACTGAAAGAATTTACATATAAATTGTTGCCGTCGGCAATCGGTAAGTTTTCAGACAGAAGAAAAAGAATCTTTCGTCCGCCTACGCGCCGCAAGCCGTTCAATGCAAATTTTACGACACCGATTGTCCCGCTAACCTGATTGTCCCGGTTGAATTCCTCGACGGCTTGACGATTTTCACGGTCTCTTTTACTTTCATTCAAGATGCTTTCACTCCCGGTCTTGTTTTCATTTTCAATGCCGCTGCCGCCGCAATTGCCTAAAGTCGAGTATCCGCGAATTTTACCGACAATATCCAGAAGGCGTGTTTTGTCGGATGTATATTGCTGAAGAAGTGAACTGCCGGCGTGAGACAAGTAAATAGCGACCAAATCACCGGGCTGCATTTGTTCTCTGACAAATTTTCTCAGTCCGTCCCGTGCTGTTTTCATTCCTCTCATCGAAACGAAACAGTTTCCGTCATCTACGACAAAAGTAATGATGCGGCTCGTTTCAACCGCGTTTATCACGGTGGGCGGCGGGAGCGGCATATTTTTATCCGTCTTGCCACTCCTGGCAGTTTGCATTTTCTTTCCGGTCTCCGTGTTGACGTAAGAAAAGCCGGTTATTTTCTGCGGCTTTCCGTCTTGTAGTATTTCAATGTCATTTGCCGTCAAATCAATGACCGGATTACCTTTCTTGTCCGTGACAACCGCGTCAATCTGCACCAAATCGGTTGAAATTTTCACCACTTCATCTTCCACCGTTTGGGGCGGTGTCGGCTGTGTTGTTTGAGCATCTACGGAAACGGACAATAACAAAATAATCGTGAACAGTGTGAGTGAAATGTTTTTCATAGAGTCTCCTTTGTTATTGAACGATTTCAAAATCAATTGACTGCGCGGCAAGTTGATTTTTTTCCTTCGCCAATTTGTCCGTGATGACTATTTGCAGAGCGTAATCTCCCGGCGACAAATCGGTTCCGAGCGTGATGGCGTTTGAAACTTCGATGCGCGACGAATCTTTTTGGTCGCTGCTGTTGATCGGTGACGGTGCGCCTTCGACGACCGGTTTGCCTTCACGAAAAAGGCGCACCTGCATTTGAAGCTGCGGTTTTTGTCCGGCGGCGGATTTCGCGTTGTAAATGATAAAGGCGTAGGTGAACACCGATCCGCGTTTGAATTTGCGAACAACCGTGTCGAGCAGTGCGCTGTTGTCGGGCGCATTTGTATTGTCGTTTTGTCCGAGAGATATTTTTTTCCATTCGTCGAGCGAATATTGTTTGACGACGAGATTTGATAATGTCAGTTTCTTTTTGCTGAGGTCGGGAATTTCGATAAACTGCGATGCCGCGCCGATTTTTCCCGTCGCCGTGTCCTGCAATGCTATTCTGAACTGATAGGCATCGGGTTTGATGATCGGCACAGGCAAATTGTAAATAATGCCGTTTCGCTGCACTCTGGCAAATTGTTCTTTGGTAAATTTCAGCGTTTGCGAATTTATTTTATTGTTCGCCGATGCGCCGTCGGAGTTGTAAACCGCCGCGACGATGTTGAATTCGGTGTGGTAAAAACCTTCATTGTCGAGTTTAAAGGTCAATTCCTTCGGGTCAATATAAACAAACGAACGAATAAAACTGCGATCCCGGTCGTCGTTGTAGAAAATCGAATACAAACTGAGGTTGATTTCATCAGCACCGAATGGGGAAACCAGCGCGGCGGTCAGTTTTTGTCGCGGATTCTGCGGGATTTGTCGAATTTCTTTGTCGGTAATTCCGAAAAAACCGCTTCGGTAACGTACTTTAAAATCGGGGCGGGTGACTTTGATCGTGATATTGTTAAACTTGGCTCTTTTCGGGTCAAAGGTTTCCGCGTCCGGCTGATAACCCATCAAATAATAACCGTTTTGGTCTTCCGTAACTTTATTTAATCCGTAGTTGATACCGTTTTGATTGACAAACGGAATTCCCCCTGTTTCGTAGGCAAGATACCGCAAACTTTGCTGCGAATCAATAAATTTATCCGCTCTTTGCTCTCGACTATTACTTCCAGCCGAACCGGGAAAAGTAGAGGTTATGTCATCTTGCGCTAATGCCATTCCTTCTGCCCGCAGTCCGCGCGGATCAATAGTATAGATGACCACCGACGAACGATTGGCTAAATCAGCGAGAGTTCTCATCGAATCAACGATTCTGTTCGGAGTCGCTCTTCCCGACACATCAAATGAAAATGAGGAAAACCCTTCGGAAATGAGCATCAGCGATTTGCGTCCCGGCAATTCACGCAGCCCGCGAATAATATAACTCAACGCGCCGAGCGTCCCGACGGCAAAACTTTCGTTGCGAAATTGATCTGCACGACCTTGCGCTGCGGCACTTTCTTGTGTTCCCGCAACAGTTTTGACTTTCCCCTGATAGTCTATTCCGCCGTTGATTTCGTCCTCAAAATTCGGGCTGATCGGCTCAAACGTGTTTATTCCGGCTCTGCCCTGCGGATTCCACTTTACTTTATCAACGGCGGCGAGAAGCTGCCGTTTGTCGGAGGTAAATGATTGCAGTGCGCCAATGCCGACCCCGGTTTTGATAATCGCCACCAAATCGCCGTCCTGCATCTGCTCGTTGATAAATTTTCGCAGTGCCTTTTGCACAAAATAGGTGCTGTCGAAGGAAAGTCCCAAATCATCAACGACAATCGCGTAAGTGCGGCGAACCTGTTCGAGTCTTAATTTGGCGGATGGGGCGGGAATCGCATATTTGTTTTTTTCCTTTGGACTTTGTTCTGCCGTCGGCGTATCTGCCGGTTTATTTGCGCCGTTGGCAAGAATATAGGAAAAATTTGATACGTCCTGTTTCTTGCCGTTCTCGTAAATTTCAAAATCTTCCGGTTTCAAGTCCGTCACCTGTTTTCCGTTTTTGTCGGTGACGACGACATCGAGCTGAATCAGATTGGTCGAGATTTTCACCACGTCATCTTCGACCGGCGGCGGTGTCGGTTGCGTCGTCTGGGCGAACACGGAAACGGACAGTAATAAAACAATTGCGGTCAGCGTCAGGATAGATAATTTCATAAAACTTTTCTCCTATTTCGTGATTTCAAACTGAATAAATTGAGATGCAGAATTTTTATCGCCGGAGCCGTCCGCCGCGAGTATCTGCAAAATATAATCCCCGGCTTCGAGGTTTTTTCCGAGCGTCACCGCTCCTTCGATTTGCAGCCGCAGCAAATCCGTCTGTCCGGCGGTTTTTATCGCCACCGGCGGTTCTTCGTAAACTATTTTGCCGTCCCTAATCAAACGCAGCGTCGTTGATAATGCCTGACTTTTCTGCGGATTGTAAATCGCGTAATCGTAACGCAGAACAGTTCCGCTTTTAAAACGGCGCAGCGTCGTGTCGAGCAAAGCACTTCGTTCGCTGACATCGCGGTCTCCGCCGAGACTGATTTTTTTCCATTCTTCCAGCGTGAAATTATCTACGAGAAGATTGGACATTGACATTGTTTTCCTGAAATCCGGCACTTCGACGAATTGCGAAGCCGAACCGAGTTTGTCTGAATTCGTGTCGCGCAGAGCAACGCGGAACTGATACGCGCCCGGTTTTTTCACCGTCACGGGCAAATTATAAACAAACCCGTTTGCCATCATATTTCGGTAAATTTTGTCATCAACTTCAATCGTATAATTTTTGGAAACCCGGTCAACCGGAACGCCGTTGTCGCCGAAAGTCATCGCGGCGAGGTCGAAATTCGCTTTGTGTTTACCGCCGGTTTCCGAAAATTTCAAATCTTTAGCGTCAATATAAACCAGTGCCTGAATGACATTGCCGACGTTTTCGTCATTGTGATAAATCGGGTAGAGAATCAGATTGATATCGTTTGTGCTGAACGGCGAGGTCAGCGCGTTCAGCAATTTTTGCTGCGGATTTTGCGCGGCGGCTTGAATTTTTTTGTCCGCATCACTAAAAAATTCGCTTCGGTAGCGAACTTTCAAATCCGGGTTGGTGAGTTTTATCTCTAATTTGTTAAATTTACTTTTTTTCGCGTCGAAGTTTTCTTCATCCGGCTGATAACCGAGCAGGTAATAGCTGCTCTGGTCGTTGATAACCCGCTGCAAACCGGCGTTGAGATTGTTTTGATTGAGATACGGAATGCCGCCGGTTTCATACGAAAGATACCGCAGACTTTGCTGGGATTCCCTGTAATCATTTACTCCGGCATCTCTCGGATCAACAAATGTAACCGGATCGTAATCAAATGGAATAACTTCGGTTATATCGTCGGTCGCGTTAGCCATTCCCTGCGCTTGCAACCCGCGCGGGTCGAGCGCGTAAAAGACGACCGAAGAACGGTTTGACAGATCAACCAAATTTTTCATCGCTTCCAAAACCCGGGTCGGTACGCCTTTTGAAGTTAGTGTGAAACCTTCCGAAAAAAGCACGACCGCTTTTCTTCCGGGCAGTTTGCCCATTTCCTGAACGATATAGCCGAGTGAGCCGAGCGTGCCAATCGCAAAACTATTGTTGCGAAATTCACTTATTCGTCTTTCGGCGGCTGTATCTTCATCTCCGCCCGAAGGTTTCGGTCTCAATTTTGATCTGAATGATTTAACTTCTTCTTTGAAATCTTTCAAAATCGGGTCAAAGGTATTGATGCCGCCGCGACCATACGAATTCCATTTGATTTTATCAATTGCCGCCAGCAATTGCCGTTTATCCGACGTAAAAGACTGGAGCGCACCGGCATTGCTGCCCGTGCGAAGAATCGCCGCCAGATCGCCGTCCTGCATCTGCTCGTTGACAAACTTCCTCAATCCCTGCTGAACCCAGTGAATATTGACAAAACTGAGTCCCAAATCGTCAACGACCAGCGCGTATGTTCGTCTGACTTGTTCCGGTTTCAACTTGACGGGCGGAATCGGAATTGCATTTTTATTTGCGGAAGCAGGCGGCGATGAAGAGTTTGCAGACGGCTGTTCTGTGGATGCTGCCGAAATAAACGAGAAATTCGTGATGTCCTGTTTTTTTCCGTTTTCGTAAATTTCAAAATCGTCAGGCTTCAAATCATTAATGATTTTACCGTTTCTATCGGTGACGATGACATCTAATTGAATCAGATTGGTTGAAATCTTGATCGGATCGCTTTCATTAACCGGCGGCGTGGCAGTCGGCGTTTGAGCAAAAATCGAACCGGAAGTAAAAAGAATTACCAATGTTAAAAAAGTGGTTTTTGCAGAAAGAGCAATGTTCATATTTAAATGTCTTGAGCGGCGAAAAGTTTAGTTTGGATTTACAGACGCAATACCTGGAATAATATAAGAATTAGCCGGAATTGTCACCGTTTTTTTTATCGGATTGCGGAAGAAATTACGCCGCAGTTTATTAAAATGGGCGTTACTCAAAACGGGCGGACGGAAAGTGGTTTCCAACCTGTTGCCCGAAAAATGATTTTACCGCCGGTTTTTGTTATATTTGTATTAATGCAAAATGCACGGGCGAAAAATTATTTGCGCGATAATTTGGCGGAAGTTCAACGAAAGATTGAACGGGCGGCGAAAAAAAGTGGCAGAAATGCGGACGAGATAAAACTGGTTGCCGTCAGCAAAACACATCCGGCTGATGTCTTGCGCGAAGCCATCGAAGCGGGCGCGGCGGTTCTTGGCGAAAATAAGGTACAGGAAGCCGACGAGAAAATCAAAATTCTCGGGCGCGAAAACATCGAATGGCATTTAATCGGGCATTTGCAAAAAAACAAGGTGCGGAAGGCGGTGCAGCTTTTCAACGTCATTCAAACGCTCGATTCGACTGAACTTGCCGAACGGCTCGAACGTATCTGTCAGGAAGAGGAAGTGCCGGAGTTGTCGGTTTTGATACAGGTTGATCTGGCACAGGAAGCGACGAAAAACGGCGTCGAAGAAAAAGATTTGCCCGAATTAGTCCGATTTTTGCAGACTTGCGATTGCTTAAAATTTAATGGTTTGATGATTATTCCGCCGTATTTTGAAGACGCGGAAGATGTGCGCCCGTATTTTCGCCGGCTGCGCGAAATCCGCGATGGGGTTCTGCCGAACGGTGAACTTTCGATGGGAATGAGCCACGATTACGAAATTGCCGTCGAAGAAGGCGCAACGCTGGTGCGCGTCGGCACGGCAATCTTCGGCGCACGGGAAAGTTATTAGAGAGTTCGGAGCGCGGACGGCTCGTCCGCTTCGAGCGTGGGCGCGAGACAAGCGTTGAGCAGTAAATTTTATGCAGTTAACGCATTCAACGCTCGCTCCGCCGGCGTTGGCGGACGAGCCGTCCGCGCTCCGGTTGGATTTGAAATTTGAATTATGTTTTCAGATATTTACACACTTATTTTTTGGGTTGTCGTCGGCGTGTTTGCGGCGTTTGCCGCGTTGATGATTTTGCGGCTGATTTTTAATTATGCCGACCCGAATCCGTTCGGGAAAATCGGCAGATTTTCTTTTCAGCTAAAAAAGCGCACGGATAAATTCGTTTATCCGGCGGCGAAACTGCTGGCAAATTTTCGCGTCAATACTAAATTTGCGCCGCTAGTCTCGCTGTTCATCGCCGGAGTTTTGACTTATTTTGTGTTGGGAATTGTTCAAAGTACGCTGTTTATTATTGAAGGTTTAACGATTGCATCGAAAACCGGCAACATCAAAGGGTTCGCCGGTTTTGTCATCTATGGTGCGTTGAGCCTTTACGTTTTGTTTATCTTTATTCGCTTTCTTTCGATGTGGTTTGTGTTCACGCGCAATACGTTTCTCGGTTTCGTTCAGCGCGTCACCGATCCGGTTTTGATACCTTTGCGCCGCCTCATTCCGCCGATTGGAATGTTCGATATTTCGGCGATGATACTTTTGCTTTTGATCGGTTTTCTGCAAACGATTGTGCGAAATGTTTTCGAGATATAATCGCCGATTTCGCAGGACGGGCAAAACCGCAAATTTGATTTTCCGACGGCTTTTTGATGTTCCATAAATTTGAATAAAATGGAATCATTCGTTGTTTTCAAGGTTCAGGTCGTGCCGCGAGCCTCGAAAAACGAGATTGTCGGCGCACATAACGGCGCATTAAAGGTCAGAATCACTGCGCCGCCGGTTGACGGGGCGGCGAATGCGGAACTGATTAAAGTTCTGGCGAAAAAGTTTGGCGTGGCGAAAAGCGCAGTCGAGATCGTCGGCGGACAAACTTCAAAGCACAAACAAATCCGCGTTAACGGCATTAACGCCGCTGATTTTCCCGATCTAACCGAAGTGTCATTCGGCTGATGATTTTACGCAGCAGCACAAAACCGACGACGAACAGGCAAACGGTTAAAACCGTCAGTGAAACGGTCGGCGTGTAATCGTAAACATTTCTGAGATGAAAATTTACCGCCTGCTGAAAACACAAAACGTCCGCCGCCAAAGCCAGCAGACAAATTAAGAAAACAGTCAGTTCTTTTTGCATATCGAAAACTCCTCGTTTCAGAGTTATTAAAACAGGCGCAAGTGAAGAAAAGATGACGGCAGTATGAAAAAAATGTAAAAGACGATAGTTGCACGGATAAATTTTCGCGTGATATATTGCCCTTTTCATAAATCAAAATAAAAACAAGAGGAAATTACAAAAATGTCGGGACACTCGAAATGGCACACTATTAAACATAAAAAAGGCGCGTTGGATGCTAAACGCGGCAAAGTTTTTACGAAATTGATTAAAGAAATCACGGTGGCGGCACGAACCGGCGGTACCGGTGATCTCGAAGCCAATGCGCGTTTGCGAAAAGCGGTCAACGATTCAAAGGCGCAGAATATGCCGAACGACACGATTGACCGCGCCATTAAACGCGGCACGGGCGAACTCGAAGGTGTCAATTACGAGGAAATCACTTACGAAGGTTACGGCATCGGCGGCGTGGCGATTTTGATCGAAACGATGACCGACAACCGCAACCGAACGGTCGCCGAACTGCGCCATTTGCTGTCGAAAAACGGCGGAAATTTGGGCGAAGCCGGTTCGGTCGCGTGGATGTTCGACAAAAAAGGTTTGATTATCGTTGATAAAGAAACGAAATCGGAAGAAGAACTTTTTGAAATCGCTATCGAAGCCGGCGCGGAAGATATGAAGGACGAAGGCGACGTTTTTGAAATTTACACATCGCCGGAAATCTACGATGCGGTTGACGAAGCCGTCAAAAAAGCCGGAATCGAACCGCAGGCATCCGAAGTTTCGATGATTCCGCAAACATACATCAAACTCGAAGGCGACGACGCGAAAAAAATGCTCAAACTCTACGAAGCTGTCGAAGACAACGACGACGTGCAGAATGTTTACGCCAACTTCGACATAGACGAAAGCGAGATGGAGTAGTTTCGGATTCCAGATTCCAGATTGAAACGTGATGAACATTCACTGTTTGCAAACCAATTTGGAATCTGGAATTTGGAATTTGGAATTTTAAGGGAAAATGCCGAGTTCGCCGTAGCATATGGCAATTTTGTTGATGGCGTTGACGAAGGCGGCGGTTCGCAGAGTTCCGACTTCCTTTTTTTGTTTGAGAATTTCACGAATTTGCTGAAAAGATGTAATCATCGTTTCTTCCAACCCCGAATAGACGAGTTCGGCTTCGTCCGCGCCGTGGGCGACCTGATTGCGCTCCGCCGCCGATAATGTTCTGCCCGTTTCTCTTTCGACGAGCTGCAAAATACGATCAAAAGCGTTTTGTTCAAAACGTTTTTCGATTCTGCCGAAACGGACGTGCGACAGATTTTTAAGCCATTCAAAATACGAAACTGTCACGCCGCCCGCGTTCAAATAAACGTCGGGAATGACGACGATGCCTTTTGCTTCGAGAATGTCTTCGGCTTCGGCGGTGATCGGACCGTTTGCCGCTTCACCGATGATTTTCGCTTTAATGCGCGGCGCGTTTTCTTTGGTGATGACGTTTTCGAGCGCGGCGGGAATCAAAATATCACAATCGAGTTCGAGCGCGTCTTCGCGCCGTTCGAGATTTTTCGCGTTCGGGAAATCTAAAATCGAACCTGTCTGTTTGCGGTGACGCATCAAATCTTCCAAATCAATGCCGTCAGCATTGTAAATCGCGCCTTCATATTCGGCGAACCCGACGACTCGTGCGCCGCCTTCCTGACAAAATTTCGCCGCGTGATAACCGACATTGCCCAAACCCTGCACGACGACCGATTTGTTTTCGATGCCTTTTTCCAAACCGATTTTCTGCACATCTTCGGCACTATCGCAAAATTCGCGCAAACCGTAAAAAACGCCCAAGCCGGTCGCTTCGTTGCGCCCGCGAATGCCGCCCTGCGACACGGATTTGCCGGTGACACAGCCAAGCGCATCAATCTGTTCGGGATGAAACGCCACATAAGTGTCGGCGATCCACGCCATTTCACGCGCTCCCGTTCCGTAATCGGGCGCGGGAACGTCAACCGCCGGACCGATAAAATTTTTCTTAATCAGTTCCGCCGTGTACCGCCGCGTAATTTGTTCGAGTTCATCACGCGAGTAGTTTTTCGGATTAATTTTTACCGCTCCCTTTGCACCGCCGAACGGCACGTCAACAATAGCGCATTTATAAGTCATCAGCGACGCGAGCGCGACCACTTCGTCTTCGCTGGCGTGTTCGGAATAGCGAATGCCGCCTTTGACCGGCAATTTATGGTGGCTGTGTTCGGCACGCCACGCCGTGATCGTTTCGTAACTGCCGCCTTTGCGAATCGGAAACTGAAACGAATAAATACTGTTGCACATCTTTATTTGATTTAATAAACCTTTGGGCTGCCTGGTCAAAGCGGCGGCTTTATCAAAGTAGTGTGCGACACTCGCTAAAAAATTCTTTCCCTGCTGTTCGGCATTCATAGATTGTTTTTTTCCTTTTTAGTTGAAATTGGTTAAGCAAAAGTAATTTAATTTATCACTTAATCGGATTTATGAAAAGTTTCACCGCTGTTGAAAAAAAACGTAAATTTACGCAGTATGAAAAGTTAAATAATATTGTAACTACAGCCAACACTGTCTTTAATGTTGGCTGTTAAAGAAACAATGACGATAAAAAAGAGGTATATTTTTCACGCAAAAAATGTTAATCTGGAATGATTTTAAAGAATAAGGAGAAATATTTAACAATGTCATTAATAATTTGCCCGGATTGCAGCCACGAAGTTTCAACCGCTGCTGCCAAATGTCCCAACTGCGGTCATCCGTTCGCCGCGCCGCCGCCGATTCATCCGCCGGTGGTTCATCCGCCGCTCCAGCGAAATATCGTTGTCAGCGAAGTTCCGCGTGATCGTGAAGGTTTTCCTCCATGGGCTTTCATTCCGCTTGGCGTTTTGGCTTTGGGGCTGGTATTTTTGTTTTTCTATCTGTTCAAAAGCTCTGATGACGGCACCAATCTGAACGTCAATCTTGCTGCGCGAACGTCGCCTGTTGATACACGGACGGCAAATTTACGCACCGAACCGAAGTCAACTGAAGTCATCGTTCCGCCGTCGTCTGAACCGCAGCAGATCATCGTGCCGCCCGCCGCTCCGCCGCCGTCTCAAACGACGATTACCACCGTGCCGCCGGAAACGGTTGCGCCGGATAAGGGAACAGTTAACATCGAAGCGAAAGTGGCGACCAAATCGGGAGCCGTTCAGCCGGTTCAAAAAGAAAAATTTTATCTGCTCGACGAAGATTTGCAAAGCATTCTAAGCAGTGCCAACATTACGGACGAAACCGGGCAGGGCTTAAACACTGCGTTCGGTTTGTCAGTCGTTTATCCTGACAAATACCGCGACACCAACAAAAAAGCGTTGGACGCAATTAACAAGCACGTCAAATACGACGTTTTAACCGATGGAAGTGGTAAAGCGCAGTTAAAAGGTGTCAAACCGGACAGCTACTATCTGTTCGGCATTCACAAAACGCCCAACGGTTACGCAATTTGGAGTCAGCAGGTGTCCATCAATGCGGGCGATAATTTGCTGAATTTACAGCCGGCGCGAATGACGGAAATTACTCAATAATTTCGTTTTCCAAACAAAAAAGCGCAGACAAAATGTCTGCGCTTTTTTGCTTCGATTTAAGGTCAAACGGCTTTGCACTGTTTTTCGGTGCAGCAAATTAAAGATTATGATTGCAGCCGGAGAAAAGCTGATTGAACTGCTTCATTCAATTGCGATGTATAATGATAAAGGTTGCATCTGGTATCGTCATTCTCACGAAGAATCGGAAAAGATGCGTGCGAAATGGCGTTGCGAGATTGACGATTTGATCGCTCGAATTGGTGAAAACAATTTCTTGGCTAACTTGCTGGCTGAACTTCATCAACCGGATATTTTACAAGATGATAGCGGTTCATACGCGGAAGAAGTATCCGCGTGGTTTTCCGAAAATACCGAGTCGAAATGAAATTCTTCAATGAGAAGACATACATTTTGATAACATTTTACCCGCAGAAGAATCTTTACATCCGTTCAGCAATAACTCTGTTGGGCGGCGGATTTCACTCGACACAATTTATCAATGAAAATTGTTCTTTTTTATCAAACCGCCTTCTACATCGGAAATATTGTGGACGATGATAAAAGCCTGCGGATCAATTTCCTTAACGGCGGTTTTGATCGTGCCGATTTCGAGCCTTGTGACGACGACATATAAAATATCACGTTCCGCGTCGGTCACGCCGCTCTGTCCTTTATAAACGGTAACGCTGCGCCCTAAATCCTTTATTAACACTTCTTTAATCGCTTCGTGGCAGTCGGAATTAATAATTACGGCGTGAAATTCTTCGATGCCGTAAAGCAGAAAATCAATTGTTTTCGAGGCGGCAAAATATGTCAAAATCGAATACATCGCGCTCTCAACGCTCAAGAAAAAAGCCGCTGCGACAAAGATTAAAATATTCAGAATCAGAATAATATCGGCGACCTTCAAGATGCTCGATCTTTTACTGATTAGCAGCGCGGCGATTTCCGTCCCGTCTAAAATCGAACCGCCGCGAATCGCCAGACCGATGCCCGCACCAATAAAAAAGCCGCCGAAAACCGCCGTCAAAAGTTTGTCCGGCGTAACATCCGGGAACGAAACGACGGCGAGAACAACTGACAAACCGGCAATCGTCAACGCACCTTTGATCGCAAACTTCTTGCCGATGCGCTTGTAACCGAGCGCGATAAACGGCAGATTAATCAGCGCAATCGAAATCGCCAGCGGAAAATGCGTCGTCTCCGCAATCAGCATCGAAATGCCGGTCACGCCGCCGTCAATAAACTGGCTCGACAGCAAAAAACCTTTAATCCCGAACGCCGCCGAGAAAACACCGAGAACAATTAAAAAAATATTGATGCCTTCGCGGACGTATTTATTCATAAACTTAGTTGAAAATTGCGGTTTCCTTAAGTTTAACTTCCCGCCGCAAATTTTGTCCTGCGGGGAATTTTGATTGTTTATTTGCAGAATCGCGGTCGCTTAATTTCCACGCGCACCGTAACTTGTCAAAAGTCGTTTAATTTCTTCCGATTTGGTTTTACTGCGTTAATTGTCTCGACGTTTTGAAACACTTGAATTTCAGATTTGGTCTCCTAACCATTCTGAATTTTGAGTTTCTTTCCATGAATCAAGACACGAAGGTTGATAGTTTCTCATTGCTAAATGACAAACACCATCAAGTATTTTTACTAAAGGTCTATCAATCTCAATTCCGTTTATCTCAAATTGCGGCGATAAAACTGCATAATCAATTAAAATGCCTAACAATTTTATTTTATTTGAGCCATATTCAGTTTTTTCTTTGAAAAGTGCGCTAAGTGTGTCCCCTTCACCGCGTTGTCCAAAACGATTTCTGCAATCTTCTATTTCTGTTTCTGTGAATTGGTAACGATTTTCGCACAACTTTGTCATCGCTTCTGCAATCTCTTTATTCGTAAAATTGTCGAATTCAATGTTTTTGTCCCAAAGTTTTATGTATTCTTCTCTTGTAATTGTCCGATTTGGATGCTCTTTTGATTTTTTCTTTATCAATTTCTGTTTTATAGTTTCTACTCTTCCTTCCCTGTCAAGAATAAAAAAAGCTACGGTTTGTCTGTCGTGATAGTATTCAATTAGTTTTTCAAACGCTCCGTATTTGTCAAATTTTTCATTGCCTTCATAACCGCCAACTCCATACAAATTTTGAATCTTAATTCGTATTTCCGAAAATTTAATTCCAAACAGTTCAATTGCCAAACGCGGAAAGTGTTCTACTTCTCCATAACCTTCTACAAATAAAAACAATTTAGGTCTTGGATTTACTCCATATTCATTTGAAACGTATTCCAAATAATCTAAGTCATCTTGTGGAACTTCTTTTCCATATTTTTTTTCCTTAAATCTTATGTCTTTTCCATAATTGTTTATAAAATCTCCAGTCAAATCTTTGTGAAAAAGATTAATAATTCTTCCCAAAACTCGCCAAGATTGTGCAAGCAAAGCTGCATCCTTTAGTTGTGTTTTTTTGCTGTTATTGATGAATTTGACTAAATCGTCCCAACGATCAAGTGGATCAATACTGGATGTTTGTGCTTCTGTTATTTCATAATATCGCACTATTTTTTCAATGGACAGATCAAGTTCCTGTAAAACTTTTTCCGCATTCCAGTCGGTTTTATATCGTTGCCAATCAAAAGAATCGTATTGTGGAAGAGTAATCATTCCATCGTATTTTTCTGCAATAGGTAAATATCTATTTGAAAGGATTTGAGCAAGATCAGCTACTTCATCTCGAAAACCGACTGATAACTGACGAGATTTGACTAATCGTTTCGCACCTTGTTTGGATGATTTAAACCAATTTTTTATATCTTTTTGAGTCCATGTCGCAAGATTTTCAACTCCTAACGGGAAACTAATGGAATGAGTGAGCATATGCAATGGAAGAGTTTGAAAAATTGAATAATATGTTTCAGTTTGTTTTTTAGCACCTTCTCCGATTCTATAATTTGACCAAGGCTGAAAAGTCTGATTGGTTGGAATATAAACTAATCCATCATTAATCCAAGAATCAACATATTCTTTTTTCCAAAAAATAAAAGCCGCATAAAACTCTTCAACCTTTCCATCCCATTCTTCGCCTTCTTGCAAAACACCGCACTCTTCCACGTAACTTTCATTTTCAGTTACTACTTGTTTCAGTTTTTTTCTACACTTAGGATGTTTTACTCTAAGCATCGGATAAAATATCCCAAGCTCTTCAAACTTTTCTAATCTTTTTTCATCAATTTGAATACCTCTTTCTTTACAATAATCAACAAATCTTGACGAACTTAACAAATTTGTTTGAAAAAAATTTCCGTGTCCAATAATCAAATGTGGAGTTAGTTCTTTCATAGGGTTGATATACTAGAGTTTTCTATTTTGAAAACTTCACTTCACGATAAATTTCATCAAGCAAAACTTCGCAGTTGATTGATTCAAGGCGAAGTCTATCGGCGTTTTCCGTGAGCAAATTAACTTTCCATTCCTTTTCGCTGATTTTTATAAAATGTTCAATTCGCATCGTGTCTTGTTCGACGAGAACATAATCGGTCAAACTTTCGAGCGACATATACGAGTCGAGTTTTTCGTTGCGGTCTTTGAGTTTGGTTGATTTTGAAAGCACTTCGATAATGACTTTCGGGTTGAGCAGAATATCTTTTTTGCCGTCCTCAAATTTGCGCTCGCCGCAGACGACGACAATATCCGGGTAATAATAATTTCTTTTTTTTGCTTTCACACGCATATCGCTCGAAAAAACGCGGCAATCTCCTTTTCTTGTTTGAACGCCGATTTCCAAAGAGAGATTGGAAGAAATGACATTGTGATTTTCGCTCGCGCCCGCCATTGCAACAATTCTGCCATTGACAAATTCACTTTTTTCAAACGCTTGTCGTTCAAAATGCAGATATTCTTCATCCGTCAGAGAGTCTTTTTTGTGGGCGAGATTGCTTTTACTCATATTTGATATTTTAGCCGAATTTTAAGCGGCAAACAATAATTTTTAATTCAAAAATTCTACATCATCATTCAGCAAACTGATCGGTGCATCAAACGGTTTTGCGTCTTCTTCCAAACTCCAAATTTCAAACAGCGCGGGCGGACATTCCTGGATAAAACGCGACGGTTTTTGCAGGACGGTTTGGCGGTTGTAATCAATTATCATCAGCGGATAAGTTAAATAAAGCTCGTCCTGCGCTCTGGTCAAAGCGACGTACCACAAACGGCGTTCTTCTTCTTCGCTGTCAATTTCTTTGAGACTTCTCGGACTCGGAAATTTGCCTTCCGCCGCCCAGATTAAAAAGACGGCTTTCCATTCCAAACCTTTCGCCTGATGCACCGATGTTAATGTTAAAAGTTCGTCTTCTTCGCCGCCGGAAATGACATCTTCGCCGACGATGCCGGTCGGTTCTTTGAAGCGTTCGGTCGAAAGCAACGCGAGTTCCGAGAGGAAATCTTCGGTCGAATCATAACGTGCGGCATACATCGCCAAACCTTTTAGATCTTCCAGACGCGCTTCAAAATTTTCGTAATTTTCCTGTAAATACTGCTCGTAACCGTTTGTTAAAATCAGTTCGATTTGTTTTGCCGGTTTGTTGCGGTTGTCGTCGGTGGTGATTTTTTCGAGCAGCGCGACGAAGTTTTGCCAGTTGGCTTTGCTGCGCGGCTGATATTTGAAATCTTCGCGTTTCGCCAACGCCAGCGGGTTTTCGGCATACGCCAAACTTTCGTAAATCTTGTTCGCCGTGACGTTCCCGACGCTCGGAATCATTTTCAAAATGCGTTTCCACGCCAGTTCGTCGCGCGGATTGACGATGATTCGCAAATAAGAAATCACGTCTTTGATGTGTGCCTGTTCAAAAAATCGCACGCCGCTTTGCACGCGATACGGAATGTTGCGGCGCGTCAGTTCCAATTGCAGTTCAATCGAATGATAATGCGACCGATATAACACGCCGATTTCTTCCAAACTCGTGCCTTCGTCGCGCAATTCTAAAATTCTTGAGGCGACAAAAGCGGATTGTTGTTCGACATCGCTGCACGGAATCAGTGCGGGTTTGAAATCCTTTGACCTTTTGACAGCTTTCAAAATTTTCGGAAATTGCCGCCGATTGTTGGCAAGCGAAACATTTGCCAACCCGAGAATCTCCGGCGTTGAACGATAATTCAACTCTAATTTATAAGTTTCCGAATTCGGATAACGCTGCGGAAATTCGTAAATATTGGTGAATTCCGCGCCGCGCCACGCGAAAATTGATTGCGCGTCGTCGCCGACGACCATCACGTTTTTATGTTTGACGGCGAGCAAATCAATCAATTCGGCTTGCAGTTTGTTCGTGTCTTGATATTCGTCAACCAAAATATGTTGAAACTGTTCGGCATAAACGGCGGCGATGTCGGGCTTTTCGAGCAAAAGACGTTTCCAATTCAGCAGTAAATCGTCATAATCCATCACGTTGCGTTCTTTTTTTCGTTCCATATAAACGAAATCAACGCGCTTGATTTGCTGCGACAGCATTTCAAAATAAGGATATTTTTTGATGATGACATCTTCGATTGTCTGATCGGTATTGTTGGCGTAACTGATAATGTTCTGCACGACTTCCGGCTTCGGAAACCGTTTCGCCGTCGTGTCAATCGCGGCTTCTTCGATGCAGACGTTGATAAAATCCTTTGAATCTTCCGCATCCAAAATCGAATAATTCGAGTCGAAACCGATTGAAACCGCGTGTCGCCGCAAAATCATATTGGCGATGCGGTGAAACGTGCCGCCCCAAATACGGTGAACATTCTGCGAACCAGTTAAAGTTTCAACGCGCTTGAGCATTTCCCGCGCCGCGCGATTGGTAAAAGTGGCGAGCAAAATGCGCTGCGGCGAAACGCCCTGTTCGATCAAATAAGCGACGCGATAAGTGATCGTCCGCGTTTTCCCCGTTCCCGCGCCCGCCACAACGAGCGACGCTTTCGGCTGTGCCGTAACGACGCGAAACTGCTGTTCATTTAATTCCTGCTTGTAACGGGTTAATTTCTCCGGCAGGGAATTTTCGTCGCGTTTGATGACGTATTTTTTCATTGAAAAACTATTTTACTCCGGCGGATGCTCGCCGACAAGGTGAAGGAGTTTACGAGGATTTGTCAAACCTTTTCGATTCAACTGTAATTATCTAACAGTTACGCGACCTTTTGCCATCAGCGGAATTATCTTTGTAAAATCTTTACTTCAGGCAAAATGCTCGCTCCACTTATCTTTTCGGGGATTGAAAAACAAAACCTTGTCGCCTGTTTCAAAGTCTATGGCAAAAGTTCAGTGAGATTTGTATTTATTACAGCCGGAACACGCCCACGCGAAATTTTGAAGAGTTGTTTCGCCGCCGTTTGAAAGCGGATTTATATGTTCAAATTCAAAAGTCGAGACGGAATAGTTTTGCGGTAAAAGGCAGTATTCGCAAAGACCTTTCGCCTTTTCAGCAACTTTCTTTTTGATTGAAGCGATGGAGATTTAGCCATAGTTTTTCGGCTTAATTTCCAGTTCCTTCATAATTTCATCAATCGGCTGCTGACGAATTTGTGTGATTTCGTACAGTCATTTAAGCCGTTTGAGTGTTATTTCTTCAAGTTTATCAATTATTTCAGTTAATTTGTTATGTTCTTTGGACGTAACTTTTTCGGCGCGGAATTTTTTGATAAGTTTTCCGTACAGTTTTTGATCTTCGGATGACAGATCAATATTTTTTACTTTATTTATTAACTCCGTTTCACGCTTTTTTAAGCGTTTGGCATCTTTAAATAATTTATCAACTTCTTTTTCCGGCATCCGCACGACGACGCTTAAAAGACTTTCCCTCGTAACTTGTAAGTTTTGCGCTTCCATATTTCAAATTCTAAAATTGACTAAAATATAGATTATCACAATTTGCCGCATTTTCAGACACTTCAAAATCAGCACTTTCGTCTTGCCTGAATTATAAAATTTCGTTCAAATAAAAACTCTCGTTTTGTGAATTTCGGCGCGTCCGGCATAAGATATACTCAAGGAGAAATAGAAAAATGAGTTTGAAAGAAAAAGTAACCGGCGATATAACCGCCGCAATGAAGGCAAAGGATGCAGACCGGTTGTCGGTTTTGCGAATGGCGAAAGCCGCGATGATGAATGAGGAGAACAAAAAAGGCATCGGCTACGAATTAAATGATGAAGAAGCCGTTAAAGTTCTGCAAACACTGGTCAAACAGCGGCGCGATTCAGTCGAGCAGTATAAAAAGGGCGGACGCGACGAACTCGCTGAAAAGGAAAAATCGGAAATCGTCATTCTCGAAGATTACCTGCCGCAATCGGCGACCAAAGAAGAAATCGAGCAAGCAGTAACCGATGCAATGAGCGAAACCGGCGCGACATCAATGAAGGAGATGGGCGCGGTGATGAAAGCGGCACAGGCAAAACTCGCCGGTAAATCGGTAGACGGCAAATTAGTCAGCGAAACCATTAAGGCAAAACTTGTCTAAATAGTGGAAAAACATCAAAAGGACGAATGACCAAAATTAAAAAATAATTTTGGTCATTCGTCTTTTTGAATGGGTTTACCCGAACATATTTCTCACTTTATCCATAAAAGATTCGTCGTGGAAATTAATGTCTTCGACTTCGGCGAGCTGTTCGAGCAGTTTGCGCTGTTCTTTGGTTAATGATTTCGGCGTGATGACGGTGACGGCGATGAACAAATCGCCTTTGCCGCGACCGCCGAGTGCGGGCATTCCTTGTGATTTGAGACGGAAAACCGTTCCCGTTTGCGTTCCCGCCGGAATTTTTAATTCTTCTTCGCCGTCTAAAGTTTTAACTTTGATTTCCGCGCCGAGTGCGGCTTGCGCGAAAGTCAGCGGCGCGGCGGAATACAGGTTTGCGCCCTGTCGTTCAAACATTTCGTGTTCGGCGACGTGAATGACGACGAACAAATCGCCCGATGGTCCGCCCTGTGCGCCCGCTTCACCTTCGCCGTTGATTCGCAGCCGCGAGCCGGTTTCAACACCCGCCGGAATTTTTACTTCGAGAGTTTTTTCCTTTTCGACGCGTCCCGCGCCGCGACATTTTTTGCACGGATTTTTGATGATTTGTCCGCGTCCGGCACAGTTTGGGCAGGTTCGCATCACCGAGAAAAATCCCTGCTGATAGCGCGTTTGTCCGCTGCCGCTGCACGTCGGGCAGGTTTCGGGCATGGTGCCGTTTTCCGTGCCTTTGCCGTCGCATTCGTCACATTTTTCGAGACGCGGAATGCGAAGTTTTTGTTCTTTGCCGTGCGCTGCTTCTTCCAAGCTGATTTCCAAATCATAACGCAAATCCGCGCCGCGCTGTGCCGCCGTGCGCGACGATGAACCGCCGCCGCGTCCGCCGAAAATGTCACCGAAATTGAACAAATCAAAAATGTCTTCGATATTAGTGAAGCCGGGGTTAAAGCCCGCGCCGCCCGCGCCCGCGCCAACGCCCTGATGTCCGAAACGATCATATGCCGCACGTTTTTGCGCGTCCGACAGTATGGAATACGCTTCCGCCGCTTCCTTGAATTTATCTTCTGCTGCCTGATCGTCAGGGTTTTTGTCAGGATGATGTTTGATCGCCAATTTGCGGTACGCCGCTTTGATTTCCACTTCCGTCGCGGTTGTTTGTATTTCTAAAACTTCGTAATAATCGCGTTTGCTCATAATTTGTCATACCAAATTCCAGATGGCAAATTCCAAATTTCGGCGGTTCGTCATAAACGCAAAAATCTGATAATTTAAAAACTGAAAATCCAAGTTTCGCATACGAACTTGGACAATTTTCTATTATAACTTTTTAACGGTAAATGGTAAATGCTTAATGTTTGATGAAGAATTATTCTGAAACCAACGGTTTGCCGCTCACCGCTGACCGCTCATAAAATATGCTTTTAGTGATAGATAACTACGATTCTTTCACCTATAATCTCGTTCAGTATTTAGGTGAACTCGGTGCGAAAATGGTGGTTCGGCGCAACGACGAAGTGACGATTGATGAAATCGAAAACGATCTCAGACCTGAAAAAATTCTCATTTCGCCCGGACCCGGAACGCCTGACGATGCCGGAGTTTCGCTGTCCGTGTTGAAAAGATTTGCCGGCAAACTGCCGATTTTAGGCGTGTGTTTGGGACACCAGTCAATCGGGCAGATTTTCGGCGGCAAAGTCGTTCGCGCCCCTGAACCCGTTCACGGGAAGCCAGTCAAAATCGTTCACGACGGCAAAACCCTTTTCGCCGGATTGAGCAACAATTTTCAAGCCGGACGCTATCATTCGCTGATCGTCGAACGGGAAACTTTGCCCGAATGTCTGGAAATTTCCGCCGTGTCATCCGACGGTTTAATTATGGGTTTGCGGCATAAAACCTACCAAATCGAAGGCGTACAGTTTCATCCAGAATCAATTTTAACGCCGGAAGGCAAAAAACTTCTGCGGAATTTTCTCAATGCGGAAGCCCGCACGAAGTAAGAGTGCGGAGTTACTGTGTTCTGCACCTTTAATTCGTGCGAACTTCCGCATTTAGTCAGTCTTTATTTTATCCGCATTAATTCCTAAATTCTTCATTCTCCGGTGCAAATGACTGCGGTCAACGCCCATCAGTTCGGCGGCGCGAGTGATATTGCCGTCGGCTTCAGCGAGTTTGTGCGTGATAAATTCGCGCTGATAAGCATCGGTTGCATCTTTAAAAGACGGGAAGCGAAAACTTGATGCGGGCGCGGAAGTTTTCGCGTCAAATTCGGGCAAATCATTCGCCGTCACCTTTTGTCTGCCGTGCATAATGACGACACGCTCAATCGTGTTTCGGAGTTCGCGAACGTTGCCGAGCCACGCATAGTTTTGCAGTGCTTCAACCGCTTCATCCGTAAAGTTTTTTGATTTTTTGCCGTAATCTGCCGAAAATTTGCGGTTAAAATGTTCGATCAACGCCGGAACGTCTTCGATTCGTTCACGCAGCGGCGGAATTTGAAACGGAATGACGTTCAAACGATAAAACAAATCGGCACGAAAATTGCCGTTTTCAATTAGTTCGTCAAGTGGTTTGTTCGTCGCGGAAATGACGCGCACATCAACTTTGACGGGTGTGTTGCTGCCGATCGGCTCGAACCGCTGTTCTTCCAAAACGCGCAACATTTTCGCCTGCACGCGCGGCGACATATCGCCGATTTCGTCGAGAAAAAGCGTCGCGCCGTCGGCAATTTCAAACTTTCCTTTTTTTGCATTAAGCGCACCTGAGAAAGCACCTTTCGCGTGTCCGAACAGTTCCGATTCGACTAAATCTTCGGGAATCGCGGCGGAATTTATCTCGACAAACGGCGCATTTTTTCGTTTTGACTGCGCGTGAATCGCCCGTGCGACAAGTTCTTTCCCCGTCCCCGATTCGCCGGAAATCAAAACGCGTCCGTCAGTCGGCGCAACGATGGCGATTTGTTTTCGCAACGCCCGCATTGCAATCGAATCACCGACCATCGCGTAATCTTCGCTCAACTGCTCAGTCAAATTCCGATTGGTGCGCTCCAAATCCCGCTGCTTGATCGCGTTTCTGACGGTGAGAACCGTTTTTTCGAGCGACAGCGGTTTTTCAATAAAATCAAACGCGCCGAGTTTCGTCGCATTAACGGCGGTTTCGATATTGCCGTGTCCCGAAATCATCACAACGGCAGAATCGTTTCCGTTTTCGCGCAATTCTTTGAGCGTTTCCAACCCGTCCATTTCCGGCAGCCAAACATCAAGCAAAATACACGCGAAACTATTTGTTTCGACCAATTTTAGACACGCTTCGCCCGACGCGGCGGTTTCGACCTCGAAACCTTCATCTTCCAAAACCCCGCGCAAAGTTTCGCGGATTCCGCGTTCGTCGTCAACGATTAAAATTGAATTAAGCATTTTTGAATTTTACGGCACGACAACGACATTGCCGAATTGATTAAAATGATTGTCAAAAGCGAAGGCGTAACTTATTCCAAGTTTTTCCATGACAATTTTGCTCGAACAATCCGTAAAGCTCCAATCTTTGTCAGAATAGTTCTTAAACACTTCCCAAGTTTTGATAATATCTTCGCTGCTCAAATCGTAAACTCCAGTCAAAGAACCATCAAAAAATCGCTCTCCTATTTGCAAAGCGCGTTGATATTCGCCACGCGCCTTAAAAAGCGTCAAAGTTTCGTCAATCACATAATTTGAGGTAATCAAAGGTTCACGATTTTGCAGAAACCAGTTTTTGGCTTTCGCGTGGTTTTCGTCAGTCGGCACAATGCTGCCGAACCAGCCGCCCGTATCCACAAAAATCATCGCGCACCTTCATCTCCGTAAAGAATTTTGTCGTGGTCGCGCCCCGAAAACTTGTCGGTTTTTCCTTCCAACGGCAATGCCGCCAGTTCCGCCAAAATTTCGGCAGGCGTTTTTTCCTGTCTTTCTTCCAACGGCAGAATTATTATTTTGACTTTTACACCTTCCGAAACTGCCAACGGTTCGTCTAAAATCAATTTTCCGTTTTCATAAACGGCTGAAATTACTTGGCTCATATTTTATTCTCCCTTTTTTGCAAAGATTTTGATGATCGCAAAAATTGAAGTTGTAAATTTTCTTAATGGACTCAACAGCAAATAATATAGCCCGTATCCTTCCATACTGCGTGAAGTGTATCTAAAAACTATCAAATCGTTAGGAAAAAGATCGTAATAACCAAGCGGCGGTCTTGAAATCCACCAAAATGATGCGAGAGTAGCCAAGCCAATTAAAGATAAAATTTCACTAAGCCAAAAAGATTTTGATGATTCGAAAAACAGCAACCCAAATCTTAGCGTGAAAAGTATAAAAATCAATACTTGAAAAATTATCGAAATCCAAAACTCGAATAGTTGTTCATTTCCAGGATAATCCGAATTATAATGAACGATGCGAGCTACGTCGTAAAGACTCAACAGTGAAAAAATTAAAACAGTAAACGCCGCAAATTGTGAAATAAATCGTGTTTTCCGTGAAAGTTTTTGATATTCATTGAACCATTTTGCAAACATAATTTCACCTCAAACGACAATAGGCAATTCTACAACAAATTTCGCGCCTTTGGCAGAATTATTTCCCGCGCGGATTTTTCCGTGATGTTCGGAAACTATTCTTTGGACGATTGCCAAACCCAAACCCGTGCCGCGTCCTTTGGTCGAAAAATACGGCTGGAAAAGTTTTTGGAAATTCGCGGGCGCGATGCCGTCGCCGTTGTCGGCGACTTCGGCGACGATTAAATCACGCGCCTCGTCGTGAACGGTTTTGATCGAAATTTGCTTGTCGGATTGAGTTGCATCAAACGCTTCGACGGCGTTTTCAATTAGATTGACGAAAACGCGCTTGAGTTGTTCTTCGTCAATCATTGCCGGCGGCAGATTTTCGGCTAAATCCAAAGTAATTTTCACTTCGCGGTCTTCGTAAAGGGCGGCGGCTTGTTTGATGATTTCGTTTAAATCGCCGCTTTCAAATCGCGCGTCCGGCAACCGGGCATAGCGTGAAAACTCGTCAACCATTGACTTTAACGAATTCACTTCGCGCAGAATCGTTTCCGTGCCTTCTTTGATAACTTTCGCGTTTTGCGCTTCCGTTTTTAAATTTTCTTCGTCGCTCGTCGCCTTAAAAACATTCAAAAAACTTTGGACTTTGGATTTCGGACTTTGGGTTAAAGCGAAGCGTTTGGCAATGCGTTCGGCGGAAAGCTGAATCGGTGTCAGCGGATTTTTGATTTCGTGCGCCATTCTTCTGGCGACTTCCTGCCACGCCGAAGCGCGTTGAGCGGCGATAAGTTCCGTTAAATCTTCAATTACCAAAACCGCGCCGCCTGATTCGCCGAGATTTTTCGGCAACGCCGTTGCCGTCAAAGCGACCGGCAAATTCCCGGCGGTTTCAATGCTTCCGTCGGCGTGTTCGCGCTGTAAAATTGTTTGTTCGCTCGCCTGACCGATTCGTTTGGCGCGATTTAGAAGCCTTTCCAGAATACTGCGGTTTTCTTTGTTGACCAGTTGTTTTAATTCGATTTCCCTGAAATCCGCCGTTTCGAGTTTCAACATTTGAATCGCGGCTTTGTTGATCGTTGTCACGCGGTTTTCGCCGTCAAACGAGATTACGCCGGTTGAAAGCGACTGCAAAACGGTTTCGATATAACGGCGGCGTTCGCTGATTTCAGCGGAATTTTCTTCCAGTTTCGCTGACATCTGATTGAACGTCGAAACGAGCAGGGCGAGTTCGTCTTCCGCCAAAACTTCGACGCGGTGCGCCAGATTGCCGCGCGCGATTTCGTCCGCGCCTTCTGCCAATGCTCTGATCGGCACGGTCAAACCACGGGCGATGTAGAACGCCGTCCAACTCGACGCGAAAATCAGCATAAACGTCAAAACGCCAAGCGTTAAAAAACCGAGCTGACGAATAATCACCTGTTTTTGTTTCAGCTTTTCAAACTCGACCAACGAGTTTTCGACAATTTGACTGACATTTTCGGCAGGACGAAAATTAGGGACGATAATCAGCATTCTGCCGTCTGAAAACTTTGCAGCGGCTAAATCAAAGCCTTTTCCATCCGACAAATTTACGTTGTCAAAACTTTCACTCCGAACCAAACCGAATATATTGTCGAGTTCTTCTTTCTGGTCAGCTGTCAGATTTTTGCCGCCTTCAGCGAGAATTTCGCCGTTTTTTGAGATGACTTCAATTTTCGTTAAATTTCCCGCCGTCGCAAAGTTTTGTAAATCCTGACCATCTAATTGTTTTTTACCTAAAACATTAACCAGTAAATTTGCCGTTTCCTGCAATTTGACGGCTTGATCTTTAATTGACTGATCCTGCACCTGCTGCGCTTCCCGAATCCCTTTTTCGGGAATATCAGTAAACCAGCGGTCTATCGCCCGGTTCAAAAATAAATACGAAAAAATCGCCATCGCAATAATCGGCAGCAAACTGACCGCAAAGAAGTACAATAAAAGCCGCTTTTTTATTTCCGAACCGAGTTGCGCCGCACGTCTTTCGCGCCGCAGTTTGACGAGACTGCGAATAAAAATAAGTCCGAAAATTATAAACGCGAGAAAATTGAGCGACGAGAGAGCGTAGAGCAGCAAAGTATCGTTGACGGTTTCGACCGTGAGCGATTTCCAGAGATTTGACGATTGCAAAAGAACTAAAAATGTCAGCAGAATCAACACCACGCCGCCGAGAATATAGGGCGGTGAACGTCTCTTCGGTTTGTTCGGTTTGTCGCTCGTCATTATTTTGTAAGTTTAGCATAACGCCCAGTCAGTTTTTCCGTCTGGATAACCGTTTATCGAACGCTGCCGTTCGCGTTGCATTGCCGATTAATTTTTTTGATGTAAGTTGAGGAGTAATTTTGAGTTATAATTGCTCACGAGGAAAACTATGAATAAAATTTTAACTGTATTTTTATTGATGCTTGCGCTGCAAAATCTATCAGCCGGACAAACTATGAGCAAAACACAACCGAAAAATCAACCGAAAAATGACATCGTTTCAACCCGTGAAATGGACAGAATTAACTGGATGGAATTCAAAGAAGTTGTCCCGTCAAAAATTCAGACCGTTTTGCTGCCGACCGGAACGCTCGAACCGCACGGTGTCATCAATAACGGCGCGGATAATACGGCACCGATGGCGATTGCTCAAACAATTGCATCACGCGTCAACGGGATGATTGCGCCGACGCTGCCTTACGGAATTACGGGCAGTATGCAGGCTTATCCGGGCGCATTTCAAATCACCGAAGAGGCGTATCGCCCGTTTGTTAAACAAATTTTGGAAGGTTTGGCGAAAAACGGTTTCAAAAATATCATCATCGTCAACGGACACGGCGGCGGACAGACGGCGGTTCTAAACAGTGTGGCGGCGGAAGTTGCCAACGAACAAAAGGTGCGAACTTTGGTCATCAATTGGTGGTCGTTTGCCTCTGACGAAACGAAAGCGGTTTTCGGCGAAGACGGCGGACACGCCGGTTTAAATGAAACCGCGTTTATTCAGGCGATTGACTCGACTCTAGTTCACCCGGAAAAATACAACGACGATCTGGCAACCGCCTATCCGACTCCCGGAACGTGGTCGGCAACGCCTTTCCCATCCTCCATCGGTCTTTACCAAAAAGGTCAGGGCTATCCAAAATTCGACCAGAAAAAAGCCGACGAATACTACATCAAAGTCACCGATAAAGTCGCCAATCTCGTCAATGAAATCGTTCGCAAATGGAATATGGCGGGGCTTTAAAAAAGGAAAAGGTGAAAAGTGAAGTGGCTAAAAGGGAAAGATGAATAGTGTTTCGTTATTCAATCAAAACTTTACCCTTTTTCACCTTTTCACCTTTTCCTTTTTTAAAAGACTATCTTTTCCAATAATTTTTGATTTTCATATCGAGCATCGGGAACGGGACATATTCGACCTGTCTGCCGGATTCACGTAGTATTTCGACCATTTTAACTGCGCCGTCGGCGTTGCGGGTGTGAACAAAAACCGTCGCGGCGCGGTTTAATTCCTTATTTTCGTAGAGCCATTCGGCGATGGCGTAACCGGTGCTGCCGAAGTCGTTGTGGTCGTTCGATTCGTAATGGTGCGGTAACAAATCGTGGTCGAGAAAGATCGCGTCGTAGGAATATTGGCTCAAAAGTTCCTTGGCTTCCTCGACCGTTTCGGCGATGTCCAGTTCGTCGCCCTCGAATCTTTTGATAAACCAGCGATGACGGCGGTGGTCGTCGTCAAGCAAAAAAATTGAAATCGGGCTGCGCTCGGCTTTCAGATCGGCTAAACCAAGTTTTATCAATACGCTGCGTAAGATACTCATAATCAAAATCAACTCACAATCAAAAATTAAATATATCATACGATAAGCCGGCAAAACATTTCACCGTTAATTTTTTTACCGCAATGTAAATTTTTTGTTAAATCGTAAGTCGCCTGTTTTCATCAACTTCACTTTTCAGCACTTTTGCGGTTTCGTCAAACCCTGATTTTTATTGGACTTTAAATGCTCAAATAAAACTTGAAATCATTTGTTTCAATGTTATAATTCAAGACGACTTCAGCTTTACACGAAGACAAATTCCTGACAAAAAACAAGATTTACCTGTATATTAAGAAGTTAAATTATTTCCCTGATGCCCCAAGAAACAGCGAAAATTCATCCGCTCTTTGCCGTGCCTGATCCGGTGCCGGACACTCCCAAGCGGGAATTTTACGACGCGCCCGACGACGGCGACGAACCGGAAGTCTGTCCGCTCTGTTTCGGTGCGGGGATGGAAGTTGTTCCAGGCAAAGGGGCGCGCCTGTGTAAGTGCCGCAAGCAGAAATCGCACTCCGATTTGATTGACAAAGCGCGAATTCCGAAACGTTATACCGATTGTCATTTTCACAGTTACCGCGTGACGAACCCGTCGCAGGAACGCGCTTTCAAGTTTGCGTCGCGGCTGGCGATGGATTATCCGGCGGTCGAACGCGGTCTGCTTTTTATGGGAACGGTCGGGGTCGGCAAAACACACCTCGCGGTTTCGATTTTGAAGGGTTTGACCGAACGCGGCTTTTCCTGTCTTTTCTACGAATTCGGCGCACTTTTGAAGGAAATTCAAGGTTCTTATAACAATATTTCGCAAACTTCCGAACTGAAAGTTCTTGCGCCGGTGTTCGATGCCGATGTTCTCGTATTAGATGAAATCGGCGCGTCGAAACCGACCGATTGGGTGCGCGACACGATGGCGCACATCATCAACACGCGCTACAACGACAAAAAGCTGACGATTTTTACGACGAATTATCTGGACGAAAGGAAATCCGACCGCGAAGAAACGTTGGAAGATAGAATCGGGGTGCGTCTGCGTTCGCGGCTTTTTGAAATGAGCAAAACCGTTTCCATCGCCGGCGAAGATTTTCGCCGCACCTTTGATCACGTCACGCCGATCAAGAAAAACACGCGGCAACCATAAAATCTTCGCTGATCCCGACCTTACCGGCGGCTGAATTTTTCTCTTATTTCCTCGAAATTTTTGCCAATCCTTCAACCGAACCGCTTCGGGGAAATATCCTGCCGATAAAAACTTCCGAAATCCTTTTGCTTTAATGTGAATTGGGTTATGATGACGTTGAAAAATCCACATTTCTTAATTTCTAAAAGGAGTTCCGTATGAAAATCTCGCGTTTGTTTGTTTTGTTCTTGTTAATTCTCTCACTGTTTAATTTCACCTCTGCCCAAACTTCGCCGACCGAATCAAAAGAGGAAAAGGAAAAAGCGCAAAAGGAACTTGAGAAAAAAGCCGTCGCGCTGCTCGAACAAGTCGTCGGCGAAACGGCACTGCTCAAACTGCCGGACAATCGTGCGTTGCTTCTCGCTTCGGCTGGCGATATGCTGTGGAAACGCGACGAAAAACGGGCGCGGCAGCTTTTTCGGCAATCGGCACAGGAAGTAATTCAAGCTAATAACGCACCGCCGGCGACGGATAATTCGCCGATGGCGATGATGAGCGTTTTTATGAACGCTTCGCCGCGCAAACAAATTTTGACGACGGTTGCCAATTACGACCCAGAAATGGCTCTCGAACTGCTTTACGCGACCCGTCCGGCAAATGTGACGGCAGCATTGGCAGCGAAATCGGCAGCGCAGGTTTCGGGCAGTCCGAACGCCCCGAAAACACCGGCTTCGATGATGGAAAGCAGCCGAAACAAATTTCTTGCGGATGACGAACTGCGTCTCGAACAAAGTTTCTCTGCACAAGCCGCCGAAAAAGATCCGAAAAAAGCAGCGCAATTGCTTCGTGAAAGCCTCGCTAAAAACGGCGTGACCGCCTCGGTTTTTCAAATTCTCAGCAAAATCAACGGGAAAGACAACGAACTGGCAAACTCTCTCGCTAAGGAAATCGGCAATAAACTGCTCGACAGCGATTACGCTAAAAATGAAACGGAAAGAAATCTCGTCTCAAATTTTTTGAATCAGTATTATCTCAAAGCTGATAAAAACGCGGCGAACTCAAAGACAAAAATTATCAAAATCGAGGAAAAACTCGCCAAAGATTTAGCCAACAAAATGGCTGACTATCTGCTACGACTTGAAACGGGCAAAGGTTTTGAAAATTATTTCCAGTTTCGCCAAATAACACCCGTTTTAGAAAAAATAACCCCGGAACGCGCCGCTCTAATCAAACAAAAACAGGCGGCAATGAAGAAATCTCTGCCCGAAGGGATGGCGATGTTTGACGACGATATGTTTGATGGCGACAGCCAAAAATCACCGGACAAAATGATTGACAGCGCGGCAAAAATGCCCGCTCAGATGCGCGGAATGATGTATAAAAACGCCGTCAATGAAGCCGTCGGTTCGGGAACCACCGATAAAGTCCGCGAAAGTTTGATGAAGGCACCGGAAGGAAAAGACCGTGACGATGCGCTCGCTTATCTCGATTCAAAAATCGCCGAATCGAAAATAAAAAAAGGTGATTACGACGAAGCTCGCAAAATTATTGACGCTCTGTCGTCGAACAAGGAGAAAATCGAACGAATCGTGCAGATGGCAATCATCTTTCAGGCGAAAAACACTAAGGAAGATCAAGAATTTGCCGGAAAGCTGATGAACGAAGCGCGCGGGCTGACTGACAGCACGCCGCCGGACGAAGACGCGATCAACGATTATTTGAAAGTGGCAAGCGGTTATGCCTACGTTGAACCGGCAACGGCTTTTTCAATGCTCGATTCTTTTTCAGGTCAAGTCAACGAAATCATCAACGCCGCCGCGCTGCTCGCCAAATACGACAAGCGCAATACGTCATTTCAAAACGGCGAATTAGTGCTGACTCGCGGACTGCCGCGTGTCGGCAGCAATGTTTTTCGCTACGGCAAAGAGTTGAATTTGCTGGCGCAGGCAGATGTTGACCGGCTGCGAACGATGGCTGACCGTTTTGACCGTCCCGACGTGCGTGTTTTGTTGAAACTCTACATCGTGCAGGCATTTTTTAACGAGAAAATCGGACTCGATGGCGGGCGCAAAAATTTCAGCGGTTCCGAGAATGGAAATATGATATTTACTATGGAAAACTAATCGAATTTTATGTGAGACAACAGGGGTTAAAAATGTGTTTGCTCTGGATCAAAACTTTCAAGCGCATCTTGAACGCGTCCATAAAGACGCTTTTCGACCTTGGCTCTGGTTTGGCAGGCGCGTTTGAATGCTTCATCTTCGCCATGTCTTTCGACCGCGAATGAACGGTGAAACTGCTTGCCGTTTTCCTGCCAGGTTGCACTCCACGCCGTTTTTCCGCGCCGAACGCCGCTGATGCCGCTCGTATTATTGGACATTATCTTTTTGAGTGGATTTTGGGCTTCGGGCGAATTTTGAATTTCGCGCAGTTTCTCTTCGCGCCACTGTTTTGCCTGTTCGAGTGCTTTTTCCTCACCGCCGCCGAGCGAAAATACTTTTTGATATTCCGTGTCTTTGAATTTCAAATAAGCACGATACCCTTTGTGCGACGGATAATTGACCCGGTAAATGCCGCGTTCGATGCGGATCGAGCGTTTTTCGGGGAGTTCGTTTTCGTAAGCTTGTTTTACTGCTGACATAATTGTTAAGGTCATTAGTGTAACACGTCGCTGGTGGCGGGGAAGAACGCTCGAAAAATCAACTGCCGACCTGAGCGTATAATCGAAACAAAATGGAGAGGTAATAATATTTCAATATACGGTTATGAAAGCACAATCCAAATGCGTGAAAAACAATCTCGGTTTGGTCTGCATCACAAATTCCGAAGAAGTTCGCTACAAAACCGTCACGCGCAAAACACTGCTTGCGCTCGATAAAGCGGCGCAGACGGAAAAACTGCGCTTGATTTACGCCGAAAATATCGTTCGGCTGCGGAAAGCCGTCGAGTTTTGTTTGGCGAACGACATCAATCTCTACCGGATGACTTCCAATCTTTTCCCATTTTCGGACGAAGCGGCGGGCGCGGAAATCTTAGAAGAATCGGTCGGTGATTTGGCGTTGATCGGAACAAGTGCGTCAGCACGGGGTTTGCGTCTCGTGCTGCACCCGGATCAATTCGTCGTTTTGAATTCGGATACACCACACGTCATCGGAAACAGCGTTAAACTCTTAAAAATGCACGCCCGAACGATGGATTTGCTCAAACAGCCGCGTTCGGAGTGGGCGGCGATGAATATTCACGGCGGCAAAGGCGACCGGACTGACAAACTGGTTGCGGCGATCAGTGAACTGCCCGAAGAAGTTCGCTCGCGGGTGACTTTTGAAAACGACGAACACGCTTATTCTTCGGCGCATATTTTGGAAGTCTGCCGCCGCGCCGAAGTGCCGATGGTTTTTGACGCGCATCACCACGTCTGCCGCGAAAAACTTGAAGATTATAACGACGAATCGGTTGCCGAAGCGTTTTGGGCAGCGCGTGAAACGTGGCAAAATCCCGATTGGCAAATGGTTCACATTTCAAACGGACGCGAAAAATTCACCGACCGCGCCCACAGCGACTTGATTTTCACGATGCCGGACGTTTTTCGCTTCGCGCCGTGGATCGAAGTCGAAGCTAAACATAAGGAGGTAGCAATTGCCAAACTGCAAAAAGATTGGCTTTCCGCCGCCGAGTTGGTGTAGTATTTAGTTGTGCCTCACAAAATTCCAAATTTCTCCCGCTTTAATGTTTAAGATTTATCAATTCAAAAAAGAATTAATCTAAAATTTTGAACCTGAAACCTTGAATCTGAAACCTGGAACCAAAACTATGTATTACCGCTTTTTATTTCTATCAGCAATTTTTATTCTATCCGGCTTCACCCAAAACGCCTCCGCCTACGAAAAATTTTACGAGACATTTAGCGAAGCATCGCTTTTTCGGCTCGAACGCGAACCGGTGATTCGCATTGGTTTGGCGACAAGTGCCAATGCGGTTTCGATTACGACGACCGATTCGTCGCTCGTTGCCGTCAGCCCCGATGAGCCGCAAAAGTTTTTGGAAACGACAAAAGTGACGATTTCGGCGCGGGCATATCGTCCGCCGGAAATTGAGATTTATCATTTCGAGATTCCGAATGTTGAAACACAAACCGAAGCCGCCGATTTGGCAAAAGACGTGCGGGCGGCGATGGGCGAAAACACTTACGCTTCGATTGACGCGAAAACAAACACCTGGCGGGTCGTCGTTCCAAGAACTTTTGACACGGTTGAAGAAGCCGACGGTTTCAAAGCCGATTTAATCGAAAAAGGTTTCGTTGCCGAGATGATAACGGAAAAAGTCACACAGCCGTCGGACGAAGCCGTCAAACTTTCCAATCAGGTAGCGAAAAATCCCAAATCGGAAGTTCGCAGTATTCTTCCGACGCGCCCGAACGCCGACCCGAACAAAGTCAAAGCGATTGTTTCGAGCAATCCGGTAAATGCCGATACGGTTAATTCGAATCTGCGTGAAGTCATCGTCAACGGTGCGGGCGCGAACGCTAAATTTTCATCGCTCAAATCCGTCGCGTTCGGTTCGATCAACGAACGGACAACGCCGGTGCGCTATAACGGCAAAGCATATCGCGGACGCATTGAAGTTTTCGTTAATTCGCGCGGCAGTCTGACGGTCGTCAATACCGTTTCTCTGGAAGATTATCTGCTCGGCGTAGTTCCGAACGAACTTTCGCTGCCCCAAATCGAAGCGCAGAAAGCGCAGGCGATTGCGGCACGGACTTACGCGATTGCCAACATTAACGGTTTTAGAACACAGGGTTTTGACTTGCTCCCGACTGTTCGTTCACAAGTTTATAACGGTTATTCTTCGGAAAGCCGCATGGGAACACAAGCCGTTTTGGAAACGCGCGGCATTGTCGCAACTTATAAAGGTAAGCCGATAAACGCATATTACACTTCGACTTGCGGCGGACGCACGGAAAACTCCGAGAATGTTTTTGACACCGGGGAACCATATTTGCGCGGCGTTGAATGTTCGCTCGAAGGTCATAAACAATTCGAGCCGTTTTTAATCAAAACCATCCGGCTTCCGGCGAAAATGCGCGACGAAAAAAATCTCGAACTCGTCCGCTTGATGTCGCTGCTCGCCGTTAACGGTTTCCAGCTTTCCACGCAGCAATTAACTGACGACTTTTTTGAAGATGCGCCGACGCAGAGCGAACTGTCGAACTGGCTTAACCAGTTAGCCGTCAAATTCGGCAAAACTTATCCGAATGTGACCAAAGATTCGGCAAAACCATTGGAACTCGCGCATCTTTTGTCGGTAATGATTTACGGGGAAAACTACGCCGACACGCTTCTGAGCGAAGCTGATATCAATTATCAGCTTTCGTTTGACGATGCCGTCGAGATTCCGGCAAGCCGCCGCGCCGATGTCGCCGTTCTGCTGCGCGACGGTTACTTTGCGATTCAGCCCGATTTGACTCTCAAACCGAACAAACCGTTCTCACGCGCCAAAATGCTGCATTTAATCGAGCAGATTTACACGAAAAAGAAATGGATGCCGAATCTGCAAAGCGGCACGACCCAACCGACGACCGACGGCAAATTACTCGTCAAAAGCGGCAAATCGAGCCGCCAGCTAATCGTTCGCCCCGACGTTTTTCTGTTCCGCGAATTCGGCAGCGCGCTTTATCAAGTCAAAGAAGTCGCCCTGATCGGCGGCGAAACCGTCAACTTTCAAACTGATGGCAGCGGCAGCGTAATTTATCTGGAAATCGAACCGTCGGCGGCAACGGCGACGGCGGAAAAAGATTCTTCATTCACGTTGTGGAACACCAGTCTGTCTGCTTCGGCAGTGCAGTCGCGCCTGTCGCGTTATGTGCGCGGCATCGGTTCGCTGATTGATGTTCGCATCGCCAAACAGGGTTTTTCGCGCCGCGCCACCGATCTCGAAATCGTCGGCACAAATGGCACTTTCCACCTGACCGGCGGCAAAATCCGTTCGGCACTTCGATTAAACGAACAACTTTTCGCGCTCAACAAACGCTACGATTCAAGCGGGCGGGTTTTAAGCTACAATTTTACCGGACGCGGCTGGGGTCACGGCGTTGGAATGTGCCAGTATGGTGCTTACGGATTAGCAAAAATGGGTGTGAAATACGACGCTATTTTGAAGCATTATTACACGGGAATTGAATTGACGAAGGCTTATTAAATATGAAGTTCAGTGAAAGAACGGGTTATAAAGAAGTTTTAAACGTCCTCCAAGTTCAGGAAGTAAATAAAACTCTCAGAAATCAACTTTGGAATGCTTTATATATTTATGTTTGGGAAAAAGGAGAGCATCGGTTTGACTATAAAGGATTACAGATAAAATTGTGGCTTTTTTCCTTCAAAGAAAGACTTGACCAAATGCCGTACAATTTTGAGTCTTTTTTATCACAAATAGAAACTTATTTTTTCAGGCACATTGGTTTGAAGTTTATGATTTTTTAGAGGAAATTTTAACATGTTTGAATGACAATCAGTTGAATCAATTCGTGAATAGAGTTTTGGAAGATGAGTTATCTGCATACAGATTTGTGAATAATATATTTACGGAATTTACTGACAAGCAAGAAATCGAAATGCTTGAAAATGCTTTGACTGACAAAGATTTTCCTAATGTCAAAGCACATTTGCAAAGAGCTTTAGAACTTTTGAGCGACAGAAAAAACCCTGATTACCGAAACTCAATTAAAGAATCAATTTCAGCAGTTGAAAGCATTGCCAAAGAAATTGCACAAAAACCAAAAGCCGAACTTGGAGAAGCACTAAAGGAGATTGAGAGAAAAGGAAAACTTCACGGCGCAATGAAAAATGCCTTTCTAAATCTTTATGGCTACACGAGTGATGCTAACGGAATTAGACACGCTTTAATGGAAGAACCTAATTTGACAGCAGACGACGCAAAGTTTTTTCTTTTGACCTGCACCTCTTTTACAAATTATTTGAAAGCAAAGATGTAAAATTCAGTTTACCGGAAAGCAGTTCGATATGTAGATATGTTCGCCATCTCTCCCCACACTAATAGAATATTAAAGTGAATCGAGGGTGTAAGAAATTTTGTGTAATTCCAAATTTATAAATTAAAGGAGAATTACACATTATGACAATTAGCAAAGAAGTTTTAGATGAATTGATTAAAGATTATCAGAACCCGGAAGATTTGTTGGGTGAGAACGGG
>JBBSUG010000009.1:0-150479 GCA_038235165.1 Pyrinomonadales bacterium
AACAAATCTTCCGGGTTCTGATAATCTTTAATCAATTCATCTAAAACTTCTTTGCTAATTGTCATAATGTGTAATTCTCCTTTAATTTATAAATTTGGAATTACACAAAATTTCTTACACCCTCCTTCTCTTTTTTTATTTATCCTGATATTCAAAGACAAGTAGTCGTTCACAATTAGACTCGACTATTATATTACCGACTAAGTATTGTATTAAAATGAGTTATGCTATTTGCGTCCAAAAACCTAACCGCAAATAGGTAAAAGTAATTGTGAACGACTACTTAACTGCTGTAATATTGTTACATCAGCGACAGTAAGTTGAATATGTCTGCCAACGCTGTTTCGTATTACAGAGGCGGTTGCATCACCGTTCCGCAGTCAGAACAAGTTCGCAGATTCTCGCTTTCGTAAAAGCGTTTAAAAACACCTTGAAACTGCGTCGTGATGTCGTCGAGTTCAAAATATTCTTCGTAAAGTTGTTCATTGCAGTTTTCGCAAAACCACAACAAACCGTCTTTTTCGCCATTGCGACGTTTTCTCTCAATCACGAGTCCGACCGTGTTTGCACCGCGCACGGGATTGTGCGGAACTCGCGGCGGCAAAAGAAAAATTTCGCCTTCGCGGATCGGCACGTCAACCGATTTGCCGTCTTCCTGAACTTTAACGAGAATTTCGCCTTCGAGTTGGTAGAAAAACTCTTCGCCTTCGTCCCAATGATAATCTTTGCGCGAATTCGGTCCGCCGACGACCTGCACGATAAATTCGGCATCTTCGTAAACTAATTTGTTTCCGACCGGCGGTTTTAATAAATGACGATGTTCGTCAATCCATTGTTTGAAATTAAAAGGTTTTCGTATCGGCATAATTTTCTCCTAAAATTTTATTTTTTGAATTTCTTTGATGTGGGTCGCCATAACGTAATTTTTCCCGCCGACCGCGCCGCCGGAAATGAGTGCGCCGAGAACTTCGCCTTTCCCATTTATCAGAGGTGCGCCGCTAAATCCGCTTAACTCCACTTTCGCATCCATCTCACAAACGAGCGCCTTTTCCTGTTCATCAAATTCCACAAATTTGACTGGATAAGAATTTTGTTTGCACTGCGTTTCGCTATACGGACAACCGATTAGGAACAGGTTTTCGCCGACCTGCGGAATATCAAAATTCGGTGTCAGCGTTTCGATTGTAAAATCTTTTGATGTAACTTTCAGCAAAACAATGTCGGCGGGCGATTGTGAAAAATCTAATCCAGTGGCGGAAACTTCAATGGTTTCCGCATCGGCATTGCCGACCACTCGCGGCATCATTTCCCAACTCGTCAAAGATTTTGACAAATCATTAATCTTTACTTCCGGCTCGACACCGCCCGCTTCGCCTAACAAATGTCGGACAGTGACGGCAAAATTCGCGCCGTTATATTTGATTAAAAACCCGCTCGCGTCTTCCATAATTCTGCCGTCGGTGAATTTTGCATTATTAGTCAGCAAAATCTGTTTTTTGAGAATGTTGCTAACGTCCGGTGCCGCCGTATTTTCGGTGGATTTCTTTGTATCGGTTATTTTTTTTTGATTTCTTTGTCCGTAATCACAAGCAGAAAATAAAAGACAGATTGTAATTAAGGTTATTTTAAAATGTGTTTGTATTCTCATATGTTTCTTACTCCCGATAAAATTATAATTCAATCTCCATCAAAGGTAGAAATCTCTCGTTTCCGTCAACTTCCGTCTTGAAATTGCCGATGCGTTTTGCGCCCATCTTTTTATAAAATCCTTCGGCGTGCGGGTCTGACGCGATATAGATTTTTTCGGCTCTCAGCGAAACTGCTTTTTTCAGTGCGTGAGCAAATAGTTTCCTGCCGATTCCCGCACCGATATTTTCCGGCTTGATCCACAAATGCTCCAACTGCGCTGAATTGTCTTTGATTATCAATACATAAAACCCGACGATTTCGTCATTTTCCGTCATCTCGTAAACTTCGTTTTCCGCAATGTTTTGCAGTGTAATAGTCAAATCATCTTTCCACAATTCAAGCCACTTTTCGGGATATTTCCAATAGGATTTGGCGGCAAAAGCAATCTCCGATAATTTTTCCGCGTCTTCGGGTTTTGCTCTTCGTATTTTCATAAATTCGGAATTTCGAAACTTTATCTCCCCTTTCATCAAATACCGGGAAAACTGTTATCTGAAATGAATTGTTTCTAACGGAACAAAATAAGTTGCGTCTTTGGTCTGTAAAATCAAGTATTTGAGTCGTTCATTATCCGGCGTATTTTTTACATAGAGTTGTCTGACGTTGAAATAAAAATCCATTTGAACTTTTTCGCCGTCGTCGGTTACGGCGTAACAATCGGTCAGTGTACCCAGAGGGAATTTATCAATCCAAATAAGCGGTCTGATGTCTCGAAAAATCGGCAGAAACTCGCCTCGCACATATTCTACGGCTTCGGGCATTGATTCTTGTTCTTTTTCAGCCGCGTTTGTAATGAGCATCAATTGATAATTCGTAATTGAGTTGCCTTTCGCTGAAGCCGCATAATACGAAGCGTTATATATTGTAATTAGTAGCGGCGCAAATATCATTAACCGCAGAAATACAAATTCATATTTCTTCTTAAATCCCTTAGAGTTTTTCCAGCGAAGTGTTTGTTGACGAACGGAAGTATCTTCGACCGAGAATAATGTCAGAATCAATAAGCCGGAAAACAACAGATGCACCAACCAAAAATTGGCAGACATTGGATGATAGTTTTGCGGATAAATGCCGTTTCGCGGGCTGTCCGCGTCAATCAGAATATTGATGTTTTCCGGCAAATAAAGACAGCCTTTATAGTCGCCGTTTGCGTAGTCGGCTGTTTGCAATTGTGAGAAATATCTCTCGCCTTGGAAACTATATGAAACAGCGTAAAAGTGAGAAACTCTGGTCGAACTCTTGTTGTTGCGATAAAATTTATATGTGCAGCCGAGAACTTTTGCTTCAACCGTTTCGGTGTTTTTATTAAACGAAAAAATGCCCGAAGAAACTTTTTCGCTCAAATTTACCGAACATCGAACAGTTATTTCGGCAATTATTCCAAGCAGGCTGATAATGCAAAATAGTATTATGAGTTTGCGAAACATAAAAAATCATAACGCGAAATATATTTCAAATTCCCGAAATTTTATTAACCGTCCGCCAATTTCGCGCTGTCGCGGAAACTTTCAATTTTTTGGCGATGTAATCTTTGCCGATCAAACTGTCCAAAACGCTGACGCGCAACAGGCAGAATATCTCTCGACCGCGCACGGCGAAATGCTCGTTTTCATTGTTGTTTGATAAAAGCAGTTCGCGTTTTTCGTTTGGTAATTCTTCGTCCAAAAAGAAAACGTGTAAATCTTTATCGTTTTCAAACTGCCCGTCAAACGGATTGTTTTTGACAATTTCTTCGATTTCCGCAATCGAACGAACAATCGTTTTGATCTGCAAACCGAATTCTTTTTCAATCGCTTTTTCGATTTTTGCGGCGAGTTTTTGATTGTCGGATTTTGCGGTTTCAAAAATTACATTTCCGCTGTTGATGTAAGTTTTCACGTTTGAAAAACCAATCGAAGCGCAAACTTCGCGCAGAGTTTCCATTTTTACTTTGTTTTTCCCGCCGACGTTTATTCCGCGCAGAAATGCCGCATATTTCATAATCAATCAATTGTCGCAATAACTTTGAGTTCAATCGCAATTGGAGTCGGCAGTTTATTTACTTCAACCGTCGTGCGGCACGGCTGATTTTCGGCGAAATATTCGGCGTAGATTTTATTATACGTTTGAAAATCTTCCTTCATATTCGTCAGAAAAACCGTTACGTCAACGATTTTGTCCCACGATGAACCGGAGTCTTCTAAAATATAACGGACGTTTTGAAAAACCGAACGGCATTGCGTTTCGATGTCGTAGGAAACTATCTCCCCGCCGTCGTTCAACTCAACGCCGGGAATTTTATTCGTGCCGCGTTCACGCGGTCCCACGCCCGACAAAAATAATAGGTTCCCGACTTTTCGGGCGTGCGGATAAAGTCCGACAGGTTCGGGAGCTTGTTTTGAATTGATAATATTTTTTTCGCTCATTTTTAGCTTATTTTAACGCAGACATTTTTCTCTTCGGTAAAAAACTTCAATGCCTCAAAACCGCCTTCGCGTCCGACACCGGAGTTTTTCATTCCGCCGAACGGCGTTCGTAAATCCCTCAAAAGCCAGCAGTTGATCCAGACGATTCCCGATTCGATTTTTTCCGCCATCCGGTGCGCCCGCGAAAGACTTTCCGTCCAAAGCGTCGCCGATAAGCCGTATTCGACCGAATTGGCGTAACGTAAAACTTCTTCTTCGGTGTCGAACGGCTGAATGGTGACAACCGCGCCGAAGATTTCTTCCTGATTTGTGCGGCAGTTGAACGGTAGATTTTCGATGATCGTCGGTTCGATAAACCAGCCTTTTAATTTTAGATTTTGGATTTCGGATTTCGGATCGCGCTCACTTAAATTGTATGTTTCATTCGACAAATTAACTGATTTTCCGCCGCAGAGAATTTTTCCTCCTTCCGTTTTGGCTAATTCGATGTATGAGAGAATTTTTTCGAGATGCGCCTGACTGACGACTGCGCCGATGTTTGTTTCGGTTTTGAGCGGATCGCCGATTTTTAGCTGTGAAACTTTTTTGATAAAATCCGCTTTGAATCGCTCATAAAGCGGACGTTCGACGAAAATCCGCGAACCGCACAGACAGATTTGACCTTGATTTGAAAACGACGAGATCACCGTTGTTTTAAGCATTTCGTCGTAATCGCAGTCGGCAAAAATGATGTTTGGGTTTTTACCGCCCAGTTCGAGTGAAAGTTTTTTGAATTTCGGCGCGGCTTCGCGGGCAATCCATTCGCCGGTGCGGGTGCCGCCGGTGAATGAAATCGCTTTGACATCCTTATTTTGAACAATCGCCGCGCCCGCTTTCGTGCCGAGTCCATGAACGATGTTCAAAACACCGGCGGGAAGTTCGGCTTCAATGCAGATTTTCGATAAAAGATATGCCGTCATCGGCGTGATTTCCGAAGGTTTGGCGACAACCGTGCATCCGGCAGCTAAGGCGGGCGCGATTTTCCAACTTAATAAATAAAGCGGCAAATTCCACGGCGAGATACAGCCAACCACGCCCAAAGGCTGTCGCAGAGTGTAATTTATCGCCTGTCCGACCATTTCGTGCGCTTCTGTTGCCGTGTGCATCGCGGCGGTCGCGTAAAATTTGAAATTTGATACGGCGCGGGGAATATCAACGCTTCGCGCCAGAGTTTTCGGTTTGCCGTTATCAACGCTTTCGGCTTCGGCTAACAAATCCAAATCGCGCTCGATCAGCGCGGAAATTTTCATTAAACAATCGTGTCGCGCTTCAGCAGACGTCCGCGACCAAACGGGAAACGCCTTTTTTGCCGCTTCGACCGCTTTTTCGACATCACGCTCGTCAGAATCGGGAATTAAACTGTAAACTTCGCCGGTCGCCGGATTGTAGTTGTCCAAATATTCGTTCGATTCGGGCGCAGCTAATTGACCGCCGATGTAATTTTCAATTTTCAGCATCGGTTGATTATAACAGGATAAAACTTTGTTCGTGAAGACGACGGAGCGCGGAAGTCTCGTCCGCCCAACCAGCGCAGCGAAGTTGGAAGCGTTGTCAGTAAATAACGGTTAAGTAAACGCATTCGACGCCTCACTACATCGTCATTACCGGTAAATTTTAAGTAGATAAACGCCTTCATAATCCGCCGCATCGTGATTGGTAGTAAATTTCACATAGAGAAACGAATTCAACGCCTCGCTCTCGCTGGCGTTGAAGCGGACGAGACTTCCGCGCTCCGCTCCGGCTAAAAAACTTTCTTCATATTTACCATTTATAGTTTACCGTTATAACATCATTGTCTATGACGATAGACGAACAGATTGCATTTTTGAATAAAGGCGCGGTTGATGTCATCCGCGACGAAGATTTGCGGAAAAAGTTGGAGCGTTCGGCGAAAACGGGGAAACCGCTGCGCGTGAAACTCGGTGCCGACCCGACCGCGCCGGATATTCATCTCGGACACACGGTGGTTATTCGTAAGTTAAAAGCGTTTCAGGATTTAGGACACACGGCGATTTTTTTGATCGGCGATTTTACGGGCTTGATCGGCGACCCGTCGGGCAAAAATGCGACCCGTCCGCCGCTTTCGCGTGAGGAAATCAATGCGAACGCGGAAACTTACAAAAAGCAGATTTTCAAGTTATTAGACCCCGAAAAAACCGAGATTCGCTTTAATTCCGAATGGTTCGACAAATTCGGCGCGGCTGATTTTATCAAACTTGCGTCGCACACGACCGTCGCGCAGATTCTCGAACGCGACGATTTTGAAAAGCGGATGAAGGACGAAAAACCGATTGCGCTGCACGAACTTCTTTATCCGCTGGTGCAGGGTTACGATTCGGTCGCGCTCGAAGCCGATGTCGAACTCGGCGGCACTGACCAGAAATTTAACCTGCTCGTCGGGCGCGATTTACAGCGCGAATACGAACAGGAACCGCAGATTATCATCACCACGCCGCTGCTCGAAGGCACCGACGGCGTTGATAAAATGTCGAAAAGTTTGGGCAATTACATCGGCATTGACGAAGAACCGAACGAAATGTTCGGCAAAATTATGTCAATCTCCGACGAATTGATGTGGAAATACTACGAACTGCTGACCAATTTGGGCGTTGACGAAATAAATTCGCGCCGTTTCAAATGCGAATCGGGTGCGGAAAATCCGCGCAACGCCAAAGTCGAACTCGCCAAACATATCATTGAAGATTTCTATTCAGCCGATGCCGCACAAAACGCTGAAGCCAATTTTGTCGCTCGTTTCGTCAAAAAAGAAATTCCCGACGACATCGAAGAAACGACGATGGCAAAAGGGAACTACAATCTCGCCGAACTGCTCGTCGATACTAATCTCGCCTCGTCCAAAAAAGAAGCGAAAAGATTAATCGAACAGGGCGGCGTGAAATTAAACGGCGAAAAAGTTTCCGATACGAACGCGGAAATTGATTTGCAGGACGAAATTTTGCTGCAAGTCGGCAAGCGGAAGTTTTTGAAAGTTAAAACTTTGTAATTTTTGAATTTACGGAAAGTTTCGTATCCTTGTAATTATGAGTTCAAACGAAAAATATACGATTGGTTTGGTACAGATGGCGATGTCGCCGGATGTTGACGAGAATTTGAAACGCGCCGGGGAATTTGTTCGTGAAGCGGCGGGGAAAGGCGCGAAAATTATTTGTCTGCCGGAAATGTTTCGGTCGCAGTATTTTTGCCAGCGCGAAGATGTTGATTTATTCGATCTCGCCGAACCGATTCCGGGCATTTCGACCGAATATTTGGGAAAAATCGCCAAAGAAATGCAGGTGACGATTATCGCGCCGGTTTTTGAACGACGGGCGATGGGAATGCACCACAACAGTTTGGCGGTAATCGGCGAAGACGGGCAAATTGTCGGGATTTACCGCAAAATGCACATTCCCGACGATCCTTCGTATTACGAAAAATTTTATTTTACGCCCGGAGATTTAGGTTTTAAGGCGTTCGATACGCCGACGGCGAAAATCGGGACGCTGATTTGCTGGGATCAATGGTTTCCCGAAGGCGCACGTTTGACGGCACTGCGCGGCGCGGAAATACTTTTTTACCCGACGGCAATCGGCTGGCACCCTGCCGAAAAAGAAGAAGTCGGCGCGTCGCAGCAGGACGCTTGGCAAACGATTCAGCGGTCACACGCAATTGCCAACGGCATTTTCGTCGCCGCCGCCAACCGCGTCGGACACGAAGTCTTTAACGAGGGCAGCGACGGCATCCAATTCTGGGGACACAGCTTCGTCGCCGACCCGTTCGGTGTCATTATCGCGCAGGCAAGCGCGGACAAGGAAGAAGTTTTGGTCGTCGAAATTGATCGCTCCCGGATGGAAGATGTCAGAAGAAACTGGCAATTCCTGCGCGACCGCCGCATCGAAAACTACGGCGATTTGCAAAAACGCTTGATTGATTAGATTAGGTTTAAGGTTCAAGGTTTCAGATTGAATAATTATCACGGAGACCTGTTCTTTCAATATTGAATTTGAAACCTTGAACCATTCTTTAAGTATTATGAGAGAAACGCCGCTTGATGCGGGATTTAGAATGCCTGCTGAATGGGAAAAACACCGGGCGACGTGGATCGGCTGGTGTTTTAACGTTAATGATTTTCCGGGCAAAATCGCGCCGATTCATTGGGTTTACGGCGAAATTACGCGCAAATTGATTAACAGCGGCGAAATTGTCTGTATTCTCGTTCAGAACGAGAAACACGAAGCGAAGGCGCGAAATGTTTTGACGAGAGTCGGCGTTGATTTCAGCAAAATCGAATTTCACCGCATTCCGCACAATCGCGGCTGGATGCGCGATGCGGGTCCGATGTTTGTCAAAAATGAGCGGACAAATGAGACGGCAATCGTCAAATTTAAGTTTAATGCGTGGGCGAAATATGACGATTGGCAGTTAGACAACCAAGTTGCGCTCGAATATGCAAAACGCGCCGACAAACGGGTTTTCGCGGCGGAATATAATAATCAGAAAATCGTTTTAGAAGGCGGCGCGATTGATGTTAACGGCGCGGGGACGATTCTCTCGACCGAAGAATGTCTGCTTGATTACGAAACACAGATGCGCAACCCGACGGTTTCGCGCGAAGATTACGAAACCGTTTTCAACCGTTATCTCGGCGCAGCAAAAACGCTCTGGCTCAAAAACGGCATCGTCGGCGACGACACTCACGGTCACGTTGACGATTTCTGCCGCTTCGTCAATGCAGACACGGTAGTTTTAGCCGAAGAAAAAAATCCGCAGGACGCAAATTACAAAATTTTAGAGGAAAATCGCGAACGGTTAGAAGGTTTTCAACTGAAAAACGACCATAAAATTAACCTCGTTCGTCTGCCGATGCCCGCGCCGTTGTATTTCAATAATCAAAGACTTCCGGCGAGTTACGCCAATTTCTACATCGCCAACGAAGCAGTTTTAGTTCCGACATTTAACGACGAAAACGACCGCTACGCACTCGAAATTCTGGCGGAACTGTTCCCGACACGAAAAATTGTCGGGATTCACGCCGTTGATTTGGTTTGGGGTTTAGGCACGCTGCACTGCCTGACGCAGCAAGAACCACAGCCATAGCGCACACTTTCTGCCGGGGCGCGGAAGTCTCGTCCGCTTCAACGCCAGCGAAGCGATGAGTTGAATCCGTTTCTCAATCTAAAATTTACTGTCAATCACGATGCAGCGGATCAAAGATGCGTTCGTTTACTCGAAATTTGTCGGTAATGACGATGCAGTGAGATGTTGAATGCGTTCATCCATTAAAACTACACTAACAACGCTTGCAACTTCGCTGCGCTGGTTGGGCGGACGAGACTTCCGCGCTCCCCGACTAATTGCGCGGTGTAACTAAAATCGCGTCGCCGACTTTGCGTTCGCCCTCTTTGTCTGACGGTTTGTTGACGATTTTGCCGCCCAAAAACATCGTCGTCGAACCGCCGCCGTCTAGATTCATTGCGTCGGTCGCGCCTAATTCAAGCAGTATCTTCGCCAAATCTTCCAAACCAATGCCGCCGCTCGCTTCGCTTCTGCCGTCAACCGTGACCATCAAAAACTTGCCGTCTTTCAATTTGGCGACTGCCGTTCGCGGGTGTCTTGTTTCAACGAACGATTTGCTCGATTTTTCCTGCTCCCAGGTGATTTCGATTTTGCCGTTTTTGATGAGCCGCGGAACGCCGTTGGTAATATCTTCGGCAGTTCTAAACAAAGTTCCCGAATTCAAATCCATCGGCGAAGTTTGTTTGACGAAATGCACGATTCTTGTTCCGACTTGTAATAAATTCATCAGCTGTTCGCGCATTTTCCCACTTGCGGAAAGGATGTAACCGCCTTGCGGAATTTTATTGCTTCCTTTCTGATCAATAATTTGAACAATTTTGTTGTTTTGTATGAAAAACTCAATTCCGTTGTTGTCAGTCAAAGTCGTGTAACCAAAATTATTTGAGAAAAGCACAATGTCGTTGTCTTTACGCTCACGATTTCTGCCCACATCAAAACTTTTATCGTTTATCTCAATAAAATCAGTAAGGTTGATTCTTTCGATGGAAACCTGAGTTCGGGCAGGATTATTCTCGATCATCAATGCGGTTCGTCCACCATAAGATTCGCTGTAAAACTCGTTATTTATTGCCAAAACACCGGCTGCATCGCCCGCGAAAATGCTTTTATCCAACCTAAAAAATCCGCCGTTGATTGCCGCAAGCGCGCCGTGCCGATTTGCCATTGACGAAACGGTTTCCGTGCCGATTGCCGAGTCCATCGCGTGAACGACATTGAGGCGAACTTTTGTTAAATCAAGCCGCAGCAGATTCATTTTGACCGGCTGTTTCTCGATTTCCCGCGTCATTTCGGCGTATTCGATGCCGTCCCGAATCGTTTTGAAATTTTGCGCGTTGATCGAAACAAACAGGAAAATCAGCCACAGATTGACACAGATAAACGCTGATATTTTTTTCATAATTTCTACTTTTGCATTTTCGCTTCCGAAACGTGAAAATTTATTTTAATATGAAACAAATCAACGAAAGAGTCCAACTTCTCAACGAAAAAAACGAAAATAAAAAAGCGAAATATGTGCTGTATTGGATGCAGATGTTCAAACGCGCCCATCATAATCACGCGCTAAAATTTGCGATTGAGCAGGCGAATGAGCGCGAGTTGCCGCTCGTTGTTTATGAAGCGTTAAAATTTTATTACCCGTGGGCTTCCGACCGGCTGCACACATATATTCTCGAAGGCGTTGAAGAAAAGCGCAAAGCGTTTGAAAAGCTCGGTATCAAATATGTTTTTTATCTGCAAAAGGATAAAAAATCGCCGAAGCAAACCGTCAAAAAAATCGCTAAAGACGCGGCTTTGCTCGTTACCGACGATTTTCCGTGTTTTATCATTCCGCACCACAACGCGGCGATTGTCGAAAAGGCGGATATTCCCGTTTATGCTGTTGATTCAAACGGCATTATTCCGATGTCGAAATTTGAGAAAGAAGAATACGGCGCATACACGATTCGCCCGAAAATCAAGAAAATTCTCGCCGATTATTTTGTGCCGTTTGAAGAGGCGAAGATAAAAGTTAAAGATTTGGATGTAAAAGTTGATTGCCCGGACACGGAAGTCAACGCGAAAAATATCGCCGAATTAGTTGCGGAATGCGACATTGACCACGATGTAAAACCGTCGCCGATTTATCACGGCGGCACGAAAAACGGGCGCAAAAGGTTGAAACATTTTATCGAAAATATTCTGCCGAATTACGACGAAACGCGCAATAAACCGGAAATTGACGGTTCATCGCGGCTGTCGTCTTATCTGCATTTCGGTTTTTTATCGCCGCTCGAAATCGCCTTTGCGGTTAAAGAAGCAGACGCGCCGCAAAACTCGAAAGATGCTTATTTAGAAGAATTAATCGTCCGCCGCGAACTCGCTTACAATTTTACGCGCCACAATAAGGATTACGATTCGCTCAAATCCCTGCCCGATTGGTCGCAGAAAACGATGCGCGAACACATTGACGATGAACGCCCGGAAATTTTCACGCTCGAACAAATGGAAAAATGCGAAACTTACGACGAACTCTGGAACGCGACGCAGCGCGAAATGAACGAAAGCGGCGAAGTTCACAATTACGTGCGAATGTTGTGGGGAAAACTCGTCATTCAATGGTCGAAAAATTACGAAGAAGCGTTTGCCGTTCTCGAACATCTCAACAATAAATACTGCTTAGACGGGCGCAACCCGAACTCTTACGCCGGAATTTTATGGTGTTTCGGCAAACACGACCGCGCTTGGCAGGAGCGCGAGATTTTCGGCAAATTGCGCTATATGACTTCGGGTTCGACGGGCAAAAAATTCGACTCGAAAAAATATATCGAATGGACACGCACACTTGCGGATGATCCGAAATTGCCGGAGCCGCCAAAAACACTAAAAAATAAGAAATATTTGCCCGCTGAACACGCTGAATGCACGGAATAAAGAAAGAAAATTCCAATGAATTCCGCGTATTCAGCGGGCAAATATTCTTAAAATCTTGACGATAATAATCAAGCCGACATCGAACCGATTAATAACGAAAAAAAATAAAACAGTTATTTTGCGATCTAATTTTTCGCGTGTTTCGCGTGTTCGCGGGCAAATTTCTTGATTATCAAACTCTATAAAATTATTGTCCCGCCTGTTCGACGACTTCGATTTCGCCGTGCGTTTTCTTGAGCATATCGGTTAAGGATTTGCCCACATTTTCTAAAATTCCTTTCATTTTCTCATCGGTCATCGTGTCACCGTCGCCGTCGAACATCTTTGAAACATTGGCGACCGCGATCTCCGACGGCAGCGTGTTGACGAGCAGAATCGTCAGCACGCCGCGCAAATGTGAAAGGCAGCGAATGCCGCCGAACGCTCCCGGCGAGGCGGTCATTATCGCGGCGACTTTGCCTTTGAAAACTTCGACCATTCCGTAGTTTTCACTTTTGCGCGAAGCCCAGTCAATGGCATTTTTCAGTCCGCCCGGAATCGAACCGTTGTATTCGGGCGATGCGATTAAAAACCCGTCGTGTTCGGCTAAAAGTTTTTGAAAAGCGAGCGCATTTCCGTCAAAGCCGAACTTTTTGTGGTTGTCCTCATTGTAGATCGGCATCGGATACTGCTCCAAATTTATGTATGTGACTTCCGCGCCCGCGCTTTTCGCGCCTTCGATTGCCGTTTTGACGACCCGTTTGGTGTATGAATGTTCGCGCAGACTGCCGGCGAACGCTAATATTTTCGGTTTTTTTGCCATTTAATTAAAATCTCCTCGTATTTATTCGTATTTTCAAAGTGTGGCATAAAGTTCGCGCAAACGGCAATTCTTGTTATTTGGAAAATTTCGCTTTAACATCTTCTCTGTATGAAAAATATTTTCTACAAATGGCTGATCGAAGCCGTCGCGGGTTTAATTTTAATCGGTTTCGGGCTGAGCCTGTTCGGGCAGAGCGTGATTTACAAATCCGGCGGCGCATCGTTGAAAAAATGGTTTTTGTGGGGAACTTTAAGTCTCGTCGTCATTAACGCCGGTATCTGTATTTTCGGCGATGCGGTGAAAACGCGTGTCGTTTATGAAATTAAACAAGTACAAAGATGATTTGGATATTGACCGTTCGTAATTCGTAATTTGCTATTTTTATGATTAAAACTTTTCAGGATAAAACACCGAAAATTCACGAAACCGCCTTTATTGCGGAAGATGCTGTGATCATCGGTGATGTCGAAATCGGCGCACAGTCGAGCGTTTGGTACGGCTCCGTTCTGCGCGGCGATGTCAATTACATTCGCATCGGAGAGCGAACAAATGTGCAGGACGCGAGCGTCATTCACGTTTCTTCAAAAACTCATCCGACCGTCGTCGAAGACGAAGTGACGCTCGGACACCGCGTCACGCTGCACGGTTGTTACATCGAAACGGGCTGCCTAATCGGCATCGGTGCGATTATTTTGGACGGGGTTCGTGTCGGCAAAAATTCGCTGGTTGCGGCAGGTTCGCTACTGACACCAAACACGCAAATTCCGTCCCGTTCGCTGGTGATGGGCAGTCCGGCGAAGGTCAAGCGCGAATTGGATGAAGAAGAAATAAAAGATTTGGAACGGTTTTGGCGAAATTATGTGTCGCTCGGTAAAATTTATCAAAACCAACCTCGTTAAAATTTCCGGCTGTAAACAGCTTCCAAGTACTCAGGCAGAATTATTTATGACCAAAAGGCAGAAACACGACCGTCAGGGAGTGTGTTATTGGTTGAGCGATTGACACACTCCCTGACGGTCGCGTTTCTGCCTCACATTTCAAATTCTGAACGATTGCTTATGTGAGTGTTTAATGTTTGAAATGCCGGTAAGCCGTCAAGACCATCGCTAAATTATGTTCATCGGCGGCTTGGATAACTTCTTCGTCGCGCACCGAGCCGCCGGGTTGAATAATCGCCGTGATGCCGAATTTGGCGGCTTCGTCAACGTTGTCGCGGAACGGGAAAAATGCGTCGGAAGCTAAAACAGTGTTTTTTATCTCCAATTCGGTTTTCGCGGCTCGCATTGCGGCGATTCTGACCGAATCAACTCGGTTCATTTGTCCCGCGCCGACCCCGACGGTTTGAAATTCGTTGGCGAAAACAATCGCGTTCGATTTAACGTGCTTGCAGACTTTCCACGCGAACAGCAGGGCGCGAACTTCTTCATCGGTCGGCTGGCGTTTCGTGACGATATTTAAATCGTCAGCCGTAATTTGTTTGGTGTCGAGATGCTGAACGAGCATTCCGCCGGAAATCGTCCGATACTCGAGCGGATCCGTCATTTCACTGTTTTCGACGCGCAGCACACGCAGATTTTTTTTCTGTTTGAAAATCTCCAACGCGTCGTCGTCATAATCCGGCGCGAGAACGACTTCGGTGAAAACTTCGTTGACTGCTGTTGCCGCCGCCGCGTCAACCGTGCGGTTGAAAGCGACGATGCCGCCGAACGCCGATACCGGATCGGTCGCCAGTGCGCGTTGATACGCTTCCAAATTAGTCGCGCCGACTCCGACCCCGGACGGATTCGTATGTTTGATGATTGCACAGGCGCGATTCTCGAAATCACAAATCAAACGCCACGCCGCGTCCGCGTCAATGTAATTGTTATAGGACATTTCCTTGCCGTGCAAAACTTCGGCTTGGGTGATGCCTAAACTTTCGTGGTGTTCGTAAAGCGCGGCTTTTTGATGCGGATTTTCGCCGTACCGTAAATCGGCTGTTTTGACTAAATCAACCGACATAAAATCGCCGAATTCTTCATCTTCGATTGCTGTTGCGTGTCCGTTGCTGCTGAAGTCCACATCTTCAAAATCTTCGTCTTCAAAATCGTCATCTTCAAACATTTCGTCATCCGCATCGTCATTGGCAAATTCCTCATTTTCCAACATCATTTGATAAAGCGGATCTTCCTTCATCGGGTCGAGTTTTTCGACTTCAGCAAATTGGTCGTCGGAAAGCTGTTCTTCGAGGTATTCGGAAATTATCGTGTCGTAATAAGAAGTTTTCGTGAAAGCTAACGCGGCGAAAGTCTGACGAGTTTCAAGCGACAACGAACCGCTTGTTTCTTCCATTTCGCTGATTATCCGTTCGTACAGCCGAATGTCGGTGACGACGGCGACATCACGCCAGTTTTTGGCAGCGGAACGAATCATCGCCGGACCGCCGATGTCAATCTGTTCAATCGCCTCGGCGAGCGTCACATCTTCATTTTCGATAGTTTCTTCAAACGGATACAAATTAACGACGACCAGATCAATCGGTTCGATATTATGCGTCTGCATTGCCCGCTGATGTTCTTCGTTATCGCGCAAACCGAGAAACGCGCCGTGAATCTTCGGATGCAGAGTTTTGACGCGCCCGTCCATCATTTCGGGAAATCCGGTCACGTCGGAAACGTCCGTCACGTCCACACCGCTTTCGCGCAAAACCCACGCCGTACCGCCGGTCGAAATGATTTCCACGCCGAACTTTTGCAACGCTTCGGCAAATTCGATGATGCCTTCTTTATCCGAAACGCTGATTAAAGCGCGATTGATTTTTCTTAATTCCGTCATAAAAATTTGATTCTAAAAATAAAAACAGCGGTCAATCGGTTGACCGCTAACGATGTTGGAAAATATACGATAAAATGTCAGGGAACGGTTTTGCCGATTCTCCGCAGAAAATGTTTTTGTAATCGGTTGAGCCTGACTCCCGGCAGTTTAGAAAAAGAAACGTCCGAGAAACAAAAGGCTCAACAAAAATGCTAATGTGTAAATCACTATTTTGATAATACTCATAAATTTTTTATTCTAAAATGAGAGCCTGAATAAAGATAATTAAAAGATTTATTTTAGTTCCGTATTCGCATTAATGTCAACAACCCGAAAAAAGTTTTCGTTTAATCTGCTCATTCTTGTTGAGTTTTTGCTGTTCGCCGCCGCTGTCGCCGCACAGCAAATCGAAGTGAATGTGAAAGTGAATTCAAATTCACCGGCGGTTTTGCGCGTCGAAGGAAAGTTTACGCCGAAGGCGGGACTGCGAAACGACAAAAGTTGGGCGTTTCTGCGCTCCTTTGCGGGCGCGGAAAATCTCGGCGCGAGAATTTCCGATTTGACTTTGACAGACTTGGAAAATCAAAACGTCCCGATCAAAAAACTGATTGACGGCGAATATTTGGCGGAGCGCGAAGCGGCAGCGTGGAGTTATCAGATGAATATAAAGCCGCTGCCGAACGAAAAATCGGCGGCGCACGTTTCGTGGTTGAAAGACGAGCGGGGAATTTTGATGACCGGCGATTTGCTCCCGCAGTTTGTTTCCGCGCAACAGCCGATTTCCGCGCAAATAAAGTTTGAACTGCCGCCGGGGTGGAAAATTTTGACCGGCGAAAAAGCATTGACGGAAAATACTTTCAGCATCACCGACATCGAAAAAGCAGTTTTTTTGATCGGCATAAATTGGCGCGAAGTGAAAACCGGCGGCGGCGACAATCTCAGTCTGGCGATTTCGGGCGAATGGAACTTTACGGATGCGGAAGCGGCGGCGATGGCGGGCGATATTTTCGCCCGATACCGGAAATCGTTCGGCGCGATTTCCAATTCAAAAATACAAATTTTGCTTTTTCGGTTCCCGCCGGAAATAAAATCAGGGCGGTGGGAAGCAGACACGCGCGGCACGACAACGACGATTTTTTCGAGCGATATGCCCTTTAAAACATTGTCGCTCCAGCGTCTGCACGAACAGTTGCGGCACGAAATTTTTCATTTGTGGGTTCCCAATAATTTAGCTCTGACGGGCAATTACGATTGGTTTTACGAAGGTTTCACGGTTTACGAAGCCCTGAAAACAGGCGTTGCGACAAACCAAATTCGGTTTGAAGATTTTCTCGACACGCTTTCGCAGGCGTATAATTCTGACAATTTTCAAACTCCGAAAATGTCGCTTGTTGAAGCATCGAAGAATCGCTGGAGCGGCGCAAATAGTCGTATCTATTCACGCGGAATGCTCGTCGCTTTTTTGTGCGACCTCGCGCTGCTGCGGGAAAGCGGGGGGAAATACTCGATTGATGATATCTTTCGACAGCTTTTGGAAAAGTATAATTTGCCGAATCAGCCGCAGGACGGAAACACGGCGATTCTGGATGTTTTGAAAAGCCGTGCGGAATTAGATGCAATCGTTCAAAAATACATCGAAGGAACGGATAAGATAAACTGGCAGACGGATTTGGAAAGCGCGGGCATTGAAATTTCCGACGATGGATTTAACACCAAATTAAGCGTCAAAGCCAAACCGAACAAACGGCAAAAAGATTTATTGGACAAGTTGGGTTATAATAACTGGCGAAAAATTTTGCAATAATAAAATGAAATCAAATAAATTATTTATTTTACCGGCGATGCTGCTGATCGCCGTGACACTGACCGGCTGCGGCGTGATTGACGGCATTTTTAATAATGTTTCGTCGCTGGTCGGTCTCAATGAAACGGGAACGGTGATTACCAAATCGCAAATCCGCAGTTCTTACGCAGTGGTGGCGGCTGATCTTTTAGAAGTCAATCGCGGCGATGTGGTGGACATTCTGGACGAAACGACGTTTGAAAAAGTTCACTGGTTTCGTGTCCGAGGTCACGACGAGGACATTACGGAAGGCTGGATTGAGGCGCAAAATGTTATCGTCAGCGATGTGCTTGAGAAATCGAAAAAACTCGCCGAAGAAGATAAAGATTTACAGCCGCAAGGTATCGGACAGCTTCGCGCCGCTTCAAATTTGCGTCTTTCGCCCGAACAAAACGACGATAATATTTTGTTCAAACTCGACGACGGCTCTAATTTTGAAATAACCGGCTGGAAATACGTGCCGAAAGCCCAAGATGCACCTGACGTTGATGATAATTCCAACACCGCCGCCAAACAATCCAAAAACAAAACCAAAAATCCCGATATTATTGCCGCCGGAGAAAAGGACGAGCCTGACAAACTGGATGAAACCTACGACATCTGGTACAAAGTGCGTCTCGACCCATCTGTTTCGCCCGCGCCGTCCGGGTGGTTATTTGGGAGACAGGTCGAACTGCAATTGCCGAACGACATTTTGTTTTATCAGCAAAATAACAAAAAATTCGTCGCGTGGCAGAGAACTGACAACCCCGACTCATATAAGTTGTCGGATAAAGATTCCGCGATGAAGGTCAATAAACCCGGCAGTTGGGTCGTTTTGACCAGAAGCAATGATGTTAAAGCCAAAAACGGGATCGAACCGGCGTTCGACGGCATTATTTTATACGCATACGATAAATATAACGAAGAACATTATATGGCGTATCGGAGCGGCGAATTGTGGGGACAATTGCCGCTGCGTTTGGACGGAACCGGTGATAATAAAACCTTTGCCGTGTCGCTGATGAACGGCAGCGGTCAGATGGAAGAAAAGCGTTTCGTCATTACCAAAGACGGAAAAGAACATTTGCGCGTCACGCCGCCGGAAGGAATCAGCACCAAATAAAGTGCGGCTTTTTTTGACTATAAATGTAAATTGGCAGGGAAAGTAAATTTATTTTCCCCGCCAATTTGATTTTTGCCCGACCGTTTCACTTAGTGCAACAGTTAATTTGACTGTTAATTTACAAATTCAATTTTGATTTGATCGCGGTGAGCCATAACGGAACGCTCCGTTATTTCGAACGGAACATAGATATACATCTTTTTAGTTTTGTTGGCGGTCGTGTACTCGGCGTATAGAAGTGTTTTGGAATTGTCCTTACTGAATCCGACTCTCGACAAACCGATCAGAACACCGATTTTATCTCTGGCAATTCCTTTAACTTTGAGCGTTTTTGCCGTTTTGATGACCTCCAGCGGATCGCCTTCGCCAGGAACCGCCGCCATCGCATCTTTGACATCGTATCTGTCATTGAGAACTAACTTTTTTTGGTTGGCATTCTCAAAGTCTTCGAGAACTTGTTTGGAAAGATTAAACGGGTTCTTTCCAGCAAAATCTTCGAATCCGGTTGGTCTAACGGAAGTTTTTCTAAAGCCGATTATTCCGGGTTCACGTATTTCTTTGTGTTTTTCGTCGTTTGAGTAAACGAAATCCTCCAAAACTACAGAGTAAACAATGTCCTCTTTTTGCAAATCAAGTCCGATGCGCGGTGAAATTGGCGGTGTCGGGCTGACGGCGATTTTTACGTCTGGAAATGTTTCTGCTTTTGGCAATTTTGTTTCACCCGAAACGCCATTTTTATAACCGGACGCGAATACTAAACATAAAGCGAAACAACCAGTAGTTAATTTCAAATTTCTATTCATCGCCGGTGGTTGGCGAATGAACTGAGCGGCGTAAATTTCGGCACATATCGCGTCCTCTTAGAAATGCGCGGGAAATTTATCAAACTCGCGCCGAACACCGCCGGTGAAGAAAATTCCTCTTCGATTTCGTCCGCGAAAATATCAAAATTTTCCCGCAGAGCGGAGAGAGCTTTTCCCGCGCTCAGTTTTTCGATGTTTTCTTCAAAAAAAGTGAAGAGACTCGCGCCGATTTGTCCGCGCAAACTTTCCAGCGCGTGACCGGAAGCCAGCGCAAGCAGCGCGAAACGAATTTCGTCGCCCGAAAAACCGACTTTTTCGTGACCGACAAATTGTGAAAATGCTCTGCCTGTCGCGGTTTCGGCTTGTTCAAGATCGTCTCCGGCGAGCGCGACTTCAAATGCGTCCTGCGGAAAACCGGAAACGTCCAAAACTTCGGCAAACTGGTTGGCAGAAACCGTGAAATTGGGCGAATAATCACGATTCGGCGAAGGATTTTGGCGCGGCGTTTCAACCGTGTTGGAAAACATCACACGGATGAACGGGCGGTTCGGCGCGTAAAACCCCAACTCGGCGCGGTAAGCGGCATCAGCGTCAACATTAAACCACCACGAACCTTCGGCATCAACGGGAAAAAGCTCTTCGCGCCCATTTTTTTGATTGACGAGTTTTACAATTAAAGTATAGCTGCCGGTTTTGCCGCCGAACGCACGGCTTAAAGTTTGAAACGGATTGGTTTTGACCGACCAGTAAAAGTTGAGACGCGTCGGCGACTGCATTTGCAGGCGGGCGCGGTTTTCTTTGGCGACAGCGGGAAGTTTCGGTGCGGACAATTCTTTGAAAATCGGGTCTTCGAGTTTGTCCGCGTCTTCCTGTCCGCTGATTTCCGGTTCGTTTTTAAATCGCGGCGCGGTGTTGAGCGATAAAATATCGTCTTCGTCGCTGGTATTTATCATTTCCGCCGACGACATCGCGCTCGATTTAGTGTCAGTGAACATATATTCTCTGACTTCGGCAGTAGTTTCGCTGTTTTCCGTGTTTTCCGTTTTCGACAGTTCTTTATTCGTCTCTTGATCGTTCATAACATTTCCTGAAAAGTTAAATAATATGAATGATTATGCGGAGTTTTGCGAAAAAAACAAACGTGAAAAACGAAATATGCCGGTTGTTTCGCGTGAAGTTCCGCGATTGACCGGCAAATAAATTTGACTGACCGATACTCTATTTTGTTTTTGCAGTGACCGGCGGATTGAAGTTAATTTGCTTGAGTTTGATGTCCACTTTTCCGAGATCAGTGTCAATTTGGGCGCGAACGGGAAGGCGGCGGGCATCGTCCGTAATCCACAAAATCATTTTGCCGTCGTTCTCGATCAGCCGATTTTCGCCGAAGACTTCCGGTTCAACGCGGAAACACCAATTTTTCCCGACGATACTTTTCTGAAGTTCGCGGGCGGCGACGCGGACGGGAATTTTATAAACCAGCCCGGAATCACTGATGGAAATTTCAAAATTCTTACCGACGGCGAGCGGCAAACGTCTGATCGAATAAATGCCGGTGATGATGTCCTGCGTGTTTTTTTCAATCGGGGAGGCGACGACGCGCGGCGGTCTCATTTTATCGTTCGGGTCGGTTTCGACGTAAGTTACTTTTTTCTCCGCATAATCGAATGCGGCTTCGCTTTCGCGCACGCGGTCGCCCTGTTCATCGCGTTTGACGGTTTTTAAAATGGAAAAATGATCGCCATCAACGATTGATTGAAAACTTTGCTTAAATTTGAAGCCGAATAATTTAATCAATGAGCCTTTCGATTTGGCTTCGGATTTAACCAAATAATTATTTGAATCGGGAACATTTTCGACCGTAAAATGAAGTTCGGCGACATCAATGCCGCGCAGCACCAGTTTGCTGAATTCGCCTTCGTACACTAATGTTTCACCGGCTTTGAACGGCTCGGTTTTGGCAGAACTCTGCGCGAAAAGCGAAACGCCGGCAACGCTGAAAATTATTAATATTAAGCAAAATAACTTTTTCATTCGCATCTTCTTTCGTTAATCGTCAAGAGATAAGTGACCGGCAGTTTTTCTTAATCTAACTCAATCAACAAATCACTAATTGAGAAAAATCGCTTTCATCAGCAGTATTGACCACGCGATAACCAATCCTAAAGCGGCGCGATATTCGCGGTAACGCAGATATAAACTCATATCAAACTCAGCATCGGACGCATTATACGAGCTTAATCGCGGAAAAAACAGCGGAACTTTCCGGGCATATTCCTCATAATCCGCGCCGAAAATTTCGGTCAAATCCTTCGCTTCGACGCGCATCACGGGCAAATAGATGCCTAAAAATAAGGCGATAAATATTAAACCAAGCCACCATACGCCGGAGGCAATCGTAAAACCGATGCCGAGAATAAAACTGCCCAGATAAAGCGGGTTGCGCGTGTAGGCGTAGGGACCGGAGACCGCCAGGTTTTGATTTTTGCGAATGTGACCGGAAGCCCAGCCGCGAATTAAAATGCCGACGACGGCGATGATGCCGCCGATGCCGAGCGTGACGGGCGCGGGGCGGGCAAAAATCAGGAAGATGATGCCGAACAAAAATCCGAGCGGCACGCGCATTCTTTGCAGTAATCGTTTGTTTTTCAGACTCATTTACAGTTTCGCTTCAAAAACTTTTGCGCTGACTTGTAATCTTCGCTGCGCCGCTCTTAAAACAGTTTCGACTTCGATGTCGAGACAAATCCAGTTGTTGCAGCTTCTCCGGTGACAGTCAGCGCGGCAGCCGATGTCGTTTCTTTCAACGCAAATATCGGCTGCCTTCGGGCTGCCGTTGCGCCACCATTCCGTCGGTCCGAAAATGCCGACAACGGGCGCATTTGCCGCAACCGCCAGATGCGTCGGCGCAGTGTCGCCGCCGATGTAAATTTTCGCACTTTTGGCTAATTCGTAAAATCCTTTTAAGCTCGGCTGCGCGAGCGTAGCTTTGCCGGATTTGCTGTTTTGCAGAACTGTTTCCGCCAACTTCAATTCGTTCGGCGCGGTTGTAATTACCGAAGTTAAACCGTTTTCCGCCCAAAGTCTATCTGCCAGCGCACCGAATTTCCCCGCGTCCCACAGTTTCGTCGCCCAGCCGCCCGCCGGATTCAGTACCGCGAAATTTTCTCCGGTCTGCTCGATGATTTTTTCGGCTTCGGCACGATGTTCTTGATTTGTAAAAATCGGGAATTCAAAATTATCGGCGGGAACTTCGATATTCAAGGCTTGCGCGGCAAGCTGTAAATTTTTGACGATGATGTGCGATTTTTGAGCGACTTCTATCTTGTCGGTCAGCAGAAAACGGCTCGCCGGTTCGCGTAGATTTTGTTTGGCAAAACCGTAAATTTTTTTCGACTTGGCGAGTTTGGCAATGGTCGAAGATTTCAGCAAGCCCTGGAAATCGAGGATTACGTCAAAAGTCGTCGCGCGAAGTTCGCGCAACTGCCGTCGAAAAGCAGAAATCGCCTGTCCGAGTTGGTCGCGCTTTCGCAAAACCCGCGTGTCAATCTCAATCAAACGGGCGAGATATTCGTTGTGACGAAGAATTTCCGCCGCGCTTCGTTCGACCGCCCACGAAATTTCCGCTTCCGGCAGAGCGGCGCGAATCGCCGCCAGTGCGGGCAGCGTATGCACTACGTCGCCGATGCTGCTGAGTTTGACAATAAGAATTTTCATCGTCCGCTTCTATTATTAAATACCGAAACGCGAAATTTTGAAATGCCGCTGCGACATTTAAACTTTTCAAATGAATTTCCGACAAAGTTTTTCGCCAGTTTTACCTGAAGTGGTTTATTCTGTAAATTAGGTTTGGATTATTTCTAAACGACATCTATGAAAGAACCAAACAGTCCGAAAAGGGTTTTGCGTCCGGCGTTGATTTTTTTGAACGGAGATTTGCTCGCCGTGCCGATTCCGCTTGAGCGCGACGAAGTTATGTTGGGACGCGCTTTTGAGGCGGATGTGCGAATCAATGACACGAAAATCTCACGGCAGCACGCCCGCATCAACACTGTTTTCGATGCTGACACAAATCAAACCACTTACATCTTAAAAGATTTAATTTCGAGAAGCGGAACGCTGCTCAACGGGCAGAAAATCAGTGAAGAAATACTGCAGAACGGTGATAAAATTACGATTGGCGAACATATTCTGCGTTTTGAACTGCTCGACGACATTGACCGCGAATACCAGCGGCAGATTCGCCGTCTGATTTCCCACGACGATTTGACCGGACTGCTTTCGAGCCGTTCTTTTTTCTCGGAACTGCGCCGCGAAACGGCTCGCGCCCGCCACGAACAGAAAACATTTTGCGTGCTGATGATGGACATTGATCATTTCAAAAGTGTCAACGACACGCACGGACATTTGACGGGCAGCAAAACACTCGAAGAGATCGGGTTGATAATCACACAAAATTTGCGGGTCGGCGATGTTGCCGCCCGGTTCGGTGGTGAAGAATTTGCCGCGTTTCTACTTAATGCCGATTCGCCGCAGGCACTGATCGCAGCGGAACGAATCCGCTCGGAAATTGAAAAATTCGAATTCAGCATCATCCGGCAGGGCAAAATTCCGAAAACGCATCACATCACCATCAGTATCGGTGTTGCCGTCTTTCCGGACGATTCGAAAGACCCGATTGAACTGATCGAGATGGCGGATTCCGCACTATACTGTGCCAAACGCGAAGGCAGAAACCGCGTCTGTGTTTATCAGGATATGGATGTCAAAGGAATAAACAAGCCGCTGCCGCCGCGCGACTAATAATTTTGCAACTTTTGTTTTCGATTTGACGTGAAAGAATGACGACGGCTTTGTTTAATGCACTCGAACAAAAATAAGTTGGGTTAATTGGAGCGCAGGCAGCCTTGCCTGCGTCAGAACAAAAAGAAAACACGCAGGCAAGGCTGCCTGCGCTCCATCCATAAAGTATTTGGTCGTGTTATGATGGAAAAATAAGCCGCGTTCGAGACTTAAATATCAAACGCAGAATCTTGAATTTTGAATTATAAAAAGTGATTACTAAACTTAATCTTGCCAGCAAACCGTTTCGCAATCGTTCGCTGCCGTATATGCTTTCGTTGATTCTGCTGGCTCTCGCGGTGGCGGGCGCGGTGCTTTCTTTTGCTAAATTGAGCGACATTAACAAGCAGAACGAAATCGCCAAAACCAACATCGCCGAGATGGAGACGGAAGTGCAGTTGTTAAATGGCAAAGGCGAAAAGGTACAGCAGCAGTTATCGCCGGATCAGCGCAATCTGCTCATTGCCGCGCACAAACTCGTGGCGAACAAATCGTTTGGCTGGTCGCGGCTGTTCGCCGATCTCGAATCGCTGCTGCCCGGAAGCGTCAGTGTTTCGCGGATCAGCGTGCAGGACATTTACAAAGACGGCGATAAAACCAAAGCCGATCTCGAATTCGGCGTTCTCAGCCGCGATTATCAGAGCGTCGTGACGATGATTGATAACATGAACGGTTCCGGCATTTTTCAAGCTGAACTGCGCGGACAGGATTTGCAGAAAACCGAGCGTTTGACTTACACGGAATATACGTTGCGGCTGATTTACACGCCGCGCGGCGGATACGCGCCCGCCGCTCCGGGCGATGTCGCGCAGAACGGAGGCAATCAATAAATGAACGACAACCTCAAGCCGGATGATCCGGCGAAAAAACATCAGGAACCGGAAATGATCGTCAATAACTACGGCGCGGGCAGAGACGACGCGGTGGTTATCGAAGAAGAAACGCGCACCGTTCTGCTGACCGAAGACGAAACGATAATTATTGAAAAAGAGCCGCACATTGACATCGTGCCGAAAAGCCGCCCGCGCAAAGTTTACGCCGGAATGTGGGGTCCGCTGGAGATTGCCACCGTCGGTTTGGGAATGCTGGCGATTTTGGCGGCGATTTTGTTAGTGGTTTTCGTCGTTCTGCCCGCGCAGAGCGAACTCAACGGCAATAAGAAAAAACGTGATGCGCTGGAAGCCGAAATGATTTCGTCGCGGAGCAAATACGGCACGATCACGACGACCGAGGCGCGGGTCGCTGAATTGATTAACAGTGCCGACGATTTCGAGACGCGCTTTTTGCGATTTCCGGCGAACGGGAAAACCGATCTTTACCAGCGCATTAACAGTCTGATCAGCGTTTACGGGCTAACAAACACGAGCGGACCCGATTATGTTCCGCTGGAAATAACGGACACCACTCGCGGCGAGCAGAATCAAAGTGAAGCCGAGCGCGGCAGATCGAAATTTCAGAGTCTCTTTCCGGGCGTTTACGTGACGACGACCGTTGAAGGTTCGTATCAAAATCTGCGGCGGTTTATTCGGGATGTCGAAACCAGCAATCAATTCATCGTTATCAGCGCGATAGAATTGCAGCCGTCGGAAAACGAAGACAAAAAAGGCGATGCGAATGCGCCGGATAAAGCGACTATCAACCGCGTGGAAGTAAATCCGACGAACGAATTCGGCGTTCCGCAAAATGCGATTCAACAAGTGGGCGCACCTTCACAGGTAAGAGCGGTGCGCGGCAAAACGCGCGGCGAAACAGTTACGTTAAGACTCGAAATGGCGGCTTATTTTCGCCGTCCGAATTTTCAGCCGACCGTCGTGATTGACAGTCAGTAGGTCGGAGCGCGGACGGCTTGTCCGCCTGTATTAAAAAATGAAAATTTTTGAAGGAAAGACCCCGGCGGAACGAAACAAATTAATCGCGGCAATCGTGCTTGGCGTGATGGCGGTATTTGCGCTGACTTATACGTTCGGCGGAATGTTTTTCAGTTCCAAGAAAACCACCGTCACCGTCAGCACGTCGCCGACTCCGACCCCGAAAACGTCCGCTCCGAAAGGCGACACGCAAAATGCGGCTCTGCCGAGTGCCGGAGAAATGGATTTTACATATACGACAACTCCGGTGGTTTACGCGCCGGGTAATTTTTACGCGCCGGATGCGGGCAGAAATATTTTCGCTTTTTACGAGCCGCCGCCGCCGACTCCGTATGTGACCCCAATCGCACCCGTCAGAACGCCGACCCCGATTCCGCCGCCGGTGCCGACCCCGACTCCGCCGATTCTAATTGGTTTCGTCACGCCGCAAAGCGTTTATTCGGGTTCAAAAACATTTCGTCTGGAAGTCAGCGGCGATAAATTTACGCCCGATTCGGTGATTTTGTTTAACGGCAGTCAGCTTCCGACGACGTTTATCAGCCCGCAGAAACTCGTCGCGGATATTCCGGCGAACCTGATTGCCGGTGAAGGTGCGAGAATCATCACGGTCGTCGCTCCCGGCGGGAAGTATTCGAATAACATTTCGCTCAATGTGCAGGCACCGCCGAAACCGGCATTCAAATATATCGGAATGATTGCGCGAAAACGTTTCAATAACGATACGGCTTATTTTGATGAGGGCAAACAAACGCCGCTCAGCGGACGTTTGAACGATGTGTTCGGCGGACGTTTCCGCTTAGTCAGCATCTCGGCGGAAGAAACGATATTTGAGGACACTACTTTAGGATTTAAACACAAACTTCCGCTGTATCGTCCCGAACCCGGCACGAGCGCGTCTTCCGGCGGCAATCCCAATAATCCGGGTTTAATTTCGCCGACCGGAATTCCGATCAGGGGCGAACGGAATTTATACAATAACCCGAATAATCCGAATCAGAACAATCAGGTGCAGCCGACGTATGTTCCTCCGCAGGGGGAAATTCCGGGCATTCCGAACAGCATTCCGCGTTATAATCCAACGCCGCAAACACAACAGCCGCAACAGAAAAAGGTTGATGTTGACGACGATGATGACGGAGACAATGAGTAAAAGTTTCAGGTTCAAGGTTCAAAGTTCAAAGTTCAAAGTTCAAAAACAGCGAACGAAGGACAAAGGACAAAAAGGAATGTCGTTGATCGTCGTGATGGCGATGATGACTTTGTTTGCCATTGCGCTGCTCGCTATTGCGCCGACCATTCAGCAGAATATTCAGCGCGAAAAAGAACTGGAACAGATCAGACGCGGCGAAGAAGTCGCCGATGCGATCAAGCAGTACGTCATTTTCTACAACGGAAAACTGCCGACTTCGATGGACGATTTGACTGAGGGAATTCCGCAAGGCACGAAAAAACGTCAGATTCTGCGACCGTCGGCGGCGATTGATCCGCTTTCAGCTGACGGCAAATGGCGGCTGATTTCTCCGACGAGCAAAGCCTTTCTAAATTTCGGAAAGCGTGTGCAGATTTACAACAATGGGGTTTTGCCGGCAAGTCCGGGACAAATCTTCGACCGCTACGCGCTTCCGCTAGTCAACATAATCAACAACGAAAGCGACTCAGATATTAAAGAAGCCGATGATGCCGAGTTTGAAGTTTCGACCGACAGCACCAGCTTTATCGGGGTTGCCAGTCAAAGCCGCAGTTCTGCCGTAATCGCTTATTACGGCATCGAAAATCACAGTAAATGGATTTACACCCCGCTTTTCCGCAGCACGGGCGCGGCTTCGGTGAGAGGCAATAACCAACCGAATGCCAATGTCCAGCGAAATATCAATTCATCGTCCGGTTTCTAAATAAAGCAGCGAAAACGGCAATTTCAAATGAGAAAACCCTCGTCATTAAACGACGAGGGTTTTCTCATTTGATTCTCACTTGGAAAGAGATTGAAATTGATTACAGCGTGAAATTGAAATTGACAAAACCGGTTGCTTTGACCGGTTCGCCGTCACGAACGAAAGGTTTAAATTTCCATTTTTTCACCGCATCGCTCGCCGCGCCGCGCAACAGGGAAGGTCCGCTCGAATTTTGAACTTCCGACACCTGCCCGTTTTCATCAATGACAACTTCAATGCGGACGATACCGGTCATTCGCATCGTTCGCGCCGTCACCGGATAAACTGGATTCGTTCTCTGCGTAGCATATTCAACCAGCGAACCGACTGCCAGCGGCGATGTGTTCTTCACAGTATCAGTCATTTCGGCGATTGTTTCGGGTTTGTTGACGTTAGGAGTTTTTTCCGCAGCAGATTTTTCAGCATTTGCGCTCTCAACCCGGCGTTCTCTCACCGTCGGCTGTGTCTGTCCGCCGGTCGTCGGCGGCGATGCTTCCGTTTTTCCGGGAGCAATTTCGGTTGAAGGTTTGGGTTCGATGTTTTGTGCCGTGTTCGCCGCCGGTTTAACCGATGCAGCGGTCGGAACGGGTTGGAGAGTCAGATTCGCCGTGTTCTGGTTGACTTCGGCAGTCAAGTTCGGATTACCAACATTCGGCAGAGTTGCGGCGGTCGTAATTTGATCGGGCTTGTTGGGGTCGGTTGTCGGCTGCCCGCCGACGGCGTTGATGACGACGCTTCTCGAATTGACCATCGCTTCCCGCGCATCAGCGGTCTCGTTTTTCCAGCGGGTCGCATCGTAATCGTCTTTTGCCAAAGTGCTTCTGACGTTCGTCGCTTCATCGAGCAGTGCCATCGCGTCGGACGTTTTGTCTTTTTCTTTAATTAAAATTTTCGACTGATCAACGACGACTTCCAGAGTCTGACGCATTTTTTCAATATCAACCGAAGCCTCAATCGGCAGTGCGCGGTCGGACACGCTCAAGCCGAGTGCGCGATAGCGGTCGAGTTGATTACGCGCGCCTTTGACAACCTGACCGGCGACGGCAAAATAATTTGCCGAACCGCCCGGAATGTTGAGCTTTTTCGCGTTCGAGAGTTCCTTCAAAAAATCCTGCGCCCGGGTGTAATCGCCCTGCTCGAGATACGAATTCATCAGCAGCACATTGATTACGCCGTTGACCGTCGGGTCGGACGTTTCGCGCTTGATATTTTCAAGTTCGTAAATGGCGGCGTTATAATTTCTGACCGCGATATACGCTTTTGCTTTTGACACGCGTCCGCGCATTACATCGGCTGATGTCTGCGCGTTGGCGGCAAAAAAACTAACTAAAACCAATAAAACCGAAGTGCAAAAACTTCTGACTTTCAGCGGCATTTTTGAGTCTCCTTTAAAATACTTTCGGACTAAAATTTTCCGCAAAGGTCAAAGCGAAATGTTATTCGCTTTCCGGCGACCTGAACAAATAATCCGTTTAAAACGCATTCAAACAAGTTTGAATAAAACCTGTTTTCATTTCGATAAACTAGAGATGATTTTTGTACGATATGCGTTTGCACCTTTCTTTATATCGCTTTCGTTCAAAGTAATCAAGCGGCGGTCGCGCATTACGACCTTTCCGTTGATGATCACATCGCGCACATCGCCCGCTTTGGTCGAGTAAACCAAAGCCGAATAAACATTGAAAAAAGGCGTTTGATGAAGCGAATCGAAATCAACAATGACGACATCGGCGCGTTTTCCCGCTTCCAGCGAACCGATTGAATTTTCTAGATGCAAAGCCCGTGCGCCGCGAATCGTTCCCATTTCAAAGGCTTGTTCTGCTGTCAAAACTTTCGGGTCTTTCGTGAAAACTTTGTGCAGTTTTGCCGCCGTATCCATTTCTTCCCACATATCCAAATCGTTGTTCGATGCCGCGCCGTCCGTCCCCAAACCGACGGGCAAATCCATCGTCAACATTTGCGGAACACGCGCAACGCCGGAGGCGAGTTTCATATTCGACTGCGGATTGTGCGCGATGCCGACACTGAATTTTTTTAATAAGTCTAGTTCTTCGTCATCAGCAAAGACGACGTGCGCGGCGATTACTTTATTATTTAGAAAATTCAGACTCGCCAGATAATTAACCGGACGAAGTTTTTTTGCCGCTAGAATGTCGTCAACTTCCTTTTGCGTTTCGGCGATGTGAATGACAATCGGCGCGTTTAATTTATCCGACAATTTTTTGACGGCTTGCAGATGTTCGGTCGAGACCGTGTAGGGCGCGTGCGGCGCGATTGCAGGCGTAATTAGCGGATTATTTTTCCATTTGTCGAGAAACTTTTCCGTATAATTCATCGCTTCGTTCCAAGTTTTGTTGTCTGGAACAGGAAAATCAATAACGGTTTCGCCCAACACGCCGCGCACGCCGGCTTTCTGCGTTTCGTCCGCGACTGCATCCTCAAAATAATACATATCGCAATAGGTCGTCGTGCCGCCGCGAATCATTTCCGCCAAACCCAAACGAGTTCCGACGCGCACAAAATCTTCCGTGACGTTTTTCGCCTCCGCCGGAAAAATATATTTCGTCAGCCATTCCTGCAAATCCAAATCGTCGGAAATCCCGCGAAAAAGCGTCATTGGAATGTGCGTGTGCGTATTGATTAAACCCGGAATGACAACCTTTCCGGCGGCATTGATCGTTTGTTTTGAAGAAAACTTCCGCGCAATCTCGCCGGAAGTGTCAACCGCAACGATTTTATCTTTTTCAACGGCAACCGCGCCGTCCGTAATGACGCGCTTCCCGTTGTCCATCGTGACGACGGTTCCGCCGGAAATGATTAAATCAACCGATTTCTTTTGGGCAGACGCCGTCAAGGGAATGATAAAAAGGAGCAAAATAAAAAATAGTTTTTTCATAGCTGAATTTTTGACGAATTTGTCGGGAAATGCAAATAATTTCAAAATGATCTAAGATTGTGCCGAGAGGTAAAAATTATGTCAACCGCTATCGAAACATCTCACTTTGTCGAACCGTTGTTCGGTGTTTTCGACGGTCAAAATCTCAAACTGCGCCAAATTTCCGTCAAACAATATGATGCGATGATTAAGAACGGAGTTTTCGATGAAAGTGACCGTATCGAATTATTAAACGGAGCGATAATTGAAAAAATGCCGAAAGGAACAAGACACTCATCTGCCAATGACCGCGCAACCAGACTTTTTTATAAAATCCTGGGAGGAAAAGTAACCGTCCGAAATCAAAATCCGATTTGGCTCGATAATTTTTCCGAACCTGAACCGGACATTGTTTTAGCCAAAAATGACGAAAACGAGTATGAAGAAACGCACCCAAGACCAGACGAAATTTTCTTGATTTTGGAGATTTCCGACTCGACCTTAAATTATGACCGCCGCGCAAAAAGTTTGGCGTATTCAAAAGCCGGAATCCGGCAGTATCTTTTGCTCAACTTGCAGGAGCAAACGCTCGAAGACTACCGTCAGCCGAACGCAAACGGTTTTCAGACCAAACAAACTTACCGCGCCGGACAAGAATTTAATCTCGTCGCCTTTCCTGAAATTTTGATTAGTGCAAGTGATTTTCTGCCAAAAATAACCATTTGAACACATTCCTTTTTTCTAGATTTCAAGTGCCGTTTTATCAAATACGTTCCCCGCATCTTTTGTCTTTCACATCATTTCAGGCTAGATTTAGTTATAGTTTTTTTACACAGATCAACATTTATAGGAGCAATAATTTAATGAGTTTAATCGAAGAAGTGTGGGCGCGGGAGATTTTGGATTCACGCGGAAATCCGACGGTCGAGGCGGAAGTTGTTTTAGAAGACGGAACACAGGGACGTGCGGCGGTGCCTTCGGGCGCGTCAACCGGCGAGAATGAAGCCGTCGAACTGCGCGACGGCGATGATGACAGATATTTGGGCAAAGGCGTTTTGCAGGCGGTCAAAAATATCAACGAAGACATCGCTGATGAACTCGAAGGCTTGGACGCGCTCGACCAGACGTTGATTGACGAAGTTTTGATTGATCTGGACGGCACGGATAATAAATCGAAACTGGGCGCAAATGCGCTGCTCGCCGTTTCGATGGCGACGGCGCGGGCAGCGGCGGCGTTTCAGGAAATGTCGCTGTATCGTTATCTCGGTGGAGTCAACGCGAAAACCCTGCCCGTGCCGATGATGAATATTATCAATGGCGGCGCACACGCCGACAATAATGTTGATTTTCAGGAATTTATGATTATGCCGGTCGGCGCGGAAACTTTTTCGGAGGCTCTCCGGGCGGGCGCGGAAATTTTTCACAGTCTGAAAGCCGTGTTGAAAAAGCGCGGTTACGCCACGAGCGTCGGTGATGAAGGCGGTTTCGCGCCAAATCTAAAATCGAACGAAGAAGCGATTGAAACGATTCTCGAAGCGATTGACAAAGCCGGTTATAAAGCGGGCGAAGACGTTATGCTTGCGCTCGATCCGGCAGCAAGTGAATTTTTTAAAGACGGCAAATACGTTTTCAAAAAGAGCGACAAACGCGAATTATCTTCTGAGGAAATGGCGGACTACTGGATTGAGTGGACGCGCAAATATCCGATTATTTCCATCGAGGACGGAATGGCGGAAAACGATTGGGATGGCTGGAAATATTTGAACGGAAAAATCGGCAAAAAAGTGCAACTCGTCGGCGACGATCTTTTTGTCACGAATACGAAATTTCTTCAGCGCGGAATTGACGAAGCGGCGGCGAACTCGATTTTAATCAAAGTCAACCAAATCGGCACTTTAACCGAGACTTTAGACACGATTGAACTCGCTAAAACCAATAATATGACGTGCGTCATCTCGCATCGTTCCGGCGAAACGGAAGATTCGTTTATCGCCGATCTAGCCGTAGCGACCAACGCCGGACAAATCAAAACCGGCTCGCTTTCACGTTCCGACCGTATCGCCAAATACAATCAATTACTGCGAATCGAAGAAGATTTGGGCGACTCGGCACGATATTTGGGGCGCAAAGCGTTTTATCAAATTAAAGACTGATTATGTGTGTTAAAATGTTGTTCGTCAAAGGAGATTTTTATGGGACAGGTAACAATCGAAATTCCGCAAAATGTGAGTCGTTCATTTCAAATAAAAGATTTTGAACTTGGCGAACAACTTTTAGATAACATCAAGGAATTCGAGAACAAAGCAAAAGCCGGCAACAGTTATAACGACGAAACCGCCGAGCCGAAAAAGAAATTGGAAACGGTTACTTTAGTTTTACCCTATGATGATTTGGATGAGATAGACGAAAATGAAGCTGTCGGGATTTGGGCTGACCGCGAGGAATCGGCAGATGAAATCGCCCGTCGAATTCGAAAAAATAATCGGAAAACGACATAATGAGCAGTTTTTTGCCCGATACAAACGTTTTTTCAAGAATCTTTAAAGGTGATTTGGCAGTTACGCGATTTGTCGAAAGTCTCGACGTAGCGATTGACGTAACGATTTATGTCGAATGTATTCAAGGCTCGAAATCCAACTACGAAAAGCGCGTCATCGAAAAATACCTGACGCGCTTTCCGTTGCTTCCGATAACTTCACAAAGTTCGCTGAGAGCATTAGGGTTGGTCCGTAATTTCTCGAACTCTCACGGTTTATTGTTGCCCGATGCGCTGATCGCCGCATCCGCACTCGAAAATGATCTGACTGTTTTAACTTACAATATCGGCGATTTCAAATTTATCAAAGATTTGAAGTGGGAAATACCGACCGTTTAAAAAAATGAGAATTTTAATCATCGGCGGAACAAAATTTCTCGGTCGTCATTTAACTGACGCGGCACTCGCCGCCGGTCACGATGTAACGCTGTTTAATCGCGGCAGAAATTATGCCGATGAGAAAATTGCCGGTGTTGCACAGATTCACGGTGACAGAAACAGTAATTTAGAAAAACTGAGCAGCGGAGAGTGGGACGCGGTTGTTGACACATGCGGTTATTTGCCGCAAACCGTGAAAAAATCGGCGGAATTCTTAAAGGATAAAGTTAATCAATACGTTTTTATTTCGAGCGGTTCGGTTTACGCCGACACAATTGAACCCGATTACGACGAAATGACGGCGACGGCAGAACTTTCCGCCGAACAACAAAAATCTGTCGAACAAATTAACCCGAACAGTGAATTGAACGGTCAAACGCTCGGCGAAAATTACGGCGCGTTGAAGGTTCTGTGCGAAAAAGCGGTTGAAACGGCAATGCCGAACCGCGTTTTGAGCGTTCGCGCCGGAATGATCGTCGGCGCATTCGACTGGACTGATCGTTTTGCTTACTGGGTGATGCGTATTTCAAACGGCGGCGAAATTCTCGCGCCCGGAACGCCCGGAAATTACGTGCAGTTGATTGATGCGCGTGATTTATCCGACTGGATTTTCAAAATGATCGCCTAAAACGCGAACGGAATTTTCAATGTGACGGGCAAATCGCTTGATTTAACTTTCGGAAAAATGCTTGAAACGATCAAAGAGGAGACCGGCAGCGATGCGGAATTTGTTTGGGCGAGTGAAAAATTGTTGAAAGAAAACAACATTGCGCCGTGGAGCGAAATGCCGTTTTATCTGCCCGAATCCGACTTGAATCTGCGAAACTTTCTGACGATGAATGTTGATAAATCATTGGCGAAAGGCTTGAAAATTCGCCCGCTGTCCGGCACCATCAGGGAAGTATTAAATTGGCGCAAAACGCAGGATTTCGAAATGAAAGCCGGAATTTCCGGCGAACGGGAAAAGCAGTTACTAGAGAAGATGTCGTCAAACTGACAGTTTTTCCTGCCTGTCAAAAAAATCTTCCGGCAGCGGCTCGCCATAAGTTCGTTCGTAAAGCTGTTCTTTAAATTCTCGTTCGGAAAGATTTGCAGGCAGCGAGGCGATGATAATTTTGCGGGCAGTGGCAAACATTCCAAACACGGCTTTAGCTCGTTCCGGCGGCTCTTTTTGCAGCCACAGAGCATTTTGCATATCGGCAATTTCTTCGGTCGTATCTTTCAGCATCATTTTACTTTAACATTTCCAGACATTCTTTTAACAAATCTTCAATCTTCAATGTTTTCGCCCAAGTTCGCACATAATTTTCATCATAATCACTTCGCAACATATTGGCGACATCGCGCATCTGCATTTCTGATCTCGTATCTTTCGCCCAATTTAGTTTCGATAAAATCAAATCTTCTTTGCCGATTGTCCAGATGTTGAAGTCTCCGAACTTAATTTTTTTTCTGTTGCTGAATGCCGTTTTTTGAAATTCAGTTTCTTTGCGGACGACGCAATCTATTTTTACAACTGTTTCCTGATGAAGCAGATTAAACATAAATTTTCGGTCAATCGCATCACGCACCCGTCCGTGCGGAACATAATAATCGGGTTCAAACTCTGCAATTATCGCCTCCGCATCGGTTCTGGAAACCTCAATCACAATATCAATATCTCTCGTCATCCGCCCGACGGCATAATGCAGCATCGCCATCGAACCGGTCAGCATATATTTGATGCCGAGCCGTTCAAACCGCGCCGTGCAATCTTTCAAAATCATTTCCTGATCGTCAAGCAAACTCATTTATAATCAACTCCCGACAATATGATATACCAAAAAAGAAAAAAAATTGGACAAACTGCCTGAATAGTGACAAAACTTTGATCTAATAAAAATTTATGCAAAAAATCTTAATCATCGGTTCGGGCGGCGCAGGCAAATCTACTTTCGCCCGCAGATTGGGCGCGATTACCGGCATTGAAGTGATTCATCTCGACAAACTTTACTGGCAGCCGAATTGGATACAGCCGCCGAAAGACGAATGGCGGAAAACGGTCGAAGCCAATTTGAAAAAAGAATCGTGGATTATGGACGGAAATTTCGGCGGCACGATTGATTTGAGATTAACAGCTTGCGACACGGCAATTTTGCTTGATCTGCCGCGCACCGTCTGCCTGTACCGCGTTTTGAAACGACGTTTGACGTATCGCGGCACAAATCGCCCGGATATGTCGGAAGGGTGTCACGAAAAAGTTGATTCTGAGTTTTTACAGTGGATTTGGAATTATCCGAAAAAGAATAAGCCGCTAATGATGGAAAAACTGAAGCAATTCGAGAATGAAAAAACGATTGTGCAATTAAAATTTAAACGGGAAGTAGAAAACTTTTTGGTGAATTGCTCTCAAACATCTGTGTTAGAATAACGACGGGAAAAATTCTCTAGCGATCTCAAATTTATCAGCGGTTAAAAGTATCTGAAACCGACAGTTTAACAAAAATATGTTCTTCGTCATCGGCACAAAATTTATCACCTGGGGTTCGGAAAAAACGAACGAAATGATTCGCTGTTCGCAGTGTGGAACGCTGACACAGTTCACCGAAAAAACCGGAATGCGGTTCATTACGCTGTTTTTCGTCGTGCCGACCATTCCGATCAGCGGCAAAACCAAAATCATTGAATGTCCGAACTGCAAGGCGCGGTTTCAAACCGAATAAAAATTAATAATTGGGGAAAACCAAAATATGGAAAAATGGGTGCGCGGATTGTCGAAAACAACCGCTTTGATTATGGGAATTGCCGGAGTAGTGGCGGTTATCGTCTTCTACTTTGCGGCTTCCAACCTTTTGCACGGTTTTATCGAACTCATTCTGGCGTGCGCTCTGCTCGGCGGCATCGTCGGATTTTCTATTTTGATGCTTTTTAAGGGAATCACCGGCTATACTCCACAACAGAGAAAAGAGATGAAACAAAAAGCGGATTAGAAACACGGGAAAGTTTAATAAAATGCCTGATCTGCAAGATAGTTTTAGTTTAAAACGGTTGGGTTGACGTGAGGCGAAACTCTCCGTACACAAATTTCAGTTTAACAAAGTAAGTTCTAAAGAAATTTTTTTTTGCTCTCATGTCCATTGATTTATCAGCCCGCTGCTTAATCTTGTTTATTCTTTCTAAACCAGTGCTGCTCTAACTGCCAACCTACGATTGCGCCGATAATTCCGATTACTGCCATAAATAATCTGAAACGAAGAAATGAATTCCAATCTCGACTAAAACCGAGCAAAACGCTTTGCCACGTTATCACTTGGTCGGATGATTGCAAGTCGCCGATTAAAGTAAAGAAAACCTCGCTGGCGTACCAGACCAGATTGGACTGAACTGCAATTCGCAAAAGCCAATACGAAAATGAATGCGGTTTGTTTTCCGGCTGTTATTCAATTTGTTGTTCCATTTTCTTCGATCTACTGCGGTAACCAAAACAGCTTATCAGGATTTAATTTTTCCGGCTTCAGTCCGGCTTCAGTAAGGTATCCATCAAACTCCGATTCGGACGAATTCGTCCCTTGCCATTTCATCTGACTTTTGATGGATATTTCTCTTGGGAATTCATCATCCGCCACATATCATACGGATTGCTCTGCCGATAAACATTTACTTTTTTGAAGGAGAACTGTTTCTCCCTTACGTCTAGTGATTAGTTCAATGTGTTGCGAATACAAAAAACAACAAAATCTTTGCTTTCTTTGTCCTCTATGGTTGTGATTCAGTCCACACATATTTTTTGCCGTTCCACCTGATTGTTCCGTCGGCACCTTCCGTAATTAGATATAAGCTATCTTTTCCTCCTTTCTTTTTCTGAATTCTCATCGCTTCTCCGGTTTCATTAAGACGACTTTTCTCAAAAACCAATGCGCTATTGCGCCCCAATAACAAAACTGATGATTTTTGAGCAACTTGCCAACCTTTGTTTTTACCGTGAATAATAAATAGAGCCAAGATGTCCGTGTCCACATCTTTGCCGAAAGCGTAAGGATATTCGACAGTAACCGCATTTTCAATGTTTTTGACCGTATCTGACAACTTGACGACGACCGCCACATCCTCAATCTTGTCGCCGTCGAAATCACCGGTTAATTTGTAAGGTGTGGCTTTGGTTTCCACTTCCAAAGTGTTTTTCGACATCACTTTGACCAAACATTCGACGCTCGTCGCCGTCTGAGCCGACGCACAAAGCGGCAGACAAAACAGCAAGGCAGAAAAAAATACGCAGCATAATAACTGCCTGCTTCGTCCAATAATCTGAATAGTCATATTATTTCACTATTTCTTTGAGCAAACGGTCAAGCAGTTCAGTTGGATTCATCAAATCCTTTCGTCTTTGATACTTACCGTTTTTCAATACGCCGGAGTTATAATAAACCACCTTTCCGCTTCGGTCGGTCAGATTTCCGCTTCCCGAACCGTCGTACAACTCGAAATGAAGCATCGGGCTTAGTTTATGAACTGCCCATCCGACTTTGGCGATTACGTCTCCGGCTTTTACCTCAGGCTTGTTTTTTAACTTTTTGAGTTCTTCGGGTATTTTAACGACTTCGCCATATCGAATGACACCGATTCCTTCGTGAAAAACTGAAATCGCTTCGGTCGTTCCGGCAAATCCCGGTCCGCTTATTTCAACCACAACGCCGTCAGTTACCGCAATGACATCCGATTCAAGCGGGGCATACAAATCACAGGCGGCGTGATCTCGCGCTCCGCCGCCGCGCCGATAGTTGAACTGCGCCTGTCCTTCTTTGTAATTGCCGTTATACTTGGGAGCGGGAAAATAAAGTTCCATGATTAGACTTCCTCCAATTTTTATTTGTAATCTTTAAATCAAACAATCAAAGCTCGTTCGTATATGACAGACAGCACCGAACCGATTGAGAGGACGTGGGGCGAAACCGCCACCAAGCCCGCTGAAAGTAATTAAAGGAAGCTGATAACAAAGTCGCTGTTTCGCCCTCACGTCCCTTAATTTGTTCGACTTGTTTAAGTTTTGATAGTTTTATTATGTCAGATTTTCTTTTCTTGCTTTGTAAGTTAACAGCAAGCCTTCGATTATTAATGAGGCGGTTACAAAGATAAGTATTTCTCTTGAAAAAACTTCTCGGTCGCCAACCCAAGAATCATCGCCTCTGCTAAGCCCCCAAATTATGATTATAACTGTCGAAATAACTCCAGATAACAATTTTGATATTCCGTAAAGAAAGTTTGATTCACAAAGATAAGTCAGCACTTGCAGAATAAAAAAACCACTAAGAACGGCGTAGAGTCCAAAGTCTAAGTTGGAATTTCCCCAAGTGCCGCCTGCTGATTTGAGAGCTTCCAAACCGAACAATAAGAATATTAGATTAAACAAATATGAAAATCCGGCGGCAAACTGTTTTCCCTTGATATTGCCTATGACAAAAATTGTCGTCAGCAGCAATAGCATCGGGCAAAGTAATTGTAAGCGAACTCCAATTAGATGAAAATTTTTATAAAGCCAGAAATAATGATACGGGAGAAAAAAAATTACAAACGCAATTATCCAACTAATTGAGAAAATCAAAATATTCTTTCTTTTAATACCAAAAAAACTCCAGGCAATTGTTGTTATTAAGCTGACTACAGCACTCACAAAAACTGCATAAACTAATAGTGAATACTGGTTTTCTAAAAGAATTTGCATAATGTTTTCTCCAACGGGAAATCTGAAGATAATTCTGTGACGATCTGTTTTTGGAAATCATTCTTACTGAGATGGAACGATAAAAGTATCCGGCGGAGTAATTTTTATTACTTTGATGTCGGAATATACCAAAAAATCACCGCCTTTTTTGTTAGCTGTTCGCCAGTTATTAAAGGAACTGTTGTGAATATAGCCGACATCTTTTCCCCAATCTCCTAAGGGTTGGTCGTAACAAAGGCAAGCCAAGTAAAGTGTTCCGTCATTGATATAATCGTAACTGTCTTTAGCGTAAATTCCGATTTCTTCAACTGTAACCTCAAGTCCTTTTTGCGTATAGCTTGCTTCACCCTTAATTGCTACATGAAAGCTAAAATTTGCAATTGCCGCAGTTAAACCATCATAATACGAAAATATTTTAACTTCTCGACTTTGAATATGAACACCTTCAATTTCTATAACATTTGATGAGGTCAAATCACCAAATTTGATTTTTCGGTCAGGTGCGTATTTCGCCTGTGCTGTGATTCCCGTTCGGGCAAGCATTGTACCAATCGCGGATTTTGCCGCCTCGTTTTTCCAAAGCCGTTCTTTTATTAGTTGATTATAAGTGTTATTAACTGCCGGTTTAGAATCAAATGATAGAATCCAATCCATCGTAACAACATTTAAAACAGGCGGTCCGAAATCTTTCGGCGTAGCCGCCATCGTCGCCGGACGTATCTTAGCGGGTCGGCGCAACCATTCTTCTAACAAAATCGCACCTTGTGTCCAGCCATTTTTACGCATTATTTGCGGTAACCAAGTAACATTAGGCTCTGTCTCTGCAACTTGTAATGCCGGAACAAGTCCTTGCCGACTAATCAGAACTTCGCGCCCCGTTCCCAATTCGCCGCCGCGATAAATGAAATCCTGTTGCCACAATATAAGTTCGTTTCGAGTTATTTCGTCGGGTGTGTATGAAGTTACGGCTTTGCCTTCAAACGGTTTGACCTGTTTAATCGAAACTTTTCTCTTTCCTCCCCCGGGATGCTCGCGTAAGTATTCAAGAAATAATTTAAAATTGAAATCTTCCGTTCTGACTTCCGTGTCGGTGCGTTTCGTCGGATCACTGTTCCCCAACCAATAGGTTTTTTTGAACTTCGGATAGCGTTCAATTAAAGCGTCAACAAAAAGACCTCGCTCGATAAGCGGCAATCCGGCTTCAAAAGCGACTTGTGTTAAGGCACGACGACAAAAAGATTCAACAGTTTCTTCCGCTCGAATAACGATGCGGACTTGTGGAGGGATTTCAGGGATTTGCGGCATAAAGCATAAATACTCCTAAATACGATAACTGACCGGTAACCAGTGGTAAAAGTCGAACAATTGAGTTCAACTGAATTTCGGTTTTGTTTTACCGAATCATTTATATCTCACCTGATTTATGAAAGTCAACGAAAATTTGACTTTGCGATAAAATACGAGATAATTTGAAGTATCAAGTGTTTTATCCCCCAATAATTGATTTGCCGTGAAGCGTAAATCAACCACAAAATCGAATTTTTATGAACTGGCAAAGCGGCGAATTTACGATCAGCACGGACGGAAATCTTTTGCAAATTGACGCGATTCACAAGTTTTTGTCCGAAGAATCTTACTGGGCGAAGGAACGCACGAAAGAGCAAACCGTCACGGCGATTGAAAATTCGCTGTCGTTCGGCGTGTATTTCGGCGGCAGTCAGATCGGGTTTGCGCGGGTCGTGACTGATTATGCGACGTTTGCTTATCTTGGCGATGTGTATATTTTAGAAGAGTTTCGCGGGCGCGGGTTGAGTAAATGGTTGCTGGAGGTCATAATAAGTCATCAGGATTTGCAGGGATTTCGGCGTTGGATTTTGGCGACGAAAGACGCGCATACACTTTACGAAAAATTCGATTTTACGGCGTTAAAATTTCCCGACCGCTGGATGGAGAAAACGACACCGAATGCGTATTGAAAACTTTCAACCTTCTAAACTACAAATCGGAAAATTTATGAATAATAAACGCAGAACTCTTGCGCTGATTATTATTGACGGCTGGGGTTATTCGCCGAAGAAAGAGGGCAACGCGATTGCGCTGGCGCACACCCCTTTTTACGACGAAATCTGCCGCAAATATCCGAAAACGCTGCTCGCGGCGGCGGGTTTGCGCGTCGGGTTAACGCCGGACACGCCGGGAAATTCTGAAGTCGGACATTTAAATATCGGCGCGGGGCGCATCGTTCAAACCGACGTTTCGAGAATTTCAAACGCGATTAAAAGCGGCAAGTTTTTTGAAAATAAAGTTTTGAAAGAAGCGTTTGACCACGCCAAAACGAAAAATTCGGCGGTGCATCTGATCGGTTTGATGTCGGATGGCAATGTGCATTCTTCGCCGGATACACTTTTCTCGCTGCTGCGAATGGCGAAAAAAGAAGGCGTGAAGGATGTCTTCGTGCATCCGATTTTGGACGGGCGCGATGTTGCGCCGCGCACGGCGGATATTTACGTCGAAGCACTGGAAATCAAACTCGCGGACATCGGCATCGGGCGCGTCGCTACGCTGTGCGGACGTTATTATGCGATGGATAAGGATAAAAATTGGGAGCGCACGGCGCGGGCTTACACAATGCTCGTTCATTCGGAGGGCGAACGCGGCGTTGATACGGTGGCAGCGATTCGTAGTTCGTTTCTGCGCGGCATTTCCGACGAATTTATTCAGCCCGTCGTCTTGGAAGAAAAACCCGGCGAGCAGATCGCTTCGATAAAAAATGATGATGTCGTCATTTTTTTCAATCACCGCGCCGACCGGATGCGCCAACTCGTCAAGGCTCTCGCCGTTTCGGACACGACGGAATTTACGACGTTCGGGAAACCGAAAATCCACGCCGTCTGTCTGACTGAATACGACCGGACGTTTGATTTGCCGGTTGCCTTTCGGCAGGAAAATGAAGAAAACGTGCTGGCGAAAGTGTTCGCCGACAACGGCATTTTGAACTGCCGAGTGATGGAAACCGAAAAATACGCGCACTTGACCTATTTTTTCAACGGCGGGGTCGAACTCGAACATCCGTGTGAACACCGCGTTCTCGTTCCGTCGCCAAAAGCGGCGATGGCGGAAACCGCGCCGGAGATGGCTTGTTTCAAAGTGACGGACAAATTTCTGCGCGGTCTCGAAGCCGGTGAAAGCGACGTTTTTATTATCAATCTCGCCGCGCCGGATACGGTCGCGCACACCGGAAATTTGGAAAAAACGATTGAAGCCGTGCAGTTTGTAGATACTTGTCTGGGCGGCATCATCGAAAAAATCCGCGCTGTCGGCGGCATCGCGCTGATTACTTCCGACCACGGCAACTGCGAAGAAATGGCTGATTTGCTGACCGGCGAACCGAATAACGGACACACAGCCAACCCGGTGCCGTTTCACTTTGTTGACGAACGCGCCAACGGTCTGAAACTGCGCGACGGCGGCGCACTCGAAGACGTTGCGCCGACGCTGCTTGCTATTTTGGGCATCGAAAAACCCACTGAAATGACGGGAAATGATTTGCGGCTCTCTTAAAATATTCCAAATTCCAGATTTCAAATTCCAGATTGAAGACTGCACATTCCGTCTCGAATTCAGGTTTGGAGTTTGGAATTTGGAATTTGGAATTTGGAACATCCTGAAAATATTTTAATCATCCATTTCGGGCAGCTTGGCGATGTCATTTTGAGTTTGCCGTCTTTTTTTGCGATTCGGGAAAAGTTTGCGGACGCGAAAATTACGGTGTTGGTCGGGAAAGCTAGTGCGGAAATGATTGAACTCGCCGGGTTTGCCGATGACAAAATTGTCGTTGACCGCGTGAAATTGCGCGACAGCGGGAAACTCTGGTCAATCGGCGAAATTCTCAAGTTGGCGAAGGAAATTCGCCGCCGCAAATTTGATTTCATTATTGATCTGCACAGTCTCGCCGAAACGAATCTGCTCGGGTTTTTCTCCGGCGCGAAACAGCGGTTGTATATCAACCGGGAAAACCGCTCGCTCGATTTTCTGGGGAATTTCAGTCCGAAACCGCCGCTCGAAGATAAATCTAAACACGCCGCCGACCGTTATCTCGACGTTTTACAGTCGCTTTCGATTGAAAATCCGCGCCGCTTCGTGCAAATTTCGCCGCCGCCGTCTGCTCAAGAAACAATCGAACATCTGTGGAGCGAGAAAAAACTCGTCGGCAAAAAACTCGTCGGATTTTTCCCCGGCGCAGGGCATCCGAGCAGACGCTGGCAGTTAGATAATTTCGCAGAATTAGCAAAACAAATCGAGCGAACTGAAAACCTTCAAACGATGGTTTTTCTCGGTCCCGAAGAAATCGAAATGCGCGGCGAGGTTAAAGAAAAGTTTCCCGCCGCCACCTTAATCGTTGACAAATTAACGCTTTCGCAATTGGCAGCGGCGATGATGCGGCTCGCCGTTTTAGTCAGCAACGACACCGGCGCGATGCACGTCGGCGCACTCGTCGGAACGCCGATTGTTTTATTATTGGACGAACGCGCCCCGTCGAGCTATTTGCCGCTGACGGAAAAACTGCGTGTCATCAATCACGGAAAATTGGATGAAATCAGCGTCGGGGAGGTTTACCGGGCGACGCTCGAAAGTCTCGAATAACTTTGAATCGTCAGTATTTAATTGGTAAGAACTGAGTCTTTGGGCGACAAAATCAAACTCGCTCATAGATAAATTAAAGATAGTGTATTTTCACAAAGACTGTAATTAATGAACAAATCCAACATTCAAATATTTTTCCCGGCGATGATGATATTTTTTATCATTTTGTTTTCGGCGTGTCGCGGCGTGTCGCCCGCCGGTCAAACGTCACCTGACGAGAATTCGACCGATACGACCGAAAGTTTTTACATTCCGCCTTCCGACATTAATCTCGCCAAACCGCTGGTCGTTTCGCAAAAACCGGAAGACCTGGCGCTGGCGCAAAAGATTGATGAGATTATTGAGCAGAGCGAGTATGCCGGTGCGCGGTGGGGCGTTTTTGCCGTCAGTTTGAAAGACGGGCGGGTCGTCGTCGCCAGAGATGCGCGGCAGCTTTTTAATCCGGCTTCGATTGAAAAAACGATTACGGCAATCGTTGCGCTCGACCGGCTCAGCGCAGATTTCCTCTATCGCACTTCTGTTTTTGCGTCCGCGCCAATCGCCGCCGACGGAACGCTGAACGGCGATTTGATTCTGTACGGAACGGGTGCGCCGGATTTTGACGACGCGGCTCTGGAGAATCTAATCAGCCAACTGCAAGCCAAAGGTCTGCGGCGCGTGACGGGAAACATCGTCGGCGACGACAGTTATTTTAAGGGGGCGAGCATCGGCGACGGCTGGACGTGGAACGATTTGCAGTGGCATTACGGGGCGGAAGCGAGTGCGTTGTCGTTTAATGAAAATCAAGCGGCGGTTTTTATGAATGAACAGGGCAAACCGGCGATTTCAAACGATTTGATGCAAATTCACGGCGAACTTCAGCCGACGCAAAACGGGCAGACCGAAGCGTTCGGCATCGAACGCGGTTTGGGCGACAATCAGCTTTACGTTTGGGGCAACGGCGGCAAGGCTTACGGGCGCGTCGCCGTTCACCAGCCGGCGTTGTCGGCGGCGAAAACGCTCCGTGAATCACTCATCAAAAAGGGAATTACGGTGGACGGCGATTTTCGGGCGGTGGATTGGAAAACGGAAAACAAAACCAATGTTGCAGGCGCGGCTGAACTTGCTTTTATTGAAAGCAAAACTCTCGGTGAACTCGTGCAGCGAATGAACAAGCGGTCGGTTAATCTTTACGGCGAACTGCTGTTGCGGACAATCGGCAAAAAATTCGGCGACACCGCGCCGGACGAGAGCCGCCAGATTCAGGAACTTCGCGGCGATGACGCAGCGGGCGCGGCGGTCATCAAAAAATGGCTGGAGCAGAGAAACGTCGCGGTCGCCGATGTGCAGATTCACGACGGTTCGGGATTGTCGCGACTCGATTTCGTCACGCCCGAAGTCTTCGGACGCGCTTTGGTTTACGCGGCGCAGTCAAAATTTGCCGATGTTTTCAAAGATTCACTGCCGGTTGCCGGGACAGATGGGACTTTGGGAGGACGCTTGGGCAAAGTGAAAGGCAAAATTTTGGCGAAAACCGGCTCGATCACCTATGTCACTTCGCTCGCCGGTTACGCGCAGGTGTCGGATGATGAAATTTACGCCTTCGCCATTATCGGTAACAACATCACGCGCAAAACCGACGGTTCGAGAATTGTTGATATGATTGCGGCGAGCTTGATAGAAGGGGGAAAAAGATGAAAAAGTGAAAAAGGGAAACGGAAGAGAATAAGAGAAATTCGGAAATTCAGTCATTTTTCCTTTCCCCCTTTTTTTCTATCTCTGCTATCCGATAAAAAATCCTAAAAATAGAAAAACCCAAAAGAAAATCATCACGAAAAGCGGCAGAATCATCAGCACCAAACAGCCCAAATTTGCCCACGATTCCTGATTCCAAGTGTAAGGTTCGGGACAGTATGAGCAAAATTCTTTACTCGCCATAAACGGGCGGTGACATTTGTCGCAGATTTTGATGTTCACCAACTTAGAATATCAAAAAATTTCAAAATAAACTTCTCAAAAGCTCGTCAATTAGATTGAGGAGCGCGAATATCTAGTCAGTTGTTCGTCGAGTGAAGATGCGGGAGATGCAACTCAACCAGAAATGTTATTTCAACAATCGTGGGGCGGGCGTTCATTCGCCGCTTCGATTGTATGAACGGCAGGCGAGCCGCCTGCGCTCCAGCTGTGAATTTTTGTGTTTAGACTTTGAATCGGTCTCTGTGATATTCTAATCGCTTTCAAAATCACAAAATAAGGAAAATTAACTCAAAAAATGGTTGAAGAATACGCTTTCGACAATACGGAAGAACGTCGCAAAAGTCGGCAGAACGGCACGGGTTGGATCGAAGTCATCGTCGGTTCGATGTTTTCGGGGAAGTCCGAGGAATTGATTCGCCGTCTGAAACGGGCGCAGATCGCGCGGCAGAAAGTTCAGGTGTTCAAGCCGAAAATTGACGACCGCTTTTCGATTGAACAAATCGCGTCGCATTCGGGAATGACCCACGTTTCCAAGCCGGTGATGACCGCCAAGGAAATTCTCGCGCAGATCGAAGATGACACGGAAGTCGTCGGCATTGACGAAGGACAGTTTTTCGATATGGGCATCATTAACGCCGCCAATGAACTCGCCGGACAGGGCAAGCGCGTCATCATCGCCGGATTAGATCAGGATTACACCGGAAAACCGTTCGAGCCGATGCCGCAGCTTCTTTCAATCGCCGAGTTTATCACAAAAACCCACGCCATCTGCGTCAAATGCGGACAAACCGCCAATTATTCACAGCGCACATTCGAATCGGACGCGCAGGTCGAAGTCGGTGCCGGCGACAAATACGAAGCGCGCTGCCGCAAATGTTTCGTCCCTCATTCCGACGCGCCGACGGTCTCTTGAAGGTTTCAGGTTTCAGGTTCAAGATTAGAAGATCATCTTTTAGCAATACATCTTCAATCTGAAACCCTGAACCTGAAACCTTGAACCCTGAACCTGAAACCTTGAACCCTGAACCTGAAACCTATCTCCGGTGTTTCAAAGCAAGTTTCAAAAAGTTTTCAAACAAAATGCGTCCGTCGCGCGATTCGTTCGGATGTTCCCACCGGGTCGGGTTTTTCGACCAGTCTTCAAACGATTTTTCGAGGTGAAACTGGACGGTGTAAATCAATTGGTCGTCGCTGCGTTTGACCATCATCTGATTTTTACAAAGATAACCCGTTGCCAATTGTTCAAAACCCTCGGGAATGCCGTCAACCTGCAAACCGTGGTTTTGCCAGACGCGCAAAATGTCGTCTTCTAATGTGTAGTCCTGCCAAACGCCGCTTTCGACATCAGCGATGCCTTCAAAAATCGGATCGGACGAATCGGTAATTTTGATAAAACGATACTGATATTCATTTACCCGGTTGACGCGTTTTTCCGACGGGGCGAGATTGTCGAGCGTCGTCAGCGGTACGCCGAAACTTTCGCCGACAAGCTGGTGTGCGCCGCAGATGGCGAGAACCGGAAATTTCGTTTTGTGAATAAACCGCTTGAATTTTTCGAGATGCGCCGGGTTGTAGTAATCGAAATCGGACAGCGTACCGCTCATCACGATTGCGTCCGGGTTAAATGTTTTGGCGGCTTCAGCGATTTCCGAGAGATGAACGGTCAAAGTTTTCGGCTGCCGCACGAGCCGCAGAATGTTCTGCGCGATGTTGTTGACCGCCATCGAGGAGATTTTGTTCTCAAAATTAACCTTGCTTTCCGCCGTGCCGTTCCATTCGCGTCTGGCGAGTTCCGACAAATCGCTTTCATAGCGCAAAAGATCGTTAACAATCAACACCTTCGCGTGCGGAATCCGCTTTTCAATCGGTTCATAGCGGCAAAACGGTCGGTTATTATAAGGAAACGGCAGCTCCTGCAATTTCGGGTTGGCTTTCATCGAAGCCGGGATTTCATCTAACATAGCTTAATTAGTACAATCGAGTTATTATTATTATTATTAAATATTAAATTCTAAATCTTAAATTTTTATAATTATTCAACAAGACCAAATATCATTCTTCCAATAATATCCGGGTTCGTCAACATTTCATTATATTTAATTTTCTGAAAATAATTCAAACGGCGAAAAACTATTAAGCGGTGAGTAGGAAGTAATGAATGATGCGTGATTGAGTTAAGAACTACGCTGTTTCGTCGTCTGCCGAAACTCCGGCATCAACGCGCCCGCGCCGATTTCTTCGATTTCTTCGCGCATTTCTTTGATTAATGATGAGCGCATACGCCCTTTGACAGCGGAGGTTTTATCGTTGGCGGCGGCTTCTAAAAGCAGCAAACTTTTGTGCCACGACGATTCGATCTGGTCGGCGAGGGTCGAGATTGTGGAAATGTCATACGGCACGGCGACTTCCTGACAGCCGAGACGGGCGAAAATCTGTAAATAGCGGGCGGTTGACAAATCAGGGCAGGAAAAGCGTTTGTTGCCGACTTTTAATTCCACGCCGAGCAGCGTGTGCTGGATAATCGCCCGATTTTCGCGCCGTCCGATCTCCAGTCCGTGCGCCCGCGTCCGCTGGGTGCGAACCCGTTCCCGGTAAATCATCGGCAGCCATTCCGCGCCCATCTGCTCTTTTATTTCGCCAACGCTGTCCATATAAAAAATAGAATACCATAAGTCGGAGCGCGGAAGTCTCGTCCGCCAACACAGCGCAGCGAATGTTGCAACGCTTCTGATAATTACAACGAACTACAACGCGAAAAACAGCGTTTCGCCTGCGCTTGAAAGTAATTGCGAAACTAAACTCCCATCCGCCAATCGAGCGCAATCAAGACACAATTCCGGCATTGCATTTCTACGACGGTGGTTTAATGCGAAGGTTTCCAACGATTCGCTGCGCTGTCGTTGGGCGGACGAGACTTCCGCGCTCCGGTTGAATAAATTTATTATTTCGATAGAATCCTTATGTTATGGAAGATTTACCGGATAAACAGCCGCGCGGTTGGCACGGGCGCGGGTATTTGCCGCATTTTGACGGCGGCGAAATGTATCAGTTTATTACTTTTCATTTAGCCGATGCACTTCCTCTAAAGGTTATTGAACGGTGGAAACGGGAACTTGAACGGGAAAAGGATGAAACAAAAATTCTCGAATTACACCGGCGCACCGAAAAATATCTCGATCAAGGGTACGGGCAATGTCATCTGAAAACAGCCGAAGTTGCCGCGCAAGTTCAGGCATCGCTGCTTTATTTTCACGCGGTGCGCTACAAATTAATTGGGTGGGTCGTAATGCCGAACCACGTTCATTTTTTGCTGAAACCGATTAACGGTCATTCACTTTCGGAAATTATGCAGACACTCAAATCTTTCACCGCGCACGAAGTGAACAAAATACTTCGCCGGCGCGGTCAATTTTGGCAGAAAGATTATTTCGACCGTTACATTCGCAACCACGAACACTATCTCAAAACGTTGGACTACATCGAAAACAACTCGGTCAAAGCCAAACTGTGCGAAAAGCGCGGCGACTGGAAATACAGCAGCGCACACCATCAATAAACAAGCCGGAGCGCAAATAACTTCATCCGGCGGAGCGCGGAAGTCTCGTCCGCCCAACGACAGCGCAGCGAATCGTTGGAAACCTTCGCATTAAACCACCGTCGTAGAAATGCAAAAATCTCCACGATTCAGCCGAGGCGCGAAACGTGAATTGCGTGCGTGTCGAGCGCGAGCAAGACACCATTTTTATATTGCAGTTTGTTGTAATCATTAGTGACGATTCAACATTCGCTGCGCTGTGTCGGCGGACGAGACTTCCGCGCTCCGTCGGACGGCTTAGTCAGAGCGCGGAAGTCTCGTCCGCCCAACGAGCGATAGCAAAGTTGGAAACCTCCACACCAAAGCACCGCCCTGCAAATGCAAAAACTTCCACGATTCAGCCAAAGCGCGAAATATGAATTATGTTTGTGTCGAGCGCAAGCAAGACATCGTTTGAGCATTGTAGTTCGTTGTAATCGTTAGAAGCGTCGCAACACTCGCTGCGCTGTGTTGGCGGACGAGACTTCCGCGCTCCGTCGGACTTCACGCGCTTCGTCTGACAGTTTTCGTCACTTAGCGATTACAAAAAACCGTTGTTTGACAAGTTTTAGCGACGAACAAATTATTTTTGTGAAACTTATGATTATCGCTTAAATATTTATATTTATTATATTTACACCTTTATTTGTTTCGTTAAATGAGTTTGGCACGGTGATTGTAAACAACTTAGCAAACCTGAAATTAAGGTGAAAAAAAAACTTAAACATATTTGGAGATTGTAAAATGAAAAATCAAAAAGGTTTCTCGCTCATCGAACTTTTAATCGTCGTCGTCATCATCGGCATCATCGCCGCCATCGCTATTCCGAATTTGCTTGCCGCCCGTCGCGGTGCTAACGAAGGTTCGGCTATTTCGTCGCTTCGTACGTTGCACGGCGCGAATGTTACTTATCAGGCAACAACCGGAGCCGGTAAATTTGCGCCAGACTTTGCAGCATTGAAAACTGCAAATTTAATTGACGCAACTTTTGCCGCCGCTGGTGCAATACCTGCTATTCCTAAAAGCGGTTATATCTTTGCTTACGATGGTGGCAGGGTTTCTCAAAATCCATCACAGTTTACTGTTTTTGCTATTCCCTCAGTTCGACCTACAGTGAGCGCGATAACAGCAACCGGAACGCGGGATTTTCGAATTGAAGAAGATGGTGTCATTGGACAAGCCCCTGCCGATGGAGCGGGCAGTTTTACTCCTTTGAACAACTAACTAAAAATAAATATAACAATGCAAAAAGCGGATATAGGAAAAACCTATGTCCGCTTTTTGCATTTTTGGATCGTGGAAATTAAATTTTTCTAGAGGATTAAAGTAGCTAATTTGAATTTCTTGTAAATTGTGTTTCTTTGTGTTTAGTTTGTTGGCTCGCAAACTAATCCTCATTCCTTAGCCAATAAGCGATAGCGATGTTACCAAAATTGTTAAGTATGATCTAAGTAGAAGATTTCTAATAATTAGAAAAGTCATAATATTCTCTGACGGAGCGCGGAAGTCCCGTCCGCTCAACGACAGCAAAGCGAATCGTTGGAAACCGCCGCACCAAAACACCGTCGTAGAAATGCAACAATCTCCACGATTCAGCCGAAGTGCGAAATGTGAATTACATGAGCGTCGAGCGCGGGCGAAACATTATTTTTCACATTGCAGTTTGTTGTAATCATTAGAAAGGTCGCAACATCCGCTAACGCTGTGTTGACGGACGAGCCTTCCGCGCTCCGTCTGACAGTTTTCGTCACTTGGCGATTACCAAAAACTGTTATTTGACAAGTTTTAGCAGTGTCTAATTTATCTTTGTGAAATTCTGAGTGTTGCTTAACTTATTGTATTTATTATGTTTCAGGCGTTATTTATTAAGTTGAACGAGTTTGGCACGGTGATTGTAAATAACATAGCGAACCTGAAATAAGGTAAAAAGACTAAAACTAAAAATATCTGGAGATTGTAAAATTAAAATGAAAATCAAAAATCAAAAAGGTTTCTCGCTTATCGAACTTTTAATCGTCGTCGTCATCATCGGCATTATCGCCGCCATCGCTATCCCGAATTTGCTTGCCGCCCGTCGTGGTGCTAACGAAGGTTCGGCTATCTCTTCAATGCGAACATTTCACGGTGCGAATGTCACTTATCAGGCAACTACCGGTGGCGGTAAATTTGCGCCGGATGTGGCAGCATTAACAGGTCCCAATTTAATTGACGGCACATTTGGCGCGGCTATGGGAAATGCCGCTAATGGAACTACTGCTAAAAGCGGCTACCTATTTAATTATGGTAATACACTTGTAGGTGGTACTCCTTCGCAATTTACCCTTGTTGCCGCACCTTCACAATCAAGTGGAGTAACTGCGACCGGAACACGAGGGTTCTTCATTGATGAATCCGGTGTTATCCGTTTTGAAACAGTTGCAAGTGGTGTAACTCCAGTCAAAACGTCTGCTGCTCTAAATAATTAAAACTATAACTTCAAGTTATGAATATAAGCGGAATAAGAGCAATCTTATTCCGCTTATTTCTTTTTAAATCTAAGTAAATCGAACAGAATTATTTGATAAATGCTCCAATGCGGAAATTCTCGCTCCCTTAATTAACGCGGACTTTGGAATAAAAACAAAGAAAATCTCTTTAATAACTTGCCATTCGCAATAAATAATTTTCAGAATTAAAACTTATTCTTATCTATATAGTTACATTTTTCGTCATTATTCAAGTTACAAAATGTGTGATTGAACAAGTTCCGACACTAATAAAAAAGTCACTGTAAAAAACAAAAATATGCATAAAAGCCTTGTGTTTGTTGAATTACCTATCATATGTTGCTCCTGAAAAATCTTTGGCACATCGTTTGTAGTGAGTATAGTGAACCTAAAGAGGTAAAAGACTAAAAACATCTGGAGATTGTAAAATTAAAATGAAAATCAAAAATCAAAAAGGCTTCTCGCTTATCGAATTATTAATCGTCGTCGTCATCATCGGCATCATCGCTGCCATCGCTATCCCGAACTTGCTCGCCGCACGTCGTGGTGCCAACGAAGGTTCGGCTATCTCTTCAATGCGAACATTCCACGGTGCGAATGTCACCTATCAGGCAACAACCGGAGCTGGTCAGTTTGCGCCTACTGTGGCAGCATTGACAGGTCCCAATTTGATTGACGGCACATTTGGAGCAGCAATGGCATTGGCAACTGCTACTGGTGGAGCAACGGCAAAAAGCGGCTTTAAATTTAACTATACGCCCTCTGCTGTTGGAACTGTTCCTTCAACTTTTACTTTAGTATCATTTCCTTCAACAGCAGTAGGAGTTACAGCTACCGGAACACGTTCATTCTTTATAGATGAATCCGGTGTTATTCGTTCTGTTCCTACTACCGTTGGCACTGAAAGAGCTGACGTATTAGCACCTGCGCTTAATAACTAATAAATTATTAAATGAAATGTTGATTAAAAGCAGAATGAGAGAAGTCTTATTCTGCTTTTTCGTAAGAAAAGATAAATGCTTTCAATAATATCTTTTGCATTTGGAGTAAATCATCTATGAATAATCAAAGAGGCTTTTCGCTTATCGAACTTTTAATCGTCGTCGTTGTCATCGGTATTATCGCCGCCATCGCCGTCCCCAATATGTTAGCTTCACGCCGTTCTGCCAACGAAGGCTCGGCTATTTCCACAATGAGAATGCTGCACGGTGCTAATGCTTCTTACCAAACCAGTGCCGGAAGCGGAAAGTTCGCTGCTAGTCTGGCTGTCTTGAAAACCAGCGGCATAATTGATGATGGAGTTGCCGCCGCAATAAATCCGGGAAGCGCAAAAAGCGGCTATTTTTATCTTTATGACAATTTAGATATTAATGACAATCCTTCAAATTACAACATAACAGCAAAACCGGCATCTTCCAGTCCGGTAACTGCAACCGGAACGAGTCAGTATTTTATTGACGGCTCAGGCGTTATTCGGACTGCCGCGTCAAACGTCTCCGTAACTTCGCCGCCGCTCAATAAATAATGCTTTCAACATAATCGAATTCAAATTTTAACAAGTCAGAATAACTCTCAGATATTTCATTGGGACACAATTTCATAATGAAAGCTTCTTTCGTAAAATTTCTGCAAGATGAAAAATTCTGTCTGCTGATTATTGCTGCTGTTGCAATTGCGGTAATGCTGCCTGTTTTAATAATCGGTGTGCCTTACGGTTACGACTTGCCGCATCATTATCAATGCGCGACGACTTTTTACGAATCAATTTTGTCGGGAGATTTTTATCCGTCGTGGTCGCTCAATCGCAACTTCGGTTACGGCGGAATGGAAACGCGGCTTTATCCGCCGATTTCGCATTATTCGCTTGCCGTATTTTATTTGATTACCGGAAACTGGCATATTGCCACTTGGCTCGTTCTTACTTTATTTTCGTTTTTAGGCGGTTACTCCGTCTATCTTTGGGCGCGTGAGTATTTGCCCGCCGGTCAAGCCGTTTTTGCCGGATGTATTTATATTCTTCTTCCTTATCATCTCAATCAGGTTTATAACACGTTTTTCTACGCCGAATTTGTCGGTAGTTCGCTGCTGCCGTTCACATTTGTTTACATTTCGCGTATTTGTCGGCGCGGAAAAATGTCGGATGTCGTCGGTCTGGCAATTTCCTTCGCCGTTTTAATTCTGACGCATTTGCCGCTGACGGTGATCGGTTCGATTTGTTTTGCCGTTTACGGACTTTCGCTTTTGCGTCGTGAAAAAATTTTGTCGCAAACGGTAAAATTGGCAATTAGCGTTTTCGGCGGTTTGGCGGCAAGTTCATTTTTTTGGGTTAAAGTTTTACAGGAAAGAGATTTGCTTGCCAAAACAACTGTTTATCCTGATCCGTGGCTTGATTATCGCTTACATTTCCTCCTCACGCCGCTTCAAACTTACGTCAGCGATTTGCAAATCAGAATTTACGAAACGTCCGCTATCTTCTATGATTTGATGTTTTTATACACGGTAATTCTCGCGCTCGGCTGCACCGTTCCGTTTTGGATTTGGTTAAAGCGGACAGACAAACTTACCGGCGTTTGGCTGGTATTCGGACTTTCCGTTTTTCTCGCCATTCCTTTCAGCCGTTTTGTTTGGGACTTGTCGCCGTTGTTGCAGGAAGTTCAATTCCCGTGGCGTTGGCTTTCCATCGTCAGCATCGCCGCATCGGTTCTTTCGGCAAGCAAATTAAATTACCTGGTCAAATGGTTTGAGGGCAAAAAGCGTCCGTTCGCTTTATTAATCGCCAGCAGTATTTTATTTGTCGTGACCTTTTCGATCAGCCAAATAATTCGTCCGGCTCCGTTTGTTCCGAAAGAAGAAGTTGCTTCAATGTTGGAGAAAAACGCCAAAGCCGAAGGTTTTACTTTTTGGTGGACAATTTGGACGAAAAAAGAAGCGTTTGACATCAAAGACAAAGTTTCAGCTGCCGACCGTAACATCAAAATCGAAAAATGGACGGCAACCGAAAAAGATTTTCAAATCTCGTCAGGCGAAACAGAAAATGCTCGAATCGCTGTTTTCTATCATCCGAATTGGAAAGCAACAGTCAATGATATTTCGGTCGAAACAAAGCCTGACGAAAACGGCGCGATTCTCATTCTAATCTCCAATCAATCCTCAAATGTCAGGCTTTCATTTGAAGAAAATCTTTCAGTAAAAATTGCCATAATTGTTTCAATGATTTTATGGCTTACTTTGTTGTTTTCGTTTCCTTGCCTCAATTTGAGAGATAAAGTTATAAGAAAAAATAGAATCGGTAAGTAAAATTAATAATCATTTTATGAAGAAATTGAGTGGTTTCTTTGAGAAAGAAAGTAACAGGTTGCTAGTGATTTTAGGGGCTTCCGTAATGATTGTCTTACCGTTTGTTATTTACGGAATATTTAATGGCGCAGATGTTAAATATCACTTTCAACTTGCAGATACATTTTACAAATCTATCCTTTCAGGTGACTTTTATCCAAATTGGGGAGATCAGGAAAATTTAGGTTATGGCGGCATTGCTGTTCGAGTATATCCGCCGTTGACAGCTTTTTTGGTAGCGATTACACGTTTGGTCAGCGGTAGTTGGCACAGTGCGGCTTGTCTAAATCTTTTTCTCTATACATTTATTGGAAGTTTAGGTGTTTACCTATGGGCTAAGGAATTATTGTCCTACAGGGCAGCAATGTTGGCAGGAGTGATTTTCTGTTTAATGCCTTATCGTTTGAGTGAAATATATAATGGATATATGTTTGCTGAGTACGCAGGTAGCTCAATTTTGCCTTTTTGCTTTTTATTCACTACAAAAATTTGTAAAGATAACAACTACAAAAGTATTTTGGGGTTAACGCTTTCTTATGCAATCTTAGTAATAACTCATTTACCTATGATGCTTATTGGTTCAATATGTCTATTTATTTATACTATTTTCCTTTCACTACAAAAAAAGTCTTGGAAACACATTCCAAAACTCGCAATATCGGTTTTTTTGGCTCTCTTAGCTACTTGCGGTTATTGGATCAAATTGATAGTCGAAATGAAACTGATGAGAAACACAAAATTTCGCACTGACCATTATTATGAATACGATTATAATTTTCTAGTAACAAGTCCTTGGTTTGACGAAAAACTTTATTGGTATTTTAACCTGTTATTTTTGGCTACTTTAATTTTGACATTTAGCTTTTATCTTATTTACTACTTCTCTGGTAAAGAAATTTGTAAGACAAAACTGAAAATAATAAGCTTAATATTTACTGTTTCAGTTTTAATGACTGTATTTATTAGCAAACCCATCTGGAAAATACTACCATTTTTACAAGAAATCCAATTTCCTTGGCGTTGGCTGACAATTTCATCCATTTTCGGCTCAGTTATGGTAGCAGCAGGCTTAAATCCATTTTTTGATTTATTCGAGAAGAAATTTGTACCACTGCGAGATTCTTTATTAAAAGTAATAGGTTTTTGCGGATTTTCTGCATTGGCAATAGTACTTTGTATAACTTGGATTTCTTATTTCATAGGTTATATACCGTCCAACAAATTTGAAGATTGGGTAAGTACGCAATCAATCTCAGTTGGAGTTGATACATATTGGACAATTTTTACAAACGAGGAATCTTTCCAAATAAGAGAAAAGATAATTGCCGATAATCGTCAAATAGAAATCTCTGAATGGCAACCTAACGAACGTATTTTTATTGTCGAAAAAGGAAGAGAAACGAGCGCAAGAGTAGCAACACTTTTCTATCCATACTGGAAAGCAACTGTAAATAACATTCCGGTTGAAGTTGAACGAACAAATGACGGGGCAATACTCATTCCAATTCTTGCTGAAAGTTCAACCGTCAAACTTTGGTTTCAAGAACCTTTTTACATAATTTTAGCTAAATATATTTCGATGGTGACTTGGCTGCTTTTCGGATTGTCAGGCTTGTTTTACGTTCTGTCAGGAAAACGAATATTTAATTTTATTCGCTCAAAACAAAATTTGGAGTTACTTGCCGAATAATTTGCGGCTGATTTCAAAAAACGGGTCGGCGGAGATGTCATTAAAAATCTGGTTCCATACACAGGCAAAATGGGAGAGATCTTGTTTCGCCTGTTTTTTGTCATTGCCGCTTTTTCAAAACATCGCAAATTCGCGCTCAAAATAAAAAATCACGCGGCAAGATTGGATGGTGAAAAACTGAAAGTGGAAGATCGAAGAAAAAAGAATAAGATTTCAATTTAATTATTTTCATTTTTATTTATGTCGAATGTGACATAATATGTTTATATGGAAAGTGGCGGCGAAAAAGTCTTGATTTTATTACATGGTGAAATTAAAACACCGCCGATGTCTCGTCGAGCCAGACTGGAAACGGGATTTCTTTTGCGTAAATTACAGCAGGGCGAATTGCTGTCAATGCCGCATTCCCGTCCGATGCCGACAATCGGTTCGCATTGCCACGAATTGAGAATTGTTGATGCCGATTTGACTTGGCGAATTGTTTATCGAATAGATACCGATGCTGTTTTAATATTGGAAGTTTTCAATAAAAAGACCCGGGAAACACCGCAAAATGTTATTGACGCTTGCAAAAAGCGCATTAGAAATTATGACAGCGAGATGACAGATTAAGGAAGTGCGAAAATGGATCAAAAAAAAAGAAAAAAAATGGAAGCAAAAGGCTGGAAAATAACTTCGGCTGCCGAGTTTCTCGAACTTACGCCGGATGAGGAAAGTTTGATTGAATTGAGACTGGCGTTAAGCAGTGCCGTCAAAAAACACCGCCTCGAAGCAAAATTAACTCAGGAAGAAGCGGCGCGTATTTTGCATTCGAGCCAATCGAGAATTGCCAAAATAGAAGCCGGTGATACGACCGTAAGTTTAGACCTTTTGATTCGCAGTTTGTTTGGTTTGGGCGTAACCTCATCCGACTTGCCGAAATTGTTGGAACAAAATCTTAAACCGGCATCAGTGTTAATTGAAAATTGAACAAACACGGCGTAGGTCAAAAAACAGTCTGTCGGAAACGTCAATCAGAATTTAGCTTTACAAACAGGCAAAACGAGAGAAATCTTGTTTCGCTTGTTTTTTCGTCAGCGGCGATTTTTCCAAACATCGTAAATTCGCGCTCGAAATAAAAGATCACGCGGCAGGGTTGGATAGTGAGAACTGAAAGTGAAAAACTAAAAGCAGAATTTATTCAATCTGCAAAGGAACACGCTTCATTTTTTCCTCGCAAAATGACGGCAGAATTTGCTATCATTACTTTAATGAATCGCAAGCAAAAGAAAATTTTAGCTTCAATCTTTGCCGTGCCGACATCGGCATCAATCAAGTTTTCCGATATTGAAAAGTTGCTGATTTCACTCGGCGCGGAAAAAATTGAAGGAAGCGGTTCGCGCTTATCGTTTGAGTTAAACGAGCAGCAAGTGTTTGTTCACCGTCCGCATCCGGCGAAAGAAGCGAAGAAATATCAGGTTGAAGTATTCAGGGAATTTTTGAAATTAGCAGGTGTTAAAAATGAATAATACATTGAATTATAGAGGATTTACAGCAAAAGTGGAATTTTCCGCCGATGACAATGTTTTCTTTGGGCGGCTTTTAGGTATAGACGCGATTGTAACTTTTCACGCTGAAACCGTTGAAGAATTGAAATCTTCAATGAAGGAATCGGTTGATTTTTACATTGAAGTCTGTGAGAAAAAAGGTAAAAAACCAAAGAAAATCTATTCCGGCAAATTAATGTTTCGTCTGCCGTCGGAACTTCACGCCCGCATCGCCGAAACCGCCGCCAAGCGCGGCAAAAGCATCAACGAATTCGGCAAAGAAGTTTTTGAAGCGGCAATCAATTAGGTCATTTCAACGCAAATCTTTTGGAAGATTACGAAAGACACACACTGCCGCTATCTAAGCCAAATTTCAATTTTCTATTATCAAAATCCGCGCTCAAAATGTTACAAAAATCACACCGCGTGATTGGATAGTGAGAAATTAAAAGTAGAATTTATTCAACCTGCAAAGAAATGTGATTCGTTTTTTCCCGCAAAAAAAAAGTAGATGTTTCTCAGCCGGAGCGCGGAAGTCTCGTCCGCTTCAACGCCAGCGAAGCGATGCGTTGAATGGCGTTAATCCATTTGAAACTAACTGAAATGTAAAAGCCGTGAGCGGTTGAAGGCGTTCATCTATTTGAAACCAACTGAAACGTAAAAACAGTGAGGCGTTGAATGCGTTCATCCATTTGTATTACGAACGACAACGCTTCCAACATTCGCTGCGCTGTGTTGGGCGGACGAGACTTCCGCGCTCCGTCGGTCGCCAAGCCGGAGCGCGGAAGTCTCGTCCGCTTCAATGCCAGCGAAGCGATGCGTTGAATGGCGTTCATCTATTTGAAACTAACCGAAACGTAAAAGTGGTGAGAAGTTGAATGCGTTCGGTTGTGTGAACTCACTAAAACGCGGAAACAATGAGAAGTTGAATGCGTTCATCTATTTGTATTACGAATGACAACGCTTCCAACATTCGCTGCGCTGTGTTGGGTGGACGAGGCTTCCGCGCTCCGTAAATTTTTTTGTTGCATAAAATCACAAATGTTTTATAATAATTAAGTTCGTCCTCCGGCGCGACTCTCAAATAAAATCCCTTAAAATATTTATCTGATAAATTTATGAATCGAATTCCGGTTATTGCCCGCAACACCTTTCGTGAAGCCGTCCGCGACCGCGTTTTGTATAATCTCGTCGTCTTTGTGCTGCTGATTACGGGCAGCGCGATTTTTCTTGGCGAACTGACTGCCGGACAGGAAGCGCGGACGATTGTTGATTTCGGTTTGGGCGCGATGCTCGTGTTCGGCGCGTTTATTTCCATTTTCGTCGGCGTGTCGTTAGTTTCCAAAGAAATTGAACGGCGAACGGTTTACGCGATTTTCTCGAAACCAATCGGGCGCGGCGAATTTATCGTCGGCAAATATCTCGGTTTGTGTCTCACCCTGCTCGTCAATGTTTTGATTATGGGCGCGGGTGTCTCGCTGGCGATTTTGTATGTCGGCGGCGGCAGTTTGGCATTTTCGATCTGGGGCGCAATCACTTTAATCTTTCTCGAACTGGCGATTTTAACCGCCGTCGCCATTTTATTTTCATCGTTTTCGTCGCCCGCGCTGTCGGCACTGTTGACGTTTTTCGTCTTTATCATTGGCAATTCCACGCAGTCACTGCGCGACTTTGCCGTCAATCTCGGCTCACCGTTCACCAAATTTTTCTTTGAAGTTCTTTATTATCTGCTGCCGAACCTGTCGTTTTACAGTTTCAGAACCAACGCCGCGCACGGCGACGTGCCGACGGCGGCGATGTTTGGCGGCGGCATTTTATATGCGGTCGCTTATATCGCCATTCTGCTGACCGTGACGATTTTCATTTTCAGCCGGCGCAACTTCAAGTAGGGAAATCTCCCATACAAACAATTCGTGTTAAATTATGCAATCTTCGTCAAAACAGGTAATTTTTACGTTCGCCGTCATCGCCTTTGGTTTCGCGGCGGTGTTCGGGTTGAGCAATTACCTCGAAAAACATCGTCCGGTAATGCCGGAAAGTTACGCCGATGAAGATTTGTCTTTGCAGGGGGCGAAATTAAAAGGCTTTTCGCTCGGTTTTGAAGGTTTAATCGCCGATTGGTACTGGATGAAGTCTTTGCAGTATCTCGGCGATAAAGTTTTAAACAGCAAACAGGATTTCAGTTTGGACGACCTCAGTTCGTTAAACCCGCGTCTGCTCTACCCGTATTTAAATAATGCAAGTGATTTAGACCCGAAATTTTTCAGCGTTTACGAGTTCGGCGCGACCGTGCTGCCCGCGATTGATAAGGAACAGGCGATCAAATTGACACAAAAGGGAATTGACAATAACCCGGACAATTGGCGGCTTTATCAGTATCTCGGTTTTATCTACTGGCGGGCGGAAAATTACGCCAAAGCTGCCGAAGTTTACGAAAAAGGTTCACAAATCGCCGGTGCGCCGGATTTTATGCGATTAATGGCGGCGAAAATGAAATCCGAAGGCGGCAACCGCGACACTGCCCGCGAAATTTACCGGCAGATGTTTGACGACGCGCAGGATGAACAGTCGAAAGAGACGGCTCGGCTGCGGCTGCTCGAACTCGATTCTCTAAACGAACGCGACGCAATTCGTGCCGCGCTGCAAACTTTCAGAGAGAAAAACAACCGCTGTGCGGACAGTTGGCGCGAGATTCTGCCGCTGCTGCAAAATGTTAAATTGTCCGGCGGCAAAGATTTCCGTATTGATAATTCGTCAAATCTTGTTGATCCAGGGGGCGCACCGTATATGTTAGATACCGAAAAATGCGACGTGCAGCTCGACCGGGCGAAAACGAAAATCCCGCTGAATTAGAATTGGAGCGCGGACGGCTCGTCCGCTTCAACCAGCGCAGCGAAGTTGAGAGTGTTTCTAATGATTACAACGAACTGCAATGCTCAAACGGTCTCGCTTTCAGTCGGAGCGCGGAAGTCTCGTCCGCCAACACAGCGCAGCGAATGTTGAATCGTCACTATTGATTACGACGAACCGAAATGCTAAAACAATCTTTTGCTTGCGCTCGATACGGGAGAATTTTGATTTTGCGATTCGGCTGAACCGTGGAGATTCGCGCATTAACAGAAAAGTTTATTGGTGAGGAGGTTTCCAACGATTCGCTCTCGCTGTCGTTGGGCGGACGAGACTTCCGCGCTCCCTATAAAAAATATGAATTATATTATCGAAATCGAAAATTTGTCGAAAGATTACGAAGTCGGCTTTTGGAAAAAGAAAAAAGTTCGCGCTTTGGATGGTTTGACGCTGAACGTCGAAGGCGGACAGATATTCGGTTTTCTCGGCGGCAACGGCGCGGGGAAAACGACGACGATCAAGATTTTGATGTCGCTGATGTTCCCGTCGGCGGGTTCGGCGCGGATTTTGGGTGAAGACATTTCAAACGTCAAAATGCGTTCGCGCATCGGTTACTGCCCCGAAAATCCATATTTCTACGATTATCTGAAAGCCGACGAATTGATGATGTATTTCGCCGAACTTTTCGGAATGGACAAAACAAAGGGCAGGCAAAAAACGCGGGAACTGTTGACCAAAGTCGGTTTGGACGAAAAAGACTGGAACAAACAGCTTCGCAAATTTTCCAAAGGGATGCTGCAAAGAGTCGGTTTGGCGCAGTCGTTAATTAACGACCCGGAAATCGTTTTTCTCGACGAACCGATGTCAGGACTCGACCCGATTGGACGACGCGAAATCCGCGAACTGATCGCCGAACTGCGCGACAAAGGCACGACCGTTTTTATGTCCACGCACATTTTATCCGACATCGAAGCTTTGTGCGATAACGTCGCCATTTTGCGAAAGGGAAAACTGGCGGCAGCCGGGAAATTGGACGATTTATTAATGCAGAGCGGCGAAAAACAGCAGTTCGAAATTGTTTTGAAGGGGACAACGGCGGAGGGTTTGAAAGATGATATTGCCGATATTACCGGCGCGACGATTTCCGCCAAACCGAACGGAGTAAATATTCAAGTTTCAGACGAAAGCGATGTCGAAAAAGTGTTGGAAATAAACAAAAAGACGGGCGGCAGACTGGTTTCCGTCCAAAACGTCCGGCAGTCGCTTGAAGAACTTTTCGTCAAAGAAACCTTATAGTCATAAATCGAGAATCGCCAATCGTAATATCAATCACGATTGGCGATTCTCGATTTACGATTGACGAATCGCGTATTATTTCATGCCGAGATTCTTCATTAAAAACCCGTAAATATCAGCCTGTTCTTCGATCACTTTCGCCGTCGGTTTGCCCGCTCCGTGTCCGGCGTTAGTTTCAATGCGAATCAAAACCGGCGCGTCACCACCCTGCGCCTCCTGCAGAGTTGCCGCGTATTTGAAACTGTGCGCCGGAACTACGCGGTCGTCGTGGTCGGAAGTTGTCACCATCACCGCCGGATATTTCGTGCCTTTCTTGATGTTGTGCAAAGGCGAATATTTGTAAATCGCGGCGAATTCATCGGAGTTATCACTCGAGCCGTAATCCGAAGTCCACGCGCGTCCGATGGTGAATTTTTGAAACCTCAGCATATCCATCACGCCGACTGCCGGAAGTGCCGCGCCGAATAAATCGGGACGCTGATTCAAAGTTGCGCCGACTAATAATCCGCCGTTTGAACCGCCGGAAATCGCCAGTTTTGCGGGGCGCGTATATTTGTTTTTAATCAGATATTCCGCTGCACCGATGTAATCGTCAAAGACGTTCTGCTTTTGCAATTTCGTGCCGGCTTTGTGCCATTCTTCGCCATATTCGCCGCCGCCGCGCAGATTCGGCACGGCGTAAACGCCGCCGTTTTCCATCCAAACAACGCGCGAAACCGAAAATCCGGGTGTCATCGAAATATTGAAACCGCCGTAAGCGTAAAGCAATGTCGGGTTATTTCTATCGAGTTTCAAACCTTTTTTGTGAACGATAAACATCGGAATTTTCGTTCCGTCTTTGCTGTTATAAAAAACTTGTTTGACTTCAAAATCGTTCGGGTTAAGTTTCACTTCCGATTTGCGAAAGATTTCCGATTTGCCGGTTTTTAAATCGTAGCGATAAATGGTCGGCGGCGCGTTGAAACTCGAATAAGTGTAAAAAACTTCGGTGTCATAGCGTTTGCCGTTAAAACCGCCCGCTGTGCCGATGCCGGGAAGTTCCACGTTTCTGACGAATTTGCCGTTCAAATCATAGATACGAACTTGTGTATAAGCATCCTTCAAATAGCTGCCGACAAATTGATTGTTGACAAAATCAACACCGCCGAGCGTTTCTTTTGCTTGCGGCACGACTTCCTGCCATTTCAAATCTTTATCCAAAACGTCAACCATCACGAGGCGACCGAGCGGCGCGTCTTTGTCGGTGCGAAAATAAAATTTCGAGCCGTCGTTGCCGATAAAACTATAATCCGCAACGAGCTTGTCAACGACCGGAATGATCGGTGCTTTTTCCATCGTCAGATTTTTGACGAAAACCATATTCGTCGGCGCAGTGCCTTTCGTGACGCTAACAACAAGCCAATTGCCGTCTTCGGTTACGCCGCCGCCGACACCCATTTCTTTATCGTCGGAACGTTCATAAATCAAATTATCTTCCGATTGCGGTGTGCCGAGTTTGTGATAATAAAGTTTTTGAAAGTAATTGATGCGCGTCAGTTTCGATTTTTCGTCGGCTTCGGGAAAGCGCGAATAGTAAACGCCTTTGCCGTCTTTGGTCCAGGACGCGCCGGAAAATTTAATGTTTTCCAAAACGTCGGGCAAATCTTTGCCCGTTTCGACATCGCGGAAATGCCACGTCTGCCAGTCGGAACCCGCGCCGCTCAAACCGTAAGCCATCAATTTGCCGTCGTCGGAAATTGCCATTCCCGACAGTGCGACTGTTCCGTCTTTTGAAAGTTTGTTCGGGTCGAGCAGAACGCGACCTTCACCCTTCACCGAATCGGAAACGTAAAAAACAGATTGGTTTTGCAGACCGTCATTTTTGGAATAAAAATAATACTTGCCTTCTTTGTTCGGCGAAGAATATTTCTCGTAATTCCACAATTCGGTCAAACGCTTTTTCAACTGTTCACGTTCGGGAATCTGTTTCAAGTAATCGAAAGTTACCTTATTTTCCGCCTGCACCCACGCTTTCGTTTCGGCGGAATTATCGTCTTCGAGCCAGCGATACGGATCACTTACTTTCGTACCGTGATAATCATCGGTCTGGTCAACCTTTTTTGTATTCGGATACTCGATTTTCGTTTGAGCAAAGGAATTTACTGCAATAAACATAAAAATAAAAAAAACAAAACCAGTCTTGAACATCATTTCGCGCATAATCACCTCATTGAAAATTTTTCATTAAGTATAGTGCGCGTTTGGATGTAAAACAAAACGGGGAAGTTGGGAAAATAAATTTTTGTAACTTTTCAATTCGTCAGCCATAAAACCCGGCTCAGAAGCGGTTCGTTTTTCGACGCGGCATAATTCGTCAGTTTGACGGTTTTTCCTTTCAAATCGGGCAGATAACCTTTTGGGTAAAGTCTTCTCAAAGCAAAATCGCCGATGAAATCAAAGGTGTTTTCGGGTTCGCCCGCATTTGCCGAATACGTCAAAACCGAAGTTTCGCCCGCTGATGTTCTTACGAAAATGTTGAAAGACACAGCCGGATTTTCAGAATTTACGTTGAAGATCACGTCTTCGGCAGTCGCCTCGGTTTCCGCTTCGACAAATAAATTCGTCAACGGTTCGACATCCCTTTTCTCGACTGCCGGCGAATTAAAACCGGAATAATTATCATTTTTATTATTGATGTTTTTCAGTCGTTCGCGTTCAAAAATGAATAAATAGCGTCTGACTAAAATCGGGCGGTCAATCGGCGTGAGTGTGCCGTTCTGATAACTCGACCAGCGTCCGACGAAATACAAAGCGGTGCGATTACCCGGATTTTTGATTGGCAGTGTTTCCCAATCGGTCGTTAAAATATCGAAACCGCCGCTTCGTCGGCGCGGCACGAACATCGCGCTGACGCTGAAATCTTCGGTTTGAAACTGCACCGGCTGTAATTCTTCCGCACCGACGGGAAACGGCAAAATCGCCAGCGTCCAGTAATTAACGCCCATTCCGTTGCTGACTGCTGTGCGGTTGGCGACGATCAATTCAATCTGCCCGTCATTATCCAGATCACCGCTGAAAACCTTAAAATCGGTCGCGTCGCCGAGAAAAACTTCGCTTTTCCATTCGCCGACGGTTTCGTCGCTTCTCTGCACGATGACTTTTGCGCCGCCGTTATCATCGTCTATCAATCCCTGACAAATTCTCGCCGCCGCGTCGAGCGCGACACACGCCGTTTTATCCAAACCCGGCGCATTTTCCTCCAATGCCGGACGCGGATAATTTTTCAGTTTCGACTGATTTGCGTAACTGCCGACAATGCCGATTAAAATTAACGAAACGATAAATGGAAACTTCATCTGTCTTTTTTCTCCCTAATTTTTCCTTCCTTTCGCATCTTCCAATTCTTGCCGTTGAAATGATAAACGACGCTTTTATTTTCCCACAGAATTTTGTTCGTTTTATTGTAAATCGGTGTAATAATCCATCTCGCACTCGGACAGTTGGCGCGGTTCGAGATTTTTATCTTTGGGCGGAGTCGGGTCATTGACGACATTCTCGAATAAATGGGTTGTTTGGTTGGTTCCTTCACAGGAAGGCGGCAGAAATAAGCCGTTAAAGAGGGTGTGATTCTGTTGATATATGCAGAGTGTCGAACACTGATTTGCAGAGAATCAAGCCGTCCGTGGTTGCCGCCAGCGCATACAGCGATGACTCGTTTATTTTCTTGGCGAAACGGCACTTCACGTCGAATGTGCTGTAACGATCAAGAATCTTAAAAACCTGATAAACGAGACCGGCTCGGCAAATACAAATGCGGGTTAAATAGTTTGCCAATCCTTCCGCGTCGCCGTCAAATCTTTTTTAATGGCGAGGGCTTCGGCTTTTTCGTCGGGCATAATATAAAAATGCCTCCGTAAGAATTTAGTGAACCGAATTATATTGACTTGCTGTAAATCAAGCAAGATTTTTAAACTTCGAACGCCGAAACGCAGCATTGCCGCGCTTTCGACAGTTACAGTCGAGGCGCGGAAAATCAAACTTATTGTTCGATTAAAATAAATGGATGTTTTCTTCTTTTGAGGGGTATCCGGCAGACTGCATTTTTGCTGTTTCCGTGAGCGGCAGCCAATTCGTTTTTCGATAGAGCAGACTTTCCGCATCTTCCTTCGGCATCGGTTTCGCCATCAAGTAACCCTGTCCGTAATCGCAGCCGAGGTTCTGCAGCAGCGCGAGCTGGGCTTCGGTTTCGATTCCTTCAGCGATAACGCGCATTTTCAGGTTTTTGGCGAGTGAAATAATGGTTTGCAGAATTTCGGAATCCTCGCCGTTGTCGCCGACGCTGTACACGAATGAACGGTCAATTTTGAGCGTGTCGAACGGCAGCCGGTGCAGGTAACTCAGGGACGAATAACCGGTGCCGAAATCGTCCATACTAAGTTGGACTCCCATCCTTTTCAGCTTTTCGAGAACTTTAATCGTGTGTTCGGCGTTCGTCATCGCCGTGCTTTCGGTAATTTCGAGCTTGAGCGAAGAGGCTCTCAGTGTCGAAGCGTTCAGGGCTGTTTTAACGTCTTTGATGAGACTTTCGTCTTCTAAATGTTTTCCCGAGATATTGACGCTGATGATGAGCTGGTCATAAGCCGGGGAAAGTTTCTGCCATTCGACGATTTGACGGGTGGTTTCACATAAAATCCATTGCGTAATCGGGACGATCAGCCCGGAATCTTCGGCGACGGAAATAAATTTATCCGGCGGAACAAAACCGCGTTTTTGATTGTGCCAGCGCAGAAGTGCCTCAAACCCGATGAGCGCGCCGTCGGTCAGCGAAATCAGCGGCTGATAGTGCATCGAAAATTCGCCGCGTTCGAGTGCGAAACGCAAATCGTCTTCTAACGCGATTCGGTCGAGAAAACGGGCGCGAATCGTTTTGGTGAAAATGGCGACACCGATCTCTTTTTCCTTCGCGTAGTGCATCGCAATGTCGGCATCACGCAAGACTTCTTCGGGATTTGCGTGTTCGATATCAAACGGGGCGATGCCGATGTGCAGATCGGTGAAAATCTTGTTGCCTTGAATGACGAAAGGCAGCGTCAATTTTTCGTAAATCTGCTCGGCGATCACTTGCGCCTCCTCGATTGATGACAAATTGTTGAGAATTATCGCAAATTCGTCACCGCCGAGCCGGGCAACCGTATCGTCGTCGCGCAATATTCGTAAAAGCCGCTTGGCGACGAGCCGCAAAACACGGTCGCCGACCGTATGACCGAGACTGTCATTGATATTCTTGAAGCGTTTCAAGTCCAAAAACAAAACAAAATATTTGTGAGAAATATCAATGCCGAGTTCGAGCAGCAGACTAAGCCGTTCGATAAAATACGACCGGTTCGGCAGTGCGGTCAAAAAATCGTATGCTGCGGCGTGTTCGAGGGCGACTTTGCTGCGGCGCAATTCCTCATTAACCTCTTCTTCCTTTTCCAACAGTGTTTCCAACTCGGCGGCGTGTTGTTCCGCCTGATCTGCTTTCAGCACGGCAATGGCGGCTTTTTCGCGTTCAGCTTGTTCGGCTTGCTCGATTGTTTCGTTAATTTCCCTGATCGTCTGGCGGTAATTCGCATAACCGATGCCGAAAGCAATGAAGACAAATGTCGTGGTAAAGAAATCGGCGTATTGAATTAGCTTGTAAGCGGCTCCGGCTAAACTTGCTCCTCCGATCAATGCGAAAGAGGATGAAAAATATTGTCTTTTCCAAAATTGCCAAAATGAATTTCCCGTCGAAAGAAAGTGAATAAAGGCAAACAGAGCTAAAGTTGTCAAATAGTGAGTTAATGACAAAACGCCAAGTGAAGGAATCAGATGTGTCGCTACTGCCGAATGACCGTCAATACCGGATAAGTTGAGAAAACTCGACCATATCAGCGACGTGAAGGATGTTGAAATCACCGCAACACTGACATTTACCGCTATCGTAAGTCTGCTGAATTTCTCTCCGTTGTTTCTAAGGTAAATGCAATTTACTAGAATTTCGGCAAACGCAGTCAACACCGCCGCCTCGCCCCCATAGAGAATAAACGAAAGAAATATTAAGGAATCGGAAAACCCCACGAAAATCTTACTGCGCGGAATCCTGATGCTCATCTGTGGTGTAAGAAATAGCGTAAAGGCGAGCAAAAGAATAAAACTCCAGCTAAAAGTGCTTTTCGGCAAATTAATGATTGCAAAAAGCAACGCAAGAATTCCGAAAATGATAACGACAGTTTTGTAGTAGGGGGAAATTTGGATTCGGTTCATACAAGAAGGAAATTTAAAAGCGAAAATAATGTTCTCTTAATAATCAAAGCGATCTTTTGAGGGTAATTAAAAGTGCAAGTAAATCGGCTCCCACATCCAATATACCACTATTCACAAGAAAATATCCACATATAATTTTTTACGTTGGATACTTAATTCAACCTATTTGGGTAATCAGATGTATATTTACTTCACAAACGGATAAAAGCTCTAAAACCAACAACTTAGCAACAAAAGCATATAAACTGTGAACCAAGTATACAGTATTTGGTGTAATAGTCGTTGAAAATCATTGTCTCTGTCTCTACTTTGTAAATATATGTAAATAAAAGTTTTAGCTGAACAAAAAAGTAAAAACCTACTTTGGCACAGCAGTTGTAATAGTAAAGGGCAGAACGAAGCACAACGCTTAAAAAATAAAACTTGAAAACTTATAAGGAGATAAAAAAATGAAAGGAATGTTATTGAGTGACTAATTGAAGTCCAAAAAAACAAGGTTCTTCACTGCGAAGAATACGGCAGCCAAAATAACCGATAAAAAACTTAAAGGAGGCAAAAACAATGAAAGGAATAATGATGAGTGACTAATTAAAGTCCAAAAAAACAAGGTTCTTCACAGCGAAGAACACGGCAATTGAAAACTGACAATCTTAAAGGAGATAAAATAATGAAAGGAATAATGATGAGTGACTAATTAAAGTCTAGAAGACAAGGGTTTTTCACAGCGGAGAACGCAGTGATTAACTCAAAAACCAGAAATCAATACTGCAAAATTGAAGGAGCTAAAGACAATGAAAGGAATACTGTTTAGCGACTAACGAAATTATAAAAATCTGTCCTCAACCGTGAGCCAAACCGACAACTTCACAAGAAAAAAGTCTCGTTAATTTCAACGAGACTTTTTTTTATAACACGGAGCATAAATTATAATTAAAGTTAAAGCCCCGATCAGGCGCGACGCATACCCGATTATCGAGACGGAACGGTTACTGTTGAGAATGTTCGAGGCGGAAGATTTGGATGCGGTTCATCAGCTTTTCGGTAGTGAACTAAAAGTAATGCTCAAACAATTTCTGACATTGCAGATTGTAATGAGCAATGAAATATTTAATGGCTTTTTCGTGAAACCAATCGTTCTTTGAAAACGCCAAACTTTTTCGCACGAGCCGCGACACACGTTGCCGCAGTGTGCCGTTGAAGCGTTCGATCAATGACACCTGCCCACTTTGTTTGGAACAGGCGATGTGCTGCTCTGCCGGAATCGCCAAAGCGTAGGCTTCCCAGTGATCGGTCAAAATCAACGCCTGCGCTTTGATGACGGGCGGCACTTGCGCCCAGAGAGCCTGCGCCGAACTCTGCGAACGATTCCCGATGTGGAGCGCGATAATTTGCCGTGTCCGCCGCTCCAAGATCAGCCAAATCCATCGTTTGCTGCTTCGCTTTTCAACGAATGACCAAAGTTCATCGGCTTCCAAGCAGAAGATTTTGATCTCGCCAGCGACGGGTTCGATAAAATTTAAATCGGGCGGATTCTTCAGATAAAGCTGTTCGATAAAATCGATCAGCCACGTCAAAGAGATGTCCAACACCCGACAGATGCCGCGCAAACTAATCCGTTCGAGCAGCAAAACTTTAATTAACTCGCGCTTTTCAAGCGAAACGGTTTCGTTTTTGACAACGAACTGCCGCCCGCACTGCAAACATTGATAATTCTGTTTGCCGTAATAAGTATGACCATTGCGCTTGATATGCGATAATTGGCAATGCGGACAAGTCAGATTGTCAGCTTGAGTAATTTCTTGATTGTTCATAGCTGAATCAATTACAGGAAATTAATCTTTATTTTTCAAATAGCATTACTTTCTGTTCACTACCTAAATTTGATGCCGCAAATTCAGGTAAATCAAATATTGTTTCTCTTCTTAGATTTTACATTTTTAGTTTCGCGCCAACCTTTAGCTTTCCTTCATCCGCACTTTCAAAATCCTTCGTTTATCAACACTTTCAATCTCGAAACTGTGACCGTTGTAGTTGACTCGCTCGCCTTCGTTTAGTATTTGTCCGGCTTCCGCCATCAAAAAACCTGCGACTGTTGTATAACTTTCCGAAACGGGCAAATTCAATTCCAGCCGCCGGTTCAAATCTTTGATGGCGAGACCGCCGTCGAGAATAAACGTGCCGTCCGGCTCCTGACTTATTTGCTCATAAGTTTCTTCGTCGTGTTCGTCGGAAATATCACCGACGATTTCTTCGAGCAAATCTTCAAGCGTGATGATTCCTTCCACGCCGCCGTGTTCGTCAACGACAAAACCAAAGTGAAATTTTTCTTTCTGCATCTGGCGCAGAACGTCTTCAAGCCGCGCCGTATCAACGACGTAAAAAGGTTTTTTCAGCACGCGCTCTAACTTGAACATTCGCGGTTTGACGAGCAAATACTGCATTATATCTTTGCCGTGCAGCACGCCGCGCATATCGTCGAGCGATTCGCCGTAAACCGGCAGCCGCGAATAGCCGTGTTCCCGAAACGCTTTGGCGATTTGTTCAAGCGTCGAATCCGCCGGAATCGCCACGATTTCCGTGCGCGGAATCATCGCTTCTCTAACTGTCGTTTCGGAAAATTCAAAAACCTGGTTGATGAGTTTTTGTTCTTCCTCGTTCAAATGTCCGCTTTCCTGTGAAACTTTTATCAATTGGCGGATTTCGTCTTCGGTGTAACTCGATCCATGTTCACCGGAAGGATGAAGTCCGAAAAGCCTTACCGTACGCGTTCCCGTCCAATCCAAAAGTCGAATCGGATAATTAAAAATTTTGTAAAAAATTTGCAAAGGTAGGGCGATGGCAAGCGAAACTCTTTCCGACAGTTCGAGCGCGACTGTTTTCGGTGCTAATTCGCCGAAAACGATGTGTAGAAACGTGATGAACGAAAATGCAATAGTAAAAGAAATCGTGTGCAGAACCGCTCCCGAAGAAAGAAATGTCAAACCGGTTGCATCACCTAAACTAATCAGCAAAGGCTCAAGCACATTTGCCACTGCCGGTTCGCCGACCCAACCGAGTCCGAGCGATGCCAGCGTAATACCGAGTTGCGTAGCGGAAATATAGACGTTTAGGTTATTGAGCAAGCCTAAAAGTCTGTCGGCGGACTTGTTTCCTTCGTTGACTAGAGCTTCAATGCGCGATTTTCTGACGGCGACAAGTGCAAATTCAGACGCAACAAAAAAACCGTTGGCAAGCACCAAAACAATAACAAGAAAAATGTTAAAGACGGTTGAGGAAAAGGTTGCAGGTTCGGGAATTGTGCCGGCTTCAACGGCAAGCATTAAAAATAAACTAGCGGGGTCGTCCATTGTTTGAGTTTAGTTTATGGATTTTCTCTCGAAAATCCTCTCTTTTTTCTCCAAAAATTAAATTTCTCCGCATCCGAAGCGGTCAATAGTTTTTGATTATAGCACAATTGTCGCTGTTTAAAACATCCAAAATCTCTTGAATCAAAGGTTGGCACGAGCCGCAGCCGCCTCCCGCACGGCATATCTCTGTGACTTCCTCAACAGTTTCGAGTGAATTTTTCTTGATGACGCTTTCGATAAGTTCTTCCGAAACGCCGAAACAAGTGCAGATCAAAGCCTTTTCACCGCTGAATTCTTCAACTTGTCGTGCGCGAAAATCCGACAGGGCAACTTGCAGAGCGTCCAAACATATCCGCAAACAATGTTCGCGCCCGACGGGAAATTCCCCGACGACTGCTTCAATTTGTGAGTTTAATAATTTTTTGTCCAACCCGTGAAGTTCGATTAACCGTTTGCCGACGACGATTTCCGTTAAAACGTCTGCCGCCGCAATGACGAATCCGCAGCCGTTCGATTTGAATTTTGCGCCGATAATTTCTTTCGTTACCGCGTCAATCGTCAAATAAAAACGGACAAACGTGCCGCACACAAAACTCGCCCCTGTGCCGACGGCATTTGCATTTGATAAATCACCGACATCTTGCGGCTGCTGAAATCTCTCGTCAATTTTCGGCGGATAAAAACTCACTTCTTTGTTCGTAATTCGTCAATCGAAAATCGTTCTGTGAATCACTAGCGATTACCGAACGATAAACTGTTTTGGTCGTTTGTCTTTTAAGATTCGCGTCAAAAGATTTACAATTGGCATTCAACGATTTACGATTATTATTTTACCACTGTTTTGCAAAACCGCTGGCGACTAACTTTTTATGAAACGATTGACGATTAACGATTTGCGATTGACCATTTCGTCCTTTTTCCTTTTGCCTTTAGCCTTTAGTCTTTCAGGTTGTCGTCCCGCCGCCGCACCTGTATCCGTTTCAAACAAACCGGTTTCGGTGAATAATATCCCAAAAACGAACTTGCCGCTGCCGCTGTCGAAACCACTCGGCGAAATGAGTTGGACTGGATTGAACGACGAAAAAACTCAAAAGCTTAAAGATTTGAACGGAAAAGTCGTCGTACTGGATTTTTGGGCGACATTCTGCCCGCCGTGTTTGGAAGAAATTCCGCATTTGAACGAACTGCAAACCAAATACGGCGCGGAAAATCTGCAAATTATCGGAGTTCACGCGGGCGACGACGAAGACCTCGCCAAGGTGCCGGAGTTTGTCAAAAAGCTGAACGTCATTTACCCGGTTGTCACTCCCGAAAATGCTTTACTACGATTTGTCTTTGCGACGCAGGACGAGATTCCGCAAACACTCGTTTTCGACCGCAGCGGAAATCTAGTCGAAAAGTTCGTCGGTTTTGATATAACCGTCAAAAACCGTTTGGATAAAGCGGTCGAGCAATCCGTTAACACAAAATAACCTACAAAAAGTCAGGCAGCCGCATTGTTTGTCTGCGAGCGTCCGAAAACTTTCTTCACCGCGCGAATCGTGTTTGAATGAATTTCAACCGTGTCGTTAATATCTTTCGCATAGCCGCCGCTCATCGTCGTGACAATCGGCACTTCGCGCTGTTTGGCGTATTCCAAAACCATTTCATCGCGCTTCGTCAGCCCTTCAATCGTCAAGCCGAGTCGTCCGAGTTTGTCATTTTCAAACGGATCGGCACCGCCCAGATAAAACACAATATCCGGGTCGTGCATAAAAATACGCGGCAGGGCTTCGCCGAGAGTTTCCAGATATTCCGCGTCCGCCGTGCCGTCGCGCAGTTCGATGTCGAGGTTTGACTTCTCTTTGAAAAGCGGATAATTTTTCTCGCCGTGCATCGAAAATGTGAAAATTTCCTCTTCATCCCGAAAGATAAACGCCGTGCCGTTGCCTTGATGAACGTCGCAGTCAACGATCAAAATTTTTTTTGCCAAATTTTCACGCTGCAAGACTCTAATCGCAATTGCCACATCATTTAGAACGCAAAATCCCTCGCCGCGATCCGGGAAGGAGTGATGCGTTCCGCCCGCCAGATTTGAAGAAATACCGATTTCAAGTGCGTGAAACGAAGCGTTAATCGTTCCCGAAACCGCCAAAAAAGTTCGGCGCACGAGCGATTCCGACCAGGGAATTCCGAGCCGTCGAATTTCCTTTTTATCAAGCGTTCCGTTAATTAGCCGAGTCAGATAATCTTCCGTGTGAACCAACCGCAAATCATCAATCTTCGCCGGGAGCGGTTCGATAATTTCTTCTTCTTTTATAGTTCCTTCGCTCAGTAAAATATCTCGGACGAGTTCAAATTTTTTAATCGGAAAAACGTGGTTTTCACCGATTTCGGCGTAGTAATGCGGCGAGTAAAAAAGTTTGTAATTGTTCGTCATTAGCGTTAGATAAAATTATGCCATTTGCCGCGCCAATTGTGAATTCCAATTTGAAGGTCAAAAATGATAATTTTTTGACTAAATTGTTTTGCAGATGGAGCGCAGGCAGTTTTGCCTGCGTGTTTTCTTTTCAATCTGCTACACGCGCAGGCAAGGCTGACTGCGCTCCATTCGACCCAGCCTATTTTTGCGTAAGTATCCATTGAATCAATATTTTGCCACGCTCGAATCAACTTCGTCCGCCCAAGCCAAAATACCGCCTTTTAAGTTCAAAAGTTTGCCTTTGTATCCGTTTTCCTGCAATGCAATGATTGCTTTTGCGCTGCGCCCGCCCGCTTTGCAGTGAATAATAGCTGTCCGCGAAGAGTCAATTTCCTTCATTCGATTGACAACTTCACCGAGCGGAATCAGTTTCGTGTGCGGAATACTCGCAATTTCAACCTCAAACGGCTCGCGCACGTCAATTATTTGAACTTCCTTATCATTTTTTATTAATTCGCTTAATTCCGTGACCGAGATTTCTTCTAAAACAGGTGTTTTGTCCGGCAGATTTAACCCGCAAAATTCTTCATAATCAATCAGTTCTTTGATCGTTGCGTTCTCACCGCAAATCGGACAGTCGGGATTTTTTTTGAGTTTCAACTCGCGGAATTTCATCTTCCAAGCGTCGAACAGCAACAGCCGGTTAAGTAAAATTCCTTCCGCGCCCAAAATTACCTTCAAAACTTCGTTCGCCTGAATTGTGCCGACGATTCCGGGCAGAACGCCCAATACGCCGCCTTCCGCGCAGGAGGGAACGAGTCCCGGCGGCGGCGGTTCGGGATATAAACAGCGATAACACGCGCCTTTTTCCGCCCAAAAAACGCTCGCCTGACCTTCAAAACGAAATATCGAGCCGTAAACATTCGGCTTTCCCGTCAGAACGCAAGCGTCGTTGACGAGATAGCGCGTCGGGAAATTGTCCGTGCCGTCCACGACGACATCGAAATCTTTGAACAATTCGAGCGCGTTTTCGCTCGTCAATCTGGTCTCGTGCGCTTCAATGTTTGTGTTTGGATTGATGTCTTTCAAACGATCCTGCGCCGATTCGATTTTCGGTCGCCCGACATCTTTCGTGCCGTGAATGATTTGTCTTTGCAGATTCGATTCGTCAACGACATCGAAATCAACCAGACCAATCGTGCCGATGCCCGCCGCCGCCAAATAAAGACCGAGCGGCGAACCGAGTCCGCCTGTGCCGATCATCAAAACCCGCGCCGCTTTTAATTTTCGCTGACCTCCCAAACCGACTTCCGGCAAAATAAGATGCCGCGAATAACGGGCTATTTCTTCATTTGAAAGTTCGGGCAAATCGTTCGCCTTCGCTTCGGCGGGCGAAGAATTTCCCCCCGCAATTGACGGCACGATCAAAACTTCGCCGCCGTCTTTAACTTCCGTGTCTAAATCGTCCAAATCGCGGATGTCTTCATCGCCGACGTAAACATTGACGAAATTTCGCAGATTTCCGCCGTCGTTATAAAGATGTTTTTTCAAATCGGCGTACTGCGCCGTCAATTTGTCTAACGCTTCGCCCGCCGTTTTTGCTTCAACTTCGATTTCCGATTGTCCGCCCGCAAATTGCCGCAGCGGTGTCGGAATTACTACTGTTACTGCCATAAAATTACCTCATTATTGTAGTGGCGATCCCTTGTGGTCGCTCATTTTGATTGCGGGCGAGGACAAGCCGTCGCCCTTACTTATTTTTTCCTCATTAAAATTTGTGCGGTCGTCTTCCATCTGCCACGAACGAACACTAGCCGCTGCGCCCTGCTGAACGGAAACGATAATGTAACTCCACACCGGCAACGCGTGATCCAAATCAAATTGCGACGGAACGGCGCGGTCGTCCGGGTGCGAATGATAATAACCGACGACATCAAGCTTGTTTGAACGCGCGTAGCGTTCGGCTTTTAAGACATCTTTCGGCGTAATCAACACACGATTGTGCTGCTGCGCTTCTGCCATCGCGTTTTCCATCGGCAACAGTTCCGTCACCGTTTTCTTGCCGTCGTCAAAATGTCCGAGCAGCATTCCGCCGCACTCAAACGGATAAGTTTGTTCGCCGTGCGCTTCGATTTGTGCGATTAATTCTTCGGTTATTGCAATCATATATTAAGAGCCTGTTCAATATCTTCAATAATATCATTTGCATCTTCGATGCCGACCGAAATTCGCACAAGTCCGTCGGAAATTCCCAAATCGGCGCGGCGTTTTGGCGAAAGTTCGCGGTGCGACGACGACGACGAATGCGAAACGAGCGTGTAAACATCGCCCAAACTCGTCGCGCGAACGCATAATTTCAAATTGTCCATAAACTTCCAAGCCGCTTCCCGCGTGTCTTCTTTTAATCTTATCGAAACGAGTGCGCCGCCGAAATCACCGCGCAACATTTTTTTCGTCAGCGTTTTATCGTCCAAATTCGGATAATAAACTTTGCCGATGTGTTCGTTTTGCGCCAGATGTTCCGCCAAAACCGCCGCATTCGCGCATTGTTTTTCCATTCGCAAACCCAGCGTTTTCACACCGCGCAAAATATGATGCGCTTCCCAAACACTTAAAATCCCGCCGACCAATTTCTTTACTCCGTTGAGCGTCGGAAAGTCGAATTCGTTGTTTGAAATAACGATTCCGCCGGTCGCGTCGGCGTGTCCGCTCAGATATTTTGTCGCCGAATGCACCGAAAAATCCGCGCCGAAATCCAGCGGTCGGCACAAAAAAGGCGATGCGAAAGTGTTATCAACGATCAACTTTGCATCTGCTTGATGGGCAATGAGCGCAACTTTTTCGAGATCGCAAATTTTCAAAAGCGGATTTGAAATCGTTTCCGCCAGCAAAACACGCGGTTTCAATTCTTCGACGCGGCTTTTCAATTCATCTAAATTATTAAAATCGGCGGTTTTTGTCTTCACGCCGTAAACACCGAAAATCTTTTTTAATAAATCAAAAGTTGCGCCATATAAGTCCTGCGACGCGAGAACAACCGAGGCGTTCGTAATTTCGCAAGCGGCGAGTGCCGCGTGAATCGCCGCCATCCCGGAACCGAAGGCGACCGCGACTTTCCCGTTTTCAATCGCCGTCAAAGCATCTTCGAGCGCGGCGACCGTGGGATTTCCGTAGCGCGAATAAACATAATCGCCGTCCTCACCCGCAAAAACCGCATCCATCTCCGCCATCGAATCGTAAGTGTAGGTCGCCGAAGTATAAATCGGTGTCGCCACCGGCTTCCCGACCGGCTGCCCGCGCCGTTCGCCCGCGTGGACGAGTTGTGTCTCAATCGAATGTTCGCTCATAAATTCCAACAATCCAAAAATCTAAAATCTAAAACAAAAAAAGCTCTCGTGCTAAATAAACACGAGAGCTTTTGAAGTTTCTCTTTGCAGTTGTTTAGCAGTTTTTTAAGTGGAGCAAGTTTGAACTTAAATCGCCACTTTGTTTGCTTTCAAAAACATTTTGAAAGTCAGTTAAAGAACTAATCTGCAATTTACAGGTTAAATGATGAGCGTGTCAAGTCGAAATAAAATGATGAGGCGAAACCGATGCTAAATCATTCAATAATTTCAATATCGTTAATGATAACTGAACTTTTGATTAATATCAACAATTTTTTCGCAGATTGACACCTGTCAAATTTTCAAAGAATACCAACAAAAACTAGATTTATGCTTCGTCTCGAAAGTCTTTCCCCGGATGTATTCTGCCGTAAATATTTGTAATGCTGACGGCATAAATTTTTCTTTTAAATTTAGATTTAACATTTAAATTAGCTTTTAAAAAGGAAGTGCGGCTGATGTTCGGGAAACATCAGCCGCGGTTTTCGGATGGTTTTAGCTGTAGGCACACACGGAGTTGATAGGCAAAAGGCGGATAGTTAGCGGGCAGGCATAATGTGCTGCGTAAAAAACTCTCCGTAAGTTAATTAGACGGCACGAGAATCTTTTCGTTCGGACGACTCATCCCGATTTTTCGGGCTTCGCGCTCAACCGTGCGCGAGTCGGTTTTCAAACTGTGAATTTCTTCCTGAATGGCTAAGTTTTCAGTACTCAGTTGTTCAAGTTGAACGCTTAAAAATTGATTTTGTTGCATTTCAACTTTCATTTCCGAAAATGCTCGTAGGTTTATCGCTAAACAGAGCATAAAAGTAATTGATGTAATGACGGTGAAAACAAACCACTGCGGCGTTCCCGTTTCGGTTCGCTCGGCAGATTTTGCGCGGCGGGTTTTGGCGGGGATTAAAACCACCGGATTATTATCCCAATAAGTAGTGACGACCTTGTTCAAGCAGCACCTCCAAATCTTGTAAGTTTTCAGCTTCGGCGTAAATTCTGACCAGCGGTTCGGTTCCCGACGGACGCATCAGCATCCAGCTTCCATCGGCGAAGATGAATTTCACGCCGTCCAGTCTGTTGATTTTCTCAATCTTTTTGCCATCGATTTCCGACGGCTCCTGCGATAATTTTTCTTTTAATTGTTTGGCAACTTCATCGGTCAGTTTAACACCGATTCTGCCCGATTCGAGTTTCCCGACGCGGCTGTACAATTCTTCTAACTGCGCGGTTAAACTTTTCCCGCGCACGGCGACCGCTTCCGCCGCCAACAGACAGGCGATGATGCCGTCTTTTTCCGGGTAATGTCCTTTGATCGAAAGACCGGCGGATTCTTCGCCGCCCAAAATTATCTTGTCTTCATTGATTAATTCGCCAATGTATTTGAACCCGACCGGCGTTTCGTATAATTTCAAACCGCGATTTTCCGCCACCCGGTCAACCAGTTGAGTAGTAGCGACGCTGCGTGCCAAACCTTCCGTCCAGCCGCGGCTTTCCGCCAAATAATCGGATAACAGCGGAATCAATTCGTTCGGCGTGATAAATTTGCCATTGCCGTCAAGTATTCCGAAACGGTCGCCGTCGCCGTCCGTAGCGAGTCCGAGTGTCAAATTTTTCGACGTGATTTTTTCACGAAGTTCGTCCAAATGCTCTTCGCCGGGTTCCGGTGCCTGTCCGCCAAAGGTAACATCGCGCCAATCGTGAATCGTCTCGACCTCTAAACCAAAGCCGCGCAATATCTCATCTAAATAGCCGCGCCCCGTTCCCCACAGCGGATCATAAGCGTATTTGCCGCCCGCCGCTGCGATTTGGTCGAACCGCACTTTGGTTTTCAAATCCTCTAAATAGCCTGGACGCGCGTCGTAACTTTCAATCGTGCCGCCATCCGCATTATCCGCTCCGATATCGTTTTCGACATTTTCCTCGATCTGTTTAGTTACATCGGGCAAAGCCGGTGCGCCGTCAGCGGTCGAAAACTTAATACCTTGATATTCCGGCGGATTGTGCGAAGCTGTAAAATTTAGCGCGCCGACTGCTTTTTCATTTTTAATAGCGAATGAAATCGTCGGTGTCGGTGTCGGATGATCGCACAGTAAAACTCGAAATCCTTTACTCTTGGCAATTTCAGCCGCAACTTCGGAAAATTTTTCGCCCATAAAGCGAGAATCGTGTCCGATGATCAGAGTTTGGCGGTCTCCGCCGTCACCTTTGTTTTCTTTCAAATAGCGGCAAATTGCTTCGGTTACGCGGCGCACATTCGCAAATGTGAAATCGTCCGCGATAACGGCTCTCCAACCTGATGTTCCGAAGCGTATACTCATAAATCTATCTTGGAAAGAGTTTCAAAAAACACTCTCAAAATAAAAAACTCTATTGTCTTTATAAATTTCTTGAAACGAGAGATAATAGATCCAAATCTTTACGGAGACTCTCGTTAAGGTGAAAGCAAATTTAGCATAAACAAATTTAGTTGTAAAGAATTTGCTCGATCAAAGAAAACGTAGTGTTTGCAATAATTTACAATCCTTTCTTCAAGTAAAAGTTAAGCAAGGTGCTTAAAAGGTGAACGATAGGTGAACGGAATTCCACGAAAACGTCGTTTGTGTTCATTTTTGCTGTGTGAAATTCATCTGTGTGCAAATACAATTAGTCAGTCAGGTTAATCACTTGTGGAAAAAACTTAAACAAAGGCTTAATTGGTACAATTTAAAGATTATCTGCTGGTTCTCCGTGCAATTGTTGAGTATTCTTGTGTGTCAAAATCAAACACTTTTTAGAACGCCTCCGCTGCGTGTCAATTTGGCTCACTGCACTTTGACAAAAAAATTTCCATTTTTTAACTTAAACTGTTTATAAATAACAACATTCGGCATAATCTCGGTGACGGCACAATTATTGCCTACATTAATACGTTAATTAGAAAAGCTTTTTCCGCATAAACCGACTAAAAACTTTTTATTAAAAATATTAGTAATACATAAATTTTGACTTTGTTTGTTAATTGACCTGAGGCGGAAGAGAATCTTTAGCAAAACTAGAAAATTTCTTTTGGAGAGAAAAATTATGAAACCTGTAAAACATCTTGAAAAAGGCTTGACCTACGTCGCTAAAGGCGTTTTTAACGCCGTCAAAGCCGTCAACCAATACAAACCAAATGCGTCTTTTACGCCGAAATGGTCGGATAAACCACTTTTGAAGTCGTGGCAGAAAACAAAACCGACGCTCGGTTTTCCGCGCACGACCGATTCGCTCTGTCCGAACTGCGTGATCGAAGCGCGTGAAGATATTTTAGCCGGGAACAAAGAAGTCGGCATTTTAGTGAACGAAAAAGTCGGCGAAATCAAAGCGCAGATCATCGAACGCGACGGTGAAATTTGGATGATTAAAGATTGCCCGGAACACGGACACTTTGAAGATTTGATGGCGATTGATTCCAAGTTTTTAGAACATATCGAAGCCAACTTTCCGGGACGCGACATTCAATCGCATAACGACGAAAAACTGCACAATCACGGTTCGTCAACTATTAAATACGGACGCGGTGCGGTGCTGACGGTTGATTTAACCAACCGCTGCAATATGATGTGCGACCCGTGTTTTATGGATGCGAATCAGGTCGGTTTTGTTCACGAACTTTCAATGGAAGATGTCAGTGAAATTCTCGACAATGCGATTTCAATCAAACCGCGTCGTCAAATGTCCGTTCAGTTTTCAGGCGGCGAACCGACGCTTTCACCGTATTTTCTCGATGCCGTGCGCTATTCGCGCAAAGTCGGTTACAACTCAGTGCAAGCGGCAACTAACGGAATTGAGTTTGCCAAATCAAAAGAATTTTGCCGTGAAGCCGCCGAAGCCGGGTTGAGATTCGTTTATCTGCAATTTGACGGCGTTGGCAATGATGCGAACTCGCACAGACAAGTCGGCAACCTTTTTGACGTTAAACTTAGAGCAATCAACAATTTACACGAAGCAGGCGTTGATATTGTGTTGGTGACAACGCTGGTCAACGGGGTTAATAACGATCAGGTCGGTTCGATTGTGCGTTTCGCCCTCGAAAACCCCAAAAAGGTTTCATTTGTGTCATTTCAACCCGTTTCATTTACCGGACGCGATGAACATATTACCGAACAAAGACGTTTGCAACAGCGATATACGCTGTCACATTTAGCGCAGGATGTTCAGAAACAGGTCGGAATTACCGAACCTTTGCGCGATTGGTTTCCGCTTTCATTAATGGGTGCGTTTGCCGATTTTGCCGATCTAGTTCACGGACCGGAAGCCGATTGGGGACAAGTTTCCTGCGGCTGTCACCCGAACTGTGGTGTCGGAACCGCTGTGATGATTAACAAAGAAACAAAGGAAATGGCTCCGGTTCCCGAATTTCTGCACATCCCGAACCTCGTCGAAGATATGAAACACATTACCGATACGGCACGCGGCAAGTGGTTTTCAAACTTTATGATGGGAATGGCACTGCTCAAAAATTACGATCCATACGGCTCACCGGACAGTTTGACGCTCGGCGGTATCTTGAAAAAGTTTGATAAATCATTCGGCTTGTCGGGTAAGGATTACGGTAAAGTCGGGGGTGATCGCACGGTCGAAGACATCGAAAAACGTCGCCAAGACCCGTGGAACTTTCTGTTTATCGCCGGAATGTGGTTTCAGGATTTGTTCAATTACGATTTCCGCCGCACCGAAATGTGTATCATTCCTTACGGAACACAGGAAGGCGAAATTTCGTTCTGCGCTTATAACACGGGTATCGGTTGGAGAAACATTATCGAACATATGCACCAGAACGCGACAATCGCGCAGTGGTACAAAGATAACGGTCGCCACGAAATTTTTGCCCGCGGCAAAGAAGTCGAACTCGATAATACTGACCACGGCTTGAAACTCAATCCGGTTGATTTGGAACGCCCGAACAAGCCGGATATGGACGGACCGAAAACCGCCGCCGAAGAAATGCAAATGATGCGTAAACTCTACCAACAAATGGTAATGGAGAAAAACGAAATCAAAGGTGAAAGCCTCGTACAGATCGGCGGATTAAAACGCACTAAGAAAGATGATGCCAAATCGGCTTCGGTTTAATTTTTCAAACCAAAAACAAAAAGCCTCGTCAATGTGTTCAAACATTGACGAGGCTTTTTCGACGAAAAAATTTGTCATTGCTCTCACATAGTAAAATGCAATGACGGTTATTTCGCCTGCTTTCTTTGAGTGAACAGCGAACATTTAACAAGTGACGGAGAATAATTTTTAAATTTTTCCCTGAATTTTCATAATTCAACCGTTAAATTTACTCGTCGGTCGAGTCCTCTCGTTAATAGATTTTTGTTGCTTTTCTGCCTCAAACAAGCTATCAAATTATTTGACGATTGGATTCAACTAAGGAAACAATAACCTCGGAGCGGACTTTTTTGCGGCAACTATTTTCTTTCAATTATTTTGATATTGCACTTCGCACTGAAACTTTATTTTATATGAAAAATATACTGATAACCTTATGCCTTTTCGCTGTTCTGATGATGCTGGGAACCTTTGTATTCACACGGGTTTCGCAGGCTCAGAATAACAGCGTCACCGCTGATTTGCTCAATCTGCCTGCGCCGCCGCCGCCAAATCCGCTTAACGAAAAAATCGTCAGGGGACGGAAAGCAAATTTTTACAATAAAAATAATGTGCCGAGTGATGATGCTCCGATTGAAGACCTGCTTGATTATTGGAGATTTCAGAACGATTCCTACAATCAGACCGGATATAATGTTCCGCCTTCCGACAGAAGTCTGGAGAGGATACTTGCCGCTATTGAGAAAAATCCCGAAACTCTCGTCAGATATCTCAATATCTTGCCTGACAAGTCCGAAGCGACTGATTTTGTCAAACGCCTTTACGACCGGGAACTCGATTCGGATGACAGTGAAAATTACCGCGCAGAGGGGATCAAACAATGGTTGACCAATCACAGTGATTATTTCAGCGATGACCTGTTAAAAAACGCGCAGCAGGTTGCCGATACGGGCGAATATGTCACTAATCAAGAGGCTTTGCTCTCACTCGGCAGAGTAAATTGGGAAAAGGCGCAGCCGATTGTTGACCGTTTGTATAATGATCGAAGCCAGCCCGTCGCACAGGTTTTAGCAAACTGGATTTTATACAAACACGCGCTCGACACAAATTCTTTAGGCGACATCGAAAAATACCGCGCCGAATTGAAAGCGATGGTCGAAAATAAATCGGCTAAACCCGGAATGCGTGATTTGGCAATGGACGCGCTCAGTCATACACCGGATTTTGACGGACGCGATGACTGGTATTTTTCGCTGCTCGGAGACGAAACGCTCGGCGATTTGCGGGTGAACGGACAAAGTTACACCGGTTTGACGACGCTGATCGCGGCTTCGCCGCCAGACAAATATGCTGCAAAAATGCTCGAAATTCTCAAAAGCGGTAATCCGGCGGCGCGTAACGCGGCGGTTCGGAATCTCGCCGCGCTTTTAAACCAAAAAAATCCCGAAATTATCAGGACTTTGGTACCGTGGTTGGAAGACCCGAAATGGGCGAAGGAAGTCGGCGGGGAAAGACAGCAGCTGGTTTCGGTTCTGCAAAACATCGCTATCCCAGAAAGCGTTCCCGGCTTGATTGCTGTTTTGAACGAAAAATCGTCGCGTACTTCGCCTCCGTTAAACGACGGAAATTCTAATTTGTCGCCTGATCTGAAAATAAACGCTAACATAATGAATTCCAATATGATGATTGATTACGGCGCGGAAAGGGAAGAATATCCGTTCCGAAACGCGGCGATTTCCGCGCTCGCTGTGCAGAAAGATGCGCGGGCGGTTCCGGCACTGCGGTCGGTGATGACTGAGATCGAATTCTGGCAGCAGGGCAATGTCGTGCGGGCGTTACTGGCGAGCGGCGGATTTTCAATTCCCGAACAAACCGAAGCACTCGAAGCCGTCGCCCAAAGTGTCGGTTCAATGTCCGGCGGCGGCAAAATGACAAACGCGAACATCCCGCCTGATATGAGAATGGAGTCGAATATGGCGATGGCTGAGTCGGTTAATATGTTGAATATGAATATATCAACAAAGGATTATATGGCTCCGCGCCGGTATAATCCGGCAGAAGTGAAGTTTACGCTGGGAATACAGTTGCTTTCGACGACGGATGTCAGCGATGAACTCGTCACAGCAGTGGTCGAACGCATCGGCGAATTGGAGAAAAAAGACAAATCTTTGGCATTCGCCCTGAGAAAAGTCATACAGCGTTGGAACGGTGCGGGAGTTAATCTGCTTTTATTAAAAGATTTGAAAAACGGGCGGGCGGATATGGACGAAATCGTCAAACTTTTGAGTTTACGAAAAGAACTGCGCGAAAAACAGCCGAACGAAATTTACGATGCACGCAGCGGCGGCAATCCGGCGGCACTCGGCATCGTGCCGTGTCTGCTAGAGAATAACAGCGAATACGATGCGGTTTTAAACAGCGGCAGCGTGGAAGTGAAAACGACGATGTTCGCGTGCGCGCGGCTGATTCGCGCCCGTCTGCCGCTCGGCAAGGTGGCGGAAAATTTGCAAAGTCCGATTAAACTGCTCGCACAGGCGGCGGAAAGTTATCTTGAATCGGAAGATTCGCCCGAAGCGCAGGCATTGGTTTTCTCGGCTAACCCGAACAAAGCTAAAATTCTCGGCGCGACAACTGCTTTTACATCGGAAACCGGGTCTCCGACAATAAGCAATTTTTTAGACGAGCTTTTTGTCAGCGTTGATGATTCCTTCGGCTTTTTAATGTATCTGGCTTACGACGGCGGCGAAAAATTCGGAGAAAATGAGAAGAAACTGCAAAAGGAAGTTCAGGGCAATCAGGAAATTCTGGGCGTGTACAGTTATGATGGTAATTTTATCCGCATTTACAAGGACAAAGCGGTTTTCAGTTGGGAAGAAGACGCGGCGCGATACAATGAACGCACGCTGACCGAATCTGAATTTAACACTGTCAAAGATTATCTGGCTTCGCAGCGGGTCAATGAACTTGCGCCTTTTTTAGCCGCCTGCGAGGAATGCCAAAGTAAAGAATTACTGATGCTCGGTCGGCAGGGCGGACGGCGTATTTTTATGCGAAGCTCATCGCCGCCGGATTTCTTTGCCGAACTCGACCGGCTGTTTGCCAAATTGCGAACGCCGCCCGCCCGACTGCATTATCGCCTTGAAAAAGATGTGGCGGGTCTGGAAATTATGTTTGCCGACAAAAACTTTCAAGCGCAGACGCTCTGGAAAAACGGCGAAGATTTTCGGCTGTTGATTGATGACACGCAGCGGCACAAACAAATTGATAAAGAATTGCAGCGGCAGTATGAAGCCGATGCGGAAAAGGAAGATACAGATTACGAAAAGGTTGAAGAGATAAACCGCAAACGCCGCGCCCAGAGAGAATTTGAAAGTTTAGCGTGGTATCAGGTCGGCAGGGAAAAGCTCGGCGGAACAGTCGCCGCCCCGCCGCAAATCGAATTTCTGCCGGTGCGCGATGGTGCGTCGGTATTGGCGACCAGTGAGCAGTGGAAAGCCCGAACGCCGAACTTCGAAATCAGAGCGGATGCCGAGGGGCTTTACAAATACAGTCGCGGGCGAATGACGAAAATATTGAGCGGATATTACGAACAGCCGCTGGTTACGCCGAATGGACGATGGGCGATTGCCACAAAATTCAGTGAGGAAGACGGACCGGAAAGCAGTTTGGTGCGGGTAAATTTATTGACGAATAAAGAATTTAAGATCAATATTCGGCAGTATCCGGGACTCAATGCCGTCGCTTTTGTTAATTCGATAAATAAGGTTCTCGTGTGGGGACACACTTACGAATATGATTACAAAGAAAAAGCCTCGAAAATCGGTGATTATTACTTGCTCGATGCTGAAACAGGTATTATTGAAACGGCAAAAGGCGACGTTCGTCCGTTGGCGCAGCAAACATTTCGTCCGCTTCAGCCGTCCGGCGGCGCGAACGAATTTTGGGCGGCAATTCCCGACGTAAAGAAAAATCAAACTCAGATCGGAATCTACGATGCTAAAAATTTTATTTTCAAAACACGGCTGGAACTTCCGCAGATTGCATTCGACAGTATGGATTTATGGGCGGACGACGCGGAAAACAAAATCTATTTTGTTTATAAAGGACAGTTGCTCGGTTTGACGCTGACACAAAAACAAAATAAAAGCGTTGCCGTTTTGAAAATAAAACAGTAACGAAAAAACAGCGGCAGCGAAATTTTCACGAACGGCGGCTTTTATCTCAAACAGATGTTTGTTGTTCTCTTTGGCGTTGCGCCGCCGCTGCGTTAAGATGTTAGTAACCCGGCGCGAAAGATTGATGCTTTAACACTCAAAAAAATATTGGTCTTTCGTGCGAAATTGGTACTTCAGTAAACAAAAATGTCAATAAGCAGAGATGAATTTCGCGCCGCGCTCGGTCGGTTTGCGAGCGGCGTGACGGTTGTCACACTCAAAGATGCAAACGGAGATTGGCACGGAATCACAGTCAGCGCATTCAGTTCCGTATCGCTCGAACCGCCGTTGATCTTGGTGTGCATCGAAAAATCAGCAGGCAGTCACCACGCCTTCAAACAGGGTGAATTTTTTGTCGTTCACGTCCTGCGGGAAAATCAACAGCACTACTCCGATCAATTCGCCTCGCATTTGCCCGATAAGTTCAACGGCATCGAATATGAAGAAAATAGTCACGGAATTCCGATGTTAAAAGATACTTTGGCGACTTTGGAGTGTCGTCTCGTCAACTCACACGAGGGCGGCGATCATACGATTTTCGTCGGTCAAATCGAACATTCGCGCGTTTCAGACGACAAACCTTTAATCTACTTTCACGGAAATTATCGGAAGATGACTCAATAAAGCGTAAATAATTTTGAAATCCGAAATCTGGAATCTTGAATTTGCAATTCCATAAAAGTTATTTGATTTTGCATTTACCGGTTGGAAACTATAAATTATATAGTTAAACGAGAGGAGAAAATTGATGGCAAAAGACGTTATAAATGTTGATGGTGAAGAAAGAATCGTGCGCGAAGATACGGCAAAATCGTATCGCGGCGTGATGTGGGCGTTAATTAGTGTCGGAGCATTCATTGTTATCGGGATGATTTTGCTTTTAGGTGGTTTTTTGAAGTCGGCGACTGACGGCACTCCGCAGAAATCTCCGGCGGAAATCGAAAAACAAAGACAATAGAATAAGTGAAAAATACGTAGTGGTGAACGGTAAATGAGAGAACTTTCTTAGTTTACCGTTCGCCGCTTGCCGTTTTTTGTTCAAAGAATATGTTAGTTTTAGGCATTGAAAGCTCTTGTGATGAAACGGCGGCGGCGGTTGTCAAAGACGGCAGGGAAATATTGTCTTCTGTTATTTCATCACAAATCGAACTGCACAAACCTTATGGCGGCGTGATGCCGGAACTGGCTTCGCGCGAACATCTCGAAAAAATCGAACCGGTAGTTGACGAAGCATTGGAGAAAGCCGGTGTTTCGCTCGAAGATATCGATGCCGTCGCAGTAACGCAGGGACCGGGATTGGTCGGTTCCTTGCTCGTCGGCGTTTGTTACGCGAAAGCGTTGGCGTTCGGGTTGGACATTCCGTTCGTCGGTGTCAACCATATCGAAGGTCACGTTTTTTCAGTTGCATTTGAAAATCCGCCGGTCGAATATCCGGCTCTGGCGTTGATCGTCTCCGGCGGACACACCAACCTTTTCTTCATTCCCGAAGCGGGCAAATACAAAGTGGTTTCGCGAACGCGCGATGACGCGGCGGGTGAAGCATTCGATAAAGTGGCGAAAATGCTCGGACTCGAATATCCGGGCGGTCCGGTCGTTGAAAAACTTTCCCTGACGGGCGACGCGCACAAAATAAAGTTTCCGATTGCCAAAATCAGCGACGGGCGACCGGATTTTAGTTTCAGCGGATTAAAAACGGCGGTTTCGCGTTATATTCGTGAAAATAATATCGTTCCGGTCGGCGAAAATGAAACGCCTTCGCAGGACATCAAAGACATCGCGGCAAGTTTTCAAGCGACGGTGGTCAAAACATTAATTGGCACGATGGAAAAACTCGCGGTCGAAACGCAGCCGAGAACCTTGATCGTCGCGGGCGGTGTCGCCTGTAACAAATCTTTGCAGGAAGCAGCACAGAAACTGGCTGCTAAACTAGATTTGCCGGTTTATTTTCCCTCAAAACATCTTTCGACCGACAACGCCGCGATGATCGCGGCAGCCGGAAATTTCCACCTTGAACGCGGAACGCGCTCCGATTTAGGAATGACCGCCGATGTTTCGATGCGTTTGCAAAACTTTGAAAATGAAGACGGCGATCTCAAAAGAAAAAAAGTGCGCTACCGTTTGTAACTAAAAATTCGCCGATTTCTGCCGCATTATATTCAGTAAACCATTCGCGTTTTCATCGTTCCCCCGACGTTTTTCAAAATCTCGAACGCCTCGCCGGAAAGTTTTGTGTTGATGTCGAGAATCACATAACCGATGGTGTCGTTTGTTTTGAGAAACTGACCCAAAATATTGATGCCGTGCGCCGACAATTTCGAGTTTATTTCAGAAAGCACCCCGGGAATATTTTGGTGAATATGCAGAATGCGGTGTGTGCCGGTTTGCGGCGGTAAACTCAGTTCGGGAACGGTGTGCGAACCGTTCGACGTGCCGAGTTCGAGATAATTAATCAGTTTCGCCGTCACGTCGAGTCCGATATTCGCCTGCGCTTCTTCGGTCGAACCGCCGATGTGCGGCGTTAAAATGACGTTCGGCAGATTACGCAGCACGGTCGTAAATGCGTCGCCGTTTTTCTCCGGTTCCTGCGGGAAAACGTCAACTGCCGCGCCAGAAATCGTCCCGTTTTCGATGAAGATTTTGAGCGCGTCCAAATCAACCACGTCGCCGCGCGAATAATTTAGGAAAACCGCGCCTTTTCGCATCGCTGCCAGCGTTTTGAGATTAATCATATTGCGCGTCGAATCACTCGACGGAACGTGCAGCGTTACGATGTCCGACTGCTCTAAAAGTTCGGGCAAATCGCGGATTTGTTTGGCGTTGCCGAGCGGCAGTTTCGTAACAATGTCGTAGTAAACGACGTTCATTCCCAATGCTTCCGCCAACACCGAAACCTGCGAACCGATGTTGCCGTAACCGATAATTCCCAAAGTTTTCCCGCGCAGCTCAAACGCGCCTTTCGCGTCTTTCATCCACACGCCGTTGTGCGCCGCAATGTTTTTATCGGAAATTTTGCGAATCAGCATCACGCACAATCCGATGACGAGTTCGGCGACCGAGCGCGTATTGGAATACGGCGCGTTAAAAACGGCAACCCCTTTTTCGGCGGCGGCGGACAAGTTTATTTGATTTGTCCCGATGCAGAACGCGCCAATGGCGAGCAGTTTGTCGGCGTTTTCAATGACGTTAGCAGTGATTTGCGATTTCGAGCGAATGCCCAAAATATGCACGCCCCTGATCGCTTCGATTAAATCGGCTTCGCTCAACGCGCCTTTAATTTTTTGCACATCGGCATAACCGCCGTCATTTAATTCGGCAACCGCCGCATTCGAGATATTTTCGAGCAGCAAAATTTTAACTTTACTGCGCGGATAAGATGTTTGTGTGTTTTTCATAATTTTTTTTTCGGAGCGCGGAAGTCTAGTGCGCTCAAAGCCGGCGAAGTGAGGCGTTGAATGCGTTCATCCATTAAAACTACACTGATAACGCCGGCAACTTCGCTACGCTGGTCGGCGGACGAGACTTCCGCGCTCCAATCTAGCCGACCATTTTGTCAAATATATTTTCAAGTTTTAATCCGGCATCGGCGCAGAAGCCGGGATGCACGGGCGACATTTGAATAATTGTGCTTCGCACAGCAGTCAGCCAATAGAAGCGTTCGCGCTGCGTCATCTGCCCGATTACGCCCGCCTCTTTAACTCCGGCGCAGATTTTCCTAATAACTTCCAGATAACAACTGATTGTTTCCATTTCTAATTCGGGCGCGAATACTTCTAATTTGTTACAATTCGGTTCGATGCGTGCATCGAGAAATTTTTGCGCCGGACACGACAAAATCACGCCGACGTTGATAAATTCTTCGCGTTCGACGCGCGGCACAACGCGAATGACGGCGTAATCAAACGTGCAAAATTCTTCGCGCATCAATCGCCTCCCTGACAAATTCACGCGGCGCAGCCAGCCTGTCCACCAAAAAATTAAAGTAAATTTCGCGCTGTTCGACCGGATGTTCCAGCCATTCAGCGGGAATCAACTCGACGATTTCGCGCATAATTTCCGGTGTTAATTTTGCGGTTTCGGCAACATCAACGCTTTCAATTTCGGACGCAAACGGCAGCAAAATATGATCTTTGATCTGTTTGAACAGATTGCGGCTATTGCCCGCAAAATTGTCCCAATCGTGCTGATAAAAAAATCCGCGCCGTGGTCAATCAGCCATAGCTGTTTGTGCCATAACAGCATATTGGCATTGCGCGGCGTGCGGTCAACATTCGCCGTCAGTGCGTCGAACCAGACGATTTGTGAAGCTAAGCGCGCGTCGGGCAGTTCGATCAGCGTGTCGTAAGTAATCGAACCCGGCAAATAATCAAGCGCAAGATTCAGTCCGCTGCTCGCCTTCATCAAATCCTGAATTTCCGGGTCGGGTTCGGTTCGCGCCATCGTCACATCGAGTTCGACAAAAACGATTTCCGGGACGCGCAAACCGAGAACGCGCCCGATTTCACCGCCCAGCAGTTCCGCGATCAATGCCTTGACACCCTGTCCTGCGCCGCGAAATTTCAGCACGTAAAGCCCGTCATCGTCCGCTTCGACGATTGCCGGCAGCGAACCGCCTTCGCGCAGCGGAGTGACATAGCGGGTTGCTTTAACGGTTCGGACATTCATAAATAACTGAAACAAAAAGTTTGATTATAAACAAAAAAACGAGAACGGAAAATCGCTCTCGCCGAATATTTTTATATTTTGTTAATTCTACGCTTTAATCTGCATTTTTTGCTGTCTTCTCAAAAGCCTCGACTTTCTGATTTTATCCGTTTCCTCATAACTTGACTAAAACTAAAATGACCAAAAATACGGGATAAAAATAGTCGCGGTAATCCAGAAGAGTATGTTCAGCGGTGTGCCGACGCGCAGGAAATCGGAGAAGCGGTATTGTCCGGGACCGTAAATCAGCGTGTTCGTTTGATAGCCGACCGGAGTCATAAAACTGGCGGATGCGGCGAACATTACGGCGACGAGAAACGGGCGCGGACTGACTCCGAAACTCGTTGCGGTGGCAATCGCAATTGGTGTTAAAAGTGCGGCGGTGGCGTTGTTCGACATCATTTCCGTCAAGGTGAAGGTCAACAAATAAAACGCCGAAAGCAGCGCAACCGGACCCCACACGCCGACGGTTGAAATAATTTTCGAGGAAATCAGCATTCCCGCGCCGCTGTTGCTCATCGCGGCTTCGAGCGATAAAACTCCGGCGAGCAAAAAAATGATGCGCCATTCGATTGCCTGATAAACTTCCTCCATTGTAATACAACCGACCAATACCAGCAGAATCGCCCCGATCACCGAACTGACGACAATCGGCGCAAAACCGAGCGTCGCCGATAAAATCACGCCCGCGACGATAAAGAGAGCCGGAATGAGTTTTCGGCGGCGATACGTCGGCTGTTCGATTTCCGAAATAATGACGAACGACGGATTTTTCCGGAGTCCGGCATAACGGTCAGTTTTGACCTCGATCAACAGCGCGTCGCCCGCGTTGAGTTTGGTGTCGGCGATTTTTTCAATCATCAATTTGCCGCGGTGCCGCAGAGCGAGAACGCTCGCCCCGAAGTTCTCACGAAATTTCAAATCTTGCAGCGTCTTGCCGACAAAATTCATATTCGGCGCGACGACGGCTTCGACCAGTTTCGTTTCCGCCGTTTCAATGTCTTCGTCGCTCCATTTGTACTGCGGTTTGAAGACCATACCTTCGCGTTCCTGAATTTTCTGAAATTTTTCCAGATCGCAGCGAACGCGCAAAACGTCATCTTCGTGCAGCACGAAATCCGGTGTCGGCAGCGGAAATATTTCTTCGCCGCGATGAATTTCGATGATGTTCAAATCAATCTCCTTGACAATCGGCGCATCTTTGATCGCGTAGCCGACCGACATCGAATCTTTGAGCAAAACGACTTCGGCGATGTATTCCTGCAAATTAAAATTTTCAATCAAATCGCCTTCCGAACGACGGTCGGGAATTAATCTCACACCGATTGTGAGCATATAAATCATTCCGACGGTGAACATTATCAAACCGAGCGGCGCGATTTCAAACATCGAAAACGCGGGCTGTCCCTGTCGTTCGGCGATTGAACTGACCAGAATATTCGTCGAGGTTCCGATCAAAGTACAGACTCCGCCGAACATCGAAGCGAACGACATCGGCATCAGCAGTTTCGACGCGCTCGCCTTTGTTTCCTTCGCCACGCCGAGCAAAATCGGGATAAAAATGGCGACGACCGGCGTGTTGTTGATAAACGCCGAGAAAAAACCGACGGCGCACATCACGGTGATCATACCGAGCCAGTAATTTTTCTTGAATAGATCGGAAGTGATTTTGCCGAGATAACTGACCGCGCCGGTTTTAAAAAGACCGGCACTCAAAACAAACATCGCCGCGACCGTCACTGTCGCTTTATTGCTGAACCCCGAAATGCCTTCTTCGGGCGTAATCACGCCGGAAACAAGCAGCGTCGCCATTATCAGCAGCGCAATCAGGTCAACCGAAAGTTTTTCGGTCGCAAACAAAATCACGGCGCAGACGGCAACGGCAAAAACTAAAACAATCTCGTAGTTCATAAAATATCCGGGTGGAAAACATCAAAAAGTATGCTGAACCGTTTGATGAAACTTCAATTAATGTGAAAATTATTTTAACATTATAGGCAAATTTTGTTTTCTACCGTTTTTTATAAAGGTTAGAAATGTGCGAGTCAACTTTTAGGTGATAATAGTTTGCTGTTCGGACAACAAAAGATTGCCGCGATACATTTATGTCCAATAATTTGTGGATACTCGTTATCTGTTTTATTCTGACGCTTCTCGGTTCAGCGGCGCTGCTGCTTATCACTGTCAAATATTACTGGGGCGTGCGCGGAACGCCGCCGCTGACGGGCGCACAAAAGCGCAGGCAAAAAGAGGAAGAACTGGCTCTTCGCGCCAAACAAATCGAACACAGCAGCAAAAATCCGCATCAGCCGCGCAGTCCCGGTTTTTGGGACAACCGCAAAAATACGCCGGATAAAAAATAAAATTATGAATAAAGGACGGCTTGAAGCCTTCAGCGACGGCGTAATTGCGATTTTGATTACGATTATGGTGTTGGAATTGAAAGTTCCGTACGGCGCGGATTGGGAAGCTCTGCGCCCGCTTTTGCCGGTATTTTTAACCTACGTTTTGAGTTTTATCTACATCGGCATTTATTGGAACAATCATCACCATTTACTACAGGCGACCAAACAAATCAACGGCAAAATATTGTGGGCGAATATGCACCTGTTATTCTGGCTGTCGCTCATTTCGTTCGCCACCGGCTGGATGGGCGAAAATCATTTCGCACCGCTCCCGACTGCTGTTTACGGTATCGTTTTGCTCGCCGCCGCCATCGCTTATACCATTCTGCAAAAACTGATAATCGCGGAACAGGGAGAAGATTCCCAACTAGCCGCCGCCATCGGCAGCGACATCAAAGGCAAAATTTCGCCGCTGTTCTACATTGCCGCAATCGGATTAGCCTTCGTTAACCACTGGATTTCCAACGCGTTGTATGTTTTGGTTGCGCTGATCTGGCTGATTCCCGATAGAAGAATCGAGTCGAAGATAAATCACAACGAGGATTAATGATTTCAGGCAGGTAAACTTAATGATTTTTCGGTTTGGGTTTCTCCCCCTCGCCTAATATTTTCAATGCTTCGGCAACGCGACTGATTTTTCTACTTTAAAAAGTTTATTTTTACCTCCGCATTAGTTTAGGAAATTGTTTAGCGTTAAACCAAACTTTACCGTCTTTATCCATAGACCAAACATTGCTGTATTCACGAAGATGCGGCAATAGTTCACACTCAAAATTTGTGTGTAATATTTGCTTGCAAGCGTGACGATACCGACGATTGTAAATTCGTTTGTCTTGTTTTTCACTACACGAATTTGTAATTCCATTGATAGAAGTTTTCTTTCTTGATTTGCTCATTTTCACTAGCTCCTTATGCTAATGAAACGGCTTCTCGAAAGAACCTCCATAATTTTTAGATTTGTTTGTCATAAACATAGTCAATTGTTTAGCGACAGAAAATACCGAACTATTATAAATGAATAGTCAGATCGTCAATGTCTTGGCGGCTTCCATCACTTAAATTTCAATCAAACTGTTATCAAACGACGGTATTTGGAAATCCAAAATCATATACACCATCATAGTATTTCTTTTTCAAATATAGTAAATCGGTTTCTCGTTCAGAAATAGATACTCTGTAATCGCTGGTATAATTTCGTTTTTCGTTTCTGGTGAAACTTGCCAAACAATCTGCTAATTTCTTCAATCTCGCACCCGTTAAAGGTTTTCCCCATTTCGCTGAATCTGCAAATTTGAAGTTTGTAGGAATTTCATAATGATAAACGGAATCCAAAATGTCGCTTCTTAGTTTTTCATTAAGTCCGTTCATTCCTGTTTCGTAACCTACCGCCGACAGCAATCCCGTTTTATCCCAATGTTTTATTTGTAATTTCCCAGTTCCTTTATTGGCTTTTGTTGAAACCCAACGAAAACTTTCCAGTTCTTTTAATCTTTGCTCAATTTGATTGATTAGATTCAACACAGGCTTTCTTTTGCTTCTAAATTCGAGTTCTTTTCTTACGTTACAGAGAATATTCAGATCGTTCCAGTTTTCTAAAGAGAGTTTTCTTAATTCTGGACGATGTTCATCTATATATGGTCTTTCATTTTGTGTAAGCATATTTATCTTTAAATTTTCGTAAGCCTCCCAAATTAAAATAGGTTTCATAATTAAAGCGAAACCTCTATAAATAAAAAACGGTCAATTAGATTAAAAATCCAAAAGACCGTTCGAGTTTTTGTTGAAAATATAATTTACATATGAATCGTCAAATCGTGAACGCCCTCGGCGGCTTCCATCATTGATTCGGAGACGGTCGGGTGCGCGTGAATCGTGTTGGCGAGTGATTCGGCGGTCGCTTCGTGCGACATTGCGACGCAGGCTTCGGCGAGTAGTTCCGTCGCGTGCGGTCCGATTAAGTGAACGCCGAGAATTTCATCATATTTTTTGTCGGACACGATTTTGATGAAACCGTCGGTTTCGCCGAGAATTCGCGCTTTGCCGCTTGCCGAGAAAGGGAACTTGCCGACTTTGACATCGTAGCCTTCTTCCTTCGCTTTGGCTTCGGTCAAACCGACCGAGGCGACTTCCGGGTCGCAGTAGGTGCAGTTTGGCACGAGGCGATGATTGATCGGTTCGACTTTTTTACCCGCCAATCGTTCGACGACGATGATGCCCTCTTTTGAAGCGAGATGCGCGAGCCACGCCGTGTCAATTACGTCGCCGATGGCGAAGACGTTCGGTTCGTCGGTTTCGCAATATTCGTTAACTTTGATCGTGCCGCGCGGGTTGACGACGACTTTGGTGTTTTCCAAACCGAGATTTTCGAGATACGGCATTCTGCCAATCGCCACTAACAGCATTTCGGCTTCGAGCGTGACATCTTTGCCTTTCGCGTCTTTGCCCGAAACCTTCACGCCTTTTTTCGACTTTTCGAGTTTGTCGAGTTTTGTGCCGGTCATTACTTTGATGCCGCGTTTTTTGAACGAGCGTTCGAGTTCTTTGGAAACTTCCGCGTCTTCCAACGGAACGATTTTGTCCATCAATTCGACGACCGTCGTGTCACAGCCGAAGCGCGAATAAACCGACGCGAATTCTACGCCGACTGCGCCAGAACCGAGAACGATCATTGATTTCGGAACGCTCGGCAGTTCTAAAATCTGGTCGGAATTGACGACCTGTTTGCCGTCGGCTTCAAAACCCGGAATCGGACGCACCACCGAACCCGTGGCGATGATGATGTTTTTCGCGTCAATCGTCTCTTTTTTGCCGCCGTCGTAAACGACTTCGACTTTGCCTTTGCCGGTGATTTTACCAAAACCGTTAAAGACGGTGATCTTGTTTTTCTTCATCAAATACGAAACGCCCGCCGAGTTTTTGGCGACGACATCGGATTTGTATTTCTGCACCTTTTCAAAATCGTAACTCAAGCCTTCGACTTTCAAACCGAACTGTTCAAAGTGTCCGGCTTTTTCGTAAAGATGCGCCGCATTTAACAAAGCCTTCGTCGGAATACAGCCGCGCAAACCGCACGTTCCGCCCAACCGCGCATCTTTTTCTTTTTCGATCATTGCAACCCTTAAACCCATTTGCGACCCGCGCACCGCCGCCACATAACCGCCGGGACCCGAACCGATAATTACCACGTCAAATTGTTCTGCCAATGTTTTATCCTCTTTTTTAATTAAAATTTTATAAATACTATAAACTCATTATAAGTTGATAACGCGCTTCAAGCTAGTTTGAAAGTTTTGATTAAGTTAAAATACTGTTTAGATATGGAACATTCAAAAGAATTTGGACAATTAGTCACGGCGATTATGCCGAACATCAAAGAAATTTCGGTCGCTGAAGTGCTGGAAAAAGTCAAAAACGGCGCGGTTTTGATAGATGTGCGCGAAGACAACGAATTTGACGATGCACACGCGAAAGGTGCAGCGCACATCGGGCGCGGCGTGATCGAACGCGACATCGTGCATCAATTTCCAGACAAAAATACGGAATTGATTTTATACTGCGGCGGCGGTTATCGGTCTGCGCTGGCAGCGGATAATTTGGGTAAAATGGGTTACAAAAATGTGCTTTCGATGCGCGGCGGCTGGACGGCTTGGAAGGAAGCGGACGCGCCGACGGAAAAATAAATAAATAATTTGTGGTCTCAATGCGGAAGCCCGCACGGAGTGAGGGCGCATTGAATGTGCGGGCTTCCGCATTCAAATTGCTCTTTGTGGTCTCAATGCGGAAGCCCGCACGGAGTGAGGGCGCATTGAATGTGCGGGCTTCCGCATTCAAATTGCTCTTGGTGTTCAATCGCTAAGTCTTTTAATTTCGTCAAACGACTCTTTGTATTTATTGAAAACTCGGTCAACGGATTTTTCCAATTCGGGCGGCGGCGGCGGCAAAACTTCAACCTCGATTTTACCGTCTTTGTAATCCAAAAGTCCGATGGAATTTCTCTCAACGCCGATGCTTTCCGCAAATTCGTCGGGCAGTTCGATGATCCAGCCTTTTTCCGATTTTTGAATGATTGCCTGCTCGCTCATTTCCTTTTCCATCTCACGCCGTCTTTGGTGTCTTCTAAAATAATACCGCTCGTCGCCAGCAAATCGCGGATTTCGTCTGATCGCGCAAAGTTTCGGTTGTGTCGCGCATTTTGGCGTTCTTCGATCAATTTTTCGATTTCCGCGTCGAGAATTTCTTCTTTTGATTCGCCGAAAATACCGAGAACGGAATCGAATTTGTCCAAAATATGCAGAATCTCGCTGCGGTCTTCGGTTAAAACGGTCGAATGGGCGAGTGCCGTGTTTACTTCGCGGATGAGATTATGAAGCGCGGCGAGCGCGACGGAAGTGTTTAAATTGTCGTCCATCGCGTCTTCAAAATTTTTGAGAAAGTTACGGGTTTTATCCTGTAGTTCAGGATTGATGCCGTCCTGCAAATGCGCTTCCTGCAGGCGTTTTTTGAAATCCTGTAATCTCTCGATAGTATTTTCCGCGCCTTGCAAATTCTCGAATGTAAAATTTAACTGCTTGTCATACGGCACGGAAATCAGCAGGTAACGAATCGCCGACGGCGAAAAACCCCTACCGATAATGTCGCGCAGAGTGAAATCATTGCCGAGAGATTTCGCCATTTTCTCGTTGTCAATTTTCAAAAACTCGCCGTGCAGCCAGTATTTGGCGAAAAGTTTTCCCGTCGCGCCTTCCGATTGCGCGATTTCGTTTTCGTGATGCGGAAACTGCAAATCAATTCCGCCCGCGTGAATGTCAAAGGTTTCGCCCAGATATTTCATACTCATCGCCGAACATTCGATGTGCCAGCCCGGACGACCGCGACCGAACGGCGCGTCCCAACCTGTTTTATCTTCGTCGTCAACCAATTTCCAAAGCGCAAAATCCCGCGCATCTTCCTTTTCGTATTTGTCGGTGTCAATGCGTTCCGAACCGCCGACGATATTGCCTTCAAATTTGATTTTTGAAAGTTTACCGTAATCAGGAAACGCTGAAATGCGGTAATAAATCGAACCGTCCGATTCGTAAGCGTGTCCGTTTTCGAGCAGAGTGTTTATTATCTCGATCATCTCCGTAATATGTTCGGTCGCCCGTGGCTGAACATCCGGCGATTCATTGCCGAGCGTCGCCATATCTTCATTGAACGCAGCAATAAACGGTGCAGTCATCTCGTCAATCGTAATTCCTTGTTTGGCGGCTTCGTTGATAATCCGGTCGTCAACATCGGTCAAATTCATTACATAAGTTACATCGTAATCTTTGAATTTAAGATAACGCTGCAAAATGTCGCCGAATGTAAAGGTGCGAAAATTCCCGATGTGGGCGAAATTCCAAACCGTCGGACCGCAAATGTAAAGTCGAACTTTATTTTCTTCAAGCGGCTGAAAATCTTCGATTTTGTTTGATAAAGTATTGTGAAATCTAAGCATAAAATAATTTTTCCCGAAACAAATAAATGATACAACAAAATAGAAAACAATTGGATTTAGCAAAACTAAAAACCAAAAGCGAAATAATTTTAATTTTGGAAATGGATTAACGGCGACAGGATTCTTTCGGCGCGATGCCGGGTTCGGCGAGAAATGATTTTGTTGTTTCCGAATTTAAAATTATAGAAAAGTTTACAGCATATTTTTCCGGTGAACTCATCACAAAACATAAATATAGCCGGAAATTACGTGTTTTTGCTGAAAGTGCGCGTTACCAAACGGCAAATTATTTTCGATTTCGTCTCTGTATTCTTTTCGCAGCTTCGTGCAGCCGAACTCCCCATTCGAAATTATTGCTCGACGGCAAATAAACGGTTGCTCGATAAGTTTCAAAACCAGTCGCGGAAATAACGAGTTCGTATTCGCCGAATGAAACTTCCGCCGAATAATAACCGTCCGAATCGGAGTTCATTTCAACTGTTTCGGTTGATTTATTCCACGCTTCAATTGGTCGTAAAATTGCTTTGGCATTTTCAATGCGGCAGCCATCATTGCCGATTCTTCCGCATTTGACAAAGACTTTTAAGCCCGCCGCACCCGATTGAGCATTCGCATACGAAACGCCGAAAGATAATAAAAAGAGTAAGATAAGCAGATTTAATTTTTTCATAATTTTGATTTTTACCCGTTACCGATGTTTTTCAACTTCACCAATCAAGCCTACTCAACAAAAATGTCGTCTTTCAAGGTTCCTTCCCGCACTTCATTAGTTCCTTAATCGTATTCCTTTCCGTAATCGTTATATTTGTTATTCTTCCAATCCCCCGATGTAATAACTGATGCCCGTATATTTAATGACGTAAGAATAAATATCAAAACTATTCAAATATTTTTTGTTTTGCGATCTAAAAATTTATTCGGCTACGCAAAGTGCTTGGTTTTCGGCGACATCTTGTTTTGGAATTTACACTAGATAATACTTTTGTTATTTATTTAGGTTTGACTGATAACAGCATATATCTGACTTTTCCAACTCTGTCGCCGTGAAATTCCATTCTTATTCGACGCTCTTCATTGTTAAAGCCCATAACGATGGCGTAAAGGTTGAATTTATCCGATAACTTTGTGATTTTGGGCGGTGTGATGTAATAAGTGCCTGCGTCAATTGGCGTTTTCATAAACTGCCCGTCCCGGAAGAAAAATGTATCAAATGACGGATCATCTGAGATCACAAACAATTTGTAGTAACGATTTGTTGCACCAATTGACATTTGTCCCGAATTTGTAGAAAACGGCGGTAATTTATCGGCGATTCCTTCAGCGACAACCTGCTCTCCATTCTTAATGGCAAGTTCTTTGAAGGTTGCCATCACTTTAGCGATTGCCTCTGATTCTATGTTCAGCGCGTCAGCAGTTAGCGTAGTTGCCGCAGATGTGGCAGTCGAATTGACAAAAACACTATCTTTCCAAGTACCTTCCTGCACGGTATTGGTTGATTTGTAATATTGCTTTCCGTAACCGTTCCGTTTGTCGTTCTCCCACTTTCCGACGTAATAATCACCGTTTTTTAGCGTAAAAGTTCCTTGCCCCTGCGTTTTGTCAGTAATCCAACTGCCTTCGTAAATGTCTCCATTGAGATAGCTGAATTTGCCTTGACCGTGACGGAGACCGTTGGCAAACTGCCCGGTATAAACTCCAACATCTTTGTATGTAAAAGTTCCTTGTCCTTGCAGATTGCTGTTTACGAAGCTGCCTTCATAAATAAATCCGTTATCAAAAATATATTTTCCGTAACCGTTGACACAGTTGCCGGAAACACAGCCGGTTGAAGCCGTCGACGTTCTCCCGGCGGTGTTGCTGATGCTGGCGAGAGCGTCAGCGGCTTGTTTGTTTTGCGGATCAATTTCAATCGCTTTGGAATAGTCGGCGATTGCTTCCGCTTTCTTGCGGAGTCGGTAGTAAAGTCTGCCGCGATTGATGTATATCTGTGTGAATTGCGGATTAATTTCTATCAGCTTCGTATAATCGGCAATCGCTCCTTCAGAATCACTTAAATTGATTTTACTTGTTGCCCGGTTGAAATATGCTTTTTGCGATTTCGGATCAATTTCAATCACTTTGGAAAAATCGGCAATCGCTCCGTTTTCATCTTTTTTGTAGGCTTTGACGAGTCCTCGAACATTTAACGCCGCCGCATTTTTCGGATTCAAATCAAGAGATTTTGTCGCATCAATAAGAGCAAAATTGATCTCCGCATTGGCTTCGGCATTAGTCAAACTGCTGACTTTGAGATAATGACACCGCGAACGCTCGGCATAAAAACTATCATTTTTCGGTTGGGCGGCAATTAAAACCGTGTATTCGCTGACGCACGAATCGTAATTGCCTTTTTGAAAATCAGCTTTTGCCGTCGGCGAAAGTCTTTCGCCGGGTTGAGCAACTCCGATTGCAGCGGCGACGGTCAAGCAAAAAAAAGTTAGAATAATGGCGTTAATTCGTGGAATTGTAATTTGTTTAATCATACTTTTTAATCCGACAGCTTTCTAAATTATTAATAAATATTTGATTTACGGGGCGGCTATTGCACCGAAAACCTGGTTGAAAACATCCGCTTGTTTTTCGTCTTTGGCGGCTAAGTCAGCTTTGCCGAGCGTTTTGTAAACCAACGCCCGCGTGGTTAGTGCATCATTAAAATGTGCGACAAATATATTGGCTTGAATCGCGGCTGATAAATCGGCTTCGGCGGCGGTGAAATCGCCTTTCAAATAATTAGCGTAACCACGGGCGGCAAGTGCCGGTGCATTTTTTGCGTCGTTTTGTAGAATGTCATTGATTAACTTCAGACCTTTTGCTTTGTCGTCGGCGTTTGTTGATTGCAGCGCGAGACGGGCGGCATAAAGTTTTGTGTCAAGCGGAGCAGTTTGTCCCGGTATTTTTGAGATCCCGGCAGGGGCGTTGATTATAAATTGCTTGGCGGCGGCGTTTGGCGGCGTGTCTGCCAAATAAAAAGCTCCGGCGCGGCGGGCAATCTGGAGCGACAGTAGTTTGCCGGATTCCGGGATTTGGTATGCGTTACCGAGATTGCGAAAATGCGCTTTTAAAGTCTGTTTCGTTATTTCGTGATTGGCGGGAACGAATTTTCCTCCGTCGCGTCCGATTTGTTCGTAAGCCGTCGCCAGCAAAACGCCCCGCGTGTAATTGAAATTTCCGGTCAGATCAAAGGCTTCTGCAATCGAAGGCAGGGCGATTTCTTTTTTTATAAATTCGTAATTTTTATTCGGATAAACCAATGTTTGCCAAGGTCTGAATATACTTAATGCCTGCGCGATTTTATTCTGAGCCACCAGCGAACGCAATTCGACGGAAATTAAATAGCCGCTTTTTCTCCAGCCGGACGCAGCATCATAGTAGGGATTTTTTATTATGTAGTCGTTCAAGTTAGTCAAAACACTTCCGAAATCATCGAGTTTGTTTGTAACGAATTGTGCTTTTTCCAGATAAGCCAATGCCAGATAACGATTCGCCTCTTGCTCGGTGGATTTTAATTTTTCGGCATCATTTATGTGACCAAGCCTCGCTTCCTCGGCGGCTTCGGCGTTGGCAAGCCGTTCGGCTTTTTCCAAATTCGCAATCGCTTCATCAAGTTTCTTCGTGTATTGTGCATCATAAATCAATTCAAATGTTTGACGGCGTTGTTCGATGAGAGCGTAAGAACCGATAGCAGTTCCGGTGCGGGCTAAGTAAATTTTTTCGACAACATCCTTTCCTTCATAAAAGTAATCAAGCGCGTCTTTTTCATCTTTAGGCTGAAGCGATTTTGCGGCTTTTTCAACATCCTTTTGACTTTTCGAAACATTATCCAATTGCCGCTTCATCTCCGGTGTCATATTTGTTCTTTGCCTGTTTACATCATCCATCGTAATTTGCGGGGCAGCATCTTGAGGTTTGAGTTTGGCGAGAGCTTCAACAGCCTCTTGGTTTTGCGGATTGAGTTTAATTGCTATTTTAAAATTAGCCCGTGCCGCATCCTCATTTTCGAGAGCGAGATAAGCCTTACCGCGTCGGCTGTAGCAATCGTCGGCTTTCTCATTATTTCTGATACATTCAGCGTAATGTTTGACGGCTTCGGCATAATTCTTTTTATATAATTGATCGTCGCCGAGACCTCTTTCATACATCCAAGTCGGCTGCTGTCCAAAAGCGGCGGTTGCCGATATTACGAAAATGAAGGTGAATATTGCGAATTTAATTGATTGTTTCATAATTAATTTTTTAGCTCTGTTTTTGTAAATCCACAAAAACACAAAAAAGTCTTTGGCTGTCTCTCTAATTTTTCAAAAAAATGAAGTCAGGTTAAATTAATGTCAGGTCTGAATTGTTATAAAATTCAGACCTGACAAATAACGCAGTAAATAACCGAAAAAAGGGTCAAAATTATTTTTCAGTCAATTGAATAAAGCATTAATTTAATGAAACCGAACGATTCAAATCACCAATTTAAGCCAAACAGCGCGAAAACGAAAATCTTGCTGCAGTTCTGAAAGACAGACTCAAAACCGCCCGGGTTTGTTTGACGGAAATGTCAAACAAATTATACATTTACAAGCAAAACTATGAATGAAAAACTCACAACGCTTTTTAATCGAATCAAAGCTGATATTAATTTGTTTACTGTAAATGAAGCTCAAACAAGTCAGGGAATTGTTTTGCCAATTTTGAATAATTTGGGTTGGGAAGTTTTTGATACGAGCGAAGTCGTGCCGGAATATTCGGTCGGGGGTCGAAGAGTTGACTTTGCCTTGAAGATTCAATCAACGAACAAAGTCTTTCTGGAAATCAAGAAAACTTCCGAAAATTTGGATAATCATCAAGAACAACTGGTTTATTACGCGTTTCAGCAGGGCGTAAAACTCGCAATTCTAACAAACGGTATAACTTGGCAATTTTATCTGCCGCTGGAAGAGGGAAGTTGGGAACAACGGCGATTTTTTACGATTGACTTAATGGAACAGTCAATCGAAGATGCAGTTGAAAAATTTGAAAGTTTGTTGTCGAGAAAAAATATCGAATCTGGAAACGCTTATCAAAAAGCCAAATCCCTTTTCGACGGCAGACAGAAAAACAAAATTATCAAAGAAAATCTTCCAAAGGCGTGGCAGAAACTGATTTCCGAACCGGATGAAATGCTCGTTGAATTGCTCAATGAAACGCTTGAAAAAATAAGCGGATACAAAGCGGAAAATACTCACATAACAGAATTTCTGCAAAATACATTTCCCAACTTTTCTATTGGAAATCTGAATCCGACAAAATCAAGATTGGCAAACAATATAATTTCACCACCGCTGGTGGAAAACAATCAAGAACCAATCAAACTAAATCCAGATGAAATTGAAGAACTATTTCACACCAAAATTTTAGAGGCTGAATTTGATGGAAGACAGTCACCGAAAAATTGGCGGAGTATTTTAGATACTGGTTTAATAATCGCCTTTGAAAAAGGATTTACTGTGGCAGCACTGCAAGAAACCTTGGTGATAAATTTCAAAGAAGGAAGTCATAATTTGCAGGGGTTTAGTCCAATCGAGGGAGTAAAATACTCTTGGCAGAATCAAGATGCCAACAAAACTGCGGCAAATGCAGTGAAGTTAGCAAAATTGTTAAGGTGCGAAATCAGTATACTGTTTGAGTGGCGAGAGAAAGGAAAGTTTCCTATGCACAGAGGAACAATTTATTGGAAACCATAAGCAAAAACTTCATAATCTAAAAAAATGAAAAAATTATGAGCGTAGTCGAAATTGAAAACGAACTAAAAAAAATGACAAGTTTGGAAAGACAAATTGTAATTGAAATTGCAGTAAAATTAGCCTATGGAAAACACAGTCAGCTGAAATCATTCTCTCCGAATACAAGAATGAAAAGACTTAACTGTTCGGTTTCATTAGAGTCTATTTAAATCTTAATTTTTACGGTTTCGTTGCTTATTCAAAAGAATCACTAAAGGATTGTCACAAAAATTCGGCAATTTTTATTTAACCAGTTCAACAAAACATTTTTCCATTCACTTTTCATTTTGCGAAGCGTCGAGCAGCCAAACGTCAGCATCAACCTGCAAATAACGAAAATTAATCATTCGATTGTCCGGCGAGATTTCGGCGTGTTGAAGTTCGTAAGCTGAAACTTTATAAAGTTCAGTAACTCTTTTTGTCGTCGAATCACATAAAAAAATCGCGTTTCGGTCGGTGAAAATGAAATGCCGATTGTCGTTCAGCCAGAAGGGTCCGGAACCATAATCGGTCATTTTTTCGTATTTTGATGTTTCAAAATCAAAAACACCGATGCCGGTCTCATCCCCGTCGGGTTCAAAGCAAATGTATAAAAGTTTTTTGCCGTCGGGTGACCAATCGCGGACGGCGAAAGATGTGATTTCCCGAAAGGGCGGCAAACGTTTCGGTGTTTGTTCAGACCATTTTTTTCCTAAATCAAGAGTTGAAGAAGATTGTTTTTGATCGCTCATTTCCGTGAAAGCGAGTCGCAAGCCGTCCGGTGAAAAAACCGGTGAAGTCGCACCTGTTTTGTCGGTGAAAGTAATTTGCTCCGGATTTGTGCCGTCGGAATTTATCGTCCAAATTTGATATTTTCCGCTGCGGTCGGAATAAAAGGCAACTTGTTTGCCGTCCGGCGACCATCGCGGAACCCTTTCCCGAAATTTATCGTTCGTCAAATTTCGCCAGTTTTCACCGTTTTTGTCGAAGATAACCAAATCTTCCTGAGTTCTCGTCGGATTGCGTGCGACAAAATGTTCGCCGTTCGGCGAGAGCTGCGGATTGCCCAGTTCTCTGTCGCCGCGTGTAATCCAACTAGCTTCACCCGAAGTTTTCAAGGTTTTCGGATCAAAGGCGATTGACTTAACATTCGATTGACTTTCATAACGAACGTAGGCGAGAGTTTTGCCGTCGCGTGAAAAGGTGATGTGGCGGCAGTATTTTGAAGGTGTCGGCACAGATTCCGGTTCGCCGAGTTGTGTGCCGGTTTTTTCGTCAATCGCCACGCGCCACAAATTCATACTTCCGCTTCTGTCCGAAGCAAAATACAGATGTTTTCCGTCCGGCGACCAAACCGGATTCCAATCGGATCCGTCATCGGAAGCAACAACGACAGGTTCGCCGCCCGCCGCCGGAACAGTAGCGATTTCGGGGAGTTTCCCGTCAGCGACAAACCAAAAAGCGATCCGATCACCGTTCGGCGACCAACTCGGCATAATCGCGTCGCCTTTCGTTTCGAGCTTTTGTTTTTTTCCGTCAGCAACATCAATTGTCCAGAGCGAACTGTTTGGAATTGAATGAACCGTGTGAATTGCGGCGGCTTTGTCGCTGACAACGATCTTTTTTGCATCGGGTGACCACGCAGGGTGAAAACCGAGATCAGAAATCAACCGGACATTTTCGCCGGTTTCTTCCATCACATAGATTCCGTCCGGTTTGCGGTCGGAGCGAAAAGCGATAAATTTTCCATCGGGCGAAAATGCGGGCATTGTGTCGTTTTCTTTTGAATTCGGTGTTAAATTTATCAAATTTTTTCCGCCGACTCTTTGCAGTAAAATGTTTCGGTCGTTATTGGTGTCGCTGGCAAAAATAATATTCTTACCGTCCGGCGAAAGGCTCGGATAACCTTCGATCCAAGGCGAATCCGTGACTTGAGAATGTTTAGCGTTAACCCATTCGACTGCTTCTTTTCTTGAGGTGTTTGCAGATTTATTGGAAAAAAACCAGAATCCGAAACCAGCTGTCAGTAAGAATAAACCGCCTAAAATATATGAAATATAACTTTTTTTATGATTCGCAAGATCAATTTGTTTTGCGCCGGAGTGCAAATTCCACGATGAAGAAGAATCAATTTCGCGTTTGACTCGTTTTAAGTCAGCCCGCAAATCAGAAACTGTTTGATAACTAAAATCCGAATCTTTTTCCAGTGCCTTTGTCAAAATTTGATCGAGTTCCATTGAAACTTGCGAGTTCAGAGAACTTGCAAACGCAGGTTCTTCCGTCAAAATGGCTTGAAAAGTCGCCTGACGATTATGCTTTTTGAAAGGATTGGTTCCCGTCAGAAGTTCATATAAAACAACTCCTATACTCCACAAATCGGTACGATGATCAATTTTGTCATCACTAATTTGTTTTGGCGACATATAACCGGGCGTGCCAATGATAACTCCTTTGGCTGTTTTCGCTAGATTGTTGAAGGTCAGAATCGAAACATCGGAAAGTTTCGCCAAGCCGAAATCGAGAATTTTTACATACCCGTCAGGACGAATCATTATATTTTCCGGTTTAATGTCACGGTGAATTATCCCGGCGGTATGCGCCGATGAAAGCGCGTCGCAGCATTGAATAACGATATTCAAAATGTCTTTGATTTTTTGCCCGCTGTTGATGACTTCGCGCAGAGTTTTACCTTCGACGTATTCGGTGGCGATAAAATTTACGCCGTCAATCGAACCGACATCGTAAATCGTGACGATGTTCGGATGATTCAGAGCGGAAACGGTGCGGGCTTCCATTTCAAATCGTCTGATTCGTTCGTCGTCGGCGACAAAATCGGCGGGCAGAATTTTCAGCGCGACTTTACGTTTCAATTTTTCATCATTTGCCAGATAAACTTCGCCCATTCCGCCCGCGCCGAGATGTGATTCGATCTGGTAGGTGCCGATTTTTCTCGATAAAAAGTGACCGGTCGAAAGAACGGTTTTTTCGTCGGCGAGGTTTTTGGCGGCAATTCCCATCGCCGAATTTTCCATAAATTTATCCGCGCCGGACTGGGCTTTGAGCAAACTCAAAACTTCACTCTTTAAATCGTCGTCGCCGTGACATTTTTTCGCCAAAAATTCTTCGCGCCGCGCTTCGGGCAAATCCAAAACCGCGTCGAAAAGTTCGTCAATTTGTTTCCATCGTTGGGCGTTCATCGAAAATTTAAGATTTAATTAGTATTGAGTTCACGATACAGCCACGCTTTCGCCTTTTGCCATTCGCGCATCACGGTCACGCCGGATATTTTCAAAACTTCCGCCGTTTCTTCGACCGACAAACCGCCGAAAAATTTCAATTCGACGATTTTCGCCTTGCGTTCGTCAAACGTCGCCAGTTCATTCAACGCTTCGTCGAGCGCGACTAAATCTGCGTCCTTTTCGGTTGAAACCGTGAATGCTTCCTCGAGTGAAACGTGATGAACGACTTTTTCGTTAACTTTCGGACGCTTGCGGGCAAAATCAACCAGAATTTTTCGCATTAATTGTGCCGAAACTCCGAAAAAATGGGCGCGATTTTCCCATTTGGCGGTTTTCCAGTTAATCAAACGAATATATGCTTCGTTGACTAGTGCGGAAGTTTGCAATGTGTGGTTTTCGCGTTCACGCCGCATATAACTTTTGGCGATGCGATGAAGTTCGGCGTAGATGACTGGCGTTAATTCTTCGAGCGCGTCAGAGTCGCCTGCGCTCCATTTTTGCAGTAATTCGGTTACTTCTTTTGTTGGTTCGGAAGACATTTTTTGAGAACAATTTCACCGTTAAATTTAACACAATTCGGCAAAATAGAAAATATTTCCACTTTTGATGATAGTTTTTCCGCGTTTCAAACGCATTAGTAAATGAAGCCGCAAAAATCGGCTGATTTTTCGGGAGAAATTATTATGAAAAATGTACAAGCATTTGTTATCGGACTTTTTACAATTTTATTATTCGGTGCAGTTGCGGCGAACGCGGCAACGTGGACGGTTACAAAAGCGGCGAACAGCAACGACAATGTTTGCGACGCGGATTGTTCTTTGCGCGAAGCGATTTTTAATGCCGATTTGGGCGATACGGTTATTTTTAATCCGAATCTCATTGGGCAGACGTTCACGCTCGGCGGTTCGGAAATCGTCATCAAAAAACGCATTACGATTGACGGAGATATTGACGGCGTGAACGTCGCGTTTATTTCGGGCGAAATGACGAGCCGCATTTTTTTGGTTGAAACGGGCGGCAGTTTGGATTTGAGAAACGCAACACTCGTGCAGGGCAACGGTGTTTCGACAACTTTCGACAGTACAAACGGAGGAGCGATTTATGCAAAGTCCAATACTGCTTTATCGCTCGACCGCGTTGCCATTCGCGGCAACAGAGCTAATTTTTACGGCGCAATCTACCTCAACACCGGAACTCATCGCTTTACAAATTCATCGTTCACCGGAAATTTTGCAAGAAGCTGCACGGCAATCGGCAACCTATTGGGAAATGTTTATATGGCAAATGTAACCGTTAGCGGAAATTTTGATGATCCAAATGACGGAACCGGCGGTTCAGCGATCTGCAACAACAGCGGCGATGTTTTTATTCACAACTCGACAATTGCTTTCAACACTTCGGACGGCGCGGGTGCGGTTTTTAACGGCGCGGGAGGCAATATGAATATCGGCAATACAATCGTCGCGCAAAATACGGGGCAGACCGGACCGGATATTCGTTTTGTCAACGGCACTCTGACTTCCGTCGGCGGGAATTTAATCGGCGATTTATCAACCGTTCCTGCCAACACTTTTAATAAGCCAATGGACATTTCGGGCGTAAATCCGTTGCTCGCGCCGACCAATTCAAATCAGGGCGGTCATCCGGTTGTGACGCATCCTTTGCAAGCCGGAAGTCCGGCGCGAAACGGCGGTATTAATGCAAATGCCACTGATCCGCTGACCAATCAGCCTTTGACGACCGACGCTCGCGGCGCAGGATTTCCGCGCATTGCCGACACGACGGTTGACAAAGGCGCGTTTGAAGACCAAACGGGCAATACTTCGCTGATTGTTTCTAAACTTACAAACAGCAATGACCTTGTTTGCGACACCGATTGCAGTCTGCGCGAAGCTGTTCATCAAGCATCTTTGAATTTCGGCACTGACACGATTACCTTTGCGGCAAATGTTTTCGGCACCCTCCCGCTCGGCGGCACGGAAATTTTGATCCAGAATCAAAACGTCAATATCGTCGCCTATCCGAATTTAACGGCGGAAACCTTGATCGTTTCAGGCGGCAACACGAACCGCATTTTTCATTTGAATAACGCGACAGCGAATATTTCGGGAATGACGCTGGCAAACGGCAATGCGGGCGCGGGATTCGGTGGCGCGATTTTGTCGGAAAATAACAGCAATCTGACCTTGAACAAAACCATCGTCAGAAATAATTCCGCAGCGGTTTACGGCGCAATTTATGTGAGCGGCGGCACGGGACATATTGCGAATACGACGATTAATACCAATTCGGCAAACACCGGACTCGCCATCGGCAACAGCGGAACTTTGAATATGGCAAACACAACTGTCAGCGCGAATTTCGACGCGGACGGCGGCACAGGAGTCGGCGCGTTTTACAACACCGGAACATTAAACATCCGCAATTCGACCATCGCTTTTAACAGAACAAGCGGCGGCACAGGCGGCGGCATTTTTAACGACGGCATATTAAACATCGGCAATACGATTGTTTCAAACAACATTGCATTAACATCGCCGGACATCAATCAAAATTCCGGCTCGATTATATCAGTCGGCGGAAATCTTGTTTCAAATTCGAGCGGTTTTCCGGGTGGAACATTCTCGCAAACAAGTGACGCGGTAAATATTGATCCGCTGCTCGGCGTATTGCAGGATAATGGCGGAAACGTCAAGACGCATTCATTAACGCCGAATTCTCCGGCGTTAAATTCCGGCATTAATGCCAATGCGCTTGATCCATTTGATAATTCAATTTTAGCGACGGATGCACGCGGCGGCGGTTATGAGCGAATCAGCGGCGGAACGGTTGACAAAGGCGCGTTTGAATCGCTTGCGCCGACTGCCGCCGGTGCAACGATTTCCGGCAGAGTTACGAACGGCAAACGCGGAATCGCACAGGCACGGGTTTATCTGATCGGACAGAACGGTGAAACGCGGACGACGATGGCAAATTCGTTCGGCTACTTTAGTTTTAGCGGTGTGCAGACGGGAGAAATCTACATCGTCAATGTTTCGTCAAAAAGCTATACGTTTTTGCCGCAGGTTATCACCGTCAATGCGGATTTGGATAATCTGAATTTTTCGGCGGAAACACAGATTGGTTTGATGCGATAGCAAATATGAATATCGAAAAACTTTTCAAAATATCGCTGATTACGACGTTTTTTATGAATATGGCGGGCGCGGTGATGTTTCTTCCGCCATCTCGATTTTTGCGCGAATTGGGAGGTTTTCCTGAAGCCGGAGATTCCTTTTATCCGATGATCTTGTCGTTGTGGATTTTCTTTTTCGGTGTTCTTTATCTTCGTTTGGCATTTTCAAAAACGCGGGAAAGATTTTTCGTTCTCGTCGGCGCGTTGGGCAAATCGTCATTTGCCGTTTTGTTAGCCGTTTTAACTTTGAAAGGCGAACTTCCAGCGCGGGCGGCTTTGGCGGGAATACCGGATTTAATCATCGCCGTTATTTTTTTCGCGTGGCTTTATAAAACACTTTTGCCACAATGATTTGATTCGGCGAATTACTCGTAAATTCCGACTCGTTAAAATCGCCGTATTTTGCTTCGATGCGAAAGCCGTTGTATTCAAAAAGCGCGTCGAGTTCCTGCGGGAAAAACTGGCGCATCGTGAAAGAAACGGTCTGTTCTTCTTTTTGATATTGGTTTTTGTAATGCCAGTTGATGTGATTGATCTGCCGCGCCGCATCGTAATTAACTGTTGTGTGAATAACAATCCAGCCTTCGTCGGTGCGGTATTCGCCAACGAAAAAACGCTCGTTCGGATGGCGGTTCAGCAATTGAATTGATGGGTTGAAAACTTCGACGATGAATCTGCCGTCCGGCGCGAGATGACGTTTGACCGAAGCAAAACATGAGGCGACTTCGGGAATTGTTTTCAAATGCTGAAGCGCGTTTCCGGCGATGAAAATCAGTTTGAACTTTTGATTCAAATCGAAATCGCGCATATCCGCACTGTACAAATTAGTTTCGACATTGCGCGTTTCGGCTTTTTCGCGGGAAATGTTGACTTTTTCCGCAAACTTTTCCGTCCCCGAAATATCAAAATCGTTTTCGGTGAGCGTCACGAGATAGTTGCCCGTGCCGCTCGCCAATTCCAAGACTGGCTGACCGAAATGCTCAATCATTCGCTCGTAAAAGTTTATTTGTTCACCGTCCGCCGGTTTTTGATGAACAAGATCGTAAAGCCACGCCTGTTCGTAAAAGTTTTGTTGCATTTATCAGTATTGCATTCGTTTCAGTTTGTTGGTGTATAAAAGTTGATGACGTTCGGAGGCTTCCGCCCACGAGTGAGGCATCCGATATTTATTCAGCAAAATATCATCTATCGCCTGACGAAGCTGATGAGCGCAGGTATTGAATCCGACGCGCCCGACACCTGTTCCTAAACCGGGAAAGGCAATTGTTTTAATATGTTCTGAAATGTTTTGTCCGGCAAATGAGCCTGAAAGAAATTTGCCTTGATTAATTAAAATAAGGACGGCACGGGCGGCGAGATAAGGATTAACCGTGTCATTTAAAATCATCGGAACGCGCATTGTCGGCGCGATAATGAGAAAAGGAATTGTTTCGTGATTAGTTTCAACAACATCGGCACTTCCGATAACTAACTCGCCGTTGTGCCAATCGAAAATCTGTCGTCGAACGGTTTGCTGAATTTCATAACCGAAAAATGACATATAAGCTGCGTCAATTCCGCCGTCCATAAATCCGAAACTGTTCGCCGGACTAACGACGGCATCGCATTCGACATCGAGAATCGAACCTTGATGAATTTCAACAAAATCCAAATCACCGCAGAATTCTTTCCACGCTTCCGCTAAGGAATTTTCAACTGCGGTGAGAATGATTTTCATTGAATTTTGTATGTCATAATTCAGTTAAATTAAGCCGCAATTCTGACATCCGCCACGGCATCTTCGTCCATAAACAGATATTTTTTCCATTCGGGACGCGATTCGGCGTAGTGGCAGAGCAAAACGTGGTCTAAACCGAGCCGCAGCATTTTTTGCGGCGTGAGCAACGGCATTCTGGCTTGTTCGGGAGTGCGGTTGCCTTTGCGCTGGTTGCATTTAACACACGCCGACACGAGATTGTGCGGCGTTGATTCGCCGCCCTGCGCTCGGGGCAGAATGTGGTCGAGCGTCAAATCTTTGGCGTGTTTATTGTCGCCGCAGTATTGACAGCGGTAACGGTCACGAATGTAAATCCGTGCGCGTTTCATCGTCGTTTCCTGGCGGCGGCGTTTGATGTGAACATACGTTCGCAGACGCACGACCGACGGTACGGGAAATATGGTCGAAGGCGAATGCAGAACATTGTCGCCGTCGTTTTCTTCAACTGTTAATTTGCCCGAAAACCACATACAAATCGCCCGCGCCACGCCAATCGTGCCGAGCGGTTCGTAAGAAAAATTTAAGAGCAGAACTCTACCTGTTATCAATGGAATTACCTCCTGTAAATGGTTGATTTATTTGATTTTCTCAAATTCAAATCGGATGCAATCGCAATATCTAGTGTAAGTTGTCTTGAACTAACACTATATTAACCGATTGACACCGGATTTGTATATGAATTTTTTGTAAATTGGGAAATTGTCTAAACTTTAAGCCGGACAAAATGTTGAAAATGAGCGATTGAGTGTAAAAATATCGTGATTTCAAAATTGAATAAACAATCTGAAATTTGCCCGATGATATTGTAAAGTTTAGATGTAATGCTATTCTGATATTTTCAGTTTTGGCAGTTAAGCGGATGAAGAAATGTTTTGCGATGTTTTGAGTCCACGCTTTAGCGTGATTGTCCGCCGCGCTTCGCTGGCGGACGCGCCGCCTGAAGGCGGGACTCATAACTTTCAAAATGCCTGATAACATATTCTCACCTGCAGGTTACATCAAACTATGGCTATTCAATCGGTTCACGCTTTTGCGGAAAAAGTCGCTCTTGTGACGGACGGCGCGAGCAACATCGGACGCGCGACGGCGATGCAGCTTGCGCTGCTCGGATGTTACGTCGTCGTCGGTTTTTCAAATTCTTCGGAAGAAAATAAACGCGCACTCGGTGAACTTCAATCGCTCGGAACGCTGGCAAACGCAGTCGAAGCCGACGTTTCGACCGTTGAGGGAGCAAGACATTTGATCGCCGAAGTTGAAAAAATGTTCGGTCGGCTCGATTTATTAATTAATACTTTGAAATTCGAGCCGCAATCGTCGTTTCAAGAAACGGGTGAAGATATTTGGACGCAGACAATTGATGCCAATTTGAAATCGGTGTTCTTCGTGACGCAGGCGGCGATAACTTTAATGCAGGGACGACCGAAACCGGTCATCGTCAACGTCACTGCCGACGAAACGGACGGCGAAAACGCCGCGTTTAGTGCGACGCAGGCGGCGGTCGTCGGTCTAACAAAATCGCTGGCGAAACAATTTGCGCCGAAATTCCGCATCAATTGTGTGGCGGTCGGCAAAAGCCAAAAAAATAGCGTTGAAGTTTTAGATGCAGAACTTTTTCGCCCGAAAACGGGTGTTGACCACGATGACGCGGCGCGGGTAATAATTTATCTTTTATCATCGGAGGCGAAAAGTTTAACCGGACAAATTCTGACAGTCGGATAAATGATGTTAAATTTTTTGCTTCGCCGCTTCACTTTCAAATATTTGTTACTCATAAAATTAAATTCGTGTTAAAATTTACATAATGAAATCGGACGTTCTCATAATTAGAATCAGCTTTATTTTGCTTTTGGCGGCGATGGGATATTTGCTTAATCCGCTGGGGCAAACGGCGCATCTCCCGGAAACATTGAGCCGGGAATCGCGGCAGTTTATTTCAGCGATTCTCGGAATTGTCGTTTCAATTTTTATCATCGGCTTTGAAATGCGGGCGCGGCGGGCTTCGCTGAAAACTTTGATCGGCGCGGCGGTCGGTTCGATTTTGGGAATCGTCGGCGCGTATTTGATCGGAATGCTCATCAGTTCGCAGGAAACGACGGCAGTCAATGCCGAGATGAAGACATTTTTGACGGTCGCGCTCGTTTTTTTTATGGCGTATATCGGTTTGATGGTCGGCGCAGCGAAAGGCGAATTTATTGATCTGTCAGCACTCGGCGGTATCTTTTCGGATAAAAATGTTAAGCGCGATTACAAAATTTTGGACACGAGCGTCATTATTGACGGGCGCATCGCCGATGTTGCCGAAACCGGATTTTTGGGCGGCACGTTAATCATTCCGCAGTTCATTTTGACCGAATTGCAGCAGGTCGCCGATTCCGCTGATTCTTCTAAACGTCAGCGCGGACGGCGCGGCTTGGATATGCTCCAGCGGCTTCGCAACAACAGCAATATTGACATTCAAATTATCGAGACGGACTTTCCCGCCGTCAAAGAAGTTGATTTAAAGCTGATCGAACTCGGCAACGAACTCGAAGCCGTTATCGTCACCAATGACTTTAATTTGAACAAAGTTTCGCAGCTTCGCGGCGTGAGCGTTTTGAACATCAACGAACTCGCCAACGCCTTGAAACCCGTCGTTCTGCCGGGTGAAGCGATGCGCGTTTTCATTCTAAAGGAAGGCAAAGAATACAATCAGGGCGTGGCGTATTTGGACGACGGCACGATGGTCGTCGTGGACAACGCGCGGCGTTTGATCGGCAAAACGGCGGATGTCGCCGTCACCAGCGTATTGCAGACGACCGCCGGAAAGATGATTTTCGGTCGGTTGTGGGAAGAAAAAGACGACCATTACGACAGTTCGCCGAATATTCACGATTCTCGTTCGGCAACTTTCCGCAAATCCACCCGCGAACTGCGCCAACCGACGATTATCGAAGAATAGATTGATAACCTAAATCGCCAATTGATGCCAGATGCAGGGTTGAGTGCAGATATGTTTTTTACAAATTGGTAAACAATTGACACTCAAATGAATACTGCCATCATTGTTGCCGCCGGACAGGGAAAAAGATTCGGGACGGAAACGCTAAAACAATTTCTCGAAATTTGCGGAACGCCAATTGTCATTCATACCGTGCAAAAATTTGAAAAATGCGCGGCAGTTGACGAAATCATACTGGTTCTGCCTGTTGCGGAGCTTGAAAGTTTCACGCACATCGTTGAAAAACATCACCTGAAAAAATTAAAAAAAATTGTCGGCGGCGGTAAAACTCGCGCTGAATCGGTTCTCAACGGATTAAACGCGATCAACGAAAAAACGGGTGAAATCATCGCGGTTCACGACGGCGCACGTCCGCTGGTGACGGTCGAAGAAATCACGCGAACCATCGAAAAAGCACGGGAAACGGGAGCGGCGTGTCTGACGGCGTTCGTTACCGATACGATCAAAGAAGTTGACGGCGACAAAATTATTCGCACGATTGACCGCGCTAATTTGCGCCGCGCATTGACTCCGCAGTGTTTTCGCTACGAAATTTTGCGCCGCGCTTTTGCGGAAAATGACATCGGTGAAATCGTCACGGACGAATGTTTTTTGGTGGAAAAACTCGGCGTTGAAGTTTCCGTCGTCGAAGGAAACGCGCAAAACATCAAAATTACCGTGCCGGGAGATTTGATTTTGGCTGAAAATTTACTGAAGTAATCTTTATCAATTAAAATGTTTAGAATCGGTTTTGGCAGCGACATTCACCAGCTTGTTGCAGATCGCCCGTTAATTGTGGGCGGCGTAGTAATTCCGTTTGACAAAGGCGCGGTCGGGCATTCGGACGCTGACGCGCTGACGCACGCCGTGACCGACGCGATTCTCGGCGCACTTGCGCTCGGCGATATCGGTTCGCATTTTTCCGACAGCGATGCGAAGTGGAAAAATGCCGACAGTTTCGTTTTTCTAAAACACACAATCGAAATGATGAAGGAAAATGATTTTGTCGTCGTCAATGTTGATTCGGTCATCAGCTTGGAAAAGCCGAAGCTGCGCCCGTTCATTGACGAAATGCGCGAAAATCTGGCGCAAACATTAGAAATTGAAATTTCCTGCGTCAGTGTCAAAGCGAAAACCGGGGAAGCCGTTGACGCGGTTGGCAAAGGCGAAGCTGTTAAAGCGGAGGCGATTGTTTTGCTGAAAAGGGCAGAAACTCGCGCGTAAGCAAGGGTGCCGCTTAATTCTTTCACCCTTGCTTACGCACGGGTTTCTGCCGAATCAAATCTCTTTTTGCGCGAGCTTGCTCCAATATCTTAATTCGCGGCGGCGGTAATCGGGTGAAGTTTTAGCGGATTCGACTGCTTGTTCAAACATTTCACGCGCTTTTTCCGGTTCATTTTGCGTTTGGTAAACTTTACCGAGACGATACAAACCTTCGGAATCAACCGGACGGCGCGTGACGAATTTTTCTAACGCTTCCCGCGCTTCGTTGAACATTTCAGCTGCCAGATAAGTCGCGCCGATTTCGCGCCAGATTTCGCTCAAAGCGTATTTTTCATTTTCTTCGACGACGATTCCGAAATGATTGAGAGCATTTTGCAAATCGCCTTTTTTACGCGCCAATTTGCCAAGTTCATAATTCGCATCAATCTCGTTTTTATCAATCGCCACCGCTTTGTGAAGATGTTCGAGAGCCATTTCTTCCTGCTGTCTTTGCAGATAAATGAGCGCAAGCTGAACGTGCGCGTCGGCATCGTTCGGATTGACCGTCGCGTTATGCAGAAATCGTTTGAAACTTTGTTTTTGACGAAACGCACCGCCGACACCGCGCAGCTCGCCGGAAATCGCGCCGCCGAAATACAGATAGCCGTAAAAGAGCAGAAACGGCGAGAAAAGCCACGGCGAAATAAAGCCGAAAACATAAATTCCGAGACTAAACGCAAGCGATGAAACGCCAACGCTCAAAATCGCCGCTCCGTAATTTGCGCCGAACACCGTCCGCGCGGCAAAAATCATCAAAACGCCGAATAGAATAACGCCCGCCAACCACAACAGCAGATAAATTAATCCGTCAATTTGCGCCGAACCGAGCGCAAAACCGGCAATCGCCGACGGCAGATGCGCCGCCGCCCAAGCCATCAGCGCACAGGTCGCCGTCTCGCCGTAACTGCGCTGCAAAACTACGCCGAAAGAGCCGCTACTGCCGCCGAGAAGAACCATCATTAAAATCAACGCGGGAACATATAAAACGGAAAGGGAAATAGTCGGTGTGAAAAAATTCTGCTCGAACGAAACGAAATACAGCGCGGATTTTCCGGCAATCGGCAGCGGACGATGTTTGCGCCGCAGTTCCTTGTTAATGTCGAGATTGGCGTAATATTCCGCTTCTTCACGCTGCGCCGGTGTCATTCGCCCGTCAATCGAATCTTCGTCAAAGTTTGAATTATTCAAATAATAATCGGCTTTCGAAACTGCATAATTATCGGCGATACGAGAATTAACCGCGTAATTAAAAGCGAACGAAACGAGCAGCATCAAAACGGCGGCGAAAATCCAACTGCCCTTATCAATAATTTCGCTCATCGCCGTTGCGGGGCGAAAATATAGCTGAAAAAATAGTTTGATGTTTTCCATAGTTACCAAAGCGAGCAAAGGTCGGGAAATCAAGCACTATTTGTCCCATAGATTCCACCTCAAACAGATTTTAGCATAGAAAATAAGTCTCAAAAATAAAAAATCATTTTGCGAAAAAATGAAAATCTCAAATTTTTGCTCAAATAAACTTTTGATAAATGCTATATTTATCTCGAAATATTAAATGCTTTCGTTTTTCAAATCTTTCAATTCGAGGAGATTATTGATGTCCGTAAAAAGTGTCGTTCAAATAACTTTCGCTTTATTTATGCTTGTCTTTTTTGCCAACGCGCAGACCGTCAGTCCGAATCTTTATCAAAATATGAGCTGGCGAATGATCGGACCGTTTCGCGCCGGAAGAACGGTCGGCGCGGCGGGCATTCCTGATCAGCCGAACGTATTTTACATCGGTGTCAATAACGGCGGCGTGTGGAAAACGACGGATGCGGGGCGAACGTGGCAACCGATTTTCGACGATCAGCCGACGGGTTCAATCGGCGATCTCGCCATCGCGCCGTCAAACCCGAACGTGATTTACGTCGGCAGCGGCGAAGGATTGCAGCGACCCGATTTATCAACCGGCGACGGAATGTACAGATCGAACGACGGCGGCAAAACGTGGCGGCATCTGGGACTGCGCGACAGTCAGCAGATCGGTTCGATCATCGTTGACCCTAAAAACGAAAACCGGTTGTTCGTCGCCGTTCTCGGTCATCCGTACGGTCCAAATGCCGAACGCGGCGTTTATCGTTCAACCGACGGCGGCGAAAGTTTTACGCGCGTGTTGTTCAAAGACGAAAACACCGGCGCGATTCAGGTTGAATTCGACCCGAAGGATGCCGACACGATTTACGCCGATTTGTGGGCGGGACGGCAGGGACCGTGGGAAAACGGCGCGTGGCAGGGAATGAAAAGCGGGCTTTTCAAATCAACCGACGGCGGAAATAATTGGAAACAATTGACCAAAGGTTTGCCGACCGTCGAACAGGGGTTGGGGCGCATCGGGATTGCCATTGCACCGAACGAACGCAAACGGTTGTACGCGACGGTTGACGCGAACCCGGAATTCGGCGGACTTTATGCGTCGAACGATGCAGGCGAAAGCTGGCAAAAAATCAATAACGACGGGCGAATCTGGGGACGCGGCAGCGATTTCGCCGAAGTCAAAGTTCACCCGAACAACCCAGACATCGTTTTCGTCGCCAACACTGCGTCGTATAAATCAACTGACGGCGGGAAAACCTTTACGGGTTTTAAAGGCGCACCCGGCGGCGACGACTACCACCGTTTCTGGATCAATCCGAAAAACCCGGACATCATTTTAATCGCCAGCGATCAGGGCGCGACCGTTTCGGTCAACGGCGGCGGAACTTGGTCGAGTTGGTATAATCAGCCGACCGCGCAGCTTTATCACGTCATCACCGACAATGAATTTCCGTACTGGGTGTATAGCGGACAGCAGGAAAGCGGTTCGGTCGGAGTCGCGTCGCGCGGCGATACGGGCGCGATTACTTCACGCGACTGGCGGACGGTCGGGCTGGAAGAATACGGTTACGCCGCGCCCGACCCGCTCAATCCGCATTTTATTTACGGCGGTAAACTAACGCGCTTCGACAAGCGCACCGGGCAGGTGCTGAATGTGATGCCCGAAGCCGTTCGCACCGGCAAATACCGCTTCGTCAGAACCGCGCCGGTGATTTTCTCGCCGGTTGACCCGCATATTTTATATTTTGCCGGCAACGTGCTTTTCAAGACGACGACCGGCGGGCAGAATTGGGAAATAATCAGCCCGGATTTGTCGCGGGAGAAATGGGAAGTTCCGAAAAACGTCGGCATTTACGCGACGAAGGAAATGGACACGATGCCGCGCCGGGGCGTTATTTACACGGTCGCGCCGTCTTATAAAGATGTCAAAACGATTTGGGCGGGAACCGACGACGGTTTGATTCAAGTGACGCGCGACGGCGGTAAAAACTGGCAGAATGTTACGCCGCCGGAACTGAAATCGTGGGCGAAAGTTTCACTCATTGACGCGGGACGGTTCGATGCGAACACGGCTTACGCGGCGATCAATACGTTTCGCCTCGACGATTTGCGACCTCATATTTTGCGAACGCACGATGGCGGCAAAACGTGGAGGGAAATTACCAAAGGCTTACCCGACGGCGGCATCGTTAACGCCGTCCGCGAAGATTCGGTTCGGAAAGGTTTGCTGTATTGTGGAACCGAACAGGCAGTTTATTTTTCGCTCGACGACGGCGACACTTGGCAGCCGCTTCGATTAAATATGCCCGCGACTTCGATTCGTGATCTGGTCGTCCATAATGACGATTTGGTCGTCGGGACACACGGGCGTTCGTTTTGGATTCTCGATGATCTCACGCCGCTGCGCCAAATAAATCAACAGGTGACGGCGGCGAACGCATTTCTTTTCGCGCCGCAAACCGCGATTCGCATCCGGCGCAGTGTTCACACCGACACGCCGTTTCCGCCCGAAGAACCGGCGGGGCAGAATCCACCGGACGGTGCGATTATCAATTATTATTTGAAGGAAAAATCGTCAACCCCAATCGTGCTGGAAATTTTCGATGCGGGTAGCAAGCTCGTTCGCCGATACGCCAGCAACGACTCGCCATTGCCGGTTGATGTCAATGAACTGCGGTTTCCGACGCATTGGATTCGCCCGCCGCGCATTTTGCCGAACGATGTGGGAATGCAGCGTTTCGTTTGGGATTTAATGTATCCGAATCCGCCCGCCGACAACTACGATTTGCCGATTTCCGCGATCGACCACGACACGCCGTTCGTGCCGTTGGGTCCGTTTGTTCTGCCTGGAAATTATACCGTTAAATTAACCGTCGGCGGCAAAACATACACGCAGCCGCTGACCGTCAAAATTGATCCGCGCGTAACTACGCCGACCGCCGCTTTGCAGCAGCAGTTCGCCCTTTCGATGCAGGCTTACGAAGGTATCAAACAGTCTCGCGCCGTGATGGAAGATGTCAAGAAATTGCAGGCGCAATTGAAAACTGCCCGTGCGAATGCCGCCGGAAAACGCGACCTTCTCAAAAATATAGACGTACTCGAAGGAAAGCTGAATTTATTGTTGGGAACAAGTGCGCGACAGTCGTCCGCGCCCGTTCCGTTGGCGAATTTTACGCTCGGCAGACTGCCGGGAGCGTTTCAAACACTGCTCGATGTTTTGCAGGAAGCCGATGCGGTGCCGACGATGCAAGCTGCCGCAACCGCAAAAGATTTACAGCAGGCGTTAGCGAACGCGATGAAAATCTGGAATGAAATAAAGTCGAAAGATGCGTCCGCGTTGAAGATGTAACGTCGTCTTGCTGAAGACGTACCGTCGCCGGGACGGGCGGTGGTCACCTGAAAACTATGAGTTTTGAAGAACACGACGCGCGTGAGCGCACGAAGGAAATACAAACCGCTTTTGCCGAGAAAGGCGATGCGCTCGGCTGGTTCGACGCGCTTTACAAAGAAGCGGGTGGCGATAACGAAAAAATTCCGTGGGCGGACCTTGAGCCGAATAAATTTTTGCGCCGCTGGGCTGAACAAACGAATTTGCGCGGGGACAATCGCAACGCCTTGGTCGTCGGCTGCGGTTTGGGCGACGATGCCCGGTTTTTACATGATCTGGGTTTTCGTGTGACGGCGTTCGACATTTCGCCGACGGCGATTGAATGGGCGCGAAAACTTCATTCGGACACCGACATCCAATTTTTTATCGCCGATTTGTTCGATCCGCCGAAAGAATGGTTTCAGGCGTTTGAATTTGTGCTGGAAGTTTACACGATTCAGCCGCTGCCGCTCGCCATTCGTTCGCAGGTAATTGACGCGATTGCTAATTTCACTGCTTTTCAGGGAAAATTGTTAGTCGTCACACGGGGGCGCGAAAGCGATGAAATCCCGCCGGAAATGCCGTGGGCATTGTCGAAAAAAGACCTGTCGAGGTTTGAAAAAAACAACTTAAAACCGGTAAATTTTGAAGAGATGCTCGGCGACGAAGAACCGGCGATCAGAAGGTTTATCGCCGAATACATCCGGCAGTAATTTGTGCGAAGAACACCGCACAAATTTTCATACATCGCAATTCCACCGGAGATCAATCAAAAATGAATCATCAGGAACTCCTGACAAAAATTTTCGCACTGTTGACGCGCGGAGCGGCAGAAAGAAAATCGCCGCTGCATACGCCGACGGTCGCAACTATCAATGCGGACGGCAGTCCGTCAGTGCGCGTTGTCGTCTTTCGTGGATTTCTGCCCGACGGAAGAAATCTAATTTTTCATACGGATTTGCGGTCGCCGAAAATTAACGAACTTTACGCCGATTCGCGTCTTTCGTGGCTTTTTTATCATCCTGCTGAAAAAATGCAGCTTCGTATTTCCGGCAGAGCGACGATTCATTCTGCTGCTAACGACGCGCTGAAACTGAAACAGTGGCAGGCGACGTGGGCGTTCGGCAGACGCTGTTATATGGGCGATGCGCCGAGCCGCATTGTCCCGGAGGCGATTTCGGGAATGTCCGCCGAACTGGAACAACGCGAACCGACCATCGAAGAAAGTGAGATCGGTTTTCCAAATTTTGCCGTCATTTCCACGCAGATTTCTTCGATAGACTGCCTCGAACTTTACGCCACCGGACATCGCCGTGCGCTTTTCACTTGGGACACAGAGGGAGAACTTGAAACAAATTGGCTGACACCTTGATTTAGCAAAACGGATTTCTTCGTTTTAAGCCAGCCGTATTACAATAAACAAAAATAAGTTCGAGAAAATTCAAAATTATGACACCCGAGAAAATTGAAAGGAAAACACGCATTGAAACGGATTCGATGGGCGAAATTGCCGTCGAAGCGGATAAATACTGGGGCGCACAAACCGAGCGCAGTCTGCATCATTTCGACATCGGTTTCGACGTGATGCCGCGCGAGATGATTCGCGCCCTCGGCATTTTGAAAAAAGCCGCCGCGATAACTAATCATCAATTAAAATCGGATAAAATGACGCTCGACAAAACGGATTTGATCGTTCGCGCCGCCAATGAAGTGATTGACGGGCAGCTCGACGCGCATTTTCCGTTGCGCGTTTGGCAGACGGGTTCGGGAACGCAGACAAATATGAATGCCAACGAAGTCATTTCCAATCGCGCTATCGAAATTGCGGGCGGCGAGATGGGTTCAAAAAAGCCGATTCACCCGAACGACGACGTGAATATGTCGCAGAGTTCCAACGATACTTTCCCGACAGCGATGTATATTGCCGCTGCCGAACAGCTTAATGAACTGATTTCGACGGTTGAAAAAGTGTCCAATTCGATCACCGCCAAAGCCCGAATGTTTGCCGATGTCGTCAAAATCGGGCGAACGCATTTGCAGGATGCTACGCCGCTGACCGTCGGGCAGGAATTCGGCGGCTGGGCTTCATTAATCGAGCGCGATGTTGAAAGGTTAAAAACAGTGCTGCCCGGACTTTACGATTTGGCAATCGGCGGCACGGCGGTCGGCACGGGACTTAATTCGCACCCCGATTTTGCGGAACGCGCCGCCTCGAACATCGCCGAATTAACCGGTTTGCCGTTTAAATCGCACCCGAACAAATTTGCCGCACTTTCCGCCCATGACGAAATAGTTTTCGCTTCCGGCGCACTCAAAACGCTGGCGTGTTCCTTAATGAAAATCGCCAATGACATCCGCTGGCTCGCGTCCGGTCCGCGCTGCGGCATCGGTGAACTAATTTTGCCGGAAAACGAACCGGGCAGTTCGATAATGCCGGGAAAAGTCAACCCGACGCAATCCGAAGCGATGACGATGGTCGCCGCGCAGGTTCTCGGGAACGACGCGGCAATCGGTTTCGCCGGTTCGCAAGGGAATTTTGAACTGAATGTTTTCAAACCCGTGATGATTCACAATTTTCTGCATTCGGTTCGGTTGTTAAACGACGCTTGCAAAGGGTTTGTCGAATTCTGTATTAACGGTATCGAATTGAACCGCACGCAAATTGACAAATATTTGAGCGATTCGCTGATGCTGGTGACGGCACTAAATCAGCATATCGGTTACGATAATGCTTCAAAAATTGCTAAGAACGCGCATAAAAAGGGAACTTCGCTGAAAGAATCGGCAGTTGAATTGGGACTTTTGGACGGTGAAAAATTTGACGAATTAGTAAAGCCGGAAGAAATGACACATCCGTAAGAGATGCACGGGTGACAAATGTTCACATTTGTTACCCGCTTTTTTTATGCCGGTGGCTCAACTGCTTTGTTTAGAGCAGCTTTACGGGATTTTTCGGCACGTTGATGAACCTGTTCAGCACGAGTTAATGGTATTGCGGCAGAATTTGCGGGCGCGTTTTGTTTTTCTTGCGTTTTAGTTTCTTCCATTCCTTTCACCTGTTCCTGATCTTTTTCTGCAAAATTTTCATCGGTCATAAATTTTCGCCGTTGTCATCGGTCAGCATTGTTAAAAAAGTTCTGAAACTATCAGCTGCGGGTTTCGGCGGCTCTCGTCTTTATTTTTGCTATTTTCAATAGTTTTTCTAACTCTTGAAGCTGGAGAAAACCTTTTAGTTACTGGTCTCTTATTCGGCATAATCGAATATTAGTTTTGTTTGTTTGGTTTTTCACCTATTAATTCTGAAACCATGCGTTCTCATTGTAATTATTTTCACCCTCTTCCCAAGCCTCATCAGGGACGACCGGCGACCATAACCTTTCGATGCGGTCTTCGGGCGGACACAGTTCATCGTCTAAAACCGCTCTAATTTGAGATTGTTCATCAAAATTCGGCGCAATTTCAAACATAATCGAGATAAACGCCGTGATGTCTTCGGCTCTGGTCAAATCGTGGCTTTCGGCTCTTTTGATGCCGCCTTTGACCATTGTGCGGAGCGTTTCATCTTCGCGTTCCGATGTTTTATCGGGAAATTCTTCTTTGACGTGGGCGACGAGAAATTCGACGAATTCTTCGTCCGTGCCTTTGATTAAAGTATCAATTTGTTCCTGTCTGATGACCAGCATCTTAAATTCCTCCGTTTGAAAAATATTTTAACCGCCAATAATTACCGTCATCTCGCCTTTGACAATTTTGTTCGGTGGTCCGGCGGCTTCTACTATTGTGTCGCCCAAACGACACGCCGGAAGTCCGTTGATCAAAACGGTTTTCGACCCGTCAACAACCACACCGGGACCGTGCGGAGGAATCGGCAAAGGAGTTAAACACGCGTGAATATCGGGCATCCCGCCCGACGGCGACGGAACTGCCGCCAGCCCCGAAATCATACTTCCCATAGTAGCGGCGGCGGCGGCTTTGGCGGTTTCTTCCGCCAGTTTTGCAGCAGGTGCGGCAGGTGTACCGGCGGCGGCGGTTGTTGCCGTTTCAGCTACTTTTATCGCCTTATCGGAAATTTTTTTGGCAGTTTGAATAGCGGCGGCGGCACCACCACCGATTCCGCGCCACGCCGGTAGGAATCCGATCAAAACATTCATACTTCCCGGTCCCGGTGTTAAAACGGGCGGCAGCGGGTGGGCTACATTGTCTAGTATCCTAGCGGCTGGCGGCATAGTGTTTCTCCTTTCAATTCATTTGATATCAAACGGCGGACTGCTTCAAGTTATTTTCTTCCGTGATTTGAAAACTCATCAAATTTCCGTCGCTTTCAGATTCGGCGTAAAAAGTTTCGACCTCGCCGAATAAAATTTTCAGTTCCGCCGGTTTACAGGTCGCCAGAAAACGGGGCAGGACGCGCGGGTCGTAAAAACGAAACATCATCGGGTCACCTTTTTCATCAAAAACGGTGACTAACGAGCGAAAATGTTTTCGCATTTCTTTCAAAGGCTGAATGCTGTGCGCGAAAATTCCCCAGTGTTTTCCCCAACATTCCTGCAAAACCCAATCAGTAAAAGGCGTTCCCGGATAAAGTCGCACCAGATACGGTGCAACTTCTTCCATATCGGGTTCCAAGTCACCTTTGAGAAGACAGTAGCGCGGCGGATTCGACTCGAAAAATTTCATCCGCAAATCAGGCACGGAAGCACCATCTAAAACCGCATAGACACGCGTTCTCCGACTAAATAATATTTCTTCTAACTTTTCTTTATTCATCTTTCGACACACGGATAACCGCACGGGGCATCGGGATTTTTATCATAAGCCAACGAACGGAGTACCACTTTGCGCCGCGCCTTGCAAAGCGGCGGCTTGCTGGCTGTAATTAGTCGGTTTGAGCGGCGGCGGCGGCGGCTTTTTCTTGGTCTTCTCGCCGGGATCGGCTTTGTCCGCCTCTTTTGCTTCCTTCGGCGCATCGGGACTTGAACCGGCACCGGAACCGGCGGCACCACCGCTGTTAATCATCACCATCATTCCCTTGATGAAAACTCCTGCCGGGTTGATATTGATAAAATTGCCGCCGACTTTTAAGGTTAAAGCGGCACCGGCTTCGATTACCGCGCTCATTCCCGCTTTAATGTGAACCGCCATTCCCGCGTCCAGCGCATAATTGCTGCCGACTTTGATTTGCTCGTCGCTGCCGACTTTGAGTGACACCGAACCGCCAACCTTTTCGTTTTGGTCGCCGCTGACGATCAAATGTTTATCGCCTTTGACTTTTTCGAACTGGTCATTTTCGACGATTAAATGAGAATCATTTTTGATGATTTCCTTGCGGTCGTGTTTGATTCGCACGTCGAGGTCTTTTTCGCCGTGAACGAATATTTGTTCCTCGCCTTTTTTATCTTCGAGTCTGAATTCGTTAAAACCACCGCCGCCTTTGGTCGAATTGGATTTGAGCGTTGATTTGGTTTTTTCGTCCGGCAGCGTGTAGGGCGGCATCGCTTCGGCATTGTAAACACAGCCGACGATAATCGGCTGATCGGGGTCACCTTCCATAAAATTGACGATCACCTCCATCCCGATGCGCGGAATAAACATTCCGCCCCATTTATTTCCCGCCCACGTCTGTGCCACGCGCAGCCAACACGAACTGTCCGCGTCGAGTTTTCCTTCCCGATCCCAGTGAAACTGAACTTTAACGCGCCCGTATTTGTCGGTGAAAATTTCTTCCCCGGCGGGTCCGACGACGAACGCCGTTTGACTGCCGTTAATCAAAGGTTTCGGCGTTTTCATCGGGGGACAAAACTCAGGATTTCCCGAACCGTGCTGGATGCAGGTAAATTCGTTTTCGTACGCCTTTGGCAGCACGTCGCCGACCAGATAATCAGGCGATTGTTCAACATTATGAGTGGCTGATAGAACGACGTATTGTTTATTGAAATCTTTGTTCGGGTGATTTTTGAGCTGGAATCTGTAACCCGGTGTCAGTGTGCAGCAATCGGACGCGCCCGACGTATTTTTATATTTAACGTCGAACGCTCTCATTCTATTTTCCGCAGTTTTTTTATTGTCCTGAAAAACATTGACCAAATCGCTGCGTTCGCCGCCGCTTTTGTCAATGTCGTCATATTTTCGCGCATAACCGGCGGGGAAATTATATACCTCCATTTCCTTGTTTTGTCCGGCATCGTAAATGCTCAACTTTTCCGCTTCGAGTTTTTTGCTCGGCAGCTGAAAATGATAATCCCACAGCGTCTTTTTGCCCGTCTGCAACTTATAATCTATTTTCCATTCCTTGATTGCGCTCTCGAATACTTCGCCCGTTAAATCCTCGTTGACGATGCCGATTTCACTCTTGCTCGGACAATCTTCCGGCGATTTGAAATCATCGCGCAGCACCATTTTGTCGTTCTGCGGCGTGTGTTCGAAATAATAGGCGATGCCTTCTTCCTCCATCAAACGTGAGGCAAAGGCAAAATCCGTTTCCTGATACTGCACGCAATAATTGCGCGGTTTGTAAACTTTTTGAAGCTGGTAATTAACTTCGTAATCCTTGAATACCTTTTTCAAAATATCGGGAACGGTGAGGTGTTGGAAAATTCTGCTCTGCGTGATTTGGGTCAGCCGCCAAACGTGCGGAACGATAGTGGCATAATAAAATGTAAATCGGCGGTTGCGACCGGCTAACGTAAAATTGTTAATCATTCCGGTCATTGTGCGCTTGCCGCCGTCGCGCTGCGTGATGGCAATGCTGGCGGTTTTGCCGAGAATCTGCGTGTCGTCAATGACGGTGTAATCAAACGCATCGTCTTCGTCTTCGTCGTATAAAAGCTCGACATCAATCTCAAAAAGTTCGGACAGTGCTTCGTCAGTGTGCATCTTGTTGATCAGCAGGTAATCCGCGCCGAGCGGCGTGGTAATCGAAAGCAATCTGTTTTTTTGTGATACTTTTGCCATCTTTAATATTTCCTTTATTAAAACTCGCTCAAAAATTCTTTTTCAACGGCATATTCTATCGCGGCTGTAATAAATTTGCCACCGGATTCGCCGTTTTTCAGCGGACGACAGCCAAAAATCAATAACCGTCTATTTTACAACTTTACGACGGAAAATTCGCTTTTGAAACTTGTGTGAATAAAACTTTGCCGCGTTCTTTCATACAGACGCGGTTTAGCGGAAAAATTTGCACAGTGAATTATTGATAACAGAGCATCGCGGCGGCGGGAAAATGCCGCGATGCTTTTTAGTTTAGTCCAAAAACACGACGTGCCGCATTCCCGGAGCCTCGTTTTCAGTGTTCATAAAAACCCGGTGCCAGCCGTCGAGGTGGATCGTTTTGTGATCCGGGTGACGCACCGTGCCGCGAGCGTAAACCGCCGCGTTAATCTGCATCATTCGCCAATTCCAACGACTCGCGTTCGGATTTTGTTTGACGAGATCGTTGTAACGCTTCATCGAAACGCCGCTCGGATAACGCGAACAAACCATCACCGCGTCGCCGCGACTGCGAAAAACTTCTTCGCAAAAATGTGCTTTGCCCCCGTTGCCGCGTGAAATCGGTTCGTTTTTATGAATTTGATTGAGGAAATCAACTCTAAAATTGAATTCCGTGAAGGGAACGAAAAACCACTCGCCCTGCCGCACGAAAACTTCGTTGCGGCGGGTTAGGCGATTCTTAGTTCGTCTGATCTTTCGGGAGATTTGCTGCCGCACAAACGCGGGCTGCAACGCCTCCATTGCATTCGTGACGCTGGTGATGCTCTTGCCGGGAACGGCGCAGACAAACCAGTGTCGCTCGTCGTGTCCGCAAAGAAATTTTTCTTTGCCCGTTTCGCGTCTTGCCATCAAAAGCAAATGACGCAGATCTTTTCGCAAGTCAACGACTTCGTATTCAACCGTTTCGCTGCCGTCAACTTTAATGTCGAAATACTCGCCGCTGCGGTCTTGCAAAATGTTGATTCCAGCCGCGCTGCGTCGGCGATTCGGAACAATTTCCGCAATTTTCGCCCGCGCCCCGATGCGGCTGAAATGTTTTTCAAGTAACTGTCTGCCCATACAAATTTTTTCCTCTTTTATGTTGTCAATCCAAAAAATTGCACGGACGCATTTATCATAATGTAAACGTCCGCACCCAATAAAAATCGCGGTTTTGTAAATGTTTTTGTTTCATAATTTCCTCCGTTATTGAAAACTGAAAATCCCCGTTCCCGAACCCTCAACGAAATATCGAATCTATGTGATGGTTTTAACAATGCCCGTTACCCGATGCGCTTGTCACAGTGCTGGACATAATTTGTGCGATTCGGGAATCGAACCCGAAGCGTCGTCCTAACGCGACCATTGACGATTGTTCAGATCGTTAATTCAACTTTCAGCCTGTTGACGGCTTTCACATACGCCTTCGCATTTCATCTACCGACGCTGAAATTTTTTATTCAGCTAAATCAGTTTTCCAATTAAACTCTTGAATTTTCGCGTCAAGTTCGCGGTATTGTTGAGAAAGTTTATCAACCGTTTTCTGCGTTTGACCGACATCAACCGTGCTGACAAATTTAATTTCCGAACGCGAATACATCTGCTGCGAAACCGTCGCCGAATTTACCAAACCCGCATAAACTCCGCGACGCAAAAACAAAACATCACGTTCCGCCAGCGCGTCGGTCAAAGTTTTATCTTTGACAAACTCGGTTTCGGAATTGGTTTTGTTAATTTGCTTGATGAGTTTTTCAAATTCGGTGGCAGTCTGCTCGATTTCGTTCAGCAAATCTTCCGGTTTTTCCGCCGGTTCATCACCGTCCTGAACTTTCGCGTTATTGACGAGTCTTTGACGCAGTTGTTCGAATCTTTTTTTGGTATCGGCTCTTAAAATAAGTGCTTCTGCAAGTTTCATTATAATTTCCTCCTGTTTTTTGAATTTCGAGATTGGGAAAAGAAGAAAACCGTCTGAAATTACTCAGGCGGTTTCCGGTCAAACTAATTTTTGATTGTCTTCAAGCGAAGAATTCTTCGGCTGAGATAATTTTAAGTTCGCTCATTTCGCGTTTGATGATCTGAAAATCATCAACGTCGTCAGTGACGAGAAAAGCGTCTTTTTGCTTGACGACGATTCTGGCAATCAGCGCATCGGTGCGAAGCGTGACGAGTTTTGTTTGCGGTGCAATTTTGTTGATGTAAAGACGACGGATTGATTTTAATGATATTTATAGAATGTTCTCAGGAAAACTTGTAAAATATGTTAGAATTTCATCGGAGAATGTAATGAAAGAAACGGAAAAAATGCAGAAAATTCATCAACTTGCTGTGAACGGTGAAAACCTGAAAGCGGAGGAAAAAGACGCTTTGCAAAGTTGGTATGAAGAGTTAGACCAAGAAGAAAATTCAAATTTGAATTTCCCGCAGCCGTTTTCAAACTCCACTGATTTACGCGAACATCTTGCCGATACAACCAAACAGGCAGCAAAAATTAGTTGTGAAATAGAATCTTTGGTTACACAAAATGCCAAGCTGCGAAATGAAAACAAATCATTAAGAAAGGCTTTGGAATCCAGCTTGTTGGAGAAGGCTGCTTGAGCATCAGCCAAGCAAAACGCTCGGAAATCCGTGAAAGAGCCGGTTTTGCTTGTGAATACTGCGAGATTTCAGAAACCGACAACGGCGGCGAACTAACCGTTGACCATTTTAAGCCAGTCTCGAAAAACGGTGGTGACGAAGCAGAAAATCTCGTCTATTGCTGTTTTAGATGCAATCTTTACAAAGGCGATTACTGGACGGAAGATTCAAAGCTGTTCAATCCGCGAACCGCCAACCGCGATAAACATTTCTGGCTTTCCGAATCAGGAAATCTATTCGCCTTAACCGAAATCGGCGAATTTACTATCAAACTTCTGCGCCTGAATCGCCAACCGTTGATTACAAAACGCCAAAATGATTATCAAAAAATCGAAGAACGTCAAATTTTGGAACAAACTCAAAAAGCTGTCGAAACACTTATACATTTGAGCCAGCAACAACGCGAACTTTTGAAAGAACAACAAAATCTACTGGACGAACAACGCCGTTTGCCCGAGTTTTTATTTCGGAAATAGCTTGAAAACTTGGAGTATCGTAGCGGATTCGAACCGATGTTCCCGACATGGCAAGCCGAAGTCTTAAACCGCTGGACCAACGATGCTTAAATTTATTTGCTTTCAATAATTGATAAAACTTTTTCCATATCCTTGAGTTGTTGTTTGGCTTCTTTGTATTTCGGATCAATTTCGAGAGCTTTTTCAAAACAATTTATTGATTCTTTGTATCTTTTTTGAATTAGGTAGGCGACTCCGAGATTATAAAATGCTTCGTCAATACAGCCTTTTTCACACTTCGTAGCTTTTTGGAAAGTTTCGATTGCTTCCTCGAATTTTTCAATTCTTAAAAACATAACTCCCTGATAGATTAAAAATGTTGCCTCAGAAGAATTTGTATTGTGAGCTTTTTGAAACCATTCGATATCTTTATGAAAATGTCCTGAATCTTTATAAATATCTCCCATACGACATTGAAGCCAAGCTAAACGACGTTGTTTATTTGGTTCGTCAATTAATTCAATTGATTTATATACCGCTTTCTTGGCATCTTTGAATCTATCAATCCTAAAAAGTGCAAGACTATACATATCCCAACCGCCTTGACTGTTAGGGAAATCTTTCAAATAGCTTTCGGCTAATTCAATTACGCAAGCATTTAGGGATTTTGTTGTAGCCGATACAATCGCATTGTATCTTTGTTTTCTGGTTTTCGGTTTCATAACTTTGTTTAAAATTTGAGTTTGCCAAAATAGAAATCTAAATCGGCAAACTCATTTTACCCTTTCACACAAACGACTTGCTTCAATTCCGCGACGATTTCTACAAGGTCTGACTGGTTACGCATAACTTCGTCAATGTTTTTATACGCGCCGGGAATTTCGTCAATTACGCCGGAGTCTTTGCGGCATTCCACGCCTTTGGTTTGGCGTTCCAAATCCTCACGCGTGAAGCGTTTTTTCGCCGCCGTGCGCGACATTTTGCGTCCTGCGCCGTGCGAACACGAATTGTAGCTTTCCGGTGCGCCTAAACCGTTAATAATAAAAGACTTTGCGCCCATCGAGCCGGGAATAATTCCGAAACGACCGAGTTCGGCGTTGATCGCGCCTTTGCGTGTGACGAACACTTTTTCGCCGTAATGTTCTTCCAAAGCGACGTAATTGTGATGACAATTGACCGCAACTTCGGGACGAAATGCTTTTTCTTTATTAAACATTCGGTTGAATGATTTCAAAAGCCGTTTCATCATCACTTCGCGGTTCATCAACGCATAACTTTGCGCCCAACTCAAATCGCGCCAATAATTCTTGAACTCGTCGGTTCCCTGAATAAAATAAGCGAGATTCGGATCGGGAAGTTCATTTAGTTTGTGCAAAGTTTTCGCCGTCGCAATATGACGTTCGGCGATTTCCTTTCCGATATTGCGAGAACCGGAATGAAGCATCAGCCAAACATTGTCTTCGGTGTCGAGACAAACTTCCAGAAAATGATTGCCGCCGCCGAGTGTGCCGAGTTGTTTCATCGCTTTGACCTTACGGTCTTGAACACCGACGTGCAAATCCTCGAAAGTGTCCCAACCGTTCCAACGCGATGCGTCGTTGTCGGATTCTTTATGCGCGTTGAATCCGACCGGAATGGCGCGTTCGATTTCGTGACGCAAATCTTTCAATTTGCCGTCGAGAATCCCGCTTTTGAATGGCGTTTTGACCGCCATCATTCCGCAGTTGTGAACGAAAACTCCGGCTTCCAAAGCGAAATTGTGATGTTCGGGAACGCTTAAACAATAAACGTCTTCGCGTTCTGTAATTGATTCGACGGAAACAACTTTGTGATTGTAACCGTGTTCTCCACGACGATGATTGTGCAGTCCGATTCCGCTTTTCACTTTTTCGCCACAAGTTTCGCAATCGTATAGACGATTAGCGATTTCCTTACTTTTTGCGCGACCTTTTTCGCTTTGGTTATATTCAACTAAAAACTTTTTGCCGCGCCTCCCGTTTTCGGCAATGGCATTTTTGAAATGTTCAGGATTTTCTTCCATATATCTCAAAATATTTTTCGTTCCGCGCGTCGCGTAATAAGCGTGTCCTGCTTCCGTTTTTGCTTTATCGGCAATCGCTCTAATACGCTTTGCCTCAAACTCCGGTGACTGCCAATGTTCATTTTTGTCAACCAAACCGCGATGGTACGCCGAATGTGCAGATGAACTCATAAACTCCAAGTTTTCCGGGCGATTATCGGCTTCATCAAAGTTTTTGTGATGAATTACCGTTTTGTCGCCCTTAAATTTCGGAATTTCGCCGAGCAGACCATTTCGGGCAACAATCCAATGCGCTCGTTGCATTCTGCCCGAATAATTTTGCTGCACAAAAACATAACCGTCTTTGTCAGTTTCACGATAAAACGGCATCAACGATTCGCCTGACTTTAAGTCTTTCGCTTCTGCAAAATTTCCGTCCCGAAGCATAAATTTATGATCGGGTGTGCAGCGAATTTCCGCGCCGTTGTCTAAAACAACCTTGACGAGTTGGGCGTTTATTCGTGTTTTCTTTGCCGTCGCTTTGGAGGTAACAACTTTTCCGTTTTCCGTGCAGGCGTAAACGACAATTTCTTGATCGTTTTCAGCCAATTCACGAAGCGCATAAGATTTCCCGTCAAGCGTCGGCACGAGCGTATCGCCCGTAAAGCAGCCAATGTCCACGCCGACGGTCGCCGGAATCACTGCGTCTTTCGTGGCGACGACCGAACCGACCATCGAACCGATGCCCAAATGTGCGTCCGGCATAATGGCGACGTGCTTGTACAGACACGGCAGCCGCGAGACGCTGCGGAGCATATTTTGTTCGTCGAGCGACAGGTCGTGATTAACCCACGCGAATATATCGGCTTTCGCGCCGCTGATGTTTAGTTTGTTGTATGGCATATTTCCTCCGTTTTGTATTTGATAATTATAAATTGCGGTTGACCGTGCGGACGTTTCGCACGGTGTCTTTTTTTGATATGTAAAAATTGCATATATTTTTCTTTTACGGTTACTCGAAAATAAGTGTATATTATCCCTATTTAACTTAGTCAGGCAGAATTTATGACCAAAACGGAAACACGACCGTTAGGGAGTGTGTCAATCGCTCGACTCATAACACACTCCCTAACGGTCGTGTTTCCGCCTCACATTTCACCAATCTTAAGTAATTCCGAACGATTACTTACGATTAATAAAAGACCGGCTAAAACGGTCAAAAAAATAGAAAGTTATGAACGAATTTAACAATCCCCCAAGTTTTAATACGAACGATTTGCCGGAGATCATCGCCAATAATATCCGCGTCGAAAATATGCTCGGACGCGGCGGAATGGGAACCGTTTACCGGGCGACGCATCTCGGTTTAGACCGCGTGGTTGCCGTCAAAGTTATCAACGCCGATGTCGCCGCCGATACCGACATCACTCAGCGTTTTGCCCGCGAAGCGCGTTTGATGGCGAAGCTGCGGCATCCGCGCGCGGCGATGATTTACGATTCGGGAACGCTGCCCGACGGTCGCCTGTTTATCGTGATGGAATATGTCGAAGGCGTGACGCTCGCCGATGTTTTGAAGAAAGAAGAGAAACTCTCGTATCAAAAAGCCGTCGAAATCGCCGTCAGCATCTGCGACGTTTTGAGCGCAGCGCATTCGCTCGGTATCATTCACCGTGATCTCAAACCGGCAAATATTATGCTCAACGATCAAGGCGTTTTCGTGCTTGATTTCGGCATCGCTAAAATGCTCAAAAGCGATAACGCCGAAAGTATGCAGCTTTCGATGACGAACGGCGGCGCACTGATCGGCACGCCGTATTATATGTCGCCGGAGCAGTGTCTCGGCGAAGCGGTCGAAGCCCGCAGCGATTTATACAGTCTCGGCGCACTTTTGTTTGAAATGATTTCCGGTCGTCCGCCGTTCGACGAAGAAGTTTTTTCCGCGATTATCATTAAATACGCGATGATCGAAGCACCAAAACTTGAAGAAGTTGCGCCGCAAGTGCCGCCCAAACTCGCCTCGACGGTCAATCAATTGCTGGCGAAAAAACCGGCAGACCGTCCGTCCGATGCCGCCGCCGCGAAATTTTTGCTCGAAGCCGCTCTTTCCGGCGAAATGATTCCACTTAACGATGCCGCCACGCAAATTTTAGACGCGCCGGTTAATTTTACGCAGAATTTGAACAATGCGCCGACTTCGCAAATGACGAATCCGGTCGGTCAAACGACATCCGCACCGGTTAAAAAAGAAAATCGCAATATCGGGTTGCTCGCCGCCATCGGCGGATTCGTCGGGTTGGCAACAATTCTGCTGCTCGGCGGTTTGTGGTATGCGAAAACACATCCGCCCACCAGTATGACCGATCCGCCGATTGATCCGATTATGAAAAAATCGGAAACTTACGCGAAACCGATGCCGGATGCGCCGCCGATGAATCATAATATGGCAATGGGCGACGATTTCGCCAAAAAAGAACAGCCGACCACCGAAAAAACAAATTCAGCCGTGCCGCTGCTCTCCGCCGAAGAAGCCGACAAAGTTATCACGCGTATCACGCAGACGACCGAACACCGCGCCGACGGGATGCAGATTATCAAAACGCCGAAAGACACCGCGCTCGTCTGCATTCACAATATGATCGAGATGGGCAAAACCCATCTTTTTGCCGTCGAACGTCCGAATTTAAATAGCCAATGGGAAATTACGGCGCGAATCTCGCTCGACACGCCCGATTTTCACGGCGCAAACTGGACGTTCGAGCCGCAGGATGTTGATAACGACGGTTACGAGGAAGTGGTTTTTCACGGTGCAAATGCTGACGATACTGCCCGCAAAGTTTTGATTTACGTTCCGCGAACGCGCCAGAATTACTGGATTACGGCGACCAAAGACGCAAGCGGTAAATTTACTAAAACGACGCTTTCTCCGAACGCCGAAACGTCCAATTCAAAAGCCTTTCGCGCCGAACTCGAACAAAACGTAAAATAATCTCAGCGGAATTTTACAATAAGCTAAACCCGCTTGATACAATATGATATGATTTCTAAAAATGAGGTAAAAATTTATGAAATGTAAACAAAGATTTATCAGAATGATCGCCGTCATCACTTTTGCCAGTGCCGCACTCAGTTTCAGTATGACGGGAATGAACAATACTGTTCCACATCTCGAATTACAAAAGAATTCGCTTTCCGAATTAACCGGTGACACATCCGCGCCGCTAGATCAAGCGACATTCGGTGTCACCGACATCAGCCAAACAGTTTCTTCCGAACCGTCGGCACGGCTTTTCCAATTGATGTTTATTCTTTTCCTGATTAGCCCGCCGCTCATCGCAGTGATGTTGTTTTTGATATGGAAGGAATTGAAGAAACGCAATCAAATGAAATAAACGAAAACAACGCGATCTGCCGAATCGGGGCGTTTCGGCAGATCAGGAAATCCGGCTGATTTTATGAAGATTTCATTCTTAATATTTTGCGGACTGCTTCAAATCCTGTTCGTGAATTTTTTCTCCGTCTGCGGACAGAGCTTTGAAACAGTCAAATTTACCGATAATTCGGAACTGTCGCTCCCGGTCAATCACGTCGCTGATGAAAAACTTAACTCACGAAAAATTACTTCCTTCAAAGTTTTGAAGAAACAAGCGATTTTCGTTTACGATTCGGTCAACAAAGCCGGTTTTTCAATTTTACCCGGCAAACTCACCACAAATATACTCGCTAAAAATCGCACTTTGTTCAATAGAATAGACAAAATATCAACTTCCTACGCGCTCATTCAGGACGGGACAACTTTCAGCATAGACGGTTTTGAACCGCTCAAAATTCCTTCTCCGTCGGATTGCGACAACTGCCGCATCACGGCAAATCTTGTGTTGTTCGAAATCAAACTGAGCGACAGTATCTATTACATCCCATTTGTCGAATCTATTAAAATGCTGAAAGAAGATTAACTTGAAACTAAAGATTGTGTCGGTCAAGTCATCGGCACAACTCAGAGGTTTTAAAACAGTTGAAGTGAGACAATGCTGCTGTGCCGAATTTTCCAAAACGGTAAAAAGATAATTCACTGAAAATTATTTTCAAAAAAAATTATTGTTAAATGATAGTTTTTTAGCAAATTGTTCGCATTATTAAATGTAGAAGACAATTCGCGGAAATTTTTTGAGGAGAATAATAAAATGGCAAAGCATTATAGAAATTACAGTCCGGTCAAACAAAATTTTGGTATGTCCTGTTGGGCAGCAAGTTTAGAGTGGTGGACGAAATATATGAGTCCTCTAAAGCCGGTTCAATATCAGAGTTCTTTAATTTACGAAGCAAGAGCAAGAGGATATTCGCCAAAAGTTGATCCTTTAGACGCTAATTATGGCGCGATGGAAATCCAGCACATTGAAATGATGTTAAAAAGAACCGATTTATTCGGGATGAATGCGGCGCGAATGAAGAGTTTTGAGCTGACACCCGCATTTATCAAACAAAAATTAGCCAAAGGTCCTATTTTTATTTCATATTACGAGCAAAGCGTCGGCGGCGGACACGCAAACATTATCATCAACTGCAAAACAAAATCGAACGGTTCAGCTTCTGTACGTGTTATGGAACCCAATATTCCGAAGTTTGAAAGAAGAGATTTAGCATATTATTATAACGACGGCGATGTCATTATCGGTTGGTTGAATTAATTGAAAGTTCAGTTTATGGAGTTTTTTTGTTGCCTGACGTAAAAAACTTCATAAAATAATTCAGGCGACAAAATTGCCGAGAATTCGCCCCGTAAATTTAACGGAGCGGGAAAGAGTCGAACTTTCTATACCAATGTATTCTCGACGGCATTCGCCAAAAATTATTATTGAATTTTGATGATGTATGTTCGACTGATTTGAACAACTGAACTTTCGTTTAATTCTTTGACGATCAACGTCAAATTCTTGTCGAACAATTCGAGCAACTGCGAGTTTCTGATGTTTCCGGTTTTAACGTGAAGCAATTTGTAAGGCTCTTTTTTGGCGGAAAAACTGTCGTAGAAATCGGCATCTTTGGAAATGACGATGCGATTTTCCGTCAACGAAAGACGATTTATTTCGGCATCGGTCGTGTCGTTTCCGGCAGGCAGTTCGGTTGTATGAATTACATCGAAACCTTTTTCGCGCAGTAAATGCGCCAGAGTTTTCGGCAAATGCGCGTCAACGATAAACTTCATACCGGCACGAGTTCGGTAATCGAACCGACGTTAGCGAGTTTTGCCGCGAACAACAGACAGGCGAACAAATCTTCTTTTTCAAGGTCTTCGTAATCCGCCAAAATCTCCTCGTTGGTCATTCCCGAAGCCATCAATTCCAACATATTTTCCACCGCATAGCGTTTATTCCGAATCGTCGGTTTGCCGTGACAAATGTTTGGATTGATTGTGATGCGTTGTAAAAGTCCTTGTTCCATAAACAAAATTTTAGCACAGATTATTGTGAGAAAGTTTAACTTTCTACACCAATGTATTCCCGACAGCATTCGCCAAAATTTTTAATTCGCAGATTTAATCAAACTTTCAAAATAGGCATACAAGGCAGGTAAATATGGTGCAATTTTTACAGCTAAATCAGTTCCTTTAACAGCTATTCCTAAATAATCAACTTTAGATTTTGCGTGTTCAACTAATTCCACCGAAGGCTCAGACGATTGCAACTGCTTGATGTGTTCAATGTTAGAAATCAAGTCAGCTTGTTTGAATTGAGTAAGTGAAGATTCTTTTATTAAATTAGTTATAGATTTTATCGCATTGTCGAATTCAGGGTGAAGAATTATTTGAGCATTTTGAACATTGCCTTGTCCGCCAATTTGATTGTTTGAAGGAGCATAAATGTTCGTATTGTATGTATGTCCGCTTGTGATGTTACCGGGCAAATTACTTTTTCCTTGTAAAAATTCTTTGCCTTTAGGCGCAACTTTTACTGCTTCATCACTAAAATTTTCAATCAACCCTTTTCTTTCTTCCAATTCATTTAAATACTCATTGAGTTCTGAATAAGGCATACGCAGTTTTTTTGCTATGTCAGACACCATTACTGCTCCCATAGGTAAATTTTTACCTAAATCATAAATCGTTTTTAATACCAGCAATTCATTTTCAGCGTAATTTTTTTCAGCCATTTTTTCGTCCTCAAGTATTTTATCTTTTTTGTCTCGGTTTGATTTCTCTAAACACAAAGTAAATTCTTTAGAACCATTATCCGTGATTGAGATTGTGTCATAATCTCCATAAACATTAATCATTTTCAATAGTAATAATTGTTCTAAGTATAATTTAAGTTCATAAATAGGGATGCTTAGCTTGTCCGCTAAAGACTGAATTTTCGTATAAGGTTTTTTATCATCTTTAGCGTTTTTAAGATACAAAAACACATAATAAGTCCATTTGATAATTATATCTTTATTAAGAAAAATATAGTTTTCTTCGATGTTTTCTACAACTGATTTGATGTATTCCACGTGTGCTGAGATTTGTTCATTTGCAGAATTAAATGCGTATTGATTTGTTGGAAAATAATAAATCATTTTAGTTGACAAATTCCAAAATCCCTCTGCTTCTTTACTATTTACGTATTTTATTAAAACTTTATAAGTTCTATCTTTCCACCTCTTGAATTTCTCCAATGCTTCTGCTCTATTTGTATTTTGAAGGTGAAAAAATCTGCAAACATCTTTACTAGCTAAGACTTTTTCATGTAAGAGATTACTGACTATAATTTTTCTATCTAATTCAATCATTTGCTAATAATAAGATACTTTTACCAACAGAAAAACTCAGCGTGGCGGAATAGCAAAGGACAAGAGAATTCTAGTCCTTTGCTATTTTACAACTCAATCTTCTCAATCACACCAACCCAATGTTCTGCCGACAGATTGCCGCTTGCGAATTCGGAAATCAGATTAAAAACCTGATCGGAGAATCCGCCGACGTTTAGGATGTCGGGGCGTTCGGAGGCTTGTGTGTGGGCATTTGGTTGAATGTCAATGCAGACGAGTTTTGCATCTTTATTGCAGGATGCAAATTCGTTCCATTGGCGCATTGTTTCCGTGCCGCGATTCCAAGCGCGATTGTTGACGGAATCTATCCACGATTCGTTGTCCGAAACGTAAATGACGACATCACCTTTCGCTTTTCTGCGGTTGAGTTCATACAGCGGCGCGGAGCAGTTTGTTCCACCGCCGCCGATTGCCGCGAGCTTTTGCGCGTTGGTCATCACCGAATCGCGCGGATTCAGTTGGACTTTGACGACCGACTGCTCGAACGGAATGATTTCCGCCGACGGGTTTTTTCGCAAAATGGCGGCGGCGACCAGAGCCGCGACATCAATACAGCGCACGGTCGAAGTCGCGCCCTGGCGAAAGCCCGTGATTGCCGAACTCATCGAACCGGAAACGTCTGGGAAAACGTAAACTTTCCCGTTGATTTCCGGCACGTTTTCGATAGCGATTTCCATCGCGTCCTGCAACGCTTCGGTGACTTGGCGCGGAATTTCCGCGTTTTTGGAAGCCGCCGAAAACGCCGTCAACAGTTGATACGGAAAGACTTTCGCCTTCAAAATCGCTTCACGGTCACGCAGACGATTCGCAATTAATTCAACCATTTCCGAATCACGAAAAACTCCGTGACGCTGGAAAGTGTTGAGATTCATTCGCGTCATCTGCCACGCCGCATTTCTGGCAATCGCCGTCCATTCCTTCGTCGAAATCGGCAGGGAAGTCAGCATTTGAAACGGAACATTCGGAACTTCCAAAGCGTCGCCGTTTTTGAAACGCTCGAACGATTTGACGATTTCCGGCAATTTATCGGCATCAATTTCACGCCCGATAAAGTAACCGTAAAGTGCTTCACGCTCCGCATCTTTCGGCTTCGGGTGAACCATTTTCAGCACGTCCGCGAAACTTGGCGATTGCCCGACGGATTGTTTGAAAATTGATTCGGCGTGACGCGTTTCAAACCATTCGCGCACCATTCGTTTCGGCAAACTGCCGAGCGATTTGCGCCCAACCACGCCGCCTCGCATAATCTGCACGAAGTTTCGCAGCATTTTCCCATTATCAATCACACGCGGAAAAACTTTCTCGAAAATAGCTTTATCTTTGGTTGATAAAACTGCGACGAGCAACGCGGGCATATCTTTCATAAACCCTTTTTCACGCGCATAAACCGCGACTTGCGCCACAAATTCCGCGTCGAGTTCTTTGGTTAATTCAAGAACTTTTTCAAGCTGTTCGCCCGCGTCGGCGTAAAAAGTATGCGAAAAACAATCCGTCGCCGCATACTGCGCGAGAGCCGCTTTCAGCGAAAGTGTGTAAGCCGTGCCGCCTGCTTCGTTAATCGTGTCAGTTGGCGGCGTGAACAAACCGCGCACCGTTTGAAATAGATTTTTATTCATAATTTCCTCCTTTTTCGTAAGGGTTCGCCCTTACATAATGCGGGTGACAAAATCGAAAAGACGTTTTGCGCGTTGAATTTCAACCGAGATTTATCAAGTCCCGTTTAAGCGCGTTTGGAGATGTAGTCTTTTTCAGCATTCACCCGAAATTTGGAAAGGCGACAAGTTTGTGAGTATGACGCTGACATTTAAAAGATGTAGTCATATTCGGCATTCGCCTCAAACAAGGGATGGGGATGAAAGCGGAAGGATGAAAACTTCTTCTTATAATCATCCTTCCGCCTTCATCCCTCATCCCTTAAATTCTGGTCGGTCGGGTGGGATTTGAACCCACGATATACGGATTAAAAGTCCGTTGCTTTAACCAGACTTAGCCACCGACCGAAGAGAATCACGAATGACAAATTATGGTCTGTAAATTCGTAATTCGTTATTGATTTTGGCTGACAGGGCGGGACTCGAACCCGCGACGTTCGCTTTAACAGAGCGACATTCTACCGACTGAATTACCTGCCAAAAACTTTTTTTATAAAACAATCCCAAAATATGGTTGGCAAACGCGGCGAAAAATTCGCATCATCGGACAAAAGACAAGTGTGTTCATTGCGAACAAAAGGAATGAATTTTTCAGCATTCTTTCGTCCTCGCAAAATTCTCGTCCGCGTTTGGTTTTGGTAAGATTGTTCTTGTAGAAAATTGAAATGAGAAAATGTATTTTGAAAGGCTTATGCGGTCAGAATTTATTAATTTTGGCTATTCTTCTTTGATATGTTCGCTCCCGATGGCAATTTGAGCAAACAACATCGCATTTGGCAACTTCGGCTAGGAGCGTTCTTAATCCAGTTTTACGGCGAATCAGAATTGCAATGGCACCAATTTTTTTTTCGCCCTCTCTGTGATCGAAATCCATAACATGTCTTGGATATTTGATACCGCAATCCATACAAGGAAAATCTTTTAAAGAACCAATCTTTTCAGAATACTCAACTTTGATACGTTTATCATATAAAATATTACGCTCTAAATATTTCTTTCTATTTCTTCTGTAGTGTTCCTTTGAATATTTGTTTGCACATTCTTTACATTTACTTTGCAATTTATTTCCAGTCTTTTTAGCGAAATCAGTTTCAAGATTTTTGGCTTCTTTACAGCAATTACAAATTTTCATCATAAGGATTAGATTATCACATAAGAATCTAAAACTATTGTAATATTCAGCTAATTTTTCATTGAGATAATTGTTTTGCCATCAAACTACGCCCCGCAAATGGATATTTTGGATTTTAGATTGTGTATTGGAAGACGAGCCATAAATCCAAAATCTAAAATCCAAAATCGAAATGGTCGGAACAAAAGGATTTGAACCTTTACTCTTTAGGTTATCAACCAAATGCTTTACCGGATTAAGCTATGTTCCGCGAAAAAAGATAATAAATGTATAATCGGAAACGGCAATTATGTCGGCTGAAAAATATACATTAATCGAGCATTTTCTGTTTCCGTCCGCGCGATTCGATGAACGAGAACTTGCTGCAGCGGTTGACAGCAAAACCGTTTTGATTACCGGCGCGAGTTTCGGCATCGGCGAAAGCGTGGTCAAACTGCTTTCCAAAACCGACGCGCATTTGATTTTAATTGCCCGAACTGCTGACAAACTTTCGGAAATCAAAAACGCCGTCGAAAGCGAAAATCCGAATGTAAAAGTTTCGATTTTCGCGGTTGATTTGACCGACGACGCGCAGATTCAAAATCTGTTGAACGAACTGTGTAATCTTCCGAACGGCATTGACGTTTTTATCAATAACGCCGGGAAATCCATTCGCCGCCCGCTGTTTGAATCGCTCGAACGATTTCACGATTATCAGCGCACGATGAATTTGAATTATTTCGCGCCGGTGCGTTTAATGCTCGGACTTATTCCAATTTTGCGAAAAAATCGCGGTCACGTTATCAACATTTCCGCCGTCAATGTGCTGCTGATTCCCGCGCCGTTCTGGACGGCTTACCAATCTTCAAAAACCGCGTTCGACCAATGGTTTCGCTGCGCCGCGCCGGAACTCGAAGCCGCGAAGATTGTGACGACATCCGTTTATCTGCCGCTCGTCCGAACGAGAATGATCGAACCGACCGCCGAATATAAAAATGCCCCGGCGATGTCGCCCGATCACGTTGCGAAAATTATTTGCCGCTCAATATATACGCGCCGCCGAATATTCAAACCGTGGTGGATGATTTTCGGGCAGATCGCTTCGGTCGTTTTTCGCCGACCGGCGGAACTTTTGATGAACAAATGGGCGCGGAAAAAACGTGATAAAAGTGATGCGGAAACACGCACGAAGTAAATGTGTTAAGTTTCTATCAGAACACACTTACTTCGTGCGTGTTTCCGCATTCAACATTTAGTCGAAAATGTTTCTACTATTAAAAAAGCTAATAAAAATCGGATTGCTGACACCCGTCGGGCTGATTCGATTGTTGTCATCATTGATCGGCGAAGGCACGAATTTGATGGCATTACTGCGGTTTGCCGCGCGAAAATACGGCGACGAAATCGCCGTTGTTGATGAAAATGAAACGATCAGTTACAAGGATTTATATCTTCAATCGCAAAATTTAGCCGACGTTTTGCAGGAGGATTTTCAACTTCAACCCGGCAGCAAAACTGCTTTTATATGTCGTAATCACGCCGGTTTTATCCGCGCTTTGTGCGCGTCGGCGCGAATCGGCGGGCGGCTTTTTCTGCTTAACCCGGAAATGACTGCGGAGCAATTCAATGCGCTCGCTGCAAAACATCAATTCGATTTTCTGTTTTACGACGCGGAAATCGCGCATTTGATTGAGGGCGACAAAGCCGATTGGACAAAAAAATCTTTCATTGCCAATGGCGCGGAAAACATTTCCCTTAAAAAACTTTCGAGCAATGGAAATCAAAAACGCGCAAAAATAAAACGTGCTTTTTCCGGTGAAATCATCGTGCTGACCGGCGGCACGACCGGCACACCGAAAACAGCGCGGCGCAAACCGTCCGTGTTCAATTTTCTCAATCCGTTTTTCGCGCTTCTAACCCAGCTTCATCTCGACAAATATCAATCGGTCTATATCGCCACGCCCGCGTATCACGGTTTCGGCATTGCGGCGATTATCATTGGAATTATTCTCGGCGAAAAAATGTTTTTACTGCCGCGCTTTGATGCGGCAAAAGCCTGCTCGCTTATTGAAAAAAATCAAGTCGAAGCGATCACGGTCGTGCCGTTAATGCTGCAAAGAATGATAAATTTCGATGCAAATGCACTTTCGTCAATTTCGTGCATCATTTCCGGCGGCGCGGCGTTAAATCCCGCGCTCGTCGCCGAGGCTCAAGCGCGTCTCGGCGACAAACTTTTTAATCTTTACGGCACATCGGAAGCCGGCTTTTCGGTCATCGCCGCGCCCGCCGATCTGCGCCGTTTCCCCGACACCATCGGCAGAAAAATCGCCGGTGTCAACCTCGCCGTTCTCGATGCAAATGACAACCCCGTGCCGACCGGAAGCGTCGGAAAAATCTGCATCAAAAGCCGCTGGTCGGTGAAAACCGACGACAATTTTGTCGAAACCGGCGATCTAGGATTTGAAGACGAAAACGGCTTCCTGTTTCTGCGCGGCAGAACCGATGAAATGATCGTTTCCGGCGGCGAAAACGTCTATCCGATTGAACTCGAAAATATTCTGGCGAAACATCCCGCCGTCGAACAAGTCGCTGTCGTCGGCATTCCCGACCTTGAATTCGGTCAGCGTTTGAAGGCATTCATCGTCCCCGCCGTCGGCGCAAATCTCACCGAAGCGGAAATTAAAGATTGGCTTGCTTCACGAGTTGCCAGATTTCAAATGCCCGTCGCCGTTGAGTTTCTCGTTGAACTGCCAATTACCGCGATTGGCAAAATCAACAAGAAAGCGTTGAAATAAAAGCTAAAAAATTGGTTGCGGGAGCAGGATTTGAACCTGTCCGATTAACGGCTTATGAGACCGTTGAGCCGCCATTGCTCCATTCCCGCATCATAAAAAATTGTTGGAGGCGAAGGCGAGATTTGAACTCGCATCGTTCTGTTTACAAGACAGACGCTTTGTGTGCCGTTAAGCTACATCGCCAAATGTCAATTTGTATGGGCGACGGCTTGTGGTCGCCCATACAATTTTGGTGGACGTTTTTGGTATCGCGCCAAACTCTTCGGCTTTTCAGACCGACGCTGATCTGTCTCAGCTAAACGTCCGTTTTTTGTTGTGTTAACCCGCCGCGCTTTTTGCTTTCGGCGCAGGTTTCGGTTTGACGGTTTTTCGTTCGTCAATTGATTTTGCCTCCGCTTCAATCGCGTCGCGGACGGCATCGACGATGTTTACGATGCGTCTGATTTTATAAAGACTGTCGGCGCGTGATTCTTTTGTGTTCAAATTGAAATCGAAAGAAACGTGGCGGTAACAGTCGGATAGAACCAGTTCGATCCATCCGGATTTCCAGCTTTCATTTTCGTCGTTCGGCATCTCCGTCGTGTCTTCGACAATGCCGATGGCAAACGCCCTCATTTCCAAATCGCGGTTGAGAAACATTCGTTTTCTAACGTGATATTTTGTTTTTGTATTCTTGCTCACTTCGGTTTTTCCTCTCAAATAAAGTTTCTGCTGTTAATCTGTCGAATGCAGAAATTTTACGAGTCATAAAGTTTTCACAGCTTCATTGCGGCGACCTCCGCCGAGTAATTTTCAAACATAGTTTTTTCCTCCGTGCAAATAAAAAAAGTTGGCGGGACTGACGGGAATCGAACCCGCACCTTTCCGATAGACAATCGGACGCACAGCCTTTGTGCTTCAATCCCGAAAAGTGTTTGGGTGAATTGATGAGATTTGAACTCACATTTTTCGCATTCACAGTGCGACGCTTTGCCGGTTAAGCTACAATCCACAGAAAGAAGTTTGGCGAGTTGAGCGAGTTTGCTGAGTTTACCGAGTTCAATTCTTCACCTTGGTAAACTCAGCAAACTCGGCAAACTCAGTCAACTGAATTGGCGGAGAGAACAGGATTTGAACCTGCACGAGAAAATCTCGATTGTTTAGCAAACAATTGCGGCTACCGTTTCGCCATCTCTCCGAAATTAAAGCGCGACAAAATCGAAACGACGTTAGCCGGATTCGAACCGGCAACGGCAAATTATTAGTTTGCTGCTTTACCATTTTGCTATGTAGTCGTTTTCAGCATTCGCGCTAAAAGTAAAATTTGGAGCGGGCAGTCGGATTTGAACCGACGATGATTGGTTTTGCAGACCAACGCCTTAAACCAACTTGGCTATACCCGCAGAACAATTACGAATTTCAAATTACGAATTACAATTTGAACTCATTTTTTTATTCGTAATTCATTTGGTAGGGACGGCGAGACTCGAACTCGCTAGAATCAGACTGAAAACCTGACTGCGCGACGCTTTGCATTCATCCCCGTAAAATTTGCGCGTGAAGAGATTTGAACTCTCACATAAATTGGTTTTAAGCCAATCGCCTCTGCCGTTGGGCTACACGCGCTTATTGATTTTGGATTTTAGATTGCTGATTTTGGATTAAATTGATTCAGCAATCGCAAATCGGCAATCTAAAATCTAAAATCGAATTGGTGGATCGGAAGGGATTCAAACCCTTACAAGAAGTTTGCAAGACTCCTATGCTGTCAATTACATCACCAACCCGTGAAAAATTTTTGGTGTCGAAGACGGGATTTTCACCCGCAAGAGTCTCATTCTCACAAGATTTCGGCTAAGTAAAATCTCGTGCGTTTCATCATTCCGCCACTTCGACGTGTAAAAATTTGGTACCGACGGCGAGAGTCGAACTCGCAAATGACAGTTTCTAAAACTGCTGCCTTTGCCGTTTGGCTACGTCGGCTTGAAAATCTGCAATAAATAATTGGTCTGGGCGGCAAGATTTGAACTTGCGAACACTTGTTTCCAAAACAAGTCCGTATAGCCGTCTGCGGAACGCCCAGAAAATGAAAATTGGCTTCGGGTAAAGGATTCGAACCTCTATTTACTGATTCAAAGTCAGCCGTCCTGCCGTTAGACGAACCCGAAATGCGTATTTGAGAAATGGCTCCGGCGGGACTCGAACCCGCAACTTCAGGTTTAGAAGACCTGCGCTCTAAATCCATTGAGCTACGAAGCCGCAAAATTTTTGGAGGGGACGAAAGGACTTGAACCTTCAACCTGTTCGTTCGTAGCGAACTGCTCTAATTCCGTTGAGCTACGCCCCCAAAATTTGGCGGAAGATGCAGGACTCGAACCCGCAAGCGACATAATGCGCGATGGTTTTCAAAACCACTGCCTTACCGATTAGGCTAATCTTCCGCAGGAATGTGAGAAGTGAGATATAGAAATCACGTTTTTCTTTGCCGCGTCGAGAAAATTTGGCAGGCGCGTTCAGATTTGAACTGAAAACTTCGGTTTTGGAGACCGACATTTTGCCGATTGAAACTACGCACCTTTGAAAATGTTTGGAGTGAGCGACGGGAATCGAACCCGCAACATCCGGTTTGGAAGACTAGCACTCAGCCGTTTGAGTTTCGCTCACAAAGTAAAAATAATTGGTGCATCGGGAAGGACTCGAACCTTCACAGCGGAATCCGCGACAATTTTACCGCACTGCCTGCCTTTGCCGATAGACGACCGATGCGAATGTCAGAACCGTCTGTAGCAGCGGAGGGCTAAACTTTCTAAATAAAAAATTCTGTGTAAAAATAAAAAAGGCAGAGATTTAGACAGACTTCGGACGCATTTATGCCCCGAACAAGTCAATAAGATTTTCTTCTTTGGAACTCGCCAAAGTTTTTATCGAAGAAGAATATCTTTCCAAA
>JBBSUG010000010.1:0-137747 GCA_038235165.1 Pyrinomonadales bacterium
ATTTGCAAAGAACAATATCGAGGCAAGCATAAAAACTATGAGAAGCACTGGAAGGTAGTATCAGCCATCGTCAACTTGAAACTTTCAACTCATCATCTTAAATATGCTTCTCCATAAACTATTTAGGAAAGATGTCTAATTATTTTCGTGTTGATTTGTCGTATTCGCTTTGCAAAAGTTTCATAAATTCATCGCGCCGGTCATACAATCTTTTCGGTTCGCGCGGTTCGTGCCGTGCCAGCGCGTAAGCCGTAATCAGCGGCAGTGCAACGGTCGAATCAACATAAGCAACGACTGTTCCGGGCAATTGGTCAGGATCAATTTTTCCCCAACTTACTGCCTCTGACGGCGTGGCACCAGATAATCCGCCGGTGTCGGGACGCGCGTCTGTGACTTGCAAAAAATAATCGTGACCTTTTTCGTCAATGCCGAGAACTTCCTGAATCTGCGGTTCGGTTTGCAGCGCGAAGTTTTTCGGACTGCCGCCGCCTAAAATAAAGATCGCCGATTTGCCGCCTTTTTTCGATTTTTTGCCGTGCTGGATGATGCCACGTTTTGCCGCTAAAACTATCGAGGCGGTTTCGTTGACATCGAGATTCGGGTTCAAAATCAACTTTCCGCCCTGCAATTCTTTGGCGGCGATGTTCATTCCGATTGACGAATCGCCGGGCGACGAAGTGTAAACCGGAACGCCGTATTCGTAGCAAACCGATAAAATTGATTTGTCGGTGATGCCGAGTTTTTTCTCGCGTTCACGAATATATTTTCCGGCGAGATAATGGAATTCCGCCGACGACATTGTTTTTTGAAATTCTTCGTGTTCGATCAAACGGCGAAAAAATTCGTCCGTGTCGAGCAAAACCGAATAATCGAAAAAGATGTCGAAAATTCGCACGACTTCTTCTTCGCGCAAAATGCGGTCGTCGAGTTTCGCGTCGCCCTGATGAAGTGCAAGACCGATGCCGAAATGCGTATCGTGATATAGATTCGCGCCCGTCGAAATAATCCAATCAATAAATCCGGCTTTTATCAGTGGAATCAGCGCGGAAATTCCCAAACCTGCCGGAGTCAGTGCGCCGGTCAAAGTGATACCGACGGTCGTGTCCGGTTCGAGCATTTTCTGCGAAAAAAGCTGACACGCTTCCCGAATCCGCGCCGCGTTATACGCCATAAAAGATTCATCAATCAAATCGGCGAGTGCCGTATTTTTATCAATCGGTGTCGGGTCAATGCGTTTGCCGCTTAAAAATTTGCTTTTCTTTTTCGCCATAATAACTAAAGATTTTGCCACGAATTATACGAATAGCGCGAATTAAAAATATTTTATTCGTATTTCATCTCATTCGCGGCTAGATTTTCAAACTACTGATTTGTTGTTTATTTTGTAATTGGAAAGCAGCCAAACAATAAAAATAATGACCCCGATGCCCATAAAGAAATTTCGCGGCGTTTCCGCAAATCCTAAAATAAACGGCAGCATTATCAGCGCAATCGAAACGATGAGTTCGATGCCGCCGTGAATCGTGAACGGGACGATGCCGATAATTCCTTTCGGAAAAGCCGTGACCAGCGTCAAACTGATATGTATGACGGCTAGAGCGTAGGAAATATAAGCGGGCAAGCCGCCGAAACCGAGAACGGTCGGCGCGACGGCGAAGAGTATGACCGTCAAAAAATCGAGGTAGCCGTGTAGTTTCGGGCTTAAAATTTTCATAATGTTTTATTTGGAATTTGTAATTTCATCTGTCAAAACTTCTAAAATTCGTTTTTCTTCTTCTTCAAAAACAGTCCGCAAATCAATTATAACTTTATCTTCCAAAATTCGCGTAATGACAGGCGGTTTCGACAATCGCAGATGACGCTCTAAATTTGCCGCCGACATTTTTTCGTGTGTTAGAGCGAGCAGAGTCGTCGCCGGCTGCACCATCGGCGCGGAACCGCCGCCGACGACCGAATTTCCTTCGACTATTTCAAATTGCAGCGCAGAATTTTCGCCGAGTTTGCCGCGCAATTTTTCGGCAAAATTCAAAGTTCTCTGCCTTATTTCTGCGTTCGTCAGCGCAAGCATTCGCAAAACCGGAATTTCTTTTACTGCCGCGTCACGCCGGAAAGATTCGAGCGTCGCTTCGAGAGCGGCGTAAATCAATTTATCAGCCCGCAAAGCGCGATACAGCGGGTGTTTGCGGAGTTTTTCAATCACTTCACTGCGCCCGACGATCAAACCCGATTGTGCGCCGCCGAGAAGTTTGTCGCCGCTGAACGTCACGATGTCTGCACCCGCCGCGATTGATTGCGGAATAACGGGTTCGTCCGTCAAACCGTATTCGCTCAAATCTAAAAGTGCGCCGGAACCGGCATCTTCGTAGAGCAGAATTCCCTTTTGGTGCGCTAATTCAGCGAGTTCGGCGATGGACGGCGACGCGGTAAAACCGACGATGCGGTAATTTGACGGGTGAACTTTGACGAACAAATTGGTGTTTTCGCTGATTGCGTTTTCGTAATCTAAAATGTGTGTCCGGTTGGTCGCGCCGACTTCTTTTAAGATCGCGCCGGATTGGGTCATCACGTCGGGAATACGAAAATCGCCGCCGATTTCGACCAGTTCGCCGCGCGAAATTATCGCTTCCCCACCATTTGCCAGCGCGGTTAAAACCAGAACACACGCTGCCGCGCAGTTGTTGACGATCAACGCACTTTCAGCACCGGTAATTTCCGCGAGCAGAGTTTCGGCTCGTGCGCCGCGCCTTCCGCGTTTTCCCGTTTCGAGGTCAAATTCGAGATTGCCGTAGCCCGCCGCTTCGAACACTGCTTTTCGCGCATTTTCAGACAATGGCGCACGCCCCAAATTTGTGTGAATCACTACGCCGGTCGCATTGATAACGCGCCGCAACCCGGGAAGTTTTTCGTTCTCCCAAATCGCCGCCAGACGTTTTTCCGCTTCGCCTATTAAATTTTCGCGCGAGTAATCGGCGATACCGATTGATTTGTTTGTAATTTCCGCTAGAATTTCGCGTCGCAGTTCATCCGTCACGCTGCGAACCAAAACCGTCAAGTGTTTCGCGCCGATTTCCGGCAACAATTTATTTGCCGTCTCTGAACGCAACAGCGTGTCAACCGGCGGCAGCAGACGCAAAACTTCGGCGCGGTCAGTCGTTTCCCGATTTTCCATAAATATTCTTTCGTCAATCAAATCTTATGATGTAAATCGTCAATCGTAAATCGTCAATCACAAAAAAAAGGAATAATTTCTGCTTTGAACATTTTCTTTATAAGGGGATTCAAATTTCCGCAATTGATAAAGAGGATATTAACAAAATGGCATTTATCGGCAACGCATTATACCGGCAGACACAAACCAAACAGGAAGAAACGGCGGATGTAGATCAGCAGATTTCGCGGATTGAGGAAGAAATTCGCAAACTGAAAATTGATTTCGATATCTATTTCAACGGTGGTTTGAAACGTCCGCCGCTCGAAGCCAAGGCGCGGCTCGAATCGAACATCAAACGCATCGCTGACGACCGCGGTTTGTCATACGCACAGCGATACCAATTTAATTCGGTAATTTCACGCTTTACGTCATACCGCGAATTGTGGCGCAGACTGCTTAAGGCGAAAGGCGAAGAACTCGTTTGAGCGTGGGTGAGAAGTTCTGCACCGCGCTTAAAACTATTCGCAATTCGTTGTCAACTATTCGCTGTTAAGTAAAAGACGAGGCGGAAACGCGACCGTTAGGGAGTGTGTTTATTAATCGAGCAATTGACACACTCCCTGACGGTCGCGTTTCCGCCTTTGGACGTAAAAAAGGCGGCTCTGGTGAGCCGCCTTTTTTTGTTTTCAACGCCGTTCGATTTGGGCAATCGGGCGCAAATTAAATAATTTTAAGGTTTACTCGACCCGCAGTACGTTTTCCGCTTGCGGACCTTTCGGTCCGGTGGTAACTTCAAACTCAACATCCTGTCCCTGCATCAAGGTTTTGTAACCTTCGCCCGAAATCGAACTGTAATGGACGAAAATATCTTGTTCGCCCGGTTGTTCGATGAATCCGTAACCTTTTGCATTATTAAACCATTTAACTTTTCCAATTGTTTTTGACATTTTTTCTAATTCCTCCTACAAACTTCAGTGAATTTATTTTTTTGAACATATTTAATGTCCGCCTGTTTAAGTTCTATGCTGTCAATGTTTTCGAAGACGAAAACGCAAGTTTAAAACACGCTTTCACGATTAGCGGGACTGATTTTTTTTCAGTCTGATTTACGTGAACTGATGAAAATGAAAATATATTCATTTTCTAACGAGTAGAAAATCTTAAACTGCAAGATTTTAAATTTAGTTTTAGGTGTTGTGTTTTGATAGAACGATGGAAAATTTAACCGAAACCGCGCCGTCTGTCAAGACCTTTTTGTGCTTTTTGTCAAATTTGTTGAAAATTTGTCGTAAACTTGATATAAACAGTTCAATAAACAATATGATTGAATACGGAAAAAACCCGCAGCTTTCTTATAATGAATACCTGAAAGTTCCCGCATTGATTGACTTACAGGACGCTTTGTCCGAGCCGGTCAGCCACGACGAACTGCTGTTCATCATCATTCACCAAACTTATGAGCTGTGGTTCAAGCAAATTCTGCACGAAATAGATGCGACAATCGGTTGGATGAACGAAAAAAGAATGTTTCGCGCCAATCATTCGCTAAAATCGGTGACGGCGATTGAACGGGTGATCATCACGCAGATTCACATTTTGGAAACGATGGCGCAGATCGGATTTTTGGAGTTTCGGGACAAACTCAATCCGGCGAGCGGTTTCCAGTCAATGCAGTTCCGCGAACTCGAATTCGTGTCGGGCGGCAAGGACGAAAAAATTCTCAATTTCTTTAAGTTTGACGAATTCGCGCACGAGCGTCTGACCGAAAGATTTAACGCGCCGAGTCTTGGCGATGCGTTTTGGGATTTGCTGAAAAACAATGATTTCGCTGTCGAAAATCACGACGAAAAGATAAAATCAATCGTCGACATTTTGACGCAGCCGGAAAAATACCCTGAACTTTTTATAATGCAGGACTTGCTCATCGAACACGACGAAAACATCGCGCTGTGGCGTTATCACCACGTTTTAATGGTCGAACGAATGCTCGGAATGAAACGCGGCACGGGCGGTTCGGAAGGCGCAGGCTATCTGCGAACGACTTTGGACAAAAAATTCTTCCCCGAACTGTGGGAAGCCAGAACACATTTGGAGGTTAAAAAATGAATTTTGCAAAATTAATATTTTCGATGCTGCTTTTTATGATCGGATTTATGATCGGAGTCACGGAAATTTTCGCGCTGCTCGTCCCGCACCAACGTTTGACGCTCGGCGATGCTAATATTCAACCGCTCTGGATGGCTCACGCCGCTTATCTGCTCGGCACAATAAGTTGTTTGGGAACGAGTTTTTTGTTACTAAAAAATTTCAACAAAACAGAACTTATTTTGAAGTAACGTAATGAGAAAATCAATTTTCGCGTCATTTCTAATTTTTACGTTTTTCTTGTTCGCATTTTCTCAGGGAAACAAAGACGCACCCATCAAAATTACGTTTCTGCACGTCAACGACGTTTATCAATTTATGCCGGTTGACGGCGGAACGCGCGGCGGTTTGGCGCGGTTGATTACGCTGAAAAATCAAATCAAAAGCGAAAATCCGAACACGATTTTCACGCTCGGCGGCGACACGATTTCGCCTTCGGTTGAAACGCTGACTTACAAAGGCGCACAGATGATTGACGCTTGGAACGCCGTCGGGATTAATTATGCCGTGTTCGGCAATCACGAATTCGATTTAAAAACGCCGATTTTGCTGGAGCGAATGGAGGAATCGAAATTTCAATGGTTGGGCGCGAATGTTTTTGATACCGAAACCAAGAAGATTTTCGCCGACACGCCGCCGTTTGTCATCCGCCAATTTGACGGCGTAAAAGTCGGGATTATCGGTTTGCTTTTGCCTGAAACAAAGGAAACTTCGAGTATGGGCGCGAATCTGGAAGTTACCGATTTTTGCGACGCGGCAAAAAAATATGTGCCGGAAATGCGAAAAGCGGGCGCGAATGCGATTGTCGGTTTGACGCATCTTTTTATGGCACAGGACAAAAAACTGGCGGGATGTGCCGATTTCGATTTAATTTTGGGCGGACACGAACACACGCTTTTGCAGTCTTCCTCACACGGCACGCCGATTTTCAAAATGACCGCCGATGCGCGTGAACTCGGCAGGTTTAATCTGAATTTTAATCGGCAGACGAAAAAGCTGGAAAGTATTGATTGGGAAATAATTCCAGTGACCGACAAAATCGCTGACGCGCCGGAATTTGCGCTTGTTTTCAATAAATATAAAGATTTTATACAAAAATTAGCCGAACCCATCGGGCGCACGGCGGTTACGCTTGATGCGCGTTCGGAAAGCAATCGGACGCAGGAAACAAATATCGGCAATTTTATCGCCGACGCTTTCTGTAATTCAACCAATGCAGACATCGGTTTTCTCAACGGCGGTTCGATTCGCGCGGATTTGACATACAATCCGGGAACTTTAACGAAACGCGATATTCTTTCGATGCTGCCGTTTAATAATCCGGTCGTGAAAATTGAGATTCTAGGGAAAATTCTGCGCGAAGCCCTAGAACACGGAGTTGCCCGAAGCGCGGAAGACAGCGAGCCGGGACGATTTCCGCAGGTTTCGGGATTGACTTACAAATTTGATACTTCGCGTCCCGCCGGTTCGAGAATTGTTGAAGCAAAAGTTGCGGATGAAATGCTAAATGATAATAAGAAATATACTTTGGCAACCACTTCATTTTTGGCTTTAAGCGGCGGCGATGGTTACGCGATGTTTAAGAACGGAAAGGTTTTGACAGATTTGAATCAGGCGCAAAAGGACGCGGAAATTTTAGAAAATGCTGTAAAAAACGCGCCGGATAAATTAATTGCGCCGAAAGTTGAAGGTCGGATTGTGAAAATGAAATAAGTTCAGAACAATTATTTTGCCCGCGAATTACACTAATCTTCACGAATTTTCTTTGTTTTTTATTCGTGTTAATTCGCTTAATTCGCGGGCAAAAATTCTTAAACTGAATTTATGTTCAAGCATGTGTTTTACGGTGCTTTTCGCGCCACTTCCTGAAAACTTTCGCCCGCGAAAATCGCCCGAATTGCATTGAAAATCCGCTTGAAGGCGCGAATCACTTTCGGCGCGAACCAGATGAAGAAAATTCCGAACAATAACAAAACAATCGCAATTAAAATCGGCGCAAAAACCGCTAAAATTGTGCCAATAAAGGCGATGATGTCTTCGACGATTGATAAGACCCAATTGGAAACAGGTTCGGGCGAAAGATTTGCGGTCGCGCGAACTGCCGCTTTTGTGCCGTGCGAAGAAAGCGCGAGTCCGCCGCCGAGCAAAGTCGCAATCGTCATCACCGAAGCGTCGGTTTGCGTCGTCGCCGCGTAAGCCATCACCGCGCCAGCCGGGACCCGAATGAATGTATGAACAACATCCCAGACCGAATCAACGTATGGAATTTTGTCGGCAAAAAATTCGATTCCATAAAGAAATCCGCCGATGCCGATTATCCACCAGTTATCAAGAACGTCCAAACCGCCGGGCAAATGCGTCAAATTAAATTTTTGCAGCAAGCCCAAAACTGTAACGGTTGCATAGAGATTGATGCCTGAAGTCCAAGCCGTGCCGAGTGCGAGCGATAATGTTGAAAACCATTCCATAATTTCCCCTCCTCTTCTCGAAAGTTTCCCGCATTATATAACGAAATTTTTTGAAATGCGTTTTAAATTTCTTCCGGCACGAAAACGCGGTAAGTTTGGCGTTTGGATTGCGCGGCGAGCCATTCGGGAACGCCCGCGCGTTTTCGCATCGTCGCGTCCCACGGGCGACCGACTTTGCCGTAAATTTCGCGTTCGCCCGACGGATGATTTAGTTTGCCGAAACACCAACCGATATTGCCGTAGGTGGCGACATCGCGCCCGTCGAGGCTGAAACGGTCGTTCAAATAACACGCTGTCCGCCACGCTCTTTCGGGCGAATCCGTCCAGCCGACGAGTTTTTTGCCCCAATACATACGGATATTATTCGGCATCCACGCTTCTAATAAATACTGTTTTTGCGCGGCGTTCCACGTTTCATCGTCGGTTTCGCCGTGAATTATTTGGTCGAGCGTCGGCGAATCGTATCTTTCGTGCGCGTGTTTTTCCAGAGTTTCACGCGACCATTCGGGCAGCGTTTCATACGCCAAAGGTTCTTTTTCAAATCTGGCTTGGTGATGAAAAAACTCGCGCCACGACATAATTTCGTCCTGAATACGCCAGTTTTTCTGTTTCGCCGTCGCGTGTTTTTGAAATTCCCAGATAACTTCGCGCGGACTCAGAACACCGAAATGCAGAAACGGCGAAAGCCGCGTTCCCGACAGCGGATCAGAAGGATTCGAGCGGACTTTTTCATAAACCGGCAACACTGTTTCGCACGCCCATTTTAACTGCTTCAAAGCCGCTTCGCGTGAGCCGGAAAAATATTCGACCGGCGGAACCGTGTGGTCAATATCGCATTCGGCGACGAGTTTTTTGACATCAACATTCGATAAATCGTCCGGCTCAAAATCGAATTTGCCTTCGTAGCGTGAAATGTCGGGCGACATTTCCGTTTTCGCATTTAGATATTTTTCACGAAAAGGCGTTTGAGCGCGGCGAAAAAAAGCATTCGCGTCCGTTAGATACGGAAATTCGTTCATCGGCACGACGCACGAAGTGTCAACGGCGATCACCGCGACATTCGTTTTCGCCGCGACGCTTTCGGCTTGCCAACGCGCGACGTATGCCGGAACGTCGTCGGTGATAATCGCCGCCGCGTCTTTTGCAAGACGATAAACTAAACCTTTCTCGACCTTTGCGGGACGTTCGATGTAATTGATGCAGCGCAAACCGCGTTTCTCGACTTCCGGCGCGAGCGATTGCGACGCTTCGATGATGAATTGATGCAGACGGTCGTTAGCGTGCGGATATTTTTGCCCGAGTCCGTGATAGACGACGACGGGCAGTTTCAGTTTATTCGCTGTCGCAATTGCCGCGTCAATAATTGGATTGTCAGCGGCGCGAATCGCCTGTTGCAGCCAGCACAAAACATATTTCGCCTTTTTGCGAACGGCTTTATCATTTAATTTTCGGGCGCGTTTTTTTAGTTCTTCAGGTGCTTCGGACATAATAGTTGATCAATATTTTGAGTATTTGGGAATCCATTTCCGCAAAGATGACGAGAAAACAGAGAAAATTCGACAGTTTAACTGTTCACCACTTATCCTCACTTATCCTCCGCGCCATCGTTTCTGAAACTGCTGATGCCGATGATCCGCCGGGTATCCAAAATATCCAAAACAACCAGGCGGATGCGTTGAATTAAATTTTTGCAGAAGCTCCAAAATCGTCACTTTCACACATAAATTTGTTACCGAAGTCCACGCCGTGCCGGGTACCGAAGATAACGTCGAAAACCACTCCATCACTTTTTCTTCTTTTTCAAATTACTGACGTTATTTACGAGAACCGGGCGCGTAAAGTTGCAGGTAGGGGTTAATATGTTTTCCGGTCGAACCGGCAATCATTTAATCCTTTGAATTTATTATTGGATAGCTCCCGGAAAATGTGGTAAAAATAACGTGACGTAATTTTGCGTAACAAATCGGAGGATTGTATATGCCGGAAACTCAAAAACACGGATTTGATTTTGAAAATTGGATAAAGGATACATTTTTCGCCAAAAGTCATATTAAATATACTGAAAAATGGGATGTCCCGATAGAACTGAATATCTCCAATGCCATTCCCAGCGAATTTCAAAGGCTGCCAGTTTCGATAAAAACCTGTAAGTTCGGCGGCTCAATCGGATTTGGCGATGCGGTCAGGCAGTTTGAAAATGATGAGGATTTTCTTTTAATCGTCGGTTTCTGGCAGCAGGACGGGGGCAACAAAAATTTTATTTCCGTCGTCGCCGCCAAAGTTACGGCGGAACAGTGGCACAAACTTTTCGAGACGCTGATCGAAAATGATGATGTCAGAAAGTTGGATGCGCTGATTAAAGATCGTTCGAAAGATTATTGGGAAGTCCGCAAACAAGCGAAAGAAGCGAAAAAAAGCGACAGAGTTAAAAGTGCGATGATGGTGCTGAATCCCAAAATAGATTCAAAAAATCAGCGGAGGCTGCAGTGCAGTTTACCTTTTAACCTTTTTTGGAGTAACATCGCAAAATCAACTTTTCCCGCCCAAACGGATAAAAACAAGAAAAAGGAATGTGAGCTTTTCGGAGTCAAACTTCCGAATCCTTTTCTTTCAAGCCCGCGAATTTTTAACACATAAACTGCGAATAAGCGAAACCGCAATTTAACCTTTAATTCTTCAAGCATTTTTCGCACAAAAAGAAAGCCTGTCTTACCGAAGACAGGCTAAAAATACGTTTACTTACCAAAATTAATAAGGAAAGTTAAGATTACCTGAATTAACTCACGCCCGTCGAAACAAAAAGTTCCAAAAGATTAAATTTTAATTTAAATGTTTAAGAAACGGTCGAAACAGTCTGCCATTGCTCCTGCACGAGTTTTCTCCACATCAGCAGAATCATTGATCTTCGAAGATAAATTTGTTGATTGGAAGAGATAGGTTATAAACTCAGGTTCGACATCAGGTTTTGTTTAGTTTCAAAAAAAAATTAAATTTCTGGAATGAAAAAGGGAATAGACCTTTTTATAAATAACGGAAGAATTAAGGTGGTCAAGAGCAGTGGCAGGCATAAGGGCTTTCCCCAACTCGTCCGTGAGGTCTATTCACAATCTCCGAAATATGATTTTTTTTGCCGCATTTGTTGAAGCAGATGCGGTTTTTTTTGTTCGATGTTTGACGATTAAAAACACGTTTAGCCCTCGAAAAGCCGCGAGGTGTTCGGCACGAGCAATTTCCTCATTTGAATGAGTCTTTTTTTTCCTGACAACCAAAATAATTTCCCTGAATGTTTGTTTCTGCCTCTTTATTCTTGCATTTCCTTCCGACAGCTTTACCAAACATTTTCAGCTCGTTCTGCGTGATGAACGCGATTTTGTAGATATATTTCATTTTAGCCGATTTATCACAGAAAAACTTTTTGCCAACCCGTCCAATTCAACTCTGATCGGCGGCGCAATCGTCGTTTCGGTTTTGAGACTAGATGTATGGAAAACTCCGGCAGAAGTCTGTGCGTTCTCTGTTTGTTTAATTTACAATTGTCTGGCAGCTAAAATATTATTTACTGCACAGCTCCGACATATTTTTTCTTTTAAAATTATTTATGCAAAAAGTATTAACTGCCGAAGAGATGCGCGAAGTTGATCGTTTGACAACGGAGAAATATGGCATTCCTTCGATCTTATTGATGGAAAACGCCGCTCACGCCGCCGCTCGCGTAATTTCGGAAAAACTCGGCGGTTCAGTAGCGGGCAAATCGTTTTTAATTTTATGCGGCAAAGGGAATAACGGCGGCGACGGTGCGGCTTTGGCGCGAATTTTGGCAACACAAGGAGCAAAAGTCACTATTTATCTAACTGGAAAAAGCGAAGATGCTAAAGGAGACGCTAAAATCAACTTTGAAGTTTTGGAGAGTTTGAAAATGGCTATTGATTTTACAAGTGAAAGAGGTCAAATTGTGCAGTTTTCAAACTCAACTGGTTATTTTGGAATGACAGTCATAGAAAATCGGTTGCAATGGCAAAAAATAGATGATTCGTTGATGAAACTGGTTGACCATTTTGATGTTTTTGTTGATTCTCTATTCGGAACAGGATTAAAACGCCCTCTTGGAGGATTTTACAAAGACATTCCAGACTTTTTTAACTCAATTTATAATTTTAATAAAAAATTCAACCGTCAAAAACCACTACTTATTTCAATAGATATTCCTTCCGGTTTGAACGCTAACGTATCGGAGATAATTGGTAACAATATTCAATCAAATTTAACCGTAACCTTCACCGCACCAAAACCGGCAAATGTTTTGCCGCCCGCATCAAATTTTAATGGCGAATTAGTCGTAGCAAATATCGGTTCGCCGCAGGAGTTAGTTGATAATTCGCCGTCAAAATTATTTGTCACGGAAAAACGGGACGCGCAAAATTGGCTTGAACAAACAAAATATACGAGCGATTCCTACAAAAATAAACGCGGACACGCACTTCTGATCGTCGGTTCAAGGGAATATACGGGCGCAGCAATTTTGGCGGGGAATGCGGCGATGCTTTCGGGGTTGGGTCTGACGACGATTGTCACGCCTGAGTCGGCGCAGACGGCAATCGCGGCGAAGGTTTTGGAAGAAGTCATTGTGCGCGGGTTGCCGGAGACGGAAAACGGCGCGATTTCGGCACAAGCGTTTGAAACGGTCGAAAAATTAATCGAAAAAGTTGATGTCGTCGGCATCGGCTGTGGGTTGAGAGTCCAAAGTCCAGAGTCTAAAGTTCAAAGTTTGAAAACATTTGTCGAGAGTGTAGTTGTCAAACGGCAAACGCCGGTCGTCATTGATGCCGACGCGCTCAATGCGCTGTCGCCGTTTGATATAAAGGGAAACGACAAACTGCCGCTGATTTTAACGCCGCACGAAGGCGAATTTATGCGGCTTTTGGGGACGAAAGACGAATCCGTCATTGCCGACCGCGTGAAAGCGGTGCGCGATTTCGCCGAAAAACACAATGTTATTTTAGTTTTGAAGGGCGAACGGGTTTTAATCGGTGCGCCGGACGGTCGCGTGGTGATAAATCCGACGGGCAATTCCGGTTTGGGCAAAGCGGGCAACGGCGACACACTGACGGGAATTATCACCGGCTTTGTCGCTCAAGCCGTGCAGATGAAAATTGATATTTACGAAACGGTTGTCGCGGCGGTTTACATTTCGAGTTTGGCGGGCGACATCGCGGCGGAAAAATTCGGCAAACGCACAATGCTGGCAAGCGATGTGCGCGAATGTCTGGGCGAAGCGTTTCAAAAATTAAACGAACAAGCGACTTGAGCAGCGACTTTGGCGTTATTTTCAAGCAGCGCGATATTGGCGGCGAGCGTTCTACCGCCGCTTTTTTCTGTCATTTGCGCGAGCAGAAACGGAGTGGTTTCTTTGCCGTGAATCTTTTTTTGGTCAGCGAGCGTGAGCGATTCGGCTAATATTCTTTCTAGCTCGTCCGCATCAATCTCAAATTCCAGCGGCACGGGAACGGTTAAAAGAATTGCTCCCGGCAAAATTAATTCGTCACGCGCCCGCGCAATCTGCACGACATCTGCCGCCGTTTCAACCCGTTCGTCAACCGGTAAACCGCTTTTTCGTGAATAAAACGCGGGTATTTCGTCACAGCCGAAACCGAGAACGCACACGCCGTTGGTTTCGAGCCATTCCCGCGTCGCCGGTAAATCCAGCACGATTTTTGCGCCCGAACAAACGACGATGATCGGCGTGTTGGCGAGTTCCGGCAAATCAGCCGAAACATCGTGCGAAAACCCGCGATGAATGCCCCCGATGCCGCCGGTGGCGAAAACTTTGATACCGGCGCGGTGCGCGATGAAACTCGTCGTTGCCACGGTCGTCGCGCAGTTTAATTTCCTGCCGACGGCAATCGGCAAATCGCGCCGCGAAATTTTGCGAATGTCTTTGTCAGTCGCCAATCGCTCAATCTGGCTTTCATTTAAACCGACGTGAAATTCCCCGTCGAACACGGCAATCGTCGCCGGTATCGCGCCGTTTGCGCGAACTATATTTTCTAGTTTTTGTGCAGTTTCGATGTTGCGCGGAAAAGGCAGTCCGTGAGCAATAACCGTTGATTCGAGCGCGACAATCGGCTTTTTTGAATTCAGCGCGGCGGCAACTTCTTCATTGTAGTTTGTCATTAGTTCGTTGTCCTTTATTCTTGGTCATTGGTCTTTGATCCTTGAACCATCTAATTTATTTTGTGAAAATTGATCTCAAATAGACAAACAAATAACAAAGGACAATCTCTATTTAATCATTTTCCCGATGCGGTCGAGGCGCGGGCTGGTGATACAGCCGAGAACACCGCCTTCCGAAGCGGCACGATCACACGACCAATAAACGAACATTGCGCGTCCAATGATTAAATCGCGGCTGACCACGCCCCAAAAGCGACTGTCCAAACTTTGATTGCGGCTGTCGCCCATCACGAAATAACTGTTTGCAGGGACGACATACGGTTTCCCGGCAGCGGCAAAATCATATTCGCGGTCTTCAACCGGATGTCCGATTGCATCTTCCGAGTAATAAACGCTGTATTTTTGATCGGGTTTCGTCGGCTCGAATTCTCTTGTCGTTAATGCCGCGTCTTTTGCTTGTGCGTCACCGATGATGCGGTGTTCGGATAAAATTTGGTCGTTGATGTAAACATCATTGGCGCGGACTTCAATTTTATCGCCCGGAAGCCCGATCACCCGTTTGACGAAATTTATTTGATATGGCGGTCCGGCAGATTCTTTTTCCTGTCTTGATTTATTGAGCGAATCGGGGAAACCGGGAAATTTGAAAACGATAATGTCGCCGCGTTCGATTTCGCGCTGCGGCAAAAAAGGAATCGGTTTGCCGCCGGGAGCAAAGATAAACTTATTGACGAGCAGATAATCGCCGATCAAAATCGTGTTCTGCATCGAACCGGTCGGAACGGTAACGGCTTGCAGAATAAACGTCATTCCGAAAATCGCCATTACCAAAGTTACGACAAACGATTCAAAATACTCACGAAAAACGCTTTTCGGCGGTCCGACCGGCTTTTTCTCAACTGTTTTAACTACTTCTACGTTATCACTCATATCTTTCAAAAAGTTTTTCGATCACGGAAAACATATATATTTAACCGACAGCTTTACTATTCCGTGTGGACTTCCGCGCTTTGCGCTTTAGCTTTCGCAGTTGTTTTTACGCTTTTGGGTTTATCTTTGTTTAGTTTTTTCAAAGCTAAATTTGCCGCTTTCATTTCAGCTGATTTTATCGAACTTCCCTTGCCGGAAACTTTGCCGGTTTCCCAAACGGCTTCGACGACAAAAATTCTTTCGTGCGGCGGACCTTCGGTTTCGATGACCGTATAAGTCGGAGCGGAAAATTTTTCCGCCTGCAATGTTTCCTGAAGCAGTGTTTTGTAATCAATCGAAGTTTTCGGCGTTGCTTCGCGCAGATAGTCGGCAAAGATGCGGGCGACGAAAGACATCGCCGAAACGTAGCCGCTGTCGAAAAAAATTGCGGCGATAACGGCTTCCAACGTGTCGGATAAAAGTGCTTGTTTGCGTCTGCCGCCCGTTTTTTCTTCGCCGCGCCCGACACGCATAAATCTGCCGACACCGAGCGTTTCGGCAACCTTTGCCAGCGTTCCCATACTGACGAGATGATGTTTCATCAGCGTCAAATCGCCCTCACTGGATTTCGGGTGGCGAATGTAAAGCTGTTCGGCAATTGCCAATCCCAAAACGGAATCGCCAACAAATTCGAGGGCTTCGTTCTGCAAACTGCGTATTTTTTCTTCATCGCCGTCGTAAACTTTTTCGTAAGCCCACGAACGATGCGAGACGGCACGCTCGAGCAGCGCGAGATTTTGAAATTTGTAACCGAGCAATTGTTCAAAGGCTGCTAAATTTTCCGCCATAAAAAAATGATTTTAAGAACTTTGCGGCAAAAAAGAAAGTCGGGCGCGGAATATTTTGCGCCTGACTTTCTTTTTTAAGTAACTGCCAAAAAAATTATCGTGTGCCTTTTTTCTTGGGAGCAGGTTTTTTCGACGGAGTTTTCGTTGTTGACTCAGCTGACGAATTATCATTGCCTTTGGTAACGGTAACCTTGGTCGAATCAGGTTTTGCCGGTGTCGTCGAGCTTACCGGTTTAACCGGCGGTTTGGTTTCGTTGATCTTTGCCGGTGTCGCAGTCGCTGGTTTAACAGGCGAGGGAGATGCCATCGGTTTCGTACCGTTCGGCATTGAAGTTCCTGCCGGTTTCGGTGTTGGTGTTGGTGTTGGTGTTACTCCCGGTGTTTCTGTCGGTGCCTGTTCTTCAACCACCGGATTAACTTTACTTGCCGGGTCAGGCAGCGGGTTGCTGAGCAAACTCGTCGTGTAAGCATTTACATCGCCGGGTTTCCCTTCAAAACGAAGTGTGTAAATCTCTTTAACATTTTCGTTGAGTCCGTCTCTATACGACTTGCCGGCAGCAGAAGCATCGGCAACCTTGTATGCTCGTGCAAAAGCATCAATAGCACGGTCGGCGTAGCCTTTCTGCATAGCGATTAATTCTTTCGTCGCATCGGACGGCTGACCGTTTTCGGTTTTCAGGTTGGCGGCAATTTTTTCGCCGAGCTTAACCACTTCATCACGATAAGAGTTGCCGATAGTTTGATAAAGAAACGGATTGTTTTTGGTAGTGGAAGTTCCCTGCGATGCTTTATAAAAATAAGCGAGACCTTCTGTTTTATTATTCAGACGGAAATAATCAACATAGCCGATGATGTAATTCATCCAGCCGAGAGCATTATTTTTATCCTTGTAAGAATAACTCAACACTCCGTAATCACCTGTTTGCGATTTAGTGTCGGCTTCCAATTTTTGAATCGCCTGTCTCGCATAATTGATCGCTTCGCTATTGTATGTATCAACCGGCGGTTTCGCAATCGCCTGATCGTAGCCGGCAGTCGCCAGCACGAGCATCACATCAACAAATTCAGGATTCTGAGCGAGTATTTCCTTACCGACCGTAAAAATGTCCGCAGTATTTTTCGCTTTGATTGCCGTATCAAAACGGGTGAAAAGTTCGTCTTTGGCTTTGGCACCTACTTCTTTCTTAATGCCCGTCTCAATTCCGGGAATCGTTTTGTTTAAGTAAGCAACAATATCTTTATCTTCAGCACAAGCTCCGTATTTCTGAACATATTCCTTACCGGCTTCGACGGCAAGTTTCTTTTGAGCAATATCTTTACTTGCGTAATTGTCAGTGAATTTTTTGTAAACGACTAACTTTGCATCAACTTCCGTGCAGGGGTCGTCCTGGGCAAAAAGTGAAGTCGCGGTAACGGCGGTTAAAGCCATTGTCAAAATTCCAAGCACTAAAACTCTGTAAATGGTTTTCATTAAATTGTATCCTCCAAGCATTATTAAATCTTAAATTTTCAAGCAAACCTCGAAACCGTCAATTCCGTTCCGCCTTTTGCACAATTCTGATGTAGCGGCAAAAAAAATGGTTGCCGCATTTTTGAATTAATGCCAACCGCATTTCTTCGGGCAAAACACCCAACCACAAATTATTGACATTACATTAAAGTAAAATAATCACGTAGTTTATACGTTTGTGTCAAGGAAAAAAGTTATTATCTGCGGGAATGAGGAAAACCCGCACGTTGACATTCCGTACGGGTTTTCGACTTGCAAAAAATTTGAAATTTAGAGTTCGAAGTCTAAAATTATTTCCGATTCTGCACGATACGCGGGCGCGATATTTCATAAGGTTTCTTTTTGACTTCGACAATGACGGGAGCGAAAACCGACGCGGGTTTGTCGGTTGTGACAACATCTGGTCGGGCTGTCGAATTTTTGACCGCGCCGGCTTTTTTGCCTTTGGTGGCGGAAATGTCGCCTTCGTCGCTGTCGTCGCCCTCGTCGGTGTCAATTTGCGCCGACGTTTTAGCATTGACTTTCGACTGTGGTTTAAGCTGGAGCGGAATTTGCGCGAGATTTTTGTTGTCTTTGGAAGCGATGCGCGTTCGCAGTGCAGCGTAAACCTGACCGGCGACCGCCGCCGCATATTTTCCGCGTTCTCCTTCGCCGCGCGTAATCACAATGACGGCGTATTTCGGATTTTCAATCGGCGCAACTGAAGCGAACAATCCGACCCACGAACCCTGCGCGATGCACGAACCCGTTTTTCCGGCGACATCGAGCGACGAATCAACGCCGCGTCGTGCCGTGCCGTACTGCGCCGCGCCGATCATTCCCGGAATCACCTGCCGCACGTTGGTCTGCGGCAGTTCAATCGTCCGGCGCATCTGACCGCGAAAGTTTGCTTGTTCGATTTTGGTGCGCGGAATTTGCGGAACAATCATTTTTCCGCCGTTGGAAATCGCCGAAACCAGCACGGCGAGCTGTAACGGAGTTACTTCAAAATCGTCACCGTGCGAATAGATTCGCGCGTTGCTGTTGCCGAACGGCAGTCTTCCGCTGACTTCACCGGGTGCGTTGATGCCGGTCGGCTGTCCGAGTCCGAGTGTTTGCGCGTAGGAAATCAGCTTGCCGCTGCCGAGTCCGGCACCGACGTTTTGAAAATAACTGTTGTTTGAAAAGGCGAGCGCGTCGTCGAGCGTCATCGGAAATCGGCGCGTCGAAATATTGCCGCCCGGATCAATCACATTTTCGTTGATTCCGGCAATCGCGGTGACGAGTTTAATCGTCGAACACGGCTTGAAACTTTTGCGAATCGCCCACTCCTGATTGACGATGGTCAAAACTTTTCCCGTCTGCGGTTCCAACACGACGACTGTCCCGGCGTGAGTTCCGAGAGCGTTAATGGCGGCGCGGCGCACTTCCAAATCTTCGCCTTCGATACTGTCATTGTTAATGTTTTCGACCGTTTCAGTGCGAAGACCGCGTTCAAAGGCGATTTTTCGCGCCCGGGCTTCACGAATCACCTGGTCACGGCGACGCTTCTCTTCCAGTGCGGCTTGCCGACGTGTTTCCTGTGCCGCCCGCTGTCTCGCGGCTTCGATCTGCGCCTCTCGTTTCGCCTCCGCTTCCCTTTGCAGTTCGACTTTGCTTTTCGCCGAATTCCCCTTTATCGCCGTCGTTATCTTACCGGATGTAACAGATTTTTTGCCGGTCTTTACAGCATCTGATTTTGTTTTGGAAGCCGTTTGAACCGGTTTGACAGCCGGTTTGGAAACGGGCTTTTTCTTCTGAGCTTGGGCATTGACGGACAATAAAACAAACGCGAAAAAAAATGCGGCGGCAAATTTCATAACACACTTTTCGGGGGAAAATGACATCGTAAAACCTCTGAATGTTAAGATTTGGGGAGTTGTTTGAGAAAATCGAAAATGCTCACTGAACTAAGAAATTGAGTCTTTCAAAAACTTTGCATCAAAAGCTAAATAAGAATATAACATTGACAGCGGAAAATCTACAAGAGAATTTTGGCGAAACGATAAATTAAAAATGAGAGTTAAGTTTTTCAGCACATTTCGCGGCAGGCTGTTGATAATTTTGGCGTTCCTGCTCATCACAACGCTTGGCGTGCAGTATTATCTCAATCTCAAAACTCAGCGCGAAAACAATAATTTGCGGGCGATGCAGGAACAGGCATTGGTCGCGGGGATGGTTTTGGGATTCAGCGGTTTTTCTTCCGGCGAATATATGCAGGATTTGATTAAAACCGGGAGACAGCCGTTTTTCGATGAGAAAGCCGCCCAGCGCGTCAAAGATGTCATCGTCATTAACGAGAAATGGCAGATTTACGACAGTCTCAACCCGGATTACCTGCCGACGACCGAAAACGACAAAACCAAATATCACAATCTGAGCGAGTTGACCGATCTGCCGCCGCTGATCGAAGACGAGCAAAAACTGGGTGCGGAAATCGGTCGGTTCCCCAATTCGAATACCGCCGCCGCGAGCAAAGATACTGACGGCGAAGCCCACGCCATTCCGATTCAAACTACACAGGGACGCTGGTATGTGATGGTTATCTTAGAAACTGACAAAAAAGAAGCCGCCGCCAAAGCCGCCCGTCCGCTCGTGTACACGCTGCTCGTGCTGCTTCTTTCGACGATCATCACGATTTTTCTGGTGTGGCGGTTCACGCGTCCGATTGCTAATCTCTCGGAGGCGGCGCGGCGCGTTGCCGAAGGTGATCTGAGCGTCCGCGTCGAAGGTGCAGAACGCAGCGACGAAATCGGCAAACTGACCAATCGTTTTAACGAAATGACCGCCGAACTCGAAAAAACTCGGCAACTCGAAGCAAAACTACAGGAAACGGAAAAAAGTGCAGTCGTCGGCAGACTTGCTTCGGCAATCGCGCACGAAATCCGCAACCCGCTCAATTACATCAATTTGTCGCTTGACCATCTGCGAAAAAATTTCGCACCGGAAGATGAAGAAAAACACGCCACGTTTGAGAAATTAACCGCGCAGTTAAAAACCGAGGTCGGGAGAATCAACCGCCAAATTTCCGATTTTCTCGGCTATTCGCGCCCGCTAAAATTAAATCTACAGCCGATTGATGTTAGAGAAATTATCAAAGATTCGCGCCGCATTATCGAACCGCAAGCCGAAGAATTAAACATCAAAATCAATCTCGTCGAACGCGAAAACGTCCCGCAAATTCTCGGCGACGCGGATGTTTTGCGCTCAGTTTTCAATAATTTACTGACCAATGCGATGCAGGCGATGGAAAAAACCGGCGGAAATATCAATATGACAATTTCGCCCGACGAAAATTACGTTAAAATAGAAGTCGCCGACAAAGGCATCGGGATTTCCGAAGAAAATTTATCAAAAATCTTCGAGCCATATTTTTCAACCAAGGAAACCGGCACGGGTTTGGGTTTGGCAATTGTGCAGAAAATTATCGAAGATCACAATGGTACAATCGAAGTTGTATCAAAGTTAAACGAGGGAACGCATTTTACGGTGAGATTGCCGAAAGCGCATGTGTAGTTTTATGAAGTTTTTTCAATTATTTACTGTTAATTTAGTTTTGTCATTTGCGTTTGTAATTTCGGTAAACGCACAAACAGACAAGTCGCAAACCGTCAATTCCGGCAAAATCGCTGTCATCAATTTTGAATTGCTTAAAGACGAAAAGACCGGTATTAAAGAGATTGTTGATATTTATAAAAAGTTTGATGTTGAATTTGAGCCTAAAGAAAGTGAATTAAAACCTTTGTATGAGAAAAGAAAGAAAGCAATTGAGAGACTTCAAGATTTGGCAAAGTCAACTGAAATTCGTGTTACCAATGAATTTATCAACGATTTAGTAAAACAGTTTGATGATGCAGACTGTAAGTTTGATAAGAAATTAAAAGAGGTGAAAAATCTTTTTGATGCGCGAAAATTAGAATTAGATAAAGAAGCAAAGAACGAGATTATTGAGTTACTCAAATTATTTGCGAAAGAAAGAGATTACGCAGTTATTTTAGATAGTTCCCGAAACAATTTTTTATTTGGTGAAACAATTGATGCAACTGATGACTTTATTCAATTTTATAACAATCAAACAGAGAAAAAATAAATTAATTTTATGGCAAGAAAAAGCATATTAGTAGTGGACGACGAGAAATCTCAGCGCGAGATTTTGGAGATGATTTTGTCGGGCGAAGGTTACGACGTAACGACGGCGAGTTCGGGTGAGGCGGCGATGAAATTTGTCGCCGACCGGCATTTTGATTTGGTGTTGACCGATTTGAAAATGACGGGAATGAGCGGACTTGAATTGTTGAAGGAACTGACTGATTTTGATAAGTCTATTATCGTCCTGCTTTTAACGGCGCACGGAACGGTTGATTCGGCGGTTGACGCGCTGCGTTTAGGCGCGTTCGATTATCTGCAAAAACCGTATGATGCGGAAAAATTGCTCGACACGATTTCACGCGCACTAAACAAATTGACAACGCTTGACGCGGAAATCATTTCCGCGTCGCCGGAAATGGACAAGGTGAAAAAGCTGATTTTGAAAATCGCCAAATCGAATTCGACGGTGCTGATTCGCGGCGAATCGGGGACGGGAAAGGAATTGATCGCGCGGGCGATTCATCAAAATTCGCCGCGTTCAAGCGAAATTTTTCAGGCTGTCAATTGTGCCGCGATTAACGAAAATCTGCTCGAATCGGAACTTTTCGGACACGAAAAAGGAAGTTTTACCGGCGCGGTCGGCGAAAAAAAAGGTTTGTTTGAAGTTGCCGACGGCGGCACACTCTTTTTAGATGAAATCGGCGAACTCGACATCGCTTTACAGGCGAAAATCCTTCGCGCCTTGCAGGAAAAAGAGATTCGGCGCGTCGGCGGCACGAAGGAATTAAATGTTGATGTGCGCGTCGTCGCCGCAACCAACCGCGATTTGCTGAAAATGTCGCAGGAAGGACGTTTCCGCGAAGATTTATATTACCGTCTCAATGTTTTGAGCATCGAACTGCCCGCCCTGCGCGAACGCCGTTCCGACGTGCCGGTGCTGATGGAGTATTTCCTGAAAAAACACACCCGCGATACCAAACGCGATGTAAAAATAACCGCTGAAGCCCGCAAAACACTCGAAAACTACAGTTATCCGGGCAACGTCCGCCAACTCGAATCGGCAATCGAACGCGCCACGTTGCTGTGCGAAAACGACACGATCACGGTTGATGATTTGCCTCCCGAAATGACGCAGGAATCAAAACCCGTCTCTGCCGACGAACTTTTCAAACTTCCGCCCGACGGCGTAAATTTTGAAGATGTCGAACGCAGTTTAATAATGCAGGCGATGGAACGAACGGACAACAACATCACGAAATCAGCGAAAATGCTCGGCTTAACGTTTCGCACTCTACAATATCGTCTGGAAAAATTTGGCATTAAACGAGATGGCGCAGAGGAAGACGAAGACGATTCGTAAAATAGTCAAAGAAAGCATCAAATTGTTCACCAAAAACTTTCGGAATCGTTGTCAACGAAAAAGGCATCGTCAAGATGCCTGTAAGTTATTGAAAATAAAGTTGCTCCCGGCAGGAATTGAACCTGCGACCTTCCACTTAGGAGGCAGACGCTCTATCCAACTGAGCTACGGGAGCATAATAATCTTGGATTTTAGACCTCGGATTTCAGGTTGTCCAGTTTATGAATCGTATCTGATTAAAGAACGCACGTCGTAACCGTCGAATTTTGCTCGCCCGTTTAAGAAATTGAGTTCGACGAGAAACAACAGTCCAACGATTTCGCCGCCTAATCCTTCGACCAGATCAACGACGGCTTTTGCCGTGCCGCCGGTTGCCAGCAAATCGTCCACAATCAACACTTTATGATTTTCGCCAACCGCGTCTTTGTGGACTTCGAGCGTGTCCTGCCCGTATTCCAAATCGTAGGAAACCGAAACTTTTTCGGCGGGCAGTTTTTTTGGTTTGCGAACCGGCACGAAGCCTGCGCCGAGATGATAGGCGAGCGGGGCGGCGAAGATGAAACCGCGTGATTCGACACCGATTACCGTGTCAATCTTTTCGCCCTCATATTCGGCGGCGAGCGCGTCAATCGTCTGTTTCAGTCCGTTTGCGTCTTTTAAAAGCGTCGTGATGTCGTAAAAGTTAATGCCGGGTTTTGGAAAATCAGGCACCTCGCGGATAAGTTTTCTTAAATGTTCCATTTTATCGTTTAGTCAGTCCTCAATCAATGCTTTTTCAACCGAAATTATCTTTCTATTCTGAATGATGTATATAGATTATTCGGCTCTAAAACTATTTCTTCGATATCTTCGACTTTTGAATATGCTGGTCCGGCGGTCAAATCGTGCATCATTTCCGTCACGGCTTTTTCGCTGCCCTCGGCGTAAACTTCGACTCTGCCGTCCGGCAGATTTTGCACGTAACCCAAAACCTGATGCCGCGCCGCACTGCGCTGCGTAAAAAATCTGAATCCCACGCCCTGCACAAGTCCGCTGATAATAAATTTTCTGGCGACGGTCATTTTAAGTTTGTAATTCAAGTTCCGGAATTCAAAAACTAAATCTTTCGCTAGAATACGGAACTGTTCTCAGCTTACAGCCGACCTGCGAAATTTAGTCGAACGTATAGTTAGTAAGTTTCAAACAAAGAAACGCGAACAACGCCTCGCTTCGCTGGCGTTGGCGGACGAGACTTCCGCGCTCCGTCCCGACTATCCCAACGCGTCGAGACATTCCGGCAGTGTTCGCTGGCGGCAGGTGTAAATCGGCATTCCGCGCAAATTAAATTTGTTTGCCGGAACTTCGCGCAGTTCTTCGGCTAACGCCAGAAAGTCTTTCGGCTCGTCGGTTTCAAACGAAAGAATAAACTCCTGCTCGTTAAATCCGAAAGCGTGGGTCAGGTGAATTTTTATATTCTCGAACTTTTTGCCGACCATAAAATTTTCCTCGACCAGCGTGTCGCGCTCTTCGTTCGATTTTGCGTACAAATCGCTGTGCTTGACGCACGGATAGAGAAAATGATATTTTTTTTCGCCGGCGACGATGTGAAAACGGTCTTCGAGATTTGAATTTTCCTGATAGGCAATGAACATTCTCTTTTTTGTCACGGAAAGATAATTGTCCGTTGTTTCGAGAAAACTGCCCAGGTTGGTTCGGTAAAGTTTAGCGGTCATTTCTTGAATTAAATCCAATGAATTTCCGATGCGCCAAAACATCAAATCTGCTTTTGAATCGAAACCGATCAGCGAATAACTAAACAACAGCATATCTTCGTGATACTGCTCGAAGATGTTTTGAAATTCCCCCTTAAACTCGCGTTTTGTTTCGCCGTCGAGTTTGCGCCAGTCGGGATTGACGCGCAAAAACATAAAATTGACGAATTGTTTTTCGATGTCGGGAAATCGCAGAGGCTCTTTATTATCCGACACCAATCGCAAACCGCCGCCGTCCGGTATTTCTTTATCCAAGTTTTGTAACCCCATTTTTTACTTTTTTTATTTAGAGTTCCTACGATTTTATGTTTTATCACGTCGGCAGTATCTTTGAGACAGACCGCAAACGAAAATTTACGCCGTTCGGCAAAAAGAGTTTTTCCGTGTTCATTGTGCCAACTTTCGGCGGCATTGTCCAAAAGACAAAATTATTTTGGTTTTGAAACGCACTTTTACGCCGCCGTTTTCAGCACGTTTCCCTTGCGGCATTTGCGTAAATCGCTTTTAATAGGTGTGCCGAAATTTATTTAATGCGGGAGAATGCGGTATGATTCAAGGATTGTTCGATGAAACGGAAGATACAGACCAGCCTGAAAAAGAAATGAACAAAGCGAAAAAAAATGTTTTCGCCGACGATGTTTTGTTCGAAATTACAAAACCGAACCATAAAAAAGAAATTATAAACGAGACGGCGACGGAAGCAGCGGTTGCGGCAACAGCAGAAACAGCGGCAGGCAGACAGTTATCCGACGAGACGGTTATCGAAGAAATTGCGCCGCCACCGTCAATGGAAACGGCAGGCGGTGAAATCGAATTATCCCCATTCGATGAATTAGAGATTGAAAAATTAATATCGCCGCTGACATCAAATGAATTTGATGTCGAAGAAATGCAGTTGCCGCCGTTTGATGAGGGAGTTGCCGGAGAAAAGTCGTCGCCAACAGCTGATGAGGCAAGTAATCAAGAGATAATATCGCCGCTGCCGAACGTGGTAAATGTTGAAGAAAAGCAATTTGACCAACCTGCAATAAATATCAGCTTTTCTGAGCCGCACGAATCATTTCCGGTTGCCGAACCGATCACTGAAACGGATAAAAGAGATGCGCCGCCGCTTTTTCAAACGCAGTATACGCCCGAACTTCCGGAAGATACCGCCCGCAAAAGCGGACTCGCACTGTCGGCGGGAATCGCGCTGTTTGTCGCCGTCGTCTTTATGATGATTATCGGCTGGTTTGCCGATTTGCTGTTAGGAACTTCACCGTGGGGAATTGTTTGCGGGATTTTGGTCGGTTCGATCATCGGTTTTTATCAGTTTTTCAGGACGACTTCGCAGATTATAAAATAATGGTAAATGTTGGATTTTTTTAATTTCCTGTTTCGCTTTTAAAGGCTTTGCAATTTTCGAGTTTGAGAAAAAATGCACAAATTCATTTCCAAACCTGTTTCTCGCTTTGAATTTTCCGCTCTAACCTTATAAAATGCTTGTTTCGCATAATGAGCGACAACTTTGAAACCAACATAGATGGACAGACGACGATTGTGCCGCTTTCTCACGCGAGGATTTTGTGGATTATGGCAGTCGTCCTGAGCGTCGCTGTCATCGTAAGTCTTTTTCTCGCCGACGGGCGTGTTACAAGCGGATTAATTATCGGCGGAATTTTGTCATTTGTTAATTATTACTGGCTCAAATTTGCGCTCCGAAGTGTTTTTGAAAAGGCGGGCGGCGAAAAACCGAGATTTTTGATCGGGAAATATATGCTGCGTTATTTCGCGGTCGGCGCGGTCATCGTGTTGGTTGCGCTGACCAAAATAGTTTCGGTCGTCGCGTTGATCGGCGGACTGCTTGCTTTTGCAGCGGCAATTTTAATCGAATCTTTTATTTTAATATTTATACACATCTCGAAACGAGAGGAATTATAAAAAATGTTTTTATTTGCGGAAGGCGGCGGTGAACACACCCCGTTGATTGTTGAATTTATTAATCACTACATCGGCGAGCCGATTCATGAACTGGAAATGGCGACGACCTACAAGTTTTGGTCGTGGCTTTTTGCTAAGTTCGGCACAACGCCTGAAGTTGTTTTTGGCGCATACACGGCGGAAAACGCGATTCCGTGGTACACGGTGATGTTCGTCATCGCCTGTATTTTAACCGTTATCGCCATCTGGATTTTTAGAGGGAAACTTTCCGAAGGCGATCCGGCACCGTCGCAACTGACGCTCGAAGCCGGTTTTATCGCGCTCAAAGATTTAATCATCAGCGTCGTCGGTGAACACGGTTATCGTTATTTTCCGGTCGTAGCGACGTTCGCCGTGCTAGTTCTGATTTCCAATTTGATGGGCTTATTCCCGATGTTTATGGCTCCGACGGCTTCCGTTAACGTCACTTTCGCGCTCGGTATCGCGTCATTTGTTTACTACAACTACATCGGCATCAGCGAGAATGGATTTTTCAAACATCTGCGCCATTTTGCGGGTCCGCAGTTGCCGCTGGGTATAGCGATATTTATTACGCCGCTGCTGTTCGGCATCGAAATTATCAGTAACTTGATTCGCCCGCTGACACTCGGGGTGCGGTTGTTTGCCAATATGTTTGCCGACGAACAAATTTCGAGTCAAATTTCCGGTCTCGCGCCGCCGTTCACTCAGTTTTTACTGCCGGTCGCGCTGATGCCGCTGGCGGTTTTCGTCGCTTTCGTCCAAACGCTGGTGTTCACGCTGTTGTCGATGATCTACATCAGCGAAGTGAGCCATGCGCCGCACGAACACACGCATGGCGGCGAACATTCACCAACTACCGGTGAAGCAATCGTCACGGCACACGTTTAGTTTTGGAAAAATTTGGTGCAAAGATTAAAAACCAAAAACTCTTTTCAAGTTTGCGATTTAACGATTGGTCGCAATGTTTCGAATTTCAGTCGTATTTAGAAAGACTATTTAATAAATTTGATAGAAACTTGTATTTTATAGCAGTGATGCCCGCACGCGACAGGAGCCTTGACTCCAACGAGAGTAGAAAACGAGCGCATACCGGAAGTGAGGCGAAATAATACACAACCGCAGGTTTTTTGAAAAATTTGGTTAAAGTCTTTAATTAGTTAGATAAAAATAAATTAGGAGACTATTTAAAAAATGAACAAATTTAAGTATATGTTTTTTTCCGCACTGGCATTGGCAATGATGGCAATTCCGGCTCTCGCGCAGGGTGCGGCGGACAATGAATCAACCGTTTCGTCGTCAAAAGCAATTGCCGCCGGCATCGGTTTCGGTTTAGCGGCAGGACTTGCCGCTATCGGACAGGGCATCGTCGGCTCAAAAGCGGCGGAAGGCGCAGCGCGCAATCCGGGCGCGGCGGGAACGGTGCAGACGTTGATGATTATCGCGCTTGCACTGATCGAATCACTCGTTCTGTTCGCATTGCTGATCGTTTTCGTCAAACTCTAAACTTTAACGAAAACTTGAAAATGCGGGTGAAGCCTCTGTGCTTTACCCGCATTTTTTATTCCAGATTGTAAATTCCAGATTCCAAATTGGAAGAAAAGATTTGCTCTTACAATATCTCTAGAGTCTGGAGTCTAGAATCTGCAATCTGGAATCTGAAATTTGCAATGACAACTTGTTGCAATTTTTTTGAATCGAATCGTTATTTAAAGCGTATTATAATAAAAGTTATATTTCTTACAGGATGAAAAATGTTAAATCAGATGATCGGAACAAATTTAGCGGACAAATATCAAATTGACGAAGTTTTGCGCGACAGCGGTTTGGGGAAAATCTACCGCGCCACGCATCTGTTGATGGATAAGCACGTCACGGTCAAAGTTTTGCCGCCTGCGCTGGCGATTGATGAAAACATCGTCAAACAATTTTCCGCCGAAGCGCGAACGGTTTCGCACATTTCTCATCCGAACATATTGAATGTGACGGATTTCGGTTCGGACAGAAACGGCGCGGTTTATATCGTGATGGAAGATGCCGACGGCGAAACGTTGGAACAAATTATTAAACGCGAAGGCAAATTTTCGGTCGCCCGCGCCGTCAAAATCGCCCGTCAAATCGCCGCCGCGCTGTCCGCCGCACACGCCAACGGTGTCATCCATCATCATTTGAGCAGTCAGAATGTTTTGCTCACTCACACGGCTTTAGAGCCGGAAACCGTTAAAGTTTTAGATTTCGGTTCGGACACGCTGTACGAAAATGAAGATTTTGAAGACGGAGAGTCGAATTTAAGAAGTTTGGAATATGCGTCGCCCGAACAAAATTCATCGGTTGCCGATGCCGACGAACGTTCAGACGTTTATGCGCTCGGCGTAATTTTTTATGAAATGTTAGCCGGCGAAGTTCCTTTTACAGCAAAAAATCAAACTGATTTGATGATGAAACAGGCGGAAAATCCGCCCGCGCCGCTTTCCGCTTTTCGCGGTGATCTGTCCGGTCATATCGAGCCGATTGTCATTAAGGCACTGGCGAAAAATCCTGATATGCGCTATCAAACTGCTGACGATCTTGCCTGCGATTTAGATTCCATATCAACCGATTTTGGCGAAAAAAGAATGGCTGCCGCGTCCGGGGCGCACGAATATGCGACGAGTAACGTGTGGAAAACCGCTTTCGTCGTTTTAGTAGGAATTGTCGGTTTGAGCGCGGCGATGATTTATTTTACGCAGGGCAAACAAACGAATCCGACAACACAATTGCAGACCGATGCCAACGGTCTGCCCGTTCAGCCGCTCAATCCGGCGACGGGAATGAACGAGCAGAGTACCGCGTCGGGTCTCGCGCCCTTCAACCCGGAGATGATGTCGAATTCGGCGATGGCGATGCCGCAGCCGATGCCCAACGGCGACGGATTGGGTGACGGCTACAACCCGTGGGCGAGCGGGAAGCCACCGGCGGGCGCACCTCCTCAGTATGTCACTCCGGGCGGACAAATTTATACGATTCCGGGCGACGGAAGTCAGTTTATGCCGCAGGACGGACAATATGTGCTTGTTCCGCAGCCGCTCAATGCGAATTCAAACGCTAATGTGAGTGTTAAACCGTCACCAACCCCGAAAGGAAAAAATGCGGCGGCGAATGTCCAAACCCAGCCGTCACCGACTCCGGCGGCAAATCCGCAGCCGATCCCGGAAGTAAAACCGACTCCGGCGATTCCGAAACCGGAGAAAACACCGGTTAAACCTGCCGAAAAACCGTTGGAGAAAACACCGGCAAAACCGCCTGTCTCCTCTGAAAAACAAAATCAGAGCGGAAAACAGCAAGACTCTTTTTAAGGGATTAAGCCGAAAAGATAAGGAATAAAGTAAAAACAATCGCCGTCAAAAAGCGCAAAATAAATGGAGATATTTATTTTGCGCTTTTTGACGGCTGATTTTTCAAACTTGATGCTGATTGCCTTTAGTTCTTTCGCAAATTTTCCAAGTTTATTCGCGCTGTTTCGATTAAGTTTTCCACTTTTACCACGATTTGCAAAATGCCGCTCGGCGAGAATTTTGCACCTTCGTTTTCGGCAAGAAATTCCATCAATTTTTCCGGCGCGATTTTGGCATTTTCGTTCAGTTTGACGGCGAAACCGTCTTTTGTTTTATCAACCGAAATGATGTGCATTTCTTCAGCTAATCTTCTCAAACGGGCGTATTCAAAAAGATTTTCCACCGATTCCGGCATTTTGCCGTAACGGTCTTGAATCTCCTCGTAAATGCGGCGCAAAACATCTTCGCTGTCAGCGGAGGAAATTCGTTTGTAAGTCCGCAGCCGCTGCGACGTTTCGGAAATATAATCCTGCGGAATCGAAACGTCCGCGCCGAGATTAATCGAAACGCTCGTTTCGTCTTCGACCGTTTCGCCTTTCAATTCGGCAATCGTCCGCTCCAGCATCTTCGTGTAAAGATCAAAACCGAGCGCGTCCAATTGTCCCGATTGCTGCCCGCCGAGGATATTTCCCGCGCCGCGCAGTTCCAAATCGAGCGCGGCAATGCGAAAACCCGCCCCGAGATCGGAAAATTCACGAATCGCGCTCAAACGTCTTCGCGCAATCGGCGTTAATTCGAGTTCGCCCGGAATCAATAAATAAGCATAAGCGCGGCGATTTGAACGCCCGACGCGTCCGCGCAATTGATAAAGCTGTGAAAGCCCGTAATTATCTGAGCGATTGATGATGATCGTATTGGCGCGGGGAATATCAATGCCGTTTTCGATGATCGTCGTCGCCACCAGAACATCGTATTTATAATCAATAAATTCGAGCATTACCGCTTCGAGAGCCTTTTCGTTCATCTGCCCGTGACCGATGGCGATTCTTGCGTTTGGGACGATTTTTTGAATAAGTGCGGCGATGGCTTCGATGGTTTCAACGCGGTTATGAATAAAAAAGATTTGCCCGTTGCGTGATAATTCCAGTTCAATCGCCGATTTAATCACGCTGTCGGAAAACTGGACGACCTGCGTGTTAATCGCCAGACGATCACGCGGCGGCGTTTCAATCACGGACAAATCGCGCATTCCGAGCAGCGACATATTCAGAGTGCGCGGAATCGGCGTGGCGGAAAGCGTCAAAACATCAACTTTTTTCTTTAATTGTTTGAGTTTTTCCTTGTGCGCGACACCGAAACGCTGTTCTTCATCAACAACGACCAAGCCGATTTTCGGCATTTTGACATCGTTCGATAAAATGCGATGCGTGCCTATTAAAATATCAACTTCGCCTTTTTCGGCTTTGGCAACGACTTCTTTTTGCTCTTTCGGCGAACGAAAACGCGATAACAGTTCGATGGAAACGGGAAACGCCGAAAATCGCTGTTTGAATGTTTCCGAATGTTGGTAGGCGAGAATCGTCGTCGGAGTTAAAATGGCGACCTGTTTGCCGTCCATCACGGCTTTAAATGCGGCACGCATTGCCACTTCGGTTTTGCCATAACCGACATCACCGACGACTAATCTGTCCATTGGCACGGCGGTTTGCATATCATTTTTCGAATCTTCAATCGCGGCGGCTTGGTCAACGGTCAACTGATATGGAAACGCATCTTCAAATTCTTTTTGCCACGGCGTATCGGCTGAAAACGCAAAACCCTGCACCATTTTTCGTTCGGCGTAAAGGCGCAGCAATTCGTCCGCCATATCGCGCATCGCCCGCTTCGCTTTCGCCTTTGTTTTCTGCCAGCCGAGACCGCCCAAACGATCCAAAGTCGGCGCGATGGCTTCGCCCGAACCGTAGCGCGAAACTAAATCGAGCCGCTCGACCGGCACAAACAATTTTGAATTTTCGGCATACATCAACAGCATAAATTCGCGCTCGCTGCCCTGCGCCGAAATCGTTTGCAAACCTTCAAAACGCCCGATGCCGTGGTCAACGTGAACGACAAAATCGCCCGCTTTCAAATCGCGGAAATCGGAAACAAACGCGGCGGTTTTACTTTTGGACTTTGGACTCTGGGTTTTAGACTTCGGACTTGAATATTCGTATTGGGTAGTTTCGCCAAAAATATCGGTTTCCGTGTAAACAATCAAATCGAGCGCGGGAATTTCAAAACTGCCTGATAAATCGCCGATGAAAACCGAATTTTCCGGCAGCGTCACATCATAATCGCGCAATATTTCTTCGAGTCGTTCGGCTAAACCGAGCGTCTGCATCACAAAATTTTGCTGATTGAATTTGTGAGTCTTTGCGTGTGATTTCAGTTGGTTGGCAAAGTCTTTAACATTGCCGTGAAATTTGCGCGTCGAACGCGAACCGATTTCAATTTCAACTGATTTTTCGACTGCCGGAAAAAGAAATAAATTTCGCGCTTTGTTCTTTGTCTTTTGTCCTACGCTCTCCAACAATTCCGGGTTTTCGAAGGCTGAATCTTGCTCGAACTGAAACTGTTCGTCCGTCGCAGCGGCGGTTTTTCCGAGAGCGCGAAGTTCAATACGTTTTTGTTTGTTCAAACTTTCGCGCAGTTCTTCGACCGACAAAAAAAGTTCATCCGGCGCGAGTCCGATTTCGTCGTGTTCGTCAATTTCCGCAAAACGTGCGGCGAGATGTTCGTAAAATTCCGCCAGCGTATTTTCGACAATCCCGGGTTCTTCGACAACAAAAACGCAGTCTTTCAAATAATCGAAAATGCTCGAAGTGCGCGGTTTCGAGAGCGGCAGCAGAAATTCCCAGCCGGAAAAATCTTCACCTTCGGCGGCAAAATCCGTTCGGTCTTTCAAATTTCGCGCAAATCTTTCATCGGAAAATCTCTCACTTGCAAAAAACGCCCAATCCACAAAATCCTGTGCTTTCGCCGCGAATTCGCGCATCGGCGCGATAGAAATTTCCTTTAAATGTTTGGTCGAAAGCTGCGTTTCTGCGTCAAATTCACGAATCGTATCGACCATATCGCCGAAGAATTCGATTCGCACGGGATTTTCCGCCGTCGGCGACCAAACATCCATAATGCCGCCGCGCACGCTGAATTCACCGACATTTTTGATCGGTTCTTCGCGCACATATCCGCCCGCGACTAATTTTTCAATTAATAATTCGGGAGGGTAATCTTCGTCCAGTTTCAAAACCGCACCGAGTTCGCGCATTTCATCCGGTGCAGCGGTTTTCGTCACCAAAGATTTAGCTGAAACAATCACAAATTTCGGCTGACGACGCGCCAAATTCCACAATGTCAACGCCCGCTTCTCCAAAGTTTCGGCGTGCGGCGAAACTCCCGCATAAACATCACTTTCCATCGAGGGCAAACTCGAAGTTGCCGATTTTTCTTCCAATTTGGAATTTGGAATCTGGAATCTGGAACTGAAAAACTCCAAATCACATTCCCACTTTTCAAGTTCTTTATTTGAATCGCTGATGACCACAAACGTCTTATTCGTTTCAACTTGCAGTTTCGCTAAAACAAAGGCGCGGGAAGCGATTGAAGTCAAACCGTTGAGAGACACAATGCGCGTTCCGCGATTTACGGCACTTCGCAGACGCTCAAATTCGGTTTCGGTTTCCGTTGATAAAGACATAAAAGTTTTTCGCCGAGCTGATCTCCAAAAAATAATAATATCGTAACCGGCAATTTTTTATCGAATAAGTTTTATTGCTTTGGCGTAAACTGTCGGTTTTTTTATTATAGTTTTGTATTTTAACAGTTCGCCTGATTTATGGCACAAGTTAAAAAGAAATCTGCTTATTTTTATTTCGAACAGAAGATTTTTGTGAGTTATTCTTTTTGCGTTTACGTTACCGGACAAAACTGCGTTGAGGTTTGATCTTATGTGAGATGAACTATCAAAATCCAAATACAGGATATTATTTTTTTAATTACTCTTTATATTGATCCAACTTTCGATAAAGCGTCTTTCTGCCAATGTTCAAAAGCCGGGAAGCGTGTGATTTGTCGCCGCCCGTATAATCTAAAGCTAATTCAATCGCGTTTTTTTCGATTTCTTCCATTGTCGCCGGAAATTCGATTTCCAAATTTATCGAACGTCCTTCGCTGGCGGCTTTGGCGCGTTCCTGTCGGGCTTGGGCGAATGATTCCGAGGCGCGGCGGCTGATCGCTTCGGGCAGATCGTCGAGTTCGATTTGTCGTCCTGAAGCGATGATGACGGCGCGTTCAATGGCGTTCTCTAGTTCGCGGACGTTGCCCGTCCATTCGTAATTGACGAGGGCGCGTAACGCCGCTTTGGAAATTCCCGACACGAAGCGTCCGGTTTTTTCTTTGTAGAGTTCGAGAAAATGAAAAACGAGCAGATGAATGTCTTCGGGGCGCGAACGCAGCGGCGGGACGGTGATCGGGAACACCGACAGACGGTAAAATAAATCTTTGCGAAACGTGCCGGTTTCGACGGCTTTTTCGAGGTCAACATTTGATGCGGCGATGACGCGGGCATCGGTTTTGATGACTTCGCGCCCGCCGACGCGCGTGAATTCGCCGTCCTGCAAAACCCGCAGTAATCTGACCTGCGCGGCGAGCGACATCTCGCCGATTTCGTCGAGAAACAAAGTTCCGCCGTCGGCTTCCTCAAAACGTCCTTGTCTTTGATTTCGCGCATCGGTGAAGGCTCCTTTTTCGTGTCCGAAGAGTTCCGATTCGAGCAGAGATTCGGGAATCGCGCCGCAGTTTAATTTAATATACGGCTTGTTTTCGCGCCCCGAATTATAGTGAATCAAATTTGCCAGTAATTCTTTACCGGTTCCCGATTCGCCCTGAATCAAAACGGTCGTGCCGGTATCGGCGACATTGAGCGCGAGTTCAATCGGGCGGCGAATCGTCGCCGCCTGCCCGATTATTTCGCTGTGTTTTTGGTGAAGTTCGCTTTTTAAGCGCATCACTTCGGCGGAAAGTTGATCGCGCTCCAAAGCCGTGCCGATTTGATCGGAAATACCTTCGACGAGCGCGATGTCGTGTGTTTCAAACGGTTTGGCGCGTTCTTCGCTCCAAACAAACCCGAGCAGACCGAACGCCTGCCCCGCGACGCGCACAGGCGTGACGAGCGCGGATTTTCCGCCCAACTGCGAATTGAAAATCAGCCGAATCGCAAACGGCAATTGCGTGTCAACAATCTGCATCGTTTTCCCCTCGCGCAAAATATCGCCGAGCGCGGGAAAGGGTTCGATGTCGAGCGATTGATTATGCTGTTCGATCATCTGCAAAACGGCGTTCGGTTCAACATCGGGAGCAGATTTAAACGCCACCAGCGAAATCTTTTTGCCCGTCTGGTCAAGCACGCCGAGTGCGCCGTAATCCGCGCCGACGAGTCCGATGGCGCGTTCCAAAACTTTCGACGAAACGATGTTGAATTCCGAATGCGAATTGAGCGTGTTGGCGATTTCCAGCAGTGCGTTTGTCCGCTTTGTTTCCTGTTCCTGCGCGACGTATAAACTCGTATATTGATAACCGATAGCGAGCTGCTGCGCGATGGATTCGAGAAAAGCGACTTCTTCGTCGAGCCATTCACGCGGCGAATGTGTGTCGTGAAGACCCAACAGACCGAGAACATTACCGCTCAAAATAATCGGCACGATCAGCAGCGAGCGTGTTTCCAGTGCTTTGGTGAAAAATCGAAGCGTCGCGTCCTTCGATTTCGAGGTGTCGTTAATGCGAATCGGCTTGGAAATATCGAAGTATTCGCCGAGCTTTTCCGCATCAATCGGAATCGTCGTCCCTTCCGACGAAGGCACGTCTTCCGAAACGCGCCATTCGTGATTAATCCGCAGTTCGCTGTCGTTCGTTAATTGCAAAAGATCACAGCGGTCAGCCTGCATCATCCGTCCGAGTTCGGAGACGACGACGCGCAAAAACCGTTCAAGATCAATATTCGTCGGTAAGTCACGCGCCAACCGGTCAATAATCGCTTCCCGCGCCTCGTGCATTTTGATTTTGCGTTCAAGCGAAAGCGTCGGCGAAGTTTCAATTTCCATTTTCATAAGTCATTTAACTATCAAGATTAAATTTGAAAGCAAATGACACTTATGTCAAGTTGATACAGATTTATTTGGAGGTGTGTTTTTGTGATGCAGGAAAACGATTTAGGGATTATGGTCCACGAATAGCACGAATCTTCACGAATTGTTTAAAAATTTATTTATGTTAATTCGTGCTATACGTGGACAAAAGAAATCCTTAACTAAAACTAAATTTCGCCGATCATTTTTGCCACAATTTTCCCTGACGACATCACGCCCGGAAGACCCGCGCCGGGATGCGTTCCCGCGCCGACGAAATACAAATTCGGAATATCTTCGCTCAAATTATGCGGACGCAGCCACGCCGATTGGAAAAGTGTCGGTTCAACGCCGAAAGCGTTGCCGAGATAGCTGTTGAGCGTGTCTTGGAAATGCAGCGGATCAATATAATGCTCGGAAACGATATGTTTGGAAAGTTCGGGCATATAATTTTCTTCCAAATATTTGATGATCGAATCGCGGTAGGGTTTTGCCTGTTTTGTCCAATCAACATCGGCTTCGAGATGCGGTACGGGCGAGAGAACATACCACGAATCACAGCCGTCGGGCGCAAGACTCTGATCGGTCGCGGTCGGGCGGTGCAGATACAGCGAAAAATCTTCGGCAAGAGTTTTGTCCACGAAAATCTCGTCGAGCAGCGGTTTATATCGCTTGCCCAAAATGATTTCGTGATGCGCCATATTCTCGTATTTTTTGTCCGTCCCGAAATAAATGACGAACAGCGACATCGAATAAGTCAGCGATTTTACTTTTTTGTCGGTGTATTTTTTGCGGAATTTTGACGGAACCAGATTCAGATAAGTAAAACCGACATCGGCATTTGAAACAACCGCATCAGACGGCAGAAGTTCGCCGCTTTTCATTCGCACACCGGATGCGCCGCCGCTTTGTTCGTTAACCATAATCTCTTCGACTTCCGCGTTTAAGAAAACTTCGCCGCCGATGTCTAAAAATAAATTACCGAGCGCGCGCACCAGTGCGCCCGTGCCGCCCATCGCAAACCACACACCGAATTTTTGTTCCAATTCGTGAATCATCGAATAGATCGAAGTCGCTGTGAACGGGTTGCCGCCGATTAAAAGCGGGTGAAAACTGAACGCTTCGCGCAACCGTTCATCTTTAAAATACTTGGAAGCAAATTTGTAAACCGAACGATCCGAACGCAACTTGATCATTTCGGGGACAACTTTGACCATATCCCAAACTTTGGTAAACGGCTGGTCAATCAGTTCAAAACCGACGCGGTAAATTTCGCCTAAATCTTTGGAAAATCGCTTGTAACCTTCGACATCCGCCGGGTTAATTTTGGCGATTTCGTTTAATAAAGTTTCGCGGTCGTCGTTGTAGTGAAAAACCGTGCCGTCCGGGAATCTGATGTTGTAAAACGGGTCGAGTTTGACGAGTTTGACGTAATCAGCCGTTTTTTTGCCCGCCGCTTCAAACATTTCGTCAATCAGCCACGGCGCGGTGATGATCGTCGGTCCGCCGTCGAAGACAAAACCGTCCTGTTCGTAAACGTAGGCGCGTCCGCCAAGTTTGTCGCGTTTTTCGACAATTGTTACTTCGTGTCCGCTTGCCTGAAGGCGAATCGCCGCCGAAAGCCCGCCGAACCCGCTGCCGATAATGATTATTTTCATTGATTAAAAACTGTTGATCTTCCCTTGATTTTGTTGTTGATAACAGAGTTAGACTCCGCTGTTTCGATGAAAATGTCGAAGACATCCGCGAAATTTTCGATGATTCTATCTTCGACTTCCGCCAGTGTCAGTTCGCGCCCCAAAAGTCTGTCCATCGAAGCGACCGGCTCGCCCTCGCAGGCGATTATTTGATCGAAAAAACTTAGATCGGTATTGACGTTGAGCGCGAAACCGTGCGTCGTCACCCACCGTTTGAGATGTATACCGATTGCCGCCACTTTTCCCTCTTTGGTGTGAACGCCCGTTAAACCTTTGATTCTAAAGGCTTCAATTTCAAAATCACGCATCGTCCGAATCAAAATTTCTTCCAAATCGCGGACGTATTTGTGAACGTCTTCGCGCTCCGGCGAAAGATTAATAATCGGATAACCGATGACTTGCCCAATGCCGTGATACGTTACTTTGCCGCCGCGATTCGTTTCGTAAACTGCCACGCCGAGCTTTTCCAGTGTTTCCGCCGTCGCCAAAACACCGCTTTCTTTCGCCCGCCGCCCGATGGTAAAAGTGTGCGGATGTTCGAGCAGTAACAGATAATCGGCTTCGCGTTTTTCGATCACATTTTGCTCGATTTCTTTCTGCAGCCGCAAACCTTCATCGTAATCAATCCGACCGAGACGGCGAACTTGTAAATGTCTTTTCCGCATCTGTAATTTAATGATAGAATTTTCCGGGCAAATTTACTAACGAGCAAAATTACAAATATGAAAATGAACAAAAGTTTAACGAAATTCGCCGTTTCCGCATTATGTCTGTTGTGTTTTGTGTTTACCGCTGACGCGCAAAAACGTCGAACCAGAAGCAAATCCACGAAATCCGCCGCGACCAAAACACCGCCGGCGAATGCCGCAATCAGAAACGGGGCGGAAAAAGTTTCGACCCAGATAAAAAACGTCTCAAAGTTTATTTATGTGCTGGGCGGCATCGCCAAAGGTATCGAAGACATAGATAAATCGGCAAAAACGGGCAGACTTTCACGCGATGTAACGAGCAAAAACGCGCAATTTAAGCAGGATGTGATTCAAAGCATCAGAAATCTCCGCGCCGGACTCGTCGCGTTGGAAATCGAATTTCGCACCAATCCCGCGCTCAAAAATTATCTCATTCAGATACAGGGAATTTCCGATATGTCCGGCACGGCGGAAGATCAGGCGACCGCCGGACAGTTGAACGAAGCGGGCAAAACGCTGCTGCTCGTCATTGAAAAATTGTCGGATACGCTGGCGGCTCTGCCGTAATTTTGATCGTTAATCTTTAATCGTGGAGCGGCGAAATTTTCAACACTCGCCGCTTTCTTTTTCATATATTTCATTCCAACAATTCACACAAAAAATGTGGTGTTTTCGTTCCTCTTTTGTGAATTTCGTGTTCAGCGGCAACCGCTCGACCAGAAATTTTTCCTCTTTGGTCAAATCCTTCCACGCTTTTAATTTCGGCAAACCGCACTGCGGACATATTTTTTCCTGAAAACTTCTCATTATATTTTGAGTTTAACCGATTTGAGTTTAATATCTAGCCAAGTTCGACGTATTTCAATTCAAAAAGTTCCGTAATTTTATCAATGAAGCTAAAATCTTTTTTGTTTTTCGCATTTGTTTGTGTCGTTTTTTCACAGTTCGCTTTTTCACAAACCGAAGAAAAGTTCGATTTCTACACGCGCGGCGATTACCGGGCGGAAGTTCCGCGCCCGCAAAGCATTTTGCGCTATGATGTCGGCGATTTTCACACGACCTACGCGCAGATGGAAGCGGTCATTAACGCGATTGCCAAAGCCGCACCCGACCGCGTGAAAATTTACGACATCGGCGAAACCAACGAACACCGGATGCAGCATATCGTGGCGGTTTCCGCGCCGAACAATATGGCGCGAATTGACCAAATAAAAGCCGATAATGCGCGTTTGACCGATTCGCGGGTTACTTCGCCCACTGCTGCCAATCAAATTATCCAAAATAACCCGACCGTCGCGTGGATGGCTTACACGATTCACGGCAACGAATCGGCTTCGTTTGAAACGATGATGCAGGTTATTTACCAGCTTGCTGCATCGAACGAAGCGCAGACGCTGGAGATTTTAAATAATACGGTGACGCTGATTTTAACAGGCGAAAATCCCGACGGACACGAACGGTTTGCAACTTGGTATAACTCGGTGGCGACCGGAAATGCCGACAATAATGCGCTCGAACACCGCGAACCGTGGAGCGTTTACGGGCGTTTGAGCCATTACCGGTTTGATTTGAACCGCGACAATATCGCCGCGACACAGAAGGAAACGCAAAATATGCAGCGGGCGTTTTTCGAGTGGAATCCGCAGCTTTTGGTTGACCATCACGGACAGCCTTCGCAATTCTTTTTCCCTCCCGCCGCGTTGCCGATCAACCCGAATCTGCCGCAGCCCGTTACAAATAACTGGCTGGCGACTTTCGGACGCGCTAATGCAAAGAGTTTTGACGCGAACAAATGGGATTTCTACGTCCGCGATATTTTCGATCTTTTTTATCCCGGTTACTGGGATTCGTTTCCGTCGCTCAACGGTGCAATCGGGATGACTTACGAAACCGACGGCGGCGGCTTCAAAGGACTGCGCTGGACACGCGACGACGGCACGATTGCCACGCTGCGTTCGGCGATTGCCAAACACTTTGTCGCTTCGCTGACGACGCTGGAGACCCTGGCGAAAAACCGGGCGGCTCGGCTTCAGGATTATTACGATTTCCGGCGCGTTGCAATCGAGGAACTGCGCGGCGAAAAATTAAAGCGCGTCGTGATTCTGCCGGGAAAAGATCCGGCGAAAACAGCGGAGATGATGGAAGTTTTACAGTTAGCGCGGATTGAAATCAAAGTGGCGAATTCCGCATTTAATTCCGCCGACGCACACAGCTACGCCCAGAAAGACGCGCCGAAAGTCTCGCAAAACTTTCCCGCCGGGGCGTATATCATTGATTTGAATCAGCCGCAGAAAAAAATTATCAAAGCACTGCTCGAACAGGATACGCCGCAGGATGCCGCTTTTGTCAAAGACAATATGGGCAGATTCAAGCGCAACGAACTGCGCGGTTCGACGGCGCAAAAAGAAGACTACGGTTTTTACGACATCACCGCCTGGAATTTGCCGCTGGCGTTCGGCGTTGACGCTTTTTGGACGGAAGACGCGGGCAGTTTCGGCGGCACGGCACTGACGCAGGAATATCTCGATCAGGTGAAACGCGGTTCGGTAACGGGACGCGCTCAAATCGCCTACATTATTCCGTATCAAAGCGACGGCGCGGGCGCGTTTGCTCTGCGGTTGATGAAAGAAGGTTTTCGCATTGCGGCGGCATCGAAAACATTAAATGCGGGCGGGAAAACTTATCCGCGCGGAACTTTCGTCGTGCGCGTGACGCGCAATTCCGAAGCAGTTCACGAAGCGGTGGCGCGGCTGGCGCGTGAATTGGGTGTCAACGCCGTCGCCGTCAACACCGGTTATTACGAGGAAGGCGATACGGGTGTCGGGGCGGAAAACGTCGTTTCGATGCAAAATCCGCGAATTGCGATGGTCGCTGACGAAGCTGTCAGCCAAACGAGTTACGGCTCGATCTGGTGGACTCTTGACCGTTACGGCATCGCTTTTACGCCGTTGACCATCAGCAATATCAAAAGCGGCGCACTGGCGAAATATAATGTTTTGATTATGCCGGACGGTTCAGCAAGTCGCTATTTCAGCACTTTGGGCAGCGGCGGCGTTTCCGCATTGAAAGAGTGGGTTTCAAAGGGCGGAACTTTGATCACCGTTAGGGGCGCGTCGGTTTTCGCCGCGCTCAAAGATGTCGGTTTTACGTCGGCAAAACTCGTCGGAAGTGACGATGATGAGGAGAAAAACAAACCGGTCCAGGATGAAACGCCCGATTCGCGCAAAGAAGCCGAAACGCGCCCGACACCTTCGCCGACACCGGGAAAAGTGAAAAACAAACGGATGGCGGTTGAACCGAATCCGAATCCGTCGGTCGAATTGAAATCGGACAAATCCGATGGTGCGCCGCCCGTTCTGCCGCCGATTGCCTCGCCCTCGGCAAACGCCGGGAAAGTTCCCGAAGGAATTCCGGGCGCGATAATGCGAGCCGTTGTGGACCGCACCACTTATTTAACTTACGGTTTGGAAGATGAAAACCTGCCCGTTCTGTTGTCATCCGGCTACTTTTTCCGTCTTTCCAAAGACGGCACTAACGCCATTCTATTCGAGCCGAAGCCGAAAACACCGCTGACAATTTCCGGCTTCGTTTGGGAAGGCAACACCGAACGACTGCTCAAAGGAACGGCGTATTTGATTGACGAGCCGACCGGCAGCGGTCACGTTATTTTATTCGCTGAGGAACCGTTCTTTCGCGGCATTTTCCGTTCGATGACGCGCCCGTTTTTTAATGCGATGATGTTCAATCAAACTTTTTGACCGGTCAGCAAATAATTGGAAATTAACCGCCCGACTGCCACGTTTTGATCGCGTCGAACGGGTGAATGAGTTGGATGATGTTGATTACAAGACTGTCGTGAATCCAGAGAATCAAGATGATTTCGATCAAGACAAATAAGCCGAGTGAATAAAGAAAACCGAGTTTGCGGGCGATGATGAAACCGAAGGCGCAGCTTAAAATGTCGCCGAAGGAGTTGAGAACCGAATCGCCGTAATAGTCGAGCGCGAGCGTTGCCGTGCGATAGCGTTCGATGACGGTGTTGGTGTTTTCTAAAATTTCCCACGCGCTTTCGGCGGCGACGGCGATGAACATTAGCCATTTGAGCGAGAGGCGTTTGCCGAAGATCAGTTTGAGAAACCAGAAATAAAGAAAGCCGTGAAGGACGTGCGTGAAAGTATACGGGTCGAAAAAATGCTGTGAATTGTGTTTGCCCCAAGCGTCGCTCGACCAGATGATAAGCGGCGAATCCCATTTGCACCAGAGAATTCTGCCTTGAAAATGAAGCTGGATTAAAGCGGCGATAATGATTAAAAATGTCAGAAGCCACGGCAGATAATCGCGCCAATTATCAAAAGCGAAGAGGCGAAAATGTCCGGTTGTTTCGGGTTTGAATTCGTCGGTCATTTATTCGGCTTCTTCCGCATCTACGGTTGATTTCATTTTGGCGGTTTCGGTATATTCCCCGCCTTTTCCGCCTTCGTATTCGCCGGTTTGCTGAAGCATTTTGGCGATTAATCCGGTCCATCCGGTTTGGTGACTCGCTCCTAAGCCGCAACCTTTGTCGGCGTGAAAATATTCGTAGAAAAGAATGTGGTCGCGCCAGTGTTCGTCGGTTTGAAACTTTTCCGAATTGCCGTAAACGGCGCGGCTGCCGCTTTTGTCTTTTAGGAAAATATTCGACAGACGTTTCTGTAATTCCTGCGAAACTTCCCACAGCGTCATCCATTTTTCCGAGCCGGTCGGAAATTCGACTTTGAAATCTTCGCCCAGATAAAAATCGAATTTTTGCAAGGACTCGATCAGCAGAAAATTGACGGGAAACCAAATCGGACCGCGCCAATTTGAATTTCCGCCGAAAAGTCCCGAACGCGATTCGCCGGGTTCGTATTCGACAGCGTGCTTTTTGCCGTCCAAATCTATCATATAAGGATTTGATTTGTAGTGGCGCGACATCGCGCGGATGCCGTAGTCCGATAAAAATTCGGTTTCCGCCAGCATCGTGCGGAGAATGCGGCGCAGACGTTCCGGACTGACCAATGCCAGAAGTCTTCTGCCGTGTTCGCCCGTCGCTTGTAGACACGCGATGTCGTCAATCAAATCGGGACGGTTTTTGATAAACCAGTCAGTGCGTTTTTTGAATTCCGGCAGCGTTTCGAGCGATTTTTCTTCGAGCGTTTCAACTGCGAAAAGCGGAATCAAACCGACCATCGAGCGCAGCCGGATCGGGATATTTCTTCTATCCGGCAAATGTAGAACGTCGTAATAAAAACCGTCACGTTCACTCCAAAGTTCGGTATTTTCGTTGCCGACATTGTTCATCGCGTCGGAGATGTAGACGAAATGCTCGAAAAACTTGCTTGCCACGTCTTCATAAACATTGTCTGTTTTTGCGAGTTCGAGCGCGATTGCCAGCATATTCAAACAAAACATCGCCATCCAGCTCGTGCCGTCCGATTGTTCGAGGTGTCCGCCGAGCGGCAGTTTCATATTGCGGTCGAAAACGCCGATGTTGTCCAAACCGAGAAATCCGCCTTCAAAAACATTATTGCCTTCTTCGTCCTTTCGATTTACCCACCAAGTGAAATTTAAAAGCAGTTTGTGAAAGATTTTTTCGAGAAATTCGCGGTCGGCAACGCCGCGCCGTTTCGCTTCGATTTGATAAATACGAAGCGCAGCCCACGCGTGAACCGGCGGATTGACATCCGAAAATGCCCATTCGTAAGCCGGAATTTGTCCGTTCGGGTGCATATACCATTCACGAAGCAGCAGAACGAGCTGTTTTTTTGCAAATTCGGAATCAACCAAAGCTAATGAAATACAATGAAACGCTAAATCCCACGCGGCATACCACGGATATTCCCATTTATCGGGCATCGAAATCACATCGTCGTTATAAAGATGCGTCCATTCGCTGTTGCGCCCGGTCAAGCGTTCCTTCGGCGGCGGCGGAAATGCCGGATCGCCTTCGAGCCAATTTTTGACGATGTAATGATAAAACTGCTTTGACCAGAGCATTCCGGCAAGCGATTGGCGCATCACATTTTTCGCGTCGTCGTTCAGATTTTCGGGAATAACGCCGCCATAAAATTCATCGGCTTCCTTGATTCTTTGAACAAAAATGTTTTCGCAATCTTCGACAAATTCGTCGTGCCTTTCAAACGGATGACGACTGCCGCCGGACGACTGACCAAATAATCGCAGATAAATCGTTTCCGAAGAATGCGCCGAAATTTCAAAATCGTAGTGCGCGGCGGCTTTTGTTCCGATCTGATCCGGGTTGATCGCGTCCTGTTTATTTTCGACGACGAAATCGTTGATGCCGTCTTTAACGTATTTCGATTTATTTTCGCCGTTGTAAATCTTTTGAAAATTCGTGTCGTTTTCGGTAAAAAGCATCCGCGACGAACCTTCGCAGTAAAACATATAATCGCCGTTTTTTTCTTCGCTAAGTTCAACTGCCGAAAGATTTTTCCCCGTGATTTCCACTTTTTTCATCTGCGGTTTATTGGCTTTTTCATACCAAGACCAGCGGTTGCGAAACCAGATTGTCGGCAAGATATGCAGCGGCGCGGATTTTTCGCCGCGATTGGTCGCCGTGATTTTTATGCAAATATCGTCAAAGTCCGCCTTTGCATATTCGATCAAAACATCGAAATATTTATTTTCATCAAAAATCCCCGTGTCAAGCAGTTCATATTCGGCATCGTTTTTATCGCGCTTGGCGTTTTCTTCGTGCAGTTCATCGTAAGGAAATTCGGCTTGCGGATATTTGTAAAGAAACTTCATATAGGAATGCGTCGGCGTATTATCGAGATAAAAATAATATTCCTTAACGTCTTCACCGTGATTTCCCTCATTGCCGCCGAGTCCGAAAAGTCTTTCCTTTAAAAAATTATCCTTGCCGTTCCACAGCGAAACGGCAAAACATATCCGCTGTTTACGGTCGCAGATTCCGCCGATGCCGTCTTCGTTCCAGCGAAACGCTTTTGAACGCGCCTGTTCAAATGGAAAATAATTCCACGCCGAACCGTCCGCGCTGTAATCTTCGCGCACCGTTCCCCAAGCGCGTTCGCTGACATAGCAGCCCCAGAGTTTCCAATCCTTTTCACGTTTTCGCGCTTCTTCCAATCTTTTCTCTTCTGCTTTCAATGTTGTACCTCAACCCTTTTTTCGATTAAAGAATGTCACAGTTTTCGGCTGCGCGTCCAGTTTGTCGGATACATTACATAAAAATTAGACTTAGAACGATTTTTTTGTTAAATTTAAACCTCAAAAGTTTAATTGTTAAACATCCCCTTCTTAAAATTTTGGTAAGTTATTGCTGAAAAAAAGTTTCCATTAACAGTATTCTTTTTTTAACCAATGTGATGAAAAAAGATTCCTTTTCGACTAAGCTCTACCGAACCTTGGAGAATGCTTCTCTAATTGAAGCCAAACCGGGCGTGCGTTCGCGCCGTTTGATTCAAATTTCCGAAGACTATTTGGAAAAAATTCTGCACGAAGTTCGGAAGAAACTAACCGAAGGTTTGTCCAGTGCGGCGGAAAAGTTGCTTTCCAACACGCTCGATAACTATTCACACACGCCCGACAATCAGGCAAAACTTCATCAGCTGCTTTCATTTGCACTGGAGACTCAGGGCAATTATCAGGAAAGTTTGAAGATCATCGAAAAATATGACGATGAGGAGTCGCTCGACGAACTCGATCTGGAACATCGTCTTTTGGTCATCACGCAGTTAGCGATTTCGCTCAATAATACGAACGAACACCCGAAAGCGGTCGCTCTGCTCAACTACGCGCTCGGAGAAGCCGAAGCCGAACATCTCAAACAATTTTACGGCGGAATATATGTTGCGCTGTCGCGGGTTTACCGCAAACTCAATGAGCTGATCATCTCCCGCGATTACGCGGAAAAGGCACTGAATTCTTTCCGCGAACAGGGCAACTGGTACGGTATGGCGGAGAGTTATCAGGCTATCGCCATCACTTATTATCAAGAGGGCAATAACGAAAAATCAATCGAATATTTTCAACTCGGCATAAAGATCATCGGCGAACGCTCCGCACCGTATTTGCTCGGCAAAATTTACTCTGATATGTCTGGGTCGTATTGTCTGCTGCGGCGGGCGCAGGAGGGCATTGCCTGTCTTGAAAAGTCAATTAAATTTTTCGATCAGACCGAACACAAACTCAATTCCGTTATTGCTTACAATAACCTCGGAATGAATTTGATGCAGACGGGCGACTGGAAACGTGCCGAAGCGATGATGAAACGCGCTTTGGAGATCGCCCGTGAAGCCAACTATTCGCACGTCGCCGGAATTTTGGATTCGATTGGCGAATTGAAACTGATGCGTGGTGAACTCGACGAAGCCGAAGAACTGCTCGAACAAAGCGTCAGTTTTGCTAAAGAGGTCAAAAATGATTGGTACACCGCCCACGCGCTGCACAACTTGGCGCGATGTCTGCTGTCACAGGAAAAACACGAACAAGCCGCCGCCGCCGCCGATGAAGCATTTAATCTCGCCAATCGCATCGGCGAAAAACAAACGATCAACACGGCGGTTTTAGTTCTGGCGGAAGTTGATCTGCAAAAAGGCAATTTTGAAAGTTGTGAAGACAAGCTGCAGAAAATCGAAGAAACCAATCCGAAAACAGATTACTTGGTGCTTGGAAACATTCAGAGAATTCGCGGGTTGATCTCTTTGAAAGCAGGCGACGAAGAATTGGCAGTTCACCATTTCCGGCGCGGACTGACAATTTTTGAAACGGCGGAAGACCTGTATCACAAAGCCCTGCTGCATTATTTAATCGGCGCGACGCTTTCCGCCACACAGCCGCAAAAAGCTATCAAACACTTGATTTCCGCCGGTGAAATCTATCGTAAACTCGGTATTGAGCCGATTTGCAAAGACATCGAAGCAAAAATTGAAAAACTCAAAAAGGCTGAAAAAACCATACTCTCCGACAGCGGCGACAAAAGTGTGACCACCGTTAGTTCGCAGCTTTTGATGCTCCGGCTGGCGGAAGCAACCGCTTCGCGTGAATTGATTTTCCGCGAACTCGTCGCCATTTTGCAGCAGGAAAGTCGGGCGCAAAAAATTATTATCGCCGAAATAGACGAAGAAAAAAGATTCCACCCGTTTATCACGCACGGCTACGCCCCGAACGAAAGTATGCAGATGGTCGCCAAAATTCAGGAGGCGCATCTTAAAAATGAACTCGATAAGTTCTGCAAAGCTAAAAACGTGCAAGTGTTTCAGCTTCGCGCACCGAGTTCAAAACCCGCGTTCCTACTGGTTGCGCCGCGTTCGGAAGCGATTTTGGAAAACGGCAGTTCGCTTCAGCCTTTACTGCGCGTCGTCGAACTCGGAATGGACGTTTGCGCCCTGCGCGATAAAGACAAATATCAACACGACGAACAGGAAGTAAGTCCATATACTTCCAACAGTCTGATGCCCGGATTTATTCACTCTTCCCCGGCGATGACTTCCCTCGTCGAAGAGGTTTACAAAATTCGTTCGTCGGACGTAACGGTTTTGGTAACGGGCGAATCGGGAACGGGTAAAGAACTCGTTTCGCGGGCGATTCATACGGTTTCGAGCCGCAAAGACAAGATTTTTATCCCGTTTAACTGCACCGCCGTTCCGAAGGAATTAGCCGAAGGGCATCTGTTCGGCTATCGCAAGGGCGCATTTACGGGTGCGGTGACGGACTCGCCCGGAATGATTCGAGCGGCGGACGGCGGCACACTCTTTCTCGATGAAGTCGGCGATTTGCCGCTCGACGTGCAGCCGAAATTATTACGTTTTTTGCAGGAGGGCGAAGTTCAGCCGATTGGCGAGCGCAAACCGATCAATGTTGACGTGCGCGTCATCGCCGCGACCAATATGCCGCTCGAAGAAAAGGTCGCCGACGGCAGCTTCCGCGAAGATTTATATTATCGGCTAAACGTCATCCGCCTGCGCGTTCCGCCGCTGCGTGAACGTCGCTCGGAAATTCCGCCAATCATCAGTTATTACCTCAACCATTATTCATCGCGGTTCGGCAAACGCGATCTGACGATCACGCCGCAGACTATTGATTTGATGATGGTCGGCAATTGGGATGGTAATGTGCGCCAGCTTTGCAATGAAGTTCAGCGGATTGTCGCCCGCGCCGAAGACGGCGAAAAAATTACGCCCGCCCATCTTTCGCCCGAACTCGTCCGCGATGTCAAAGCACTGGGTCAGCAAAATTTAACCGGAAACGTCCAGCCGATTGCTTCTTACAACAACACGTTTTCAACCTTCAGTGCCGGTTCGCACGTCGGCACACTGGAAGAAGCGGTGAGCGAACTCGAAACCCAACTTATCAAAGAAGCGTTGACGCGCCACGAATGGAATATCTCCCGCGCCTCCAGCGAACTCGGCGTAACCCGCCGCGGTTTGTATATGAAAATTGCCCGCTACGGCATTGATAAAGCGGCTTAATTATGGATTCCAAATTCCAAATTCCAAATTTTTACAAACCAGGCACAATTAACAAGCAATTATTTACTACGCCGGTAAGTAAAAAAGCAAAATGGTGAGTTAAGTAATGTTATTTTCCCAACTCACCATTTTGCTTTTTTACTTTTTACTTTTGCCTTCATCCCCGCTCCGCATCGCTGTAAATTTTTTCGATTACCGGGCGATATTTATCGCTGACGACGCGGCGTTTGATTTTTAGCGTCGGCGTTAATTCCCCGCCTTCGACCGTCAATTCATTTTCGAGCAATGCGAATTTTTTAACTTTTTCGTAGCGGGAGAGTTTTTTGGTCAATTCGTCAATTTGTCTTTCAATCAGATTGATGATGCGTGCGTCACTGCAAAATTCGGCGGGTGTTTCGATGGCGAAATTTTTGTGTTTGGCGTAGCTTTCAAGCTGTTCGAAATTAGGCACGATCAGCGCAGCGGGAAATTCCCGCGAATTGCCGACCAACACGACCTGACTGACAAAACGTGAACCTAAAATCATCTGTTCAATCGGTGCGGGAGCGATATACTTGCCGCCCGAAGTTTTGAAAAGTTCTTTTTTGCGGTCGGTTATTTTCAAAAAACCGTCGCTGTCAATCGTCCCGATGTCGCCGGTTTTAAACCAGCCGTCGAAGGTAAAAACTTCGCGCGTCGCTTCCGGTTTGTTGTAGTAGCCGAGCATCACGTTCGCGCCCGAAACCTCAATTTCGCCGTCCTCGGCAAGCCTAATTTCGACGTTGCGAATCGGTTTTCCAACCGTTCCCAAACGCATTCCCATCGGTGTATTCGACGTGACCACCGGCGAAGTTTCGGTCAACCCGTAGCCCTGCATAATCGAAATGCCTGCACCCGTAAAAATCAAATAAATTTCGTCGGACAGTGCCGCGCCGCCGGCAATGCAAAAACGCAGTTTTCCGCCGAAAAATTCGCGCAGTTTTGAGAATACGATCCGGTCGGCAATGCTGTGTTTAACGGCGAGCAGACGCGGCACAACCCGTCTCTTTTCGGTGAGCAGCGCGTATTCTTTGCCGACTTCAATCGCCCAGTCGAAAACCATTTCTTTGGTGCGGCTCTCCTGCGCGGCTTTAACTTTCGCTTTGGCGTAAACTTTCTCGAAAATTCGCGGTACGCCGACAAAAATCGTCGGGGCGACTTCGCGCAGATTATCCGCCGCTTTGTCAATTGATTCGGCGTAATAAACAGCCATCCCGTTCAAAATGTAAACGTACATTCCCGAACGCTCGAAAACGTGCGACAGCGGCAACACCGAAAGCGCTCTATCCTTAGACGAAAAACTGTATTCTACGCCGGCACTGATAACGTTTGAGATCAAATTGATGTGCGTCAGCATCACGCCTTTCGGTTCGCCCGTCGTTCCGGAGGTGTAAATCAGTGTCGCCACATCGTGCGGTTCGACTGCTTTTGATAAATTCTTAATTAGTTCCGGGTCTTCTGCCTTGAGTTTCGCACCTTCATTTTCCAATTCCGCCAGCGACAGCGTGTTTTCATCTGCCCCCCCCGCCGCATCGAACAAAATAATATTTTTCAGCGTCGGACAATTATCGAGATTTTCTTTAATGCGCTCCAAACTTTCTTTATTCTGCAGAAAGAAAATTCGCGCCCCGGAATCATTAATGATGTATTCGACCGCTTCCGGCGCAAGCGTCGTGTAAACCGGCACATCAACAAAACCGGCAAATTGACAACCGACATCGGTCAACGTCCATTCGGGCGAATTCGGTGCTAAAAGAGCGACTTTTTCGCCTTTTCGCAATCCGAGCGCGTACAGCCCGAGCGCGATATTCTCGCCGCGCGCAATCATTTCCCCGGATGAAATACCCCGCCATTCACCCTCGCTTTTGAAATTCAAAGCATCGGCGCGATTATGTTTTTCCGCCGCCCCAGCAAAAAGTTCAGCCAGTGTTTTCGGCTCATCGGCAGACAACGAAAGATGTTTGACGACCTGCTTGGTAAAGTTTTTGGTTTCGCTTTGCATCGGTTCTCAAATTCCAGAGATCAAATTTCAGATTCCAGATTTTTACTCCAATTTGGAATCTGGAATCTGAGGTTAATTCATCACGCCGCCGAAAAATACCTTCAAAACTTCGTCAGCCATCGGTTTCAAGGCGTATGATTTTTTTGACAAAATCCAGTTCGTGACCATCTCGTCGAGTGCGCCGTAAAGGATTTTTGCGCCGATCACCGACTTTATATCGCTGCGGAAAACTCCTGATTTTTGTCCTTCTTCAATCGTTTGCTGAATAATTTTCAGATAATCGGCAAAACCGGCGGCAGAAAATTCCTCCATAAACTTGGTCGAACCGCGCAGTTCGATTTGAAAAACAATCGCCAGATCGCGGTCGGCACCGAGTTTTTCCAAATGCAGTTCGGCAATCCGCTGCAACCGTCCATCAGGCGTCTCTATTTCGGCAATCTCGCGCTTCCCTTCGCTGATAAAATTTTCCATCGTCCGGTCAAAAATCGAATGCAGAATCTCCTCTTTGCTCTTGAAATAAAGATAAACCGTGCCGTCGGCAATTCCCGCCGCGCCCGCAATATCGGCGACTTTTGAATTAAAATAACCGTTCTGCGCGAAAACTTTGATCGCCGCACGCACAATCGCCTCGCGTTTATCAACCACGACGGCGCGACCTTGACCATTTAAACGAACTACACGGGGCATATTGATTTCAAAACTTGGATTTTGGTTTTTGGATAGAAGAAATGATTTGTATCGGAAATCCGCCGCCCAAAAAGATTATGAATGAATCCTCATTCAGTTTTCTTTTAAGGTTATAACAGAATAGACGTGAAAATCAACAAAAAGTTTACGAAAGATCAATTTTTATTCGGCAAAAGCAAAATGCGATTTTGGAAACAAATCCAAAATCGCAAATTTAAACTCTAAAATTAAGATGGCGGAGAGAACAGGAGTCGAACCTGCATAGGCTTACGCCCGGTAGTTTTCAAGACTACTGCAATACCATTATGCGATCTCTCCGCACGAAGGCGGCGGAAGTTAAAAATATAGCGTAAATTTGATTGAGAAACAAATCAAAGCCATAAATTCGTCTGCATCCTTGCTTACGCGCAGATTTACACCTTTTATTTAGCGACGGTAATCTCCCGCATCGTCGCATTGTAGCCGCCGTTTTCAACTAAATTGTCCGACTTGTCAACGAGTTCGGCTTTGACGGTGTGTTTTCCGTCAGCTAAACCAGCTAACCAAATCGGCGACCACTTATCAATGTATTTCGGTTCACCGCCGTCAACTGAATATTTTACGCGGTATTCGCCGCCGTCGCCGACCAATTTTGCGTTTGAAAGCCAGAAATCAATCATAATCGCCTCGGCATCCGCACCCTTATATTCACCTTTCGGACGGCTGTAAGTCAGCAGCGGTTTACCCGCGTCAACTGCGCCCGCCGTGCTTTCTTTCATCTCTTTGGCTTCGGGCGGAGTTGAAGTGTTGGCGTTCGACATCATTTGATTGGTGTTGGTTGTCGCCGGTTTGGTGGTATCCGCGCCGCCGTTTTTAACCGTAAATTTGACCATTTGAAACGCACCGGCGTTTTTGTAGCTTTCGTGCCACGGACGCGACGGGAAAACGCGCAGCGTATGTTCGCCATCCGCCACATTTTTCAGCTCAAACTCCTGATCGAGATTGTAATATGCTTCATACGGCTGATTGTCTAAGATGACGTGGATATGATTTCCCATTCCGGTCTGCGGGTCTTTCATCGGTTTATAACCCATCAATTCGCCGCCGAGGTTGAGCTTGACTTTAACGGTCGAACTGCCGACGGTCGCGCCGACGGTCGGTTCAATAAATTTTAAAACCGGGAATGCTTTATCCTGATTGCCGCGTGCCGCCATCATATCCACTATATTTTGCGGTCGCGGAGCTTCTGACACTCCTTCACCCGTCGCTTTCTTTTCGCCCTCGCCTTCCGTTTTATGATTAACAGTGTTGCTAATGTCTTTATTTTCACCGGTATAACCGCCGGGATTCACTTGGGTCGGTTCTTTTTGGCAAGCCGAAAAAACGGCTAGTACAGCTACAAACACAAAAAATTTTGTCAATTTCATAATTTCTTTTCTAAATTTGGTTTTTACTGAAGCAGACGAATTTTCAAAGTAAAAACGATTTCTCCGATGTGCAATTTTATTTTTTACTAATTGTATAACTTCAAATGTAAATAGTAACTAAGTTTTGGCATTTGGCAAAGCGTTGACAAAATATCTGTGCAACGAAAAGCACGGCGCAAGATAGAACACCCATTGAAAGAAAATTTTCAGAAAACTATACAAACAACGAAAATTTATTTTGCTTGCTCACAAATTGAATGATTCTTTTTGAGTATCCGTCTTTGTTCCCGTGATATTCTACCGCCGCAGGAGATGTTGTCGCCCGTGTGGAGCGGAGCGATAATCGCTTATTGTTTGCGCGAATTCGGCTTTAACCTTTGCAAATCGGTTGAAAAATGAGAAAATCCCTGTTTACGGCGAAATCTGCATTTTTGAATTAATATTACACTCTATAAAAATCAGGTTCGGCGAGTCGGACGATAATCAGCCAATGCAAAACTCTGAAATTTTAGAAAAACTTTTTATCGGCGACCTGCGGGCGGTGGCGCGGGCGATTACGAAAGTCGAGAACGGGACGAGTTCCGCCGCCGAAATTATGAAGGCTGTTTTTCCGAAAACGGGAAATGCTTTAATTATCGGCATCACGGGTGCGCCGGGAGCGGGGAAATCTTCGCTCGTTGATAAATTGGCGATGTTCTACCGCAATCAAGGCGAGAAAATCGGCATCGTTTGTGTTGATCCGTCAAGTCCGTTTTCGGGCGGCGCGATTCTCGGCGACCGCATCCGAATGCAGACGCTCGGTTTGGACAAAAATGTTTTTATCCGTTCGATGGCGACGCGCGGCAATCTCGGCGGTTTGTCGCGGGCGACGGTTGACGCAGCGGCGATTTTAGACGCAGCGGGTTACGATAAAGTCATCATCGAAACAGTCGGTGTCGGGCAGGACGAAGTTGAAGTTGTCAAAGCAGCGGATGTTTCCGTCGTCGTTCTCGTTCCGGGAATGGGCGACGATATCCAGGCGATCAAAGCCGGCATTATGGAAATCGGCGACGTTTTCGTCATCAATAAAGCCGACCGCGACGGCGTTCTGCGAACCGAAAAAGAACTCGAAGCACTGCTCAGTTTGGCGCACCGCCCGGATTTCTGGCATTCGCCGATTGTCAAAACCGTGGCGACCGAAGATAAAGGCATCGAAGATTTATCGAAAGCCATCGAAAGTTATCACGATTTTTTAAAACAGGGCGAAAATCTCGAACGCCGCACCGCGATTGCAAAGTGGAGGCTGCTCGAAATTTTACAGGAGAAACTCCTGGCGAATATTTTGAGCAAAGACGGCACGAGTGAGAGATTAGATGAATTGGCGCAGGAGATTGCGGAAAAGAAAACCAATCCGTATTCGGCAGTCGAGGAAATCTTAGAACGAATAGGCAAATAACAACTCCTGCTTTCAGGACACTTAAGTTTATGTGCCGATCAAACCACCTTAAAAACTCGTAAGAATATTGACGAGAATTTTAGAAGAAAAATGAAAATAAATCATCTCGGCATTGCCACCAAAGGAATTGACGAAGCGTTAAAGTTTTGGGAAAACGCACTCGGTCTCGAAAATGTTCACACGGAAACGGTTGAAGACCAAAAAGTTCGCGTGGCGATGCTGCCGATTGGTGAATCGAGAATCGAACTGCTCGAAGCGACTTCGGAAGATTCGCCAATTGCCAAATTTCTAGAAAAACGCGGCGGCGGCATTCATCATATCGCCGTCGAAGTTGAAGATATAGAAGCGAGTCTGGCGAAACTAAAAGCAGAAGGGATGCGTTTAATAGACGAAAAACCGAGAATCGGCGCGGAAGGCTGTCTGGTCGCTTTTGTGCATCCGGCGGCGGCGAACGGGGTTTTGCTCGAATTGGTTCAAAGTAAAAATATAGAAAAAGTTTAGAATTTAAGAGTTTAATAGAGGAAAATTTAATGGATACAAATTCAAATATTGATAATGAATTAGAAAACGACGCTGAAACAGTTAGTCGGGAAATTCCGGGTTCACCGATGGCGACGGATAATATGGCGGATGTAACCCGCCCGACGTTGGCTCCGGTGAAAACGGCGGCGGGTCAGGACGGCGGAATGAATGCGCTGGCGAAAGGATTGTCGGTCATCATCGTAATTTTATTAATCGGTGCGGGACTCGTATTTTGGAAAATGAAGTACGGCACCAGTGAAGACGGAGATTTAACGCACATCACTGCCGCCGATATGCAGATTTTGCTCAAAGATGCCAACCCGATGCAGCTCAAAGCCCTGTCGGAAAACCCTGAACAGAAAAAGAAAATCTCCGAGAACCTGGCGCAGTTGTTAGCGGTTGCCAGCCAAGCCCGGAAAGACGGCATCGCCAACGAACCGAATGTCAAGCAGGAACTCGAAAACATCAAAAACGTCATCACGGCTTCGATTTACGATCAAAAAACCAATAAAGAGAAAGGTCCGATGCCGCAATTCGGGTATATTTCAGAAGATCAAGTCAAAGGTTTTTGGGAGGGCGGCGACAGCGCGGCGCACGAAAAGGAATTTAAGGAATTTATTGATTCGAAAATAGCCATCGCCAAAGAAGACGGAAAATTTCCCGCCGATAAAGAATTGAGCGAAGAAGAACTTAAACAGGCAAAAGATGATTTTGCGAAAATAATGATTTACGCCAATGAAGCCAAAGAAAAAGGCGGCGAACTCGGCGACGACTTCAAACGTGAAGTAAATTTACAGGTCAAATTGCAGCAGGCGCAGTTTTTGGCTGCCCGCTACGCGCAGAAAACGTTGACCGAAAAAGTTAAAGTTACCGATGAAGACATTAACAAATATATCGCCGAGCATCCCGAACTAAGTCCGAAAGAGAAAAAAGACAAGGCTGAACAAATTTTAAGCCGCGCCAAAGCCGGTGAAGATTTTGCAAAATTAGCCAACGAAAACAGCGAAGACCCCGGCAACAAAAATCCGCAGGGCGAATTGCAGGGCGGACTCTACAAAGATGTGGCGAAAGGAAAAATGATGCCCGCGTTTGAACAGGCGGCGTTGGCTTTACAGCCCGGACAAATCTCCGACAATCTGGTTGAAACACCGTACGGTTTTCACATCATCAAACTCGAAAAGAAAGCTGAAGGCAAAGACCCGCAGGGACAGCCGACCGAAACTTATGACGTGCGCCACATTTTGATTTCGACGACCGCTAAAGACCCGGCGAACCCGGCGGGACGCGAAATGCCGGTCAGCGAAATGGTCAGAGCGCAGCTCGAAAAAGAAAAACAGAAGAAAGTTTTGGACGAAATCGTCGCCAACAATCCGGTCGAAGTAGCGCAGGATTTCACGATTCCAGAACCGTCGCCTGAGGAATTACAGCAAATGCAGCAACAAATGCAGCAGCAACAGCAGATGCCGCAGGGAATGCCTCCGGGAATGAAACCCGGAGGACCGCCGCCGCCGCCCGCCCCGAACGGCAAAACACCACCGGTCGTTAAACCCGAACCCAAGAAGTAAGCCGAAACAGCCGGAAGTGTGCAGTCAAACCTGAGAACAGACTTCCGGCTGACAACCGCCGACTTATGAAATTCGGAGATTATCGAATTGAAATAATTCCCGACGCGGAGTTCAAACTCGACGGCGGGGCAATGTTCGGCATTGTCCCGCGCGTTTTATGGGAACGTGCCGCACCGCCCGACGCGCAAAATCGCATTCGGCTCGGAACGCACTGCTTATTTGTCGAAACACCGTCGGAGAAAATTCTCATCGAAACCGGAATGGGCGACAAGTGGGCGGAAAAACTTTCAAATATTTACGGCATCCGGCGTGAAAAACCATTTACCGAGACGCTTTTTGAAAAAACAAATTGCCGCGTCGAAGACATCAGCATTGTCGTCAATACGCATCTTCACTTCGATCATTGCGGCGGCAACACATCTAAAAACGAAGCCGGTGAAATTGTTCCAACTTTTCCAAACGCGCGATGTTTTGTTTCTAAAAACGAATTCAATCACGCTGAAAATCCGACCGAGCGCGACCAAGGAAGTTATCTTAAAGAAAACTGGGAAGCTTTAAAAAAGACAGGACAGCTCGAATTGAAACCGAGCGTTTATGAAGTCGTTCCGAATTTAACAATGACCGAAATGCGCGGTCATAACGGCTCGATGCAAACTGTTGGACTCGAATCAAACGGCGAAACCTTTTACAGCTTCTCCGATTTAATTCCGACCGTCAACCATCTCGGTCTGCCCTGGATAATGGGTTATGATCTTTTCCCGCTCGAGACCTTGGATAATAAAAAGCGTTTGTTACCGCAAGCAGTCGAAGAAAATTGGCTCTGCTGGTTTTATCATAATGTTGAAACACCGCTTTGCCGCCTGACGGAAGTTGAAGGCAAACTGAATGCCGTTAAGTTTGATGTTTAAGATAGGCGTGACATTTATTACTTAAACTAAATTCTCCTGTCACAAAATCCAAAGTCGTGGTGTTTTTAAGCTATGGCACAAGCATTCTCCCGAACAACTGCAAATCGTTTTCTCACTTGTTTTAACTTGCTTTCAATTGCAATTATCGCCGCTTTATGCCTTGCTGTTTCAGCTCAAACATCAATTCCGCGATTTGAAGATTCCGAATGCGCCGTTCCACTGCCGAAAGGCGAAAACGCCAGATGCGGCTATTTGGTCGTTTCAGAAAACAGACAAATTAAAAATAATAAAACGATTCGTCTGCCGATAGTTATTTTGAAAAGCGAAAGCGCGAATCCGCAACCCGACCCCGTTTTGCGGACGTTCGGCGGTCCCGGCGAATCTTCGATGAATCTGGTCGGCAGCCGCTCCGTTTCGCCGTGGCTGAAAAATCGTGATTTGATTGTTTACGAACAGCGCGGGACGAAATACGCGCAGCCTGCGCTTGATTGCCCGGAAGTTAAAGAAACAAATATCGTTAGTGCCAAACAAAAACTTGATGCAAAAGCCGCTCGTATCAATGAAATTCAAGCCGCGAAAGTTTGTTATGATCGTTTGAAAAATCAGGGAATTGATCTTTCTGCTTATAACAGTCGGGAAAGTGCGGCGGATATTGAAGATTTACGGCGCGTCTTGAAACTGGAAAAAATTAATCTCTGGGGACTTTCCTACAGTTCGCGGCTGATGCTCGAAGTGATGCGCGATTATCCGAACGGCATCCGCAGCGTCGTTTTGGAATCAACTTTGCCGCCCGAAATAAATTACGACGAAGTTGGCGTTGACGCAATAGTTCGCGTTTTTAATGTTCTTTTCGCAAACTGTAAAACCAATACCGACTGCGCGAAAACTTATCCGAATCTTGAAAATGAATTCCACGAATCCGTTGCCCGACTGAACAAAGAACCGATCACGGCGGAAGTCAAGGATTCCAAGACGGACGAAACTGTGAAGTTAAATGGCAACGATTTCGTCACTTGGATTGTTGATTATTTTTTTTCAAATAACGCAGAAGCGGTCAGCAATGCGCCTTTGGTGATTCACGACGTTTTTCAAAGCAATTACGATGCGTTCAAAAATTATGCCCGCGAAAAAACCGACGCTCCTTCGACTTCGCTGGGAATGCGTTATTCGTTTTGGTGCGGCGAAGAAATTCCGTTTGAGAATATGCAAAAAATCAAAGCGCAGTCTTATCTCTATCCGAAACTTCAGGGTTACGAAATAGTGGCGTTGCCCGATATTTGCGGCGTGTGGAAAGTTCAAGCGGCAAAACCGATTGAAAATAAAGCGGTCAAAAGCGATATTCCGACGATGGTTATCACCGCCGAATACGACGCATACACGCCGCCCGCGTGGGGACAGGCAGTTGCCAAAAACTTGAAAAACAGTTTTCTTTTTGAAGTCCCGTGGACCGGACACGCTCCCGCGTTTTCAGTGCCGTGTTTAAGCGAAATGATTGCAGATTTTTTCAATAATCCGAAAATCGCCCCGAAATCTGAGTGTTTGGACAAAATCAAAACGCAGTTCAAATTCGTCGTGAGCAAGCCGCAATAATACAAATCACTCTTGATTCTTCAAATTATTTTTACCTGTCCGATTGATTACTTTCCTCAAAAGACATAAGTTATTTCTTTTCTCAAATAAATTTATAAAATTAGGAACTAATAAATGGAACAAGTAAAAATAGGAATTATCGGCGGCAGCGGGTTATATCAAATGCCGGAATTGACGGACGTGAAAGAAGTTGAAGTTGACACGCCGTTCGGGAAGCCTTCGGACGCTTTTATCGTCGGAACTTTGGAAGACGAGCGCGTCGCGTTTTTGCCGCGTCACGGGCGCGGGCATAAATTAACGCCGACGGAATTGCCGTATCGCGCGAATATCTACGCGATGAAACTTTTGGGCGTGGATTATATTTTATCGGTTTCGGCAGTCGGCAGTTTGCGCGAAGATTATGCACCGACGGATTTTTGTATTCCCGATCAGTTTTTTGACCGCACACGCGGGCGCACCGAAGAATCAACATTTTTCGGCAATGGAATTGTCGGACACATCACGTTTTCGCATCCTGTTTGCGCGGAATTGGGCGATATTTTGGAAGCGTCTTGCAAAACCGTCGAAGATTTAACAATTCATCGCGGCGGAACTTACATTTGTATGGAAGGTCCGGCGTTTTCAACTAAAGCCGAATCTAACGTTTATCGCAGTTGGGGAATGGATGTGATCGGAATGACGAATTTACAGGAAGCGAAACTCGCCCGCGAAGCCGAAATCGCTTATGCGACGCTCGCGCTCGTCACCGATTATGATTGCTGGCACGAAGAACACGACGCAGTTTCGATTGATATGGTCGTCGAATATTTGACGAAAAATGTCCGCAACGCGCAGCTTGTTTTGAAGGAAGCGGTTAAAAGAGTCGCTGCTAAACAAACGCCGAATCCGTTTGAAGGCAAAACGCAAAGCGCGATTTTCACCGCGCCGGAACATTGGAATCCTGAAACGGCGAAAAAACTCAATGCGATTATCGGGAAATACGCGAATAAGTAAGAAATTTTTAGCCACAGATTTTCACAGATTGACACAGATAAAGCCGGATAAAAGCAATTTGATTTCATCTTTCTTTCATCCGTGTTTATCCGTGAAAATCTGTGGCTAAATTTCTTCAATTCACTCGATAAACAAACTTCAAACAATCTTCGCGCATCAAACCGCGCAAGGAGATTGAGCAATTATGAAAAAAGTATTTTTAATTTTTAGTTTTATTTTACTGACTTTTACGTCCGCCACATTCGCGCAAAAACAGATTGAACCGCAAGTTCAACGCGATCCGATTTTAGAATCCGACGCGACGCATAATCTGGAAGTTTCGCGCCAGTATTTCAAATTAAAAAAAGCCTACAAAGCCGTTTTGATGCGTTTTGAAGAAACTTTGGCGGCATATCCCGATTTTTCGAAAATGGACGAATTTTTGTATTATGCCGGGATGAGCAGCTATTATTTATCGGATAACAAAGGCAAACAGAAAATTGATTTGACGAAATTGACGGAAGAAGACAAGAAAAAATTTGCGCCCGAAAAACTGCGCGAAGATGCCAAGACATACTTTTCGGCAATCGTCGAGAAATATCCGCAAAGTCAATATAAAAACGAAGCGGAAAAGTCTTTGAAAGAACTTGAAGCGAGCAAATGAATCTCAACCAAGTGACAATTTATACCGACAAACCTACTGAATCGATTGAATTTTATCAAAAACTCGGGTTGCGATTAATTGTAGATTCCGCACCGCGTTATGTGCGATTCGAGTTTCCCGAAGGCGATGCGACCCTCTCCGTTCACGAAACAAATGAAGAAGTTTCCGCTTCAAACATCGTTTTATATTTCGAGTGTGACGATTTGGACGTGAAGGTTGCGGAACTGAAAAATCTCGGATTACAGTTTGAATCCGACCCGGTTGACCAAACTTGGCTGTGGCGCGAAAGTTATCTCAAAGACCCGAACGGTAATCGAATTTGCCTTTTCTACGCCGGAGAAAATCGCCAAAACCCGCCGTGGCGTGTAAAATGATTAGATGGTTAGATTAGAAAAAATATTCTCATTATTCTCTGTTCTTTTTGCGACTTTTGTATTTTTATTTCTAGTTTATAGCGTTCGAAATTATGCTGAAAATTACATCTTGCAGTCTTGTATTTCTTCGGCAGGAAGCGATGTGGTTGAATATTCTCCGGAAATAATCAGCCTTGCCCGGAATAGCGAAAGTTGGTATGTTCTAACCGACAATGAAGCAAAATTCGCGCTCAAAAAGAAATTTTCTAAAAATCAATGTTCTCAACTAAGTTCGAAACCCCAAGATATAAACGAAGAGAAATTAAAAATTGCAGTCAAAAAAACCGGCGAAATTATTGTTTGGTCAAGCGGATTTGATAATATTTCGGGAACAGTGGACGATATAGTTTTCCCTAACGGTGAAAATGTTCCACAGTAATTAATATAAATTTTAGGAGAATAATTTAATAAATGTCTTTAACAGTTGTAGGTTCGGTCGCGTTTGACGCATTGGAAACGCCATTTGGCAAGCGCGATAAATTATTGGGCGGTGCAGGGACGCATTTTGCGCTGTCGTCGAGTTTTTTCACGGATGTCCGTGTCATTGGTGTTGTCGGCAACGATTTTACCGATGCGGAATGGGACGTTTTCAAGCGTCATAATATCAACACCGACGACATCGAGCGCGTCGCCGACGGCAAAACATTTTTTTGGCGCGGCAGGTATGATTTCGATTTGAACACGGCGCACACTTTGGAAACACAGCTTAATGTGTTTGAAACATTTGCTCCGAAGCCTTCGGACGAGTCGAAAAATTCCAAACTTTTGTTTTTGGCGAATATTTTGCCGATGCTGCAAAAGGAAGTGCGTGAATCTTCAAGTGCCGAATTCGTGGCGATGGACACGATGAATTTTTGGATTGATTCGATGAAAGATGCCGTCATCGAAACGATCAAAGTTGTTGACTGCGTGATAATTAACGATGCCGAAGCCAGACAGCTTGCCGACGAGCCGAATATTCACAAAGCCGCGAAAAAGATTATGGAAATCGGCGGTTTGCGTGCGCTCGTTATCAAACGCGGCGAATACGGCGCGGCACTTTTCACGAAAGATTCATATTTTGCGATTCCGGCTTATCCACTCGAAAGCGTTTTCGATCCGACGGGCGCGGGCGACACTTTTGCCGGCGGTTTTATGGGTTATTTGGCGAGTCAGCCGACGATTGACGAAGCCGCGATGCGCCGCGCGATGGTTTACGGAACGGTGATGGCTTCGTTTAATGTCGAAGAATTCGGCACGGAGCGCGTTGATCGTCTGACGCATTCAGAGATTAACGAGCGTTTCAGCGAATTCAAGAAATTGACGCATTTTGAAGAAATACCGTTCGAACAAGCAACTTCGGCATAGTCGCTTGATGTCCCAAGTCCAACGTCTAAAGTCCAAAATAGAAGCGAAATGACTTTAGACGTTGGACTTGGGACATTGGACTTTTTTAGGCTACAAGGTTTATTATTTTGCATATCCCACAGATTTTTACCTGAAAAATTTGTAAATGATAGAACAAGAGAAACTTTCGCCGACAGTTTATACACGTCCCTTTTCCAATCGTTTGGTGGTTGTGATCGGTCTGATCGCCGCCGTTTGTTTGGCAGCGGGCTTTGCAGCGGCTTCGCAAAATCTCGCGCTGTCTCAACGATGGCTGCTGATTACATTTTTAATCGTCTTCGCGGTTTTCGGACTGTCAATTTCCGTCTGGCTGATTTTGCGCGAATCGCGCCGCGCGATGATCGGCAGAGATTATAAGGAAATCGTCTGGCAGGTCATTTCGCCCGCCAACCAAAAGAGAAAGCTGAATGACGAAGTTCGGGAACTCGCTAAAATTTTAGGTATTGCCGACGGACAATTGAGCGATTTGATGTCGGCTTATATCGTGGCGGAAGATTTGGCTCTCAGGAAGATTCAGCAGGAAGAAAAACGGTCTTTGTTTCGGCATATCAGCATTGATAAAGTAGATTTCGACGCAGTTTTACTAAATGAAGATACGATAAATTTTATTGATGTCACTTTTTTGGTAGCCCCTGATTTTCCGCAGGAAAAAATAAGTTTGAGCGCAGAAAAAATCGCCGCCGCCCGAAAGTCAATTGAGAAAAATTACGCTGATCCGAAAATAAAACTGTTGTTCGTGCTGGTCACGCAGCTCGACGAAAAAGACGGGGCGAAATTGCGCTCGACGCTCAACAAAAGCAGATTTTCCGCCGTTCCGGTTGATGTGGATATTAGTTTTTACGATTTTGAAGAATTACAAAAAGTTTATGCGATGGACTAAATTCGGTGAATCGTAAACAGCAAAGACTCTAGAACGGCTGACGATTGATGATTGACGAAAAATATGTTGGAAAATAAAGTTGGAATGATTTTCGGTGTAGCAAACAAACGCTCGATTGCGTGGGCTTGCGCTCAGGCGTGTATCGAAAACGGCGCGAAACTGGCTTTTACTTATCAGGGTGAAAGATTAAAGGAAAACGTCTTAAAATTGACGAAAGACGTGCCGAACACGATTGTCGTGCCGTGCGACGTGCAGAATCAGGCGCAGGTTGACGCGGCTTTTGAGGCAGTTGACAATGAATTCGGCAGACTCGATTTTTTAATTCATTCCATCGCTTATGCGCCGCGTGAAGCTCTCGAAGGCGAATTTTTGACGACCAGCCGCGAAGCATTTTTAACGGCACTCGACATCAGCACTTTTTCGCTGACACAGCTTTCGCTCGCGGCAGTTCCGCTGATGAAAAACGGCGGCAGCATTATCACGATGAGCTATTACGGCGCGGAAAAAGTCGTGCAGAATTACAACGTAATGGGTGTGGCAAAAGCCGCGCTCGAATCATCGGTCAGATATTTAGCCGAAGATTTAGGCAGACACGACATCCGTGTCAACGCAATCAGCGCGGGACCGATCAACACGCTTTCAGCACGCGGTGTCAAGGGAATGGGCGCAATGCTGTCACACATCGCCGAAAAAGCACCGCTCCGGCGCAATGTCGAAGCCCGCGAAGTGGGCAACACCGCGCTTTTTCTCGTCAGCGATTTAGCTTCCGCCATTACCGGCGAGACGATTTACGTTGACTGCGGATTTAATGTTATTGGTATTTAGGTCTAGGAAGTTTAGAAAGTCGGGAAAGTCTAGGAAGTCAAAGAGAAATATCATCTCTCGAAACCTCCTAAACTTCCTAGACTTCCTAAACTTCCCAGACTTCCCAGACTTTTATGGCAGAAACAAAAGCAAATAAAACTAAAAAAGACGATGTGCCGAAATTACCGGAAACCGTCGCCGAAGCGAAAGAACTGGAAAAAACATCTTACTGGCGCACGACCGAAGACGAAGTTTTACTGCGTTCGCCCGAACCGGACGACGTATTTAAAAGTTCCGATTCGTGGCGCGTTTTTCGGATTATGGGCGAGTTCGTCAATGGATTTGATTCGCTGGCGACAATTACGAAAGGCGTTTCCGTGTTCGGTTCGGCGCGTACCAGCGAAGACAACGAAAATTACATCGCGGCGCGTGAAACCGGCAAATTACTGGCAGAAGCCGGTTTTGAAGTTATCACCGGCGGCGGTCCCGGAATTATGGAAGCGGCCAATCGCGGCGCGTTCGAGGCGGGAAAAGTTTCCGTCGGGTGCAATATCGAACTGCCGTTTGAACAGCAGCCGAATCCGTATCAAAATAAAAGTTTGACGTTCAAATATTTTATGGTGCGGAAAACGATGTTCATCAAATACAGCAACGCCTATATCATTTTCCCCGGCGGCTTCGGCACGATGGACGAAGTTTTTGAAGCATTAACGCTAATTCAGACTAGAAAAATCCGCAACTTCCCCGTCGTTTTGTTCGGTTCTTCTTACTGGAAGGGCTTAGTTTCGTGGATGACCTCGACGATGCTTAATGAGAAAAATATCAATGCCGAAGATTTGGGTCTGATGTATTTGACCGATTCGCCGAAGGAAGCGGTTGATTTTATTATCGAAACCTGTCAGGAAAACGAGTCGAAAAAATAATCAGTCGAGATAATTTTTCATCCAATCGAGATATTTTCCCGAAATTTTGCTCGACTCAAGCGCAATGATTTCAGGCACGTCGTAGCTGTGATGCGCCTGAATAAATTTTTCAACTTCCGTAAATTTTTCGGAAAGCGTTTTGATTAAAAGTAGATGTTCCGAATCATTTTGAACTTGACCTTCCCAAAAATAGAAAGATTTGATTGGCGGTAAAACCTGAACACAAGCGGCGAGTTTTTCTTCGACAATCTTTCGCGCCAAGTCTTCCGCTTCTTCGACATTCGGAGTTGTTATCAAAACGATAATCATAAAAAATTCTAAATAAAAAAGGTAAGAAACTGTTGTAACAATTTCTTACCTTTTTACTTTGTAGAATCGACTATTTGTTCATCAAATCTTTATATTGACCGTCTTCAACCCATTTCAAAATCTCCGATACGCGCCAAATCGGAAACGGATGCGAAAGTCCGGCGTTGAGAAGATCAGCCCAGAATTTATCGAGTTTTTTCTCGTCGTAATTTTTTTCAAATTCGCGCGCCTGTTCCAAAAATTCGTCGTAATTCATATTGTAAGCGAAGGTTCCGCCGGCGAGCTTCATCATCGTGCTGCCGATAACGTGCGCGTCCTGCGTGACGAGCAGTGCGGCACGGTCGCAGGAAAGTTCGGCTTTTCGCGCCCACGAAAGCAATGAACTGCTGATTCCCGCAGAAATCATAAATTTTATAATTTCCGATCCAGGAATCAAACGGGCGATTGAAGCGTTAGCAAGTGCTTCAATCAATCGCGCCGCCGTCAAATAAAGAACGTGTTCGGCGTGAATATGTCCGACTTCGTGCGCGATAACCGCCAGAGTTTCTTCGTCGTTTAATCGCTCCAAAAGTCCTGAGTGCATTACGATTACGGGTTTTTCAACGCCGCCCGTAAAGGCATTGACAATCGGATTTTGCTGGATAAAAAAGTCCGGCATATCAACGCCGAGCGTCGTGCAGGCGATTTGCAGCTTGGCGTGTAAATCAGGACATTGTTTCGGCGTCACTTTGACCGCGCTCGCCATAAACATCACGCGAATCGCCGATTCGCCCGTGACTTTCAATAACTGTTTTAACGCCGTATCAACGCCCGGAATCGCTTTGAGCGCGGCAAGTGCTTTGCTGTCAGCCGGATGAATATATTCGTGTTTGTTCAAATCCGCAAATTTTTTGTGCGGCGCATTTGAAAGCGGCAGACGGCACTTTCCGCATTTCGCTTCACCGTTAATATAATCTTCCTTGACAGCGTTTTTCTGTCCGCAATAACGACACCGAACGCTGTATTTTTCGGCGACTGCGGCTGATGAATCATTTGTTGGCATAATTTTAAAGTTTAAATAGATTTCTCCAATAATTCAAATCTATATTTGAGATGTTCCAAATGCCGATAAGTTGTAAAAAGTTTCGCGTGGAGCGCGGAAGTACCGTCCGCCTCAACGCCGGTGAAAGCGAGGGGTTGAACACGTTCATAAATAAAAATTTGTTCGACAACGCTTGCATCATTACTATTTCCGGCTGGCGGACGAGACTTTCGCACTTCGGTTGAGGCGTTGAATGCGTTCGAGTGTGTGAACTTTGGTGACAAACTATTCAACGCATCGCTTCGCTAGCGTTGGCGGACGAGCCGTCCGCGCTCCTGGTGAAGCAGGTATTGGCGATTGTTACAAAATTCTTGCTGTCGGTGAAGCCGTAATCCTCGTCATACCAGAGTTTTAGTGTTTCGGTGGTTTTGGTCAAATCCGCCGCTGATAACTCAGGATATTTTTCTTTCCATTGAATGCAACTTTGTTTTTTGACGGTTCGGCGGACGTATCCGCGCAATCCTTTGATATAGATTGACGGATTATACGCCTCGTTAAAATGTTCGGAGATAAATGGTTTGAGCAATATTTCGCGTAAATCTTCCTCATCGTTAAATTTCCAAACACCGTCTTTGAGAACGACGACCGCCGGTTTTATGTTATCGCCGATTTTCACTTCGCGCGTCAAACCCTGATAAAATTTTATCCCGGCGTAGTTGGCGGACAAATCAGCGTTTGAATAAACTCCCGAAATCAAAGTTCCGTAGTAAGTTCGTTCGGTTGATTTGCCCCATTTGACTGCTTTTTTTGCAGCTTGTTCCGGTGCTGATCCGTCTGCAACAGCGCGGTTGTATATTTTGTAATATGAATAGCCCTGTTGAAAAATATGCGCGATTTTGTCCGTCCCGAACTGCATTCCGTAAAGATTGACGGTCGAACTGATGCCGACGTAATCGCTGGGGAAAACGTAAAAGATTGATTTCCGAAAACTCGTTTTGTAACGTGCCGGATGGGCGGTAAATTTGTGCGATTCCATCCAACTGCCGGAAGCCGTGAACGGCGGAATGCCGGTTCCGAGCAAATTATAAAGTTGCCGCGCCACCGAATCTTCCGACTGGAGAGATTTCAGTTTTTCGCGTTCTTTTTCCGCTGATTCACACTTTGATTTTTCGCTTTTCCCGACAAGACAGTTTTCCGCAATCGTGATATTGATGTTTAATTTTTCAACCGCCGCCTTTAAATTATCTTCAACGTATTGCGAAACTTCATCGCCAATGTCGGCGAGCGGTTCGGGCGGCAAATTAAATTGATCGGTTTCAAAGGCAAATACAAACGTCGAATTTGCCAGTAAAACAGCGCATAAAACAAATCTGATAATTTTTTGCAGCTTCATAACCTGAAAAGGGTAACGCAGTCGTTCCGACTGCCGTCTCGGATTCGTCCCGCTTCCGAGTCAAAAATTCCGGCGTGATCAAAGAAGTGAGCGCGGGACGCAATATCTTCGATGACACCAGTCGGGACGACTGCGTTACTCTTTGATGCGCTTTAACCGAACGACTGTTTCGACGTGATGAGTTTGCGGAAATAAGTCCACGGCAGTGATTGATTCAATCGTGTAACTTTCCGCCAAAATTCGCAAATCACGGGCTAAAATCGAAGGTTCGCAGGAAACGTAGGAAATTTCACGCGGTTTTATTTTCAGCAGACTTTGAATTGTTTCTTTCTCCGTTCCGCTGCGCGGCGGGTCGAGCAGAACAAAATCAGTTTCCTGCATCTCAGCCGCATTATCAGTCAGCCAATCACTGACATTTTCACAGGCAAAGTCGGCATTTTCGATTCGCGCATTTTCGACATTTTTCCGCGCAAAATCAACCGCTCGTTCGTAACCTTCAACACCGGTGACTTTCGTAAAGTTTTTTGCCAGCGGCAATGTGAAAAGTCCGACTCCGCAATATAAATCAAGCGCGGTTTTGCCGCTTGCGCCGCCGATGGCAATTTCGATTAAAGATTCGATTAAAAACGGATTGCCCTGAAAAAAGCTCTGCGCGTCGTAGAAATAACGATTGCCGTGCGCCTGAAAACTGATTTCTTCGGTCGGTTCGATGATTTCGTTCGAGTAGATTGAAACATCTTCGCCGCTGTTCGCCGCTTCGATTTCGACGATTTCCGCCCAGAAACTTTCCCATTCAACGGTATCGCGCAGTTCCGTCAGAAGATTACTCAGTTCGGGCGTGAGAATCGGACAAGTCTCAACATCAATGACGGCGTGTGAATTTCGCTGAAAATAACCGATTTTCTTCCGCCGCGTGTCAACGTGCCACGAAGCGCGGGCGCGATAGGCGTAATCGTGCTGACTGCCGATGATTTGAATTTCCCGGTCGAAATTTATTTTACCCAACCGCGACAAACAATCTTTGATAATTTCGATTTTCGCCGCAAGTTGCGCTTTGTAATTTAACTGCTGAAAATTACAGCCGCCGCAGCGTCCGAAATAACCGCATTGCGGCACAGCCCGATCCGCCGACGGTTCGATAATTTCGACGATTTCGGTGAACGCGGTTTTCCCTTTTATCTGAATTATTTTGACGCGCAGCCGGTCGCCTTTGGCGGCGAGCGAGACGAAAACGGTCAGGTTTTCAGCGAATGCCAGCCCGTAACCGTTCGGCACGATTTTTTCGACGGTAACTTCCAGAGTTTCACCGATTTTGTAATTTTTGCTCAATAGATACACTCGACTGCTTGAAATAAATTTTTAATATCCGGGCTGATTACCAAAATTCGGCGGCGGCGGCGGCGTGTGTTGAAAAGAACTTTGAGTTCTGCCGAAAACGCTTTGATAAGCCGCGAAAAATGCGGCGCAGATGATCGGGGCGACAAATAAAACCCCGACGCAACATACTAAAATTCCGACAAAAGCTATTAAGGAAAGTAGAATCATCAAAAGAATAAGCCCGCCAATATTAGCGAAGCCGCCTTTGACACTAAGCATCAAAGCCTCGCCACCCGAAAGATTGCGTTCTGAAATGAGCGGATATACAAAAGCTGTCAAAGCGTTGGCAATTATATTTGCAGCGATGGTAAAGAACACAATCACCAAAATCACCAGAAAAAATGCACCGAAAATCGCCGGATTCAACTTCCCGTCTTTAACGAGCATTCCCATCCCGAAAGCGGAAACACCAACTGCCGCGCCGCCGATTAATGTGACGGCACTGATTATAAATTGAACCGCCGCCAAAACCACCGCGACGATCAAACACGGCTGCCATTTTTGAAAACCGGCGAACAAATCGTTAAAATCGGCGACTCCGCCGCTGACTTTGTTTGACAAGGCTTGGTAAATACCACAAAACAAAGCTCCCGAAGCCGTTACTATGATAATGTTGGTAAAGATGCTGATAAACATCGAAATCACATTGGGAATAATCGCCGCCGATACTTTCCCCGCATCACCGGCATTTGCCGTCGCCACGCCGAGCGCACCTGAAATTCCGAGCGCAATCAGATTATTAATAAACCCCAAAGCCATCGCCGCAACAACCAACAAAATGATTGCCACCGTCGTCATAAAGAAGAACGTCCAATAATCGTTTTTGATGATGCCCCAACCGTCTTCAATACTCCCGACGGGTCGCACCGCACCGGATTGAAATTCCATATTTTTCTCCTTTTTTTTACTTTATCTGATAGAAATTTTTACCACAAACTACAAATAAAACAAACTCAAACGCGGAATTGCCGCTTCATCGCGCAGACGTTTGAGCAGCATCAAGTCGAATGTCCGCCGGTAAACTTCCGCATTCATTTTGTTTCGATGAACGGCAAGTTCCTTCTTTACTTCGTTTTTTAGATTTTCAGTCGAATTATACTGCAAAAGACTTTCGTCAATTAAAGAATCAAAACCGTCGAGGGTATTTTCTAAGGTTTCGGCATCCAAAAACCGCTCCCTCAATATTGCCAAACTGCTCGAAACGCTCTCCAAAGTTTTACCCAATTCGCCGTTCACCTTTGTTTTTGCAAATTTTAATTCCTCGCCGACTTTATCGAGATGCGCGGCGACTGTTTCGTCAGGCAAAAGGTCATCGCCCGCCGGTCTTTCTTCAACAGATGCTACATTCGGCATTTGCAATCTCGAATCTGAAACTTGGGATTTGGAATCTTTTCCAATCTGTGATTCGAGCCATTCGGCATATTGAGTTTCGATCTCATCGCGGCAGAACGTCAAAGATTTAATGCTTTTTTTTCGCGCCGGTTGTTTGTCAACCGCGTCGAAAACTTTTTCGATGCCGCGCAAAATAATGTGGAGCGGCACTTCGCGCTCCTGCCACTTTTCGATCAACTCCCAATCAAGCGGCGAAAGCAGCAGATTTCTGCCGCGTCTGCGAATAAAAGCTGATTCGATTTCGGAAAAATAATTAAAGTAATTCAAAGCGATTATCAATTGACAGTTATTTAATTTTGACCGGGTTGATAATTTTCAACTGTCAAGGCGGATTTTCATTCGGCGCAGAGTGCGTAAATCGTCGTCGGTCAGTTCGAGTTCGATCTCGGCTGGCGCAAAAGTGTCATCATCTTCGATAATTTCCTGCAAGCCGATTTCCAGTTTGAGCGTCAGGTTCGGCTCATAGCCGAGTTCGCGCAAATACCTGATCGCCTCGGCGACCCGCACGCTTTTTTCAATCGCCAAATTAATTGACTCGCTCAGTTCGCGCACCGCATTTTTTTCGTATTCATCAAGTTCCATTTCGCTATATGAAATGCTACGCGACGCTTTTAAAATAGTCAAAAGTCTTTCGCCAAAGAGAGTTTATTTACTACTGCTCGTTTACCAATTCCTTAAAATCATCTTCGCTCAAAACTTTCACGCCCAAACTTTCGGCTTTCGTCAATTTTGAACCGGCATCAGCACCGGCGACGACGTAATCGGTTTTTTTGCTGACCGAACCGGAAACTCTGCCGCCGCGTTCTTCGATCATTTTGGCGGCATCGTCGCGGGTAAATTGTTCGAGTTTGCCGGTTAAAACGAATATTTTCCCGACAAAATTTTCGTCAAGATTCGCTGCGGCATCACCGTCGGTTTCCGTTTTTACGCCCGCCGCTTTTAGTCTTTCGATTACTTCCCGGCTATGCGGATTCTCGAAGAAATTAAACACCGAAACGGCGACCGCTTCACCGATTTCGTGAATCGCGTCGAGTTCTTCGATGGTTGCGCCTGCCAGATTTTCGATGTTCTGAAAATGCCGGGCTAAAATTTTTGCGTAGCGTTCGCCGACGTGCCGGATGTCCAAACCGTAAAGCAGCCGCTGCAAACCGCGCTCTTTTGACAGCTCGATTTGTTCGATTAATTTCGCCGCCGATTTTTCGGCTTTACGTTCGAGCGCGGAAATTTGTTCGGGCGTTAAACCGTATAAATCGGCGACGTTTTTGACCAAACCCAGACCAACTAACATTTCGACCAGAACATCGCCCAAACCTTCGATGTCCATTGCCTTTCGCGCCGCAAAATACAAAATTCGCGCTTTGACTTTCGCCGGACAAACCGAATTGGTGCAGCGCGTGACGGCTTCGCCTTCGGGACGCACCGCGTCAAAACCGCAGACCGGACAAGTTTTCGGGAATTCGTAATCAGTTTCATTTCCCGTTCGTTTCGATTCGATAACCTGCAAAATCTGCGGGATGATTTCGCCCGATTTTTCGATTAAAACCCAGTCGCCGATTTTCAAATTCAGACGCTTAATCTCATCTTCGTTGTGCAAACTCGCTCTTGAAACCGTTGTTCCGGCGAGCAAAACGGGTGTTAAATAAGCAACGGGCGTTAGCGCGCCGGTGCGTCCGACCTGCACGTTAATTTCTTCCAATTGCGTCGTCGCCTGCATCGCCGGATATTTATAAGCAATCGCCCAGCGCGGGGCTTTCGATGTCGCGCCGAATTCGGCTTGCAGCTGGGTCGAGTTTATTTTGACGACCACACCGTCAATTTCATAATCGAGCGAATCGCGCTTTTCCTGCATTTCATTGCAGAACGCAATTACTTTCTCGATATTTTCGCATCTTCTAATATTTTCATTAACGTGAAAGCCCTGTGTTTTCAGCCATTCAAAATTTTCAAAATGTGTTTCAAATGCTTTTTGATTTCCCTGCCAAACGTCATACGGAAACATATCCAATTTGCGCGATGCGACGATTGACGAATCCAATTGTCTGAGCGATCCCGACGCGAAATTGCGCGGGTTGGCGTAAGTTTTTTCGCCGAGCATTTCCAGTTCGGCGTTGATCTGATCGAACACCGAACGCGCCATAAAAACTTCGCCGCGCACTTCGATTCGTTTGGCAAATGCATCTTTTAAGCCGAGCGGAATCGTCCGAATCGTTTTCACATTGCTTAGAACATCATCGCCGAAAACACCGTCGCCGCGCGTCGCACCGGCGATCAAAATGCCGTTTTCGTAATGAAGCGAAACGGAAAGTCCGTCAATTTTAAGTTCCGCGACATAATCAAAATCGCGCCCGTCAGCGAGTTTGCGGCAGCGTTCGTCAAATTTCCGCAAATCTTCCAAACTGTAAGAATTGTCGAGACTCATCATCGGCACGAGATGACGAAACGGCGCGAAACCGTCGGCGCGTCCACCAACTTTCTGCGTCGGACTGTCGGACGTAATAAGTTCAGGATTCTCTTTTTCGAGCTGCTTCAGTTTTTCTAGCAGTGCATCAAATTCCGCATCGGCAACTTCCGGCGCGTCTTTTTGATAATAAAGTTCATTGTGCCGGTTGATTTCGGCGCGAAGTTCTTCTATTTCGGTTTTCGTATAGTGTTCAGCGGATTCAAAAAGATTCATCACAATTAATTTAACGATTATAATTAGTCAGGCAGAATTAGTTATGACCAAGGCGGAAACACGACCGTCAGGGAGTGTGTCAATTGCTCGACCACTAACACACTCTCTGACAGTCGTGTTTCCGCCTCACATTTCAACAATTCTGAAAGATTACTTATTTCGACGGATTCAAGCGCATCCATTTCGCACATCAAATAGATTTATATCGTTTGCATTTAAATAATTTACCACAGAGACACAGAGAACGCAGAGTTGATTTTGTAAAGAAAAAGAACACGAAAATTGTAAAAACTTTCGTGTTCTTCTTATTTCCGTAGTAAAATAGTTTCATTTACATTTTGTTTTCAACCGGAAGTTCAACCGTTCTTTCTATCTGGGCTTTCGGTGCCGGTCCGGGATGAACTACTTTATTTGAATTGATGGCGATGTGCGGCGCAATAATTAGTGCGACAATGCTCATCAGCTTGATTAAAATATTCATTGACGGACCCGACGTATCTTTGAACGGATCGCCGACGGTATCGCCGGTGACACTGGCTTTGTGGGCTTCGCTGCCTTTATACTGCATTTCCCCGTTGATCATTACGCCCGCTTCAAATGATTTTTTCGCATTGTCCCACGCGCCGCCCGCATTGTTTTGGAACATTCCCATCAATACGCCGGAAACGGTCACACCGGCTAATAATCCGCCGAGAACCTCCGGTCCGAAGGCGAATCCGACGACAACCGGCGTAATCAAAGCGATTGCGCCCGGAAGCATCATTTCTCGAAGCGATGCCTGCGTCGAAATCGCCACGCATTTGTCATATTCCGGTTTCGCTTTATATTCCATAATGCCCGGAATATCTCGAAACTGCCGCCGGACTTCGACGACCATCGCCATCGCCGCTCTGCCGACGGCGGCGATGCACAGCGAAGAAAAGATAAACGGAATCATTCCGCCGACGAATAAACCGGCAAGCACGTTGGCTTTGTAAATATCAATCGAACTGATGCCGGCGAGACCGACATAGGCGGCAAATAATGCCAGCGCGGTCAGCGCGGCGGACGCGATGGCGAAACCTTTACCGGTCGCGGCGGTCGTGTTGCCGACGGCATCTAAAATATCAGTTCTGCCGCGCACCTCTTTCGGCAGACGGCTCATCTCGGCGATGCCGCCCGCGTTGTCGGCAATCGGTCCGAAAGCGTCAATCGCCAATTGCATCGCGGTCGTCGCCATCATTCCGGCGGCGGCAATCGCCACGCCGTAAAGACCGGCGAAATGATGCGATAAGTAAATGCCCGCTGCCAGAATCAGCGTCGGTACGAGCGTTGATTCCATTCCGACCGAAAGACCGCCGATGATGTTCGTCGCCGCGCCCGTCTCGGATTGGCGAACGATTGACATCACGGGGCGTTTGCCCATCGCCGTATAAAATTCAGTGACAATGCTCATCAATGCGCCGACGAATGAACCGACCAGAATTGCCAGAAACACACCCGTGTTCGTAAATTCGTGTCCGCGCAAAGTCATATTGGCGGGCAGCATCCACATCACGATAAAATAACAGGCAATCGTCGTGATAATCACCGAAGCCCAGTTGCCCATATTTAACGCTTTCTGCACATTGCCGTTATCGTCGGAAATTCTGACGAGCGAACAGCCGATAATCGAAAAAATAATTCCGAGTCCGGCGATCAGCATCGGCAGCAGAATCGGCGAAAGTCCTCCGAAATTGTCTCCTGCACCGATAAATGTCGTTTCTCTGCCCAAAACCATCGTCGCTAAAATTGTAGCGACATAAGAACCGAACAAATCCGCGCCCATTCCCGCGACATCGCCGACGTTATCGCCGACGTTATCGGCAATCGTCGCCGGATTCCGCACATCGTCTTCGGGAATTCCAGCTTCGACTTTACCGACCAAATCCGCGCCGACATCCGCCGCTTTCGTATAAATTCCGCCGCCGACTCGTGCAAAAAGCGCAATTGATTCTGCGCCCAAAGAGAAACCGGCGAGAACTTCGATGGCTTTTTCCATCGCTGCGCCGTTGACTGTCGCGCCGACAACATTGACGACGTAGATATTATAAAAAATAATAAACAAAGAGCCGATGCCCAAAACTGCGAGTCCCGCCACGCCGAGTCCCATCACGGTTCCGCCGGTAAAAGCGACTTGCAGTGCTGATTTTAATCCGGTTCGCGCCGCCTGCGTCGTTCGGACATTCGCTTTGGTGGCGATGTTCATTCCGATGTATCCGGCAGTCGCGCTCAGAACCGCGCCGATGATAAACGAAATCGCAATCACCGGCGAGGATGTTTCGACCAGTGTTCCCGAAAACGCCAAAATCGCCGCCGCGATGACGGCGAAAATGGCTAAAACTTTCCATTCGGCTTTCAAAAACGCCATCGCGCCTTCGGCGATATAGTTTGAAAGTTCAACCATATTCTCGTCGCCGGTCGCCTGTTTCGTGACCCACGCCGATTTGAACGCCATCACGATCAACCCGAAAATCCCTAGTGCCGGGATCAAATAAAGAATTGTAGATTCCATTGAAAAACCACCTGTTCGTATCAAAAATTACTGTGTTAAATTCGCCGGACATCAAACATTTATAGAAATGAGCAATGTTCCGATAGTTTTATTTCGACGCGCCGCAAATGCTTTCGCGCCTTTTATAATAACTTTCCTACTCTATATTATTAAAAGAAAATGAAGTTAATCCAAAACGGTTATTATTGCCCATTTTGCGGGTAAACTTCAAATGCACTTTGCCGATGAACGGCAAAAAATCAGTTTTTTTTGGAATTTTAAGTCTTGATTTGGGTTACGGCTTTCGGGACGGGCGGCAGTTGTTTTTTCATCAGTTCGATAAACCGTTCGAAAAGGTATTCCGAATCGTGCGGTCCCGGCGCAGATTCCGGGTGATATTGAACGCTGAAAATCGGCAGGGTTTTGTGCTGCAATCCGGCGACGGTTTGATCGTTGAGGTTGATGTGCGTGACTTCGACATTCTCCGGCAGAGATTCGGCTTTGACGGCGAAACCGTGGTTGTGGGCGGCGATTTCGACTTTGCCGGTCGTCAAATCCATAATCGGCTGATTGCCGCCGCGATGTCCGAATTTTAATTTGTAAGTTTCGCCGCCGAACGCCTGTCCTAAAATTTGGTGTCCGAGACAAATGCCGAACATCGGCACGTTTTCGTTCGTTAACTTTGTAATTTCCGCAACGACGTTTTTCATTGCCGACGGGTCGCCCGGACCGTTCGAGAGAAAAATACCGTCCGGTTTGAGCGCGAGAACTTCGGCGGCAGAAGTTGCAGCAGGAACGACCGTCAAACGACAGCCGTATTTGGCGAATTCGCGCAGTGAATTGGTTTTCACGCCGAAATCGAACGCGACGACGTGAAATTTTTCCGCGCCTGCGCTCTCATATTCAAAAGTTTTTTGCGCCGTCACCGTGCTGGCGAGTTCGCGGTTTTGCATTTCCGGCGAATTCAGCACTTTTTCGAGCAGACTTTTTTCGTCCAGATCAACCGACGAAATCGCGGCACGCATCGCGCCTTTGCTGCGAATGTGGCGAACGAGAGCGCGGGTGTCGAGGTGTTCGATGCCGACGATTTTGTGCCGTTTCAAATATGAATCGAGCGTTTCGGTCGCCCGCCAGTTCGATGCGACCTTGCTCGCTTCGCGGACGACGAAACCTTCGACCCACGGGCGGGCGGATTCGACATCTTCTTCGTTCACGCCGTAATTTCCGATTTGCGGATACGTCATACAAACGAGTTGTCCGGCGTAACTCGGATCGGTCAGTATTTCCTGATAACCGGACATCGAAGTATTAAAAACCATCTCGCCGAAAACTTCCCCTTCCGCGCCGAACGACGCGCCGCGAAATGTGCGCCCGTCTTCAAGAACCAAAATTGCTTTTTTCGCTAACATTCTTTTTTCGTCAATCTATTTGTCTTCGCTTTTCACTACCGGGTCTTCAATATTGTATTTGCCGTGTTCCAAAAACCCGATTTCCGCAGGTCGCCAATAACGAAAAAATGCTTTGCCGTAAATATATTTCTCGGGAACCAAACCCCAATAACGCGAATCGGACGAATTGTCGCGGTTGTCGCCCATTACGAAATAGTAATGGTCTTCGACCTTTTCCGACCGGAAACTCGGCAGACTCCGGTTGTGTTCTTCATCCAGATACGGTTCGCTGAGTTCCGTGCCGTTGATGAAAACTTTGCCGCTGCGAAGTTCGACGTTTTCACCCGGCAGACCAATGATTCGTTTGACGTAACTTTTGCCCGGGTCTTTCGGATACCAGAAAACGATGATGTCGCCGCGTTCGATATGCCCCCAATCAACGCTTCGGAAATTATAGTAAACCAATTTATTGACGAGCAGTCGTTCGCCGTCGTGAAGCTGCGGCAGCATCGAAGTTCCCTCGACGACGACGGGCTGCGCGATAAAAACGCCGAACAAAACAAAAACGGCGATGATTAGGATGATGTCGCGCATCAGTTTCAAACTTTCCGACCACAACCCCTGCCGTGATTCCGTTCGCAGCCGGACGACTTCGATGTCGCGGTCGTCAGCCGCCGTCACTAAGCCGTAATCGAATTGGTTTTTTCTCTGAAAATCAAACATAATTAGATATTCCGATGTGCATTTTGAGGCACTGAGTTGGAGTGCATTTCCAACTCAAACTTTTAAATTATCGGTAATCGAATTTAATGTCAAAAAATAAAGGGAGTTAAATTAATTGAACGCTGAAATCCGCAAATTTTTCCCGGCGGCGGAAAATTACACATATTTGAACAGCGCGGCGGTCGCGCCGCTGCCAACCATCGCCGTCGAAGCCGTCACGAAACAGCTTCGTGATGTCAGCGAACACGCTTCGGTCAATTTCGGCGATTGGGTAGCGACGAAAAACCGCGCCCGCGCAATTATCGCGCAAATGCTCCACGTCAAACCGGAGCAAATCGCGTTTATGCGAAATACGTCGGATGGATTTTCGACCATCGCCGCCGGATTGAAATGGCGAAAAGGCGACAACATCGTCACGTTTGAAAAGGAATTTCCCGCTAATTTCTACCCGTGGCGGCGCGTCAGGGACGATTTCGAGGTCGAACTCCGCCAGTGTCCCGAACGAAACGGACGCATCGAAACGGACGAATTTATTAATCTGATTGACGCGAACACGAAACTCGTTTCGATCAGCGCGGTGCAGTACGCATCGGGATTTCGCGCCGATTTGGAACGCATCGGCGAAGCGGCGCGAAAAGTTGACGCGCTGTTTGCCGTGGACATTATTCAGGCTCTCGGCACGACACCGTTTGATTTAAACGCCTTGAAAGTTGACATTGCGGCGGGCGCAAGCCACAAATGGCTGTGTTCGCCGGAAGGCTGCGGCATTTTGTTTCTGTCAGATCGCGCCCGGGAAAGAGTAGAACCGACTTTGGTCGGCTGGATCAGCGTCGAAGAAACTTGGGATTTTGAAGATACCGAGCAAAATTACAAACCGAATGCGCTGGCGTGGGAAACCGGCACGGGCTGTTCGTCGCTCTTCTACGGTTTGGAACAAAGCGCGAAACTGCTGATTGAAACCGGCGCGAAAAACATTTACGATTATCTCGAAGAACTGACCGATTATCTGTGCGAAATTCTGCCGACGGAGAATTACGAAATCGTCAGTTCCCGCGCCAAAAACGAAAAATCCCAAATCGTCTGCTTCAAACATCGCGGCGGATTAACACCGTCAAAAATCGCCGAACATCTGCAAAACGAAAAAATAATCGTCTCCCCGCGCAACGACCGCATCCGCATCGCCCCGCATTTCTTCAATAACCGGGAAGACATCGAAAAACTCGCAGCGCATCTTCCTTGATTCCAGATTCCAGATTTTGGCAGTGTCCCAAACTTGTGGTGCCGGAAAACGAGATTACTTTTGAGTGTCTCAAAACGCATCAAACGGATTAGTTTTTGAAACTTTGAATATGAGATGAGTTTTAAGACGAATAGCTTTTTCTTGAGAGGCAAAACAAAGAACTTAACTACTTTATTTTTGACGGTTTTAGCAGTCTCATAAACCTCCGTTTGTGAGACTGCTAAGAAAATCGAGGTTTCACCCTCACGTCCATCAAATTGTTATGTTGCGGTTGACTATCAAACACTTATTTCTCCCTCCATACAAATGCACCTTTTTTGTTAATGTATCCCGCGCCTCCTTCATCAGTAACGATAGCGGCTAAACCATTATGAAAATCATCAGCACCGGATGTTTCAAATAAAAATTCGGCTACAACATCTCGATTTTTGTCGATATATTCAAATTTACAAGACTTTCTGCAATTTATTACACGGGCAAGTCCTTCGGAAAAGTTCCACGCCTCGTCAAATTGAGGTTCAATGACAATATTGTTGTTCTTATCAATGTAACCCCACTCTTTGTCTATTTTGACTGGCGCAAGATTACCGGAAAAATCTCCTGAATCATCATATTTATCGGGAATAACAAGATTCCCGAATTTATTTATGTAACCGTATTTTTTAGAAGCCCGAATCTCTACTCCCGCCAAACCTTCAGAGAATTTTTGGGCAAAAAGGAATCGTGGTTTGATAATAAATTTGCCGGTTTTATCAATATATCCACAATTGTCCTCAAACCCCACCGCAGCTAAACCTTCGGAAAAATCACTTGCCAAAAAAAAATTAAAGTCAATTACCTTTCTGCCTCTTCTATCAATATATCCATATTTTAAATCTCGTGCTTTGTTATCGTAAATTCCTACTAATGCCATTCCTTCGGAAAAAGAATTGGCGGAGTTGAACTGTGGTTTGACCAGCCATTTACCCTGTTTATCAATAAAGCCCCAACCCTTTCCCTCAATCATTACAGGAGCGAAACCTTCGGAAAAAAAGCCACAATCATCAAATTTAGGTGCGACAACAGTAATTCCAAATTTATTAACAAAACCGCATTTATCTTGTTTCTCAATATAGCCAAAACCATTCTTAAAATAACCTGTGCTGTCAAATTGTAGAGGAATAACAACCTTACCTGTTAAGTCGATAAACCCGCCTTTACCATTTTTGTTGACATTAAAAAGTTCATTCAATTATTGCTGACTGTAAACGACAAAAGGAACAGATAAGATTATAAAAATGAAGATGAAAATAATTTTCTTCAAAATAAAGTTCTCCAAAGGTAGATTCATAAGGAAAGCAACATAACTTTGATTTATACTGAACTAAATTCCGTCTAATAATTTATGCGGAATCGGTAATTCATTGCAAATATGCTTCTGGTCTTTGTTGTTTCTAAAATTGCTTAAAGACTTTCTAATTTTGAGTAAAGCAAACCCTCGTTTGTGAGAATTTCAAAACGTCTCGTAAATCAGCATTTTTGACGCAACTTTGATTAACTAGAGAAAAAACCTATAAAAGTACAAAGGATTGGTAAAACCCAAAATAGCAATCCTAAGATTAATGAAGCGCGGAAAACCACAAGCCAAATTCTTGCACTTTTATCTTGCTCAATCCAAGAGGGAGTTTTCCATAGCATCTCACTCCATTTTCTTTGTTCTTCAAGATTCAAAATCGTTTGAGCTTTCTTTTCCTTTTCCCAAAGATTTCTAAATTCTGATTTCTTAATATGGTTTAATATTAATGAACTGGCTGCGGTGATACACAAGAACAAGCCAAAAGTAAAAAACCAAATCCACTAAAAAGAAAATAAATTCATCATTTATTTAGTCTCAAATCTGATTTGCAAAATAGTCTCAAAAAGGATGATTTTAACACAAAAACTAATTACAGCACCTCAAAATTAGAACACTAACCCAAAGTTTCGGAAACTCGACCGCGAGATTACTCTCGTTCGCCGCAACCCTAAAACATTGAACCTTGAACCTGAACCTAAAGCACACGCAAAACTTCCGCGACGCTCCACGCCTGGGCGAAGCAGCCGCGCGGGTGGTGCGGCGGGTCGCCGTCGAAAATCTCTGATATTTGTCCGATTCCGGCTTCGGTCAGGTGAGTTTTGAAGCCTTCTAAAATCTCCGCGATACGAATTTCGGTTTGCTGTCCGTTGGCGTTGACTTTGCGGTATGCGTCAACAAACGCGCCGATCAGCCACGCCCAGACCGTGCCTTGATGATACGCGGAATCACGCTCGAACGGTGAGCCGATGTAAACCGGACGATATGCCGCGTCTTTCGGTGACAGCGAACGCAGACCGATGGGCGTGAGCAGTTCGGCTTCGACCTTTTGCACGATTTTCTGCGCTCTGCCGATGCTCAACATCGTATTCGGCAAACTGACCGCGAAAATCTGATTCGGACGCACGGAAGCATCTTTTCCCGCGTCGCTGACGACATCGAACAAACATTCTTCCGCTTCGTTCCAGAACGTCTCATTAAAACTCTGTTTAGCTTTGTCCGCCATTTCCAGATATTTTTCGCCGTCATCTTTGTCGCCGAATTTCTTCGCAAAATCTGCCATCACGCACAGCGCGTTATACCAAAGAGCTTGAATTTCAACGGGCTTACCGATGCGCGGCGTAAAAACGACATCATTTTCTTTCGCGTCCATCCACGTCAACTGCGAACCTGTTTCACCGGCATAAATTAACCCGTCGTCCGCGACGTGAATATCATATCGGGTGCCGTAAACATGCCAGAGAATGATGTTAATCAGTTTCTTATAAAGATGTTCGCGGACGAAATTGTCATCGCCCGTTTTCTCGACGTAGGCGCGAACCGCTTCAAAATACCAGAGCGTCGCGTCAACCGTATTGTAATCGGGAGTTTCGCCCGCATCGGGAAACCGATTCGGCAGCATTCCCTCGGAAATATGATTGGAAAATTCGAGCAAAATACTTTTCGCAATCTTCGGGCGATTCGTCGTCAAAGTCAGCCCGTTGAGCGCAATCATCGTGTCGCGTCCCCAATCGGAAAACCACGGATAACCGGCGATGATCGTTTTGCCCGCGCCCCGCGACACAATAAATTGATCTGCCGCGAGAACAAGCTGTTCGGCAAAATCGTCTTTCGCCCCGGCAGTTTTTATTAAATTTTCGCGCCGTTCGATTTCCCTGCTCTCAAAACTTTCGGCATCCGCAACGTCGTGCGATTCGGTCGAAGCGATGACAACCGCCGGTTTGCCCAAGTCAAACGTCAAATTAAACGGCTGAAACAAATCTTCCGCGTAATCAAAACCGCGCTCCTTTTCAATCGCATATTGAAAGTCACGATACCAAAAGCCGGTTTTTTCTACATCGAGCGCATTATGAGCGAAAAAAAGTTTCGGCATTTCCGCGTACGGCTGTATCGAAATTTGCCGTTCCGCCGCATCGAAATTCCCGTTGAAACCAACATGATCAGAGCGCAGATGATGATAATCCCGAAACGCCAGCAGCGGCTTCAATTCAATTTGGAATCTGGAATTTGGAATTTGGAATCCGGCATCTACCGAGTAACGAACGACGACCGTGTTTTCTCCGGCAGTCGTGAAAATCTTTTTCTCGATCTCGATTCCCCCAACTTTAAAAGTCCAGACCGGAAACGGGGCGAGCCGGAATTTTTTCAGATATTGAAACCCTCGCGGATAAACTTTATTCGGGTATTGATTGGCGGAAAGTTCGTAACGAGCGTCGCCGATGATGAGCGTTTCTTCAAATTTTGACAGCAAAACCAATCTGCCGAGCGGCGGCGCGGTGGCGGCGACCAAAAGTCCGTGATAACGGCGCGTGTTCGCCCCCGAAATCGTCGAAGAAGCAAACCCGCCGATTCCGTTGGTCTCCAGCCATTCACGCGAACTCGCGCTCTCGAAATCGGTACAAATGTCTGAATTGAAATTTATCATTTTTTAATCTTCTCTTATTTCCCCTGTCTTCTGTCACTGCTTTTGCTTCTGTTCCCCTGCTGCCCGAAACATCGCCAGAGCCATCTGCGCGGCGGCGACGGCGGGCGGCTGCAGCGGTTCGATTAAATACGCTTTCGGCGCGACTTTTTGAACCGTTTCGAGCAACGGTTCGGTAATAATGTGACCGGCGCGAAAGATGCTGCCGACTTTGGCAATCGGGAATTTTCTTTTTTCGAGCTTTAATCTTTTAATCACCGCCGCCGCCGCCGTTCCGAGTTCGCGTCCGGCATCGGTCAAAATTTGTAGCGCGACACAATCTCCGGCGACGGCTGCTTCGACGACTAATCGCGCAAAACCGGCAATTTTCAAATTATCAATCTGCGGCGCGTAAATCGCCGCGACCAAATCGTCTGGTTTTCCGGCGCGAAAATATTCCATCGCCTTGCCGCTCAACAGTGTCGGACTGCCGCGCCCGTCCGATGCTCTGGCGACCGCTTGCAGCGCGAGCCGCGCAATGCCCGCGCCGCCGCCCTCGTCACCGGCAAGCGGTCCCCAACCTCCGGCGAACGCTTTTTCGCCGCGTTCGTTTTTGCCCAGACAAATTGACCCGGTTCCGGCGATAACTACTAAACCGGCTTTGTCTTTCGTCGCACCGTACAGCGCAATGTCCGCGTCGGTGACGACTTCAACTGAATTTGTTCGCAATTTTCCGGCAATGCGTTCACGAATTCTCAAACGAAAATCTTCCCGCCTGACACCGGCTAAACCGAGCGCGGCGGAAACGATGTCGGTGACGTTTCGATTTGATTTATCACAGGCGATATTAATCGCTTCGGAAATGTTCGTGACCGCTTTTTCAATGCCGACCCGCATCGGATTTGACGCGCCGGACAAACCTTCCGCCACAATATTGCTGTCTTCATCAAGCAAGACGACCAGCGTTTTGGTGCCGCCGCCGTCAACGCCGAGGTATAAATTATCGGACTTGCGAACACTTTTCACCTTATTTTTATCTGTGCGACCCGCCATCATTAAAATTTTTATAGACGAAAACCTACAATCTGTTATATTCTAACGATACAAGTCTTATAATCAAAACTAAAAGTTTTTATCCGGGCGATAAGAGATGCTGATAGCAATCGGTAAGCATCAAGCATAATTTCAGTATTTGCAGTTATTTACATTGATAATTTAATAGATGAACGCCACAGCCGGAGCGCGGAAGTCTCGTCCGCCCAACCAGCGAAGCGATGTTGGAAGCGTTGTCAGCGTAGCTTTAATGGATGAACGCATTCAACGCGACAGTCGGAGCGCGCGAATAGCTCATTCACTTCAACGAGCGATAGAGAAGTTGGAAGCGTTGTCAACGTAGTGCAAATGGATGAAAGTATTCAACGCCTCGCTCCCGCTAGCGTTGAAGCGGACGAGCCGTCCGCGCTCCTGGATAATACTATAAAAAGTGACCACATAAAAAAGTATGGAAATTAGACAATTAAGAGCGTTTGCGGCGATTGCTGAAATGAAAACATTTACGGCAGGCGCGGGACTGGTGAACATTACGCAGGCGGCGATTTCGATGCAGATTCGGCAGCTTGAAGATGAGGTCGGACTACAAATTTTTACGCGCACGCCGCGCCGCGTAATTTTGACGGAAGCAGGTGAACATCTGTTGCGGCGGGCGCGGCGGATTCTGCGCGAACACGACGACGCGCTCGCCGAGATTGCTGAAATCGCCGGTGCGGAACACGGTCGTTTGCGAATCGGGTCGGCTTCGGCGATGTTCGCCACCGCGCAGTTGCCGGATATTTTGGAAAAGCTGAAAACGACTTTCCCGAACGCCGAAATTAAAGTCAGTTCCGGGACGAGTCAGACGCTGGTCGAAAAAATTATGCACGGCGAAATTGACATCGCCTTTGTGTCGCTGCCGGTGGAAAACGCCAATATTCAAACTGATTTGCTGTTCCGCGACGAAATCGTGGCGATTGCCAGCCCGTCGCATCCGCTCGCCAAGGAAAAATATATCAGCGCAGCAACGCTTGCCGGTGAAGAATTGATTTTAGGCGAAAAAGGCGGCAACACGCGCCGGATGATTGACGATTTTTTCGCGGCGGCAAACGTCAAACCGAACGTCGTGATGGAATTATCGCGGCAGGAAGCGATAAATAAAATGGTTGAAAGCAAAATGGGTGTCGGCATCGCCGGTGCGAAAGCCGTCGCCAAAGAAATCGGCGAAAAACGCCTCAGTTCGTGGCTCATCGAGGGCGCGGAAATCAGTTGGGATTTAGGTTTGGCACGTTTGCGCGGCGGCTATTTTTCACTGATCGTGAAGGAATTTATTGGACTGTGCAAAGATAGTTTTAAGGAACGCGAGAAGGAATTAAAAGCGGGAAAATGAAAAAATCACGAATGAAGAAGGACGAATTACGAATCAAAACACAGCGCGATATCTTACGTTACGGCATTATTTCGGCGATATTTTTTGCCTTTTGCGTTTTACCTTTTGCCTTAGCGTCCGCGCAGGGTCTGCCGATTGCTGCGCCGAACACGGTTGGAATGTCCGCCGAAAAGCTGAATCAGATTGACGGTTTGGTTGCAAAAGACATCGCCGATAAAAAACTTCCGGGCGCGGTCGTCGTCATCGGACACAAAGGGAAAATCGTTTTTCGCAAGGCTTACGGCAATCGCGCTTTAGTTCCGAATGTCGAAAAAATGACAATTGACACGATTTTCGACGCGGCGAGTTTGACGAAAGTGGTGGCGACGACGACTTCGGTAATGATGCTCGTCGAGCGCGGGCAGATTCGTCTGAACGACACCATCGGCAAATTCATTCCCGAAATCGAAGACGAAAACGTCAAAAAAATCACGATTCAACAATTATTGACGCACGTTTCCGGCTTCGCGCCCGATTTCGATTTGCGCGAAAAATGGACGGGACGCGCCGGAATGCTGAACGCGCTTTACAAAGAAAAACTTCGCACTCCGCCGGGAACGAAATTTGTTTATTCGGATATTGGGTTTATTGTGCTTGGTGAGATTGTCGGACGAGTTGCAGGTGAGCAACCAATTAAAGTACAAAATATTACCTTTTCGGACATTGAGGATTCTCGACTTTTTAGATTTTCTCTAATAAATATTTTTAAAAATCTTCAAATGAAAGATTCAAACTTTCATAACACGAAAGAAACATCTTTTATTGATGCTGATGCAAGTCCAATGTATAAATGGAAAGATAGAACTGCTCCAACCGAAAATATCAAAGGACAACAAAGCTATCTCGGCGGCGAATTTGACGGGAAAGACGGCGATAAAATTTTGCGCGGACAAGTTCACGATCCGACGGCGTATCGAATGGGCGGAGTTGCCGGACACGCCGGACTTTTTTCGACTGCCGACGATTTGGCGCGGTTTTGTCAGATGCTTTTGAGCGGCGGAATTTTGGACGGCAAACGGATTTTGAGCGCGGCGACGATTGCCAGAATGACCGCGCCGATTGTCGTTTCGGAAGACGGCGCGACGCGCGGACTCGGTTGGGACATAAATTCCGCTTTTTCGTCGAATCGCGGCGAACTTTTCCCGCTCGGCTCGTTCGGACACACCGGATTCACGGGAACTTCCGTCTGGATTGACCGCGTTTCCCAAACCTTCGTCGTCTTTATGTCAAACCGCGTTCATCCTGACGGCAAAGGCGACGTAACTTCTTTACGTGCAAAAATTGCGACGGTTGTGGCTTCGGCAATCGAAGACACGCCGATTGAAGCCGTTCGCATCGCCGAAGATATTTATTGGTCGCAAGTCGCGCCGCAGATGGAAAAATTCAAAATTCAAAATTCAAAATTTCAGATTTCAGAAACAAAAGACCAAAGATCAAAACCCAAAGACCAAAAGGTTTTGAACGGAATTGACGTTCTCGAAAAAAACAATTTTAAAGAATTAGACGGTTTGAAGATCGGTTTGGTAACAAATCAAACAGGAAAAGATTTGTTGGGCGTTCCAACAATTGACGTTTTGAAAGTCGCGCCGAATGTAAAATTGACCGCGCTTTTTTCGCCCGAACACGGCATTCGCGGCGAACTCGACCAATCAAAAATCAATGATTCGATGGACGAAAAAACAGGCTTGCCCGTTTATTCGCTTTACAATGAGTCGCGCCGACCGAAACCGGAACAATTAAAGGATTTGGACGCGATTGTCTTTGATATTCAAGACATCGGCGTTCGATTTTACACTTACGAAGCGACGCTTTTAAATGTTTTGGAAGAAGCGGCAAAAGCCGGAAAGCCTGTATTCGTTTTAGATAGACCGAATCCGATCAACGGCGCGACGGTTGAAGGCGCGATTGCCGACGCTGATAAATTGTCGTTTGTCGTTTCGCACACCGTTCCCGTGCGTCACGGGATGACCATCGGCGAACTCGCGCAGATGATGAACGCCGACAAGAAAATCGGCGCGGATTTGCGCGTGATAAAAATGGAAAACTGGACGCGGGCAATGTGGTTCGATCAAACAATGCAAACGTGGGTTAACCCGTCGCCGAATATGCGATCGCTGACGGAAGCGACGCTTTATCCGGGCATCGGATTATTGGAGACGACCAATTTATCAGTCGGACGCGGCACCGACACGCCGTTTGAAGTCGTCGGCGCACCGTATATTGACGGGCGCAAAGTCGCCACTTTTCTAAATGAAAAAAATATGAACGGCGTTCGTTTTGTGCCGATCAAATTTAAGCCGAATGCTTCGGTCTTTAAAGACGAAATGATTGGCGGAATTAATATTATAATTACCGATAGAGCAGAGTTTAATTCGGTTCAAACCGGCATCGAAATCGCCGTCGCCTTACACGCTCTTTACCCGAACGAATGGCAAATTGAAAATTTTAACCGGCTGCTCGCCAATCAAGCGGTTTTTGATGGAGTCAAAGCCGGAAAATCGTTTCAGGAAATGGAAAAAGCGGGACGCACATCGTTGGACGAATTTGTAAAAAGACGGGCATCATTTTTGCTTTATAAATAGCCGGATTTTGCCTTTGAAAAATTTGCGCCTAAATTTATTAACAATTTATTAACAAACTAAAGGTTTTTGAGAAACTCGCGGATAAATTCGTTTCGTCATCTATAACGAAATTTTGAATAAATCTCCGAAAACCTAAATATTTCTTATGGCGGGCAATCTTAATTTTTAATTTTACGAAACGAGGAAACCAATGAAAATTAGTTTTAAACAAATATTTTTGACAATGTTCGTCGCGTTTGTCTGTGGCTTAGGACTAACCAATCCGACTTTAGCCCAGGAAGAAACGTCAGCGACGGTGACCGGACAGGTGACTGATTCGACCGGCGCAGTGATTAATAATGCCAGCGTTGTCGTCACCAACACGGCGACCGGGCAAACGAGAACCGTTCAAACAAACAACGACGGAAATTACAATGTTTTCCCGCTGATTCCCGGAACTTATACCGTCAGCGTCGAACAGGCGGGATTCAAAAAAACCGTTATCAATACGACCTTGAACGCCAGAGACCGCCGACCAATTGATGTCGTGATGGAAGTCGGCGATGCGACGGCAGTCGTCAACGTGACGGACGATCCGCCGCTGCTTCAGGACAGTTCGACTGGGCAGGCTCTCGTTTCCGGCAATCAGGTGACGGAACTACCGCTCAACAATCGTAACTTTATTCGTTTGCTTGAAACTATTCCGGGAGTCAGTTCGGATTTGGACGACGAATCGAATTTCGGTTTGACGAGCCGCGCCAGTGTTTCCATTAACGGTCTGCGCCGCAATGCTGTCAATTATTTGGTGGACGGTGTGAGCAACACGGATGTCGGTTCAAACATTACGCTGCTTTCGACTCCGACGGTTGATTCGATTCAGGAATTCAAAGTTTTGAGTTCTAATTACACCGCCGAGATCGGACGCTCCGGCGGCGGCGCGGTGATTATTTCGACACGCGGCGGCGGCAACAATTACCACGGTTCGCTGTATGAATTTGCCCGCAACGATTATTTTAACGCCAATACCTTTTTTAACAATCGTGTGCCGCGTGCCGCTGACGGTTCAATCGCCGCGCCCGTTCCGAAACTGCGCTACAATAATTTTGGCGGCACGATCAGCGGTCCCGTTTCTTTTTTGAATTTCGGCGAAGGCGGTCCGACCGTTTACAATGGCAAAAACAAAACATTCTTTTTCTTTTCTGAAGAAGCGCGACGCATCAAGCGCGGCATCTCCGACGGTAGTGCGCTGACACCTTCAGCGGCGGAACGCGCCGGGGATTTCTCCGCCCGCCTTGGTAATTTGATTTGCCGCAACGCCGCCAACGCATTTGTTACCAGCACTTCGGCGACTGCCTGTACGACCACAGGATCAAATCCGGTTTCGGCGGTTGATACTGCCGGAAACAATATTTTGATTCGCCAGAACCAGGTTTTCAATCCGCTCAACAACCGACCGTTTGCCAATAATGTGATTCCGAGTGCTTTCATTGATCCGCGAGCGCAAGGTTTGCTGGCGGCATTTCCGCTGCCCAATGTCGGTACGAACAGCTTTACTTTTTCGCCTGTCAACGTCAATAACACGCGGCAGGAAGTCGTCCGCATTGACCATAATTTCACATCCAACCACAAAATTTTCGGACGTTTTACGCAGGACACGAGCAACACGCAGGAAACCGGCGGATTATTTGCAGGTTCGGCTTTCCCGAATATTGCGACGACCGATACGAGAGTTCCGGGCAGAGTTTTCGCCGTTTCATACACCGGCATTTTCTCGAATTCGCTCGTCAATGAATTCACTTACAATTACTCGACCAACACGATTAATTCGGCTTTAGTCGGACGCGGACGCAAAAGCGATTATGCCAACGCATCAAATATCGTCGAATTTTTCCCCGAAAACACGAACAATATTATTCCGGCTATCGCAACTCGTTTTTCAACTTTGCAATCCACACAGGGTTACAGCATCGAGTACGGCAACAGCACCTACCGCGACAATCTGACTTTTACGCGCGGCAACCATATTTTTAAGTTCGGCGGTGAAATCACTTACGAATTCAAAAACGAAAATCTCGGCGGCAATACCAATGCCGGAAGTTTCGGCTTTGCCAACGCGCAGACGCAGGGTTTCGTCGGCACGTCGGCGATTACCGGCACGAGCATCACGACCGGCGATTCGTTCGCTTCGTTTTTGCTCGGCAGAGCTAATTCTTATTCGGAATCGCAGCTTGACCCGCGCGTTCGTTTTCGTTTCGGGCGCGACGAATTTTACGTTCAGGATACGTGGAAGGTTCGTCCGAATCTGACTTTGGATATGGGCGTTCGTTATCAGTATTATCGTCCGGTCACAGATGTCAATAATTTGCTGGTAACTTTCGATCCGGCACTTTACAAAGCAGTCAATCCGGCGACTGACTGCGCGACGGCAACCTGTAATTCGCTGATTACCGCCCGCGTTGATCCGCTCAACGGCATTGCCCGCGCCGGAGTCAATTCGCGTTTTGGAGACAATTTTATTCCGAGCGACAAAAACAATTTCAGTCCGCGCGTCGGGATTGCCTATCAACCGCAATTTGAAAACGGCATTGGAAAACTGTTGTTCGGCGGTCCTAATAAATCGGTTATTCGCGCCGGCTACGGATTTTACTACGATCAGGCGTTGGTCGGTATTTTTGAAAATGCGACGTTTTTTACGCCGCCCGTCAACGATTCGGTGGCGTTTACCAGCACTCTGACAAATGTGATTACGTTCTCGAATCCGAGTTCCGATCCGAACGCCATTCCCGGTCAGCCAATTGTCGGCACGACCTTCCCATCGCGCAATTTGGGAACCGGCGGTGCAATTGCTCCAGATTTCAAAACGCCGGAATCACAGGTTTATTCGCTCGGTATTCAGCGTGAAATTTTCAAAAACGCGGTTATTGATATTTCCTATGTCGGAACAAAAGCCGATCATTTGATTCGCCGCCGCAATATCAATTTCATTACTCCGGCACAGGCGATTGCCGCCGGAGCTTCCAGCACGACCGCCGGTAATACCAACGCGGCTCGTCCGTTCGTCGGATTTTCAAACATCATCTATTACGAAACGAGTGCCAAATCGCGTTATAACGGCTTGCTCTCGTCGTTTAATTATCGTTTGCAGAAGGGTTTCACTATCACGGTGGCTTATACCTTCAGCAAAAATTTGACCGATTCGACCAACGACCGCGATGCAGTTGACGATCCGCAGAATGCATTTGATCTGAGACGTGAATATGCCGAAGCGCGAACTTCTCGCCCGCACGTTTTCAGTGCCAGCTACGTTTACGAAGTTCCTTATTTCCGCACTTCCAAAAACTCTTTGGTCAGACTTCTGCTGGGCGGCTATCAGGTTTCGGGCATCACGCAGCTTGAATCAGGTGCGCCGGTGGCGCGTGTCACGGTTGCCAGCACGCTGAATTTGACACGCGGGTTGTATGCGAACGCGATCAGCAATCCGAACGGCGGACTCGCCGGAACGACTGACCCGTCAACCGGCTTGCCGTTTATTTTTGACCCGAATGCTCTGGCACCGGCAGATGCCGGACAGTTCGGAAATCTCGGACGCGCTTTTGCACGGCTTCCGGGACGCAACCAAACCAATCTCGTGTTGTCAAAACAGTTTTATTTCAACACTGAAAGAACGACGTACCTGCAATTGCGGGCGGAAAGTTACAATATTTTCAACACCACGCAGTTTACCGGTGTGAATACGACTCTGCCGACTGCCGGACCGTTGAGCAATTCAACATTCGGCAGACCGACTTCGACACGTCTGCCGCGTGAATTTCAGTTTGGTATCAAACTTTATTTCTAAAACAATTGTTTTGTGAAAATTTATGCCCGCGTTATTGTGAAATAACGCGGGCGTTTTTATTGATTATTTTTCGAAGCGGCGGCTGGTGCTTCGGAATCGAGCCTGGCTTTTTGCAGTTCACGAACCTTTTTGAAAGCATTTTTAGCTTCATCACGCCGTCCGCTTTTTTGCAGGGCGAGACCGAGTTGATAGTAGCCTTCAGCGATTTCGGGGCGAAGTTTGACCGCCTCTTCGAGTTGTTCGATGGCGGATTGATATTTGCCGGTTAGCAGATATGCCCGACCGAGAGCAAAGCGAGTGTCGAACTCGGCGGGAAAATTCTTAACTGCGATTTTCAGCAGCGGCGCAGCTTTGGCGGCATCGCCGTTCGTCAGGTAAATATCGCCGAGATTGAAAGAAGCACGCTGTTCATTCGGTTCGCGTTTGAGAATTTCCGTAAATTCGCGCGTCGCCTCTTCATAACGAAACTGTTTCCAGTATAGCGAACCAAGGGCATAGCGATAATTTATCGAATCCGGTGTCGTCTGCAACGCTTTGATATAAGCATTAACTGCTTCGGCGGTTTTCTTCTGCGCGTCGAGCGCGTCGCCGTACAACGCCCACCAATCGCCGCCCGCATTGCCCAAATCTAGACGGCGTTTCAGCACCGTTTCCGTTTCGGCAAAGCGTTTTTGCCGCCAAAAGGTCTGCGCCGCCATTTCGAGCAATTTTTCATCCTTCGGCGAATGTGCCAGCAGTTTGGCGATTTCGCGGCTCGCCTCCGCCGGTTTATCCAGCCCGATAAGCGCAATTGTCAAACCAAGCCGCGCTTTATCGCTGCCGGGTTCAGCGCGTAAAACATCGGAAAAAGCCGCCGCCGCCCTTTGAAAATCTTCGCTCTGCAAAAGTTGAAACCCCGACTTTATCCCGTCGCCCACACCAATTTGGGAAAACGCCGGAACGGTCGCCAAAACTATTGCGAAAAAGATAAAATAAATTTTTGCCGCTAAACTTTTCATCAAAAAGTAAATTATATCACCGGAACAAAATCAGAAAGCGATAAACTAAATATTATGAGCGAACAAACGATCTTACTGCACAATGCCGAAATAACTTTGCCGTCAGGGGCAATCGAACAAAAAGACATTTTAATCAGCAATGGATGCATCACCGAAATCTCGGACACTAAAAATACTGATGCCGAAGTGATTGATTTAAACCGCCTGAAAATTTTCGCCGGTTTTATAGACATTCACAATCACGGAGCGGTCGGCATTGATGTCAATACTGCGACCGCAGACGATTTGCGAAAAGTTTCAAAGTTTTTGGCGGCGCACGGTGTGACGGCGTGGCTGCCGACTTTCGTTCCCGATGCGGACGAAAATTATCAAAGAGTCATCGCGGCGATTGACGAAGTGATAGAAACGCAGGATTTAGATGAAAGCGAATTGGCGGCGCGAATTGTAGGCGTCCATTACGAAGGCGTTTTTGCCAACGAAAAAATGTGCGGCGCACTGCGTCCCCAATTCTTCAAAACTTTCAAAAACGGTGATGAAATCGGACATCTGCCGAAACTAAAAAATGGTGTTCACTTGACGACGCTTGCACCCGAAATCGAAAACGGCATTGCACTTATCAAAGAACTGCGAAAACAAAACTGGATCATCTCCATCGGACACACGCGGGCGGATGTGCAAACTTTGGATGCGGCGTTCGATGCCGGGGCGCGGCAAATTACGCATCTTTTCAACGCGATGACCGGCGTTCATCACCGCGAAATCGGCGTGGCTGGCTGGGCTTTGACCAAGAAAGAAGTGTCGTGCGAAATCATCGCCGACGGCGTTCACGTCGCGCCGCCGATGCTGGCATTTGCCGCAAACTGTAAAACACCTGAAAAGTTGATGTTGATTTCCGATTCGATTGCGCCGACCGGTTTGGGCGACGGCGTTTACGAAATTTGGAATGACAAAATCGCCGTGCGGGACGGCAAAACAAAAAACGAACGCGGCGGCATTGCCGGAAGTGTTATCACGATGCTCGACGCAGTGAAAATGTATCGCTCGCTCGGTTTTTCCGGCGCGGAAGTTTCCCAAATGGCGAGCGCGAATCAGGCGAAATTATTGGGTATTGGAAAAGATTACGGCTCGATAGAAATCGGCAAACGCGCCGATTTAACTGTTTTGGATGATGAAGGAGATGTAAAATTAACCGTGATTGGCGGAAAAATATCGTAGACGGCTTGTCCTCACCCGTTTTTTGTAGAACCGAAGACGGGCGACCGCAAGGGATCGCTCCTACTTTTTGTTTAATGTGATTGGCAATTTTCCTCTAAACGGAATTTCTCCGGCTAATGCTTTTGCCGTCGCTCTCTGCAAACTCGCCATATCGCCGTAAGCGACAATATAAGTTTTCATTTCGGGAAAGTTGTTGAGCAGATACGGGTTGCCGAAACTCAAACTGATAATTTTTTTGTCGCCCTGCAACAGTTCGGTCAAAAATTTCGCACCTGATTCGGGTAATCCCGCCGAATTTTTTGCTCCCGAACGAACGCGCCCGATTAGTGCCGTCAAAATCACATCGGCTTCCGCCGCTTTTTCCCGTGCTGCACTGATTTCCTCTTCCGTCGAGCGTTCATCTAAAACCGCTGAATCGAATTTATAGCCGGATTGCCGCAGTGTTCGCTGAAAGGTGTTCGCCGCAAAATTGCGGTCGTCGCCGTTGGTAATGCCGAGAAAGAAGATGCTTTTGTTTTTAGCGAGAGGCAAAACGCCGTCTTCTTTCTTGACCAAAGTGATCGCGTTTTCGGCGATTTCATTGGACAAAAGACGTGATTGTTCGCCGGAAACAGTTTTGTCAATTTGATTCAGCGGCGTGATTTTTTGTTTTTCCAAACCTAGTTCGTATTTCCACGCGAGAATTTTCCGCACCGATTGGTCGAGCCTTTCCTGCGAAATTCTTCCCGAAGCAACAGCGGACTTCAATCCTTTTACCGTCAAATCAACATCCGCCGGTTTTTCTAAAATGTCCGCGCCCGCCAGAACAGCGCGAACGGCAGCTTCGTCCTGATTAAAATAAATCGTCAAACCGCTCATACTCATCGCGTCGGTGACGATTAGACCCTGAAAATTCATTTGTTTACGCAGAATTTCAGTTTGCACGACCGGCGACAGAGTGGCGGGCATTGTCGCCGATTCTTTGACAATTTCCGCACCTTCTTCAGCATCGCCTTGTATATAGTTTTTGAGCGGTTTGATCTCCGTCGGATCAATCTGCGGCAGCGCGATGTGCGCGACCATTATCGAAGCGACACCGGCTTTAATTGCCTGCTCGAACGGCGGCAGTTCGACTCGATTCAGTCGCTCCCTCGGTAGGTTGATAATCGGCAAACCGCGATGCGAATCAACTGCCGTGTCGCCGTGTCCGGGAAAATGTTTGGCGGTCGCAATCACATTTTGACTTTGCAGACCTTCGATAAAAGCCGCGCCGAAACGCCCAACTTCCGCCGGGTTTTCGCCGTAACTGCGAACATTGATCACCGGATTGTCAGCGTTATTGTTGACATCGAGAACCGGCGCATAAACTTGCAAAATTCCCAAAGCGCGGGCTTCGCGTCCCGTAATTTCACCGACGCGACGCGCGTATTCGGGATTTCCCGTCGCCGCCACCGCCATATTCCAGGGAAAATTTTCCGCGTCGCCGAACCGCATTCCCACGCCGGTTTCCGCATCAATCGCAATCAGCAGCGGAATTTTCGCGGCTTCCTGCATTCGGTTGACGAGAAAAACCGATTCGTAAATCGGTGCGCCGAACAGGACGATGCCGCCGATTTTGTTGTCAACAATTTGTCGTTTTAATTCCTTAAATTCATAACTATCCTGATTCAAATAACGCGCGTTAATGCCGATGTGAACCAATTGTCCGACTTTTTCATCGGACGACATTTTTTTCAGTTGTTTGTCCGCCCATTTAAAAGCTTTTGCCGACGGACCGAACTTCGAGTTTTGCGCGGAAACCGGGAGATTGAAAGACAGATTGAGCAGACACAGCAAGAATATAAAGACGGTAATTTTTTTCATCGGAAGTTTTAATCGAGCCATAAGCAGTTCGGAACGATGATTACAGAATACATAAATAATTCTGATAAAAAAAGCGGCAAAAGAGTTGTCGGCGAAATTTCCATCCTGCCAAACTCTTTTTTGCAAATTGATTTAGAGTGTTTCGGTTGGTTTATCTTGAATGAAAAGACTGGCAATCCACGCGACCAACAGCGTCGTCAAACTGCCGATCACGGCATACCACGGAAAAGCAATTTTCGTGCCGAAATAGATGTAGAGCATCAGCGCAATGCTTGTTCCCATCGCAATTAACGCGCAGGTTTGATTGGCTTTTTTGACGAAAGTTCCGACGAGAAAAACGCCGAGAATCGGACCGTTGACGAGTCCGGCGATTGATAATGCTTGATTCAAAGCCGAACTTCCGGCATCTTTGACGGCGATGGCGACGGCGATTTGCACGATGCCGACGATGACCGTCAAAATGCTGGCTTTTCGCAATAAGTTTTTGTCGGATTTGTCTTTGGCAAACGGTTTGTATAAGTCGTTGATCGCCGTTGCCGCAATCGAATTTAACGACGAGGAAAGAGCCGCCGCGAAAATCGCCGCGACGACCAAACCGCTCAAACCGGACGGCATATGTTTGGTGATAAAATCGGGAAAAACCTGATCGCCGCCCGTGAACGGAAAAGTCGCCGCGAGTTTGGAACCTTCCGCTCCGACCTGCGTGTATTCGGGCGCATTAAACGGTTGATAATATGCGAAAAGCAGCACACCGATAAACAAAAAACCAATAAATTGTCCGAGAACGACCGCGCCGCTCGACAATAAAGCGAGACTTGCCGCCGAAGGTTTTTTGGTGCAGAGATAACGCTGAACGAGATATTGATCGGTGCCGTGCGTGGACATCGTGAGAAAACAGCCGCCGATCAAACCGCCCCAAAACGTGTATGTTTTCGTGAAATTTAGTGCGAAATCGAAAACCTGAAATTTATTAAATTCGCTGCCGAGTTCGACGACTCTCGAAAATCCGCCGTCAACCTGATTCAAAATCACGACTGCCGCCGCAATCGCGCCGCCGATGTAAATGCCGAGTTGGACGACTTCGACCCAAATCACAGCTTCCATCCCGCCAAAAAATGTGAAAACGATCATCACCACGCCGAGCAGAATAATTGACAAAACGATAATCGTCTGCGGATTTGCATCCGGCACGAACGCGACGTAAACCGCCGCCAACACAATCGCCGTCAACAAAAGGCGAATTCCGTCGGCGATATTTCGCATAATGACGAACAGCGCAGACGCGAGCATCTTCACTTTTTCGCCGAACCTGTCGCCCAAAAGCTGATAAACCGTCAGCAGTTCGCCTTTGAAATACATCGGAATAAATAGCAGGGAGATGACGACGCGACCGAGCATATAACCGAAAACGAGCTGTAAAAACTCGAAATTTCCGTTTTTCGCAAACGCGATTCCGGGAACGGAAATAAATGTAATCGTCGAAGTTTCCGTCGCCACAATCGAAGCCGCAATCGCCCACCAAGGCACGTTTCGGTCGCCGACGAAATAATCTTCAGTCGTTTCCTGTTTGCCCGAATAAAAAATTCCGAACAAAGTAATGCCAATCAAATAGCCGAAAATGATGATTAGATCTAATGGTTGCATTTTATGTAATTGATTCGATGGCTTTCTCTATGACGAAATCATTTTCAGCCAGAAGTTTGTTCGCGTTTTCAAAATCCAAATCAGTTTTGTGCATCAGAATTGCGGCGCGCAAATCCCAATTTGCTTCAGTTAATAAATTTTGCGACGAAATTTCATCTAAATCGGTTTCCGACATCAAAATTCGCAAGCTGCGTTCTTTCAATTTGACGTTCGATGACTTTACATTCGTCATCCGGTTGCCTGTGACATAGCCGAGTTTGATCATCGCCGCCGTCGAAATCATATTCAAAATCATTTTCTGTGCCGTCCCCGCTTTCATCCGCGACGAACCGGCGATAACTTCCGCACCGACGACCGGGACGATTGCGGTTTGCACCGATTTTGTAATTGCGGACGCAGGAACACAGGTGATGCAGGCAGTAAAACAACTCAAACTTTTCGCATATTCGACCGCGCCGATTGTATAAGGTGTTCTACCGGAGGCGGCGATTCCAATGACGGCATCTTTTTCCGTCAAGCTGCGCTTTCTCAAATCTTCCGCGCCCGCTTTTTCGTCGTCTTCCGAACTTTCCGCCGCTTTGTAAAGCGCGTCGTAACCGCCCGCGATAATTCCTTGAACCAAATCGTAAGAAACACCGAATGTCGGCGGCAGTTCGCTCGCATCTAAAACGCCGAGTCGTCCGCTCGTCCCGGTGCCGACGTAGAAAAGCCGTCCGCCGTTTTTCAAACGCTCGACGATTTCATCAATTGTTTCGGCGATTTCCGGCAAAACTTTTTCAATTGCCGACGCAACGAGTTTATCTTCATCGCTTATAAGGCGAATTGCTTCGAGCGTCGGCAGTTTATCAATATTCGCGGTTTTCGGGTTTTCCCGTTCGGTTTCGGGCAGCATTTTTGTTAAGAATGCCTTTGTTTTGGTTATAGGTCAAGAGAAATGGTTCAGTTTTTTTGATGGAACAATTGCCGGGTAAGTTTACATCGTAATTTCGTTAAAACTTGAAAATGCCAAAAATGAAAAAGATATTGTATAATTACGTTCGAGTGAGCGGCAGAGTTTAGATTCTAAATTTTAAGAAAACAAAAATGAACAATCTTTTTACAGCAGAGTTAGCGGAAGTTGATCCAATTATAAACAAAGCGATCAACGATGAAATCAACCGCCAGACGAACGGTTTGGAACTTATCGCTTCGGAAAATTTCGTGTCCGAAGCCGTTTTGCAGGCGATGGGAACGGTTTTTACGAACAAATATGCCGAAGGTTATCCGAAGAAACGGTATTACGGCGGGTGTGAGTTTGCCGATGTCGTCGAAGAAACGGCGATTGACCGCGCCAAAGAGATTTTCGGTGTATCACACGCCAATGTTCAGCCGCATTCGGGAGCGCAGGCGAATATGGCAGTGTTTTTGGCTGCTCTTAATCACGGCGATAAAATTTTGGGGATGAATTTGTCGCACGGCGGGCATTTGACGCACGGGCATCCGATGAACTTCTCGGGCATCAATTTTGAAGTTTCCGATTACGGTGTTTCAAAAGACACTGAAACGATTGATTACGACGAACTGCAAAAAATTGCCGAAGAAAATAAGCCGAAAATGATTATCTGCGGCGCGTCGGCTTACCCGCGCATCATTGATTTTGCGCGAATCGAAGAAATCGCTAAATCAATCGGCGCAATCGTGATGGCGGACATCGCGCACATTGCCGGTTTGGTTGCAGTCGGACTTCATCCGTCGCCCGTGCCGCACTGCGAATTTGTTACGACGACGACGCATAAAACTTTACGCGGTCCGCGCGGCGGTTTGATTTTGTGCCGCGAACAGGATGCGAAAGCGATTGACAAAGCCGTTTTCCCCGGCATTCAGGGCGGACCTTTGATGCACATTATCGCCGCCAAAGCAGTTGCGTTCGGTGAGGCATTGCGCGACGATTTCAGAGGGTATCAGCAACAGATTCTCGACAACGCACAGGCACTCGCGGCGGAACTCAAAAATCAGGGTTTGCGGCTCGTCTCCGGCGGGACGGACAATCATCTGATTTTGATTGATGTTTTTGCGGGCGGCACGGGAATTACCGGGAAAGTGGCGGAAAAAGCACTCGACGCGGTGCATATTACGGTCAACAAAAATACGATTCCGTTCGATACGAATTCGCCGTTTGTCGCCTCCGGTGTGCGCGTCGGAACGCCCGCGCTGACAACGCGCGGAATGAAGGAAACGGAAATGAAGCAGATCGGTGGTTTGATCGCTTCAATCGTCCGCGAACCGGAATCCGAAAGTGTCAGAACACAGGTTAAAAAAGACGTGGCGGAGCTGGCGGCGCAATTTCCGCTTTACGCGCATCGTCTGCGCGATGAAAAAAGCGAATCAATTTCGGCGAGTTAAAAATTACCGAGTTATGAACTGAAGGAGTGAACGTGAAAAAATTTGTCTTTATTTTGTTTTTGTCGGGAGTTTTCACAATCGGTGCAGCGGCACAAACGAAACAAAATTCGCCCGTCGCCACAGTTCCCGCTGATTATGTCAGCGACGGCTGTTCGCGTTTTCCCGACGGCGATTATATTGACTGCTGTTACGAACACGACAAATCTTATTTCGTCGGCGGAAGTTGGAAAACGCGCTGGCGTGCCGATAAGAAATTATACAAATGTGTGGCGGCGAAAGAAGGCTTCAAACACAAATTGATCGCGCCGGTAATGTGGTCGGGTGTGCGGATTTTCGGCGCACCGTTTTTGCCGACCCCTTTTCGCTGGGGCTTCGGGAAAATTTCACCACTTAAAACAGGCAGTAAATAGTCGAAAGGGGATAAGAGATAAGAGATAAGAAATAAAGTAGAAACCAGAAAGAATTTTCTACTTTCCACCTTCTACACTTTCGCCTTTTCAACGATATTCGCCTGCTCACCGGACTTCGTTGAACACCTCGCCGACTGACAGCGGCAAGTCACTGTCAAAAAAGCAAATAAACGCCGCGCGAACGGCTTTTTGCCGACTGTCTAAATTTACAAAAAAGTGGTAAAATAACATCAACTTTTAATAAAAATTTAACAATCGAGGAATAACAAAATTGGCTACACCAAAAGAAAAAGTTAAGAAGAACAAACAAGACGATTACGATGAAGGTTCGATTACCGCTTTAGAAGGGCGTGAAGCCGTGCGTCTGCGTCCGGCGATGTATATCGGTTCAACCGGCGACATCGGACTGCATCATCTCGTTTACGAAGTTGTGGATAATTCGGTTGACGAGGCGTTAGCGGGTTACTGCGACACAATCTCGGTAACGATCCATATGGATAATTCGATTACGGTGATTGATAACGGGCGCGGAATTCCGACCGGCATTATCGAACAGTTCGGCGTGTCGGCGGCGGAAGTCGTTTTGACGGTGCTTCACGCGGGCGGAAAATTTGACTCGAATTCGTATAAAGTTTCCGGCGGTCTGCACGGAGTCGGCGTGTCCTGCGTCAACTTTTTGAGCGAATGGCTGCAATTGGAGATTTGGCGCGATGGCAAAACTTTTGAAATGGATTTTCGCGCGGGTATTACAGCTTCGCAGCTTAAACAAACCGGCAAAACCGACAAACGCGGCACAAAGATCACTTTCAAACCGGATGGAACTATTTTCGACACGGAAATGTACAGTTTTGAAAAACTTTCCGAACGTCTGCGCGAAAAAGCGTTTTTGAACAAAGGCATTCGCATTTTTATCAAGGACGAGCGCGAAGAATCCGAAAAATCGCACGAGTTTTATTATAAAGGCGGAATTTCCGAATTCGTCAAACATTTAAACAAAAATAAAAGCCCGGTTCACGACGAGCCGCTTTATTTTGAGTTGATTGATGACAATCTTTCGATTGATATTGCGATGCAGTACAACGACAGCTACGACGAAAAAGTGTTTAGTTTCGCCAATAACATCAACACGGTTGACGGCGGAACTCATCTTTCCGGCTTTCGCGGCGCGATCACGCGAACGATTAACAACTACGCGAATAGTTCGGGTTTAACGAAAAATTTCAAAACCGCACTTTCCGGCGACGACGTGCGCGAAGGCTTAGTTGCCGTCATCTCCGTTAAATTGCCGCAGCCGCAGTTTGAAGGTCAAACGAAGGGGAAACTCAATTCCGATGTCAAAGGCGCGGTCGAATCGTTTCTAAACGAAAAACTCGGCGAATATTTCGAGCAGAATCCGAACGTCGCTAAAAAAATCGTCGGTAAAGCCGTTGACGCGGCTCGGGCGCGTGAAGCGGCGCGAAAGGCTCGTGAAATCGTTCGTAAAAGCGCGTTGGGAAGTTCGACATTGCCCGGAAAACTCGCCGATTGTCAGGAGAAAGACCCGGCTTTATCGGAACTTTATCTTGTCGAAGGAGATTCGGCGGGCGGAAGTGCCAAACAAGGACGCGACCGCAAAAACCAAGCTGTTTTGCCATTGAAAGGTAAGATTTTGAACGTCGAAAAAGCGCGTTTTGACAAAATGCTCGGACACGGCGAAATCAAGGCGTTGATTACGGCGATGGGAACCGGAATCGGCAAAGACGATTTCGACATTGAAAAACTTCGTTATCATAAATTGATTATTATGACGGACGCGGACGTTGACGGTTCGCACATCAGAACTTTGCTTTTGACGTTCTTTTACAGACAAATGCCGGAACTCGTCGAAAACGGTCATATTTACATCGCACAGCCGCCGCTTTTTAAAGTCAAACGCGGCAGAAAAGAAGAATATATCAAAGACGAAACTTCGATGCTGCGTTATATGATGAAACAGGCGACGCAGGATATTGAGTTAAAATCCGTTGCCAACGACAAGGTTTACGAAGGGCGCGAGCTTTCAAAACTGCTTGAACAAGTGACGGAATACGGTCGTTACTTTGGTCGTTTCGCGCGGCGTTTGAATAACGATGAAAAGCTGCTTGATGTTTTGCTCGAAGCATTTGCCGGGAAAGACGGGATTTTAACGCGGCAGAAAATGAAGCTGCGTGAAATCTTTGAACGAGAAGATTTAATCGCCGAGATTGAGGGCAAAATTGCTGCCGCCGGTTATAAAACGGAGCTGATGGCAGACGAAGAACACGGTTTGGCGGAAATCGAAGTGACGTTCACAAACGGACACAAACTGATTTTCGATTGGAACACGGCGAGCTACGTCGAGTTTCAGAAAGCGGTCGAACTCAAGAAAAAGCTGGAAGCCGACTTCCCCGCGCCTTTTATTTTAGGTGAAAACGGGCAATCGGAAGAGGTTGCTTCACGCAAAGATTTGCTCGAAAAAGTTTTGAGCGCGGCGAAAAAAGATCTTTCGATTCAGCGTTATAAAGGTTTGGGCGAAATGAACCCGGAACAGCTTTGGGAAACGACGATGAACCCGGAAGGGCGTACACTGCTCCAGGTGCGCGTCGAAGATGCGATTGAAACCGATGAAATTTTCACGATTTTGATGGGCGATCAAGTCGAACCGCGCCGTAAATTTATCGAGGACAACGCGCTCGACGTAAAAAATCTGGACGTTTAATTTTAACGACAATTCATAATCTGCGAATCTCTTTCCTTGGCGAACTTTGCGCCTCCAGCGTGAAAAATTTATCTCACGCTGGAGGCGCAAAGTTCGCTAAGTTAAAACCAAATCGGTTAGGCATTTAATCTATGAAAATTCAGTCCGCAAAACATATTGAGGGAGAAGTGCGTCTTCCGGGCGACAAATCAATTTCGCACCGGGCGGCGATTTTCGCGTCGCTGGCGGAAGGCGAAACGCGCATCGAAAATTTTGCGACGAGTGCCGACTGCGCTTCGACGCTTGATTGTCTGGAAAATCTTGGCGTTGAAATAAGGCGCGAAAATAAGACGCTTATCATCAAAGGTGTCGGGAAAACAGCATTTTCCGCGCCGCAAAAAGAACTCGACTGCGGCAACAGCGGGACGACGATGCGGTTGCTGGCGGGTGTCTTGGCAGGGCAGAATTTTGATGCGGTTTTAGTCGGCGACGAATCACTTTCAAAGCGTCCGATGAAACGCATTATCACGCCGTTGACGCAGATGGGCGCGAAAATCGAAGCTGACGAAAATCACGCGCCGCTGAAAATTTTCGGGCGCAATCCATTAAAGGCAATTACTTACAAACTTCCCGTTTCGAGCGCGCAAATCAAATCGTGCGTTTTGCTCGCCGGATTAAACGCCGACGGCGAAACTTCGGTTGAAAGCCCAGAATCTGCAACCCGTCTGGCGAACTCGAGAAATCACACCGAATTGATGCTGCGGTATTTGGGCGCGGATATTGAAGAAAATTTTATCAAGACGGGTGACAATTTTGTTCACCGGGTTTCGATTGACGGCAGTTCAAAACTCACGGCGAAAGATTTGATAATTCCGTCGGATGTTTCTTCCGCCGCATTTTTTCTGGTGGCGGCTTCGGTTTTGAAAAATTCCGATGTCACGTTGAAAAATGTCGGTTTGAACCCGACGCGGACGGCGATTATTGAAGTTTTGCAAAACTTCGGCGCAGACATCGAAATTTTGAGCCGGAAAGAAGTCAGCGGCGAAATAATCGGCGATTTGCACGTTCGCGGTCAGGGAAACTTTGTATCGAAACTCACGTCAAATTTGATTTCAGGCGATACGACAGCTGGTTTGATTGACGAAATACCGATTCTCGCAGTGTTCGGAACGCAGCTTGAAAACGGTTTAGAGATTCGCAGTGCGGAAGAACTGCGCGTTAAAGAATCTGACCGGATCAGTTCGGTCGTCGAAAATCTGCGGCGGATGAACGCGAAAGTCGAAGAATACGCCGACGGTTTCAAAATCAAAAAATCACAACTCAAAGGCGCGAAAGTTGATTCCTTCGGCGACCACCGGATTGCGATGGCGTTTGCCGTCGCCGCACTTTTTGCTGAAGGCGAAACTGAAATCGTTAATGCCGACTGCGCCAAAGTTTCTTTCCCGGAATTTTTTGGAGTTTTGACGCGCATCGTAAAATACTAATCTGTAAATTTAGCGGCAACCCTGCCAATTTATTGACATACTAAACAAAACTAAGTAATTTTATATATGAGCTGATAAAATGTAGTAATTATTCGGCTAAGTTTTATCCGTCTTCAACTCGGCTCTTAAATTTACGAAATTACGAAGTTTTTTAATTACGGCGATTGACCATTTTAAATGATTCACCTGTTAAGACGTTCCCGCCCATTTCAGTCTTAGCGATTTTACATTAAATTTTGCCGTTGTTGATTATTGCCAAAACATACAGAATTTCAGATACCATAATGGACACTCAGTAAAAATTTACGTTGACCCAAAAGTCATAATTTAGAGAGAATTAGAATGAAAATGAACTGGAAATTTAGAATACTGCTTATTATTGCAGTAGTTGCGACCACTGTGTTTTTAATTAAAATGCCGTTTCAAACAGATTCGACGGCGCAGGTTTTGTCCGGCGAAAATGAAAATGCGCCGGGGAAAGTAACGGCATATGAAAACGGGGTGATGAAAACAACTCCTTCTAATTTTGCTGTTTCCGGCTCGGTTAGAGAGATGCCGACTTCGGCAACCGACATTCAAAAAGAGAATTCTCTTTTTCCGACGGAGGAGGAACGCGAGCAAGACCGGCACGAGGCGTTAAAAAAGAAAGGTCTCTCGGAAGAACAAATCGAACGATTGGAAGCAAAAGAAGAAATAAACAAATTAAATGCGCGGGAAGTCAAAAATATAGTTCCGGGCGCGGGCGCGGGTGCCAAAGATTCTTTTGAAGACCCACTCGTCAAAACCAATCAGGTTTTGCGCCCCAATTCTCCGCAGACAATGCCGACACCGAGTTTGACATTTGACGGCGCATCGTCAAACGACAATGCCGCCCTATATGGCGGTCGGTTTACTCCGCCAGACACTAACGGCGATGTCGGACCCAATAATTATGTCAGTTCGGTTAACCTGGCACTGAGAATTTTCAACAAAAGCGGCGGTCTCGTAGCGGGTCCGGTCAGAACGAGTTCACTATTTGCCGCCTTGCCAGCCAGCGATCCGTGCCGGACGCAGGACGACGGCGACCCGATTGTGCTTTACGACACGCTCGCCGACCGCTGGCATATCACTCAATTCGCTCTTCCGACGGGCGGAGATGCCTATCAGTGTGTTGCGCTTTCAGTCACGGGCGATCCGACCGGGGCATATTACGTCTGGAGTTACAGATACCCAAATCCCGGAGTAAAGACCAACGATTTTCCAAAAGTCGGAGTTTGGACGGACGGCTATCATATGACGTTCAACCAGTTCGACAGCAGTGACAAATTTGCCGGAGTCGGTGTTTTAACCCAGGATAGAGCAAAAGCGTTGGTCGGCGACCCGACGGCGGGATTGATTTATATTAATTTGAGTCTGGTTGACAGCAACGCCAGTTCCCTGCTTCCCGGCGATATTGACGGATATGTCGGTCCGCCGACGGGTGCTTCAGAAGTTTTTGCCGAAGAACGCGCCGATGAGTTCGGTGATCCGATGGACGCGGTGCGGATATATAAATGGGTGCCGAACTTTGCAACACCGGCAAATTCGGTTTTCAGCGTCATCGGTGATATTCCGTTAGCTGCTTTCGACGGCAGAAGCCCCAGCGGACGTTCAAACATCGAACAGATGGGCGGCACCAATTTAGCGGCTAATGCGCGACGGTCAATGCACCGTTTTGCTTATCGCAACTTTGGCACAACGGCGAATCCGGTCAACTCTTATGTTGGGAACTTTACGGTCAACGTCAGCGGAGTTGCCCCTACGACAGCGGCAACTTATCAAGCGGGCATTCGCTGGTATGAGATGCGCCGCACCGGTGATGCTTTTTCACTTTTCGATCAGGGAACGCATAATTTAACACCGGGTGACGGTGCCAATGGTTTGAACAACTGGATGGGCAGTCTCGCCCAGGACAATCGCGGCGACATTGCGCTCGGCTTCAGTCAGGCGGGAACAAATCAGCGGGCAGATATTAAAATTGCCGGTCGCACTACCAACACGGCGAACAGCGGCATTCTCAACGAAGGTGAGGCTCTGATGTATGCGGCGAACGGTTCGCAAACCAGTACGGAGAATCGGTGGGGCGATTACAGCGCAATGAGCGTTGATCCGACCGATGACTGCACATTTTGGTACACTCAGGAATATTACGCGACGACGAGCAGTGCCGGATGGTCAACGCGGATTGGAAAATTTCGTTTCCCGCAATGCACCGACGCTCCGAAAGCGACAATTACGGGAACGGTCACTTTTTGTACGGGCGGTGCGCCCGTGTCGCGGGCAGGAATCAATGCAACGGGCGGATTTAATCGCGTGACGGGAACGGACGGAAGCTATTCGATAATCGTTTCACCCGGCACCTACACGGTTTCCGGCAATCAATCAGGCGGCGGGTTAAGCGGAACTCCGCAAACCGTGACGGTTGCCGCCGGAGGAACGGCGACGGCAAATCTCTGTTTAACGGGTGTAGCGGTCGTCACATCACAGTCTCCGCAAATCGTCACCGAAAGCTGCGCCATTCCAAATGGTGTGCCTGATCCGGGCGAACAATTGACGGTTAGTCTGCCGCTGCAAAACACGGGTGCCGCCAGCACCAATAATTTGACAGCGACGTTGCAGTCAACCGGCGGCGTGACCAATCCGAGTGCAGCACAAAGTTACGGAGCCTTGGCTCCGGGCAGTGCGGCGGCGACCAGAAATTTTACTTTCACGGTCAGCCCGAACACACCGTGCGGCGGAAATGTCACATTAACTTTCAATGTTGCCGATGGCGCGACGAGCTACGGAACGGTCACCAAAACATTTGAAACCGGTGTCAATACCGTTTCACTAACTGAAAACTTTGACGGCGTAGCGGCACCTGCTCTGCCGTCCGGCTGGACAAATGTGCAGCTTTCGGGAACGGACATTAACTGGGTGACATCCGCCGACTCGCCAAATACTCCGCCGAATGCGGCATTTGCGATTGATTCGACCCAAATTGCTTTATCAGCGTTGGTGAGTCCGGCGACGTTGATTCAAACTGCGAGCGCACAAATATCTTTCAGCAACTCTTACAATACCGAACCGACGTATGACGGAATGCTGCTGGAATACACAACCAATGGCGGTTCGACCTGGACTGACGTAATAGCGGGCGGCGGATCATTCGTCAGCGGCGGCTACAGCGCGGTGATCAGTTCCGGCTTTAACAGCCCGATTGCCGGTCGAAATGCGTGGACGGGCAACTCGAACGGTTATGTGAATACGGTGGTAAATTTGCCGGCTTCGCTAAGAGGTCAAACCGTCCAGTTCCGGTGGCTGATGGGTACCGACACGGACACGGGAGGAGTCGGCGTTCGAGTTGACAATGTTAAAATCTTGGGCGGCAAACAATGTAATACGTGCGCCGCGCCAAATGCCTGTAATTTCCAGAAACGATTTGATTTTGACGGCGACGGTAAAGCGGATATATCGGTTTTCCGTCCGGCGGGCGGCAACTGGTATATTCAAGGTTCGCAGAACGGATTCACCGCCGCCCAATTCGGCGACACTAATGACAAAATCGTTCCTGCCGATTACGATGGCGACGGCAAAACCGACCTCGCTGTGTATCGCGCCGGAACGTGGTATCTCCAGCGGTCAACTGCCGGTTTTACCGGCGTTGCTTTCGGCGCACCGGATGACATTCCGCAGCCCGCCGATTTCGACGGCGACGGTAAAGTCGATCTCGCCGTCTGGCGACCGTCAAACGGCACTTGGTATGTGTTCAATTTATCGAACAATCAGTTTGGCGCAGTGCAATTCGGAGTAGTAGGGGACAAACCGGTCGTCGGCGATTATGACGGCGACTGCAAAGCCGATTATGCCGTTTTCCGCCCGTCAAACGGAACTTGGTATCTCCAGCGGTCAACTGCCGGTTTTACCGGCGCACAGTTCGGTGAAAGCACGGACAAACCCGTCCCGGCAGATTATGACGGCGACGGCAAAACCGATCTGGCGGTGTTTCGCCCGTCAAACGGCGTATGGTATCTCCAGAGATCAACCTCCGGGTTTACCGGGGTACAGTTCGGACTTTCAACCGATCTGCCGACCCCGGCTGACTATGACGGTGACAGCAAGGCGGACATCGCCGTATTTAGAAGCGGAACGTGGTATTTGCAGCGTTCGACTGCCGGGTTCATCGGCGTTCAGTTCGGTGAAGCAACCGACAAACCGACTCCGAATGCTTTCGTTCCTTAAAATCAAAAGTCGGGAATGTTGAGTTGAGAACCAGAATTTTTATTTATTATGACTTTCGACAAAACACTCAAGACTCTCGACTTTTAAACGTGGAGCAGCTTAAAACTAGAAAAGCCGAACTGAAAAAATGCAGTCCGGCTTTTCTAGTTTTCTGTGCATTTTGGTATTAATTAACAGAGACTAAATTGACAGAAAGTTAAAAAATCTTTCAAAATTCAAATATGGAAAATCTTCGCGCCGGCTGTCGTTTTTTTTTATTTATCGTGATGACCTTCGGCTTATACGGCATTTGGTTTATCTTCAAAATTTGCATACCCGATAAAAAGTTTTGGCGGCAAACGATTTTCGGAACGTGGGCGCATACTTTCGTTAGAATTTCGGGGATGAAAGTAGAAGTCGTCGGCATACCGCCGCGCCGACCTTATTTTCTCGTTTGCAATCATTTGAGTTACACCGATGTTCCCGCACTGCGAGCCGTCACCGAAGGCAATTTTGTGGCGAAAGGAGAGATTGAAAGCTGGTTTCTGGCGGGCAGAGTTGTTCGAGATATGGGCGCGATCTTCATCAATAGGCAAAATCGCCGCGATATTCCGCGAGCCGGTGCGGAAATTATCGAACGGTTAAACGGCGGCGAAGGCATCATCGTTTTCCCGGAAGGCACCAGCACCAAAGGGAAAACCGTTTTGCCTTTTAATTCTTCATTTTTGGAGTTTGCCGCTAAAACTGATTTGCCGGTTTCCTATGCTTCGATTACTTACGAAACACCGAACAACGAACCGAAGGCGAGCGATATAATTTGTTGGTGGGAAGACATCAGTTTCGCCGATCATTTATTTCGCCTGTTCAAAGTTCCGAAATTCACGGCAATCATCAGCTTCGGCGATGAAATGATCTTAAATGCCGACCGCAAAGAATTAGCCCGCACTCTTCAGGAAAAAGTATGCGAAAAATTCACACCGGTTGCTTGAAAATTCCAAATTCCAGATTCCAAATTTACGGTTTTTCCGATTGATGATTTAAGATTAACGATTTACGGTTTTACTGCCGGTGCGCTCACTAAATTTTCTTTGAAAAAATCAATGACGCGGCGGTCGTAGGCTTCCGATTGCTCGAGCGAGGCGTTCGTATTGCCATAGCCGGAGTGATTCAGTTCGGTTTTGGCTTCGACCTTTGTGTCATTCGGAAAACATTTGCTCAATGCCGCCGTCGAAATTTGAAAATCGGGTGCGTCCGGTCCGGCTAATAACAGAACCTGCCGATTTCTAATTAGACTGGCAACATCGCACATCGAATCGCGGCGGTAACAGCCGTCGTAAAAATACAGGTAAGTTCCCTGCGCGGCAATTTGCGAGGTCAAAAAACTGGCGAAAGGAAACCGCTGTCCGATGGCGGAAGCAAGCAGTTCGTCTGAATTCAGCGGCACGGAATCAAGCGCGAGAGCTTTGATATTGACATCTTTCGCGGCGGCGGCAAGCGCAACCATTGCGCCCATCTCGACACCGTAAAAACCGATGTTCTGTCCGACCAGATTATTTTGACCGTCGGATTTCAGGCTTCGTACAAAAGCGACCGCTGACAACGCATCGTCCGTTTCACAGCCGCCGAATGTCGTATTTTTGATCGGCGAATTTTCGCCGTGTCCGCGTTCGTCCGGCATCAAAATCGTGAAATCCGTCGCCTCGTTAATCTTCACGCCCAAATCTAAAAGATACGAACGGTCTGCGCCGTAACGGTGAAACATTACTACTGCCGGAGCATTTTCCGTCCCTCTGAGCAGCCAGCCGTGCGCCGCCGTACCGTCGCTGTTCGTCCACGTTTCCTCCGTCACCCGTGCGCCGCGCGGACTAAATCTGCCGTATTTCTCCGGCGTGACCAAGTATGCGGCGTGCGGCGGCTGTGCCGTTTTTTGAACCAGCCACACTCCGGCGGCGGCAAATGAAACTATCAACAACAGACAGACAGGCAGCAGGAGGCGAAAAAAGTTTTTGAAAAGACGAGTGATTTTTGCCATATTTTGCGTTAAAAGCGGGAAATAAGTTACAACTTGAAATTGTTTTCGGGAGTCTTAAACAGCAGCCCAGGATAAAAAGGACTTTCGGTAAGCCGGTTAAAATGTTACCATAAAACACAGGCATAAAGGAAGAGGTTTAACAAATGAAAACATTTTTTTTCTCGATATTTTTGATAGTTTCCACATTCGGCTTGAGCATTTTCGGTCAAACTCAGGCAAAACTCGAAAAACCCGCTAAAACTGAAAAAGCCGTGAACGCGCAATTTTTCCCTGTTTCCGACTTAAAGGAAGGAATGAAAGGGACGGCGTGGACGGTTTTTCGCGGCAGTGAACCGGAAGAATTTCAAGTCGAAATTTTAGGTATCGTTCCCGGCGCAATCGGTCCGAAGCAGGATATGATTATCGGAAAAATCAGCGGCGGCAGTTCCGAACGAACGAGCGTTTTTGCCGGAATGAGCGGTTCGCCCGTTTATATTGAAGGCAAACTCGTCGGCGCGATTTCATATAGTTTTCCATTTTCGAAAGAACCGATTTGCGGCATCACGCCGATTGAACAAATGTTGGCAATTTTTGAAAACAAACCGGATCAAAAGCTAAAACCGAAAGAACCGCGCTCTATTTCATTTGCCGAACTTGCTGCCAATTACAAAACGAACCTGCCGAAAAACGCGGCGGTCTCGAGTTCGATTTTAACCGGCAATTCAAATTCGTCTTTGGCGGCGATTGCCGGACAAACTTTTCAGCCGATTGCCACGCCGCTTTCCTTCAACGGATTTTCGCAGGACACGCTCAATCTTTTTGCCCCGCAACTGGCTTCCGCCGGTTTGCTGCCCGTCTCTAGCGTCGGCGGCGCGGCAAAAATTACGCCGATGGAAAAAGCGACGGACAAAACTTTGCTCGGCGGCACGTCCGTTTCGATGCAGCTCGTGCGCGGCGATTATTCGATGGCGGCATCCGGCACGGTGACGTTTCGCGACGGCGCGAAAATTTACGCCTTCGGTCATCCGTTTTTGAGTCTCGGAACATCCGATTTGCCCATGTCCGAATCGCACGTCGTCACGGTCGTGCCGAGTTTGAACAATTCATTCAAACTCGCCGTTCCCGATGCGATGGTCGGCAGTATGACGCAGGACCGCGCGACCGGCGTTTTCGGCAGTCTCGGTCAATCACCGAAAATGGTTCCGGTCAAATTAAATCTGGAAACGAGCCGCAACAATCAGGAAATATTAAATTTTGAAGTCGCCAAAGACGATTTTTTAACGCCGCTTCTTTTGAATATTTCGGTTTACAATTCAATCGTTGCCAACGAACGCGGAATGGGCGATTCGACCATCAAAGTCGAAGGCGAAATCAAATTGAAAAATCAGCAATCAATCGTCATTGATCGCCGTTTTGCCGGGGCGCAGGCATCGCAGATCGCCGCCTATTCGGTCGCCGCGCCGGTCAACGCCCTTTTGAAAAGCCGTTTCGACGATGCCGACATCAGCGAAATCAATCTGCACGTCACTTCCGTTGACGGCAGCAATACCGCAACGTTGGAACGCATCGCACTCGACAAAACACAGGTTAGAGCAGGCGAAAGTTTTGAAGTGCAGGCGTTCGTCAGAACTGTCACAGGCAAAGTGTTTTCGCAGAAAATTCCGGTGACGATTCCTGCCGACACGTCCGCCGGAACGCTGATGGTCACGGTCGGCGACGGCAGTTTGATCGAGCAGAACGCGGCATCAAAACAATTTGTCCCGAAAAATTTGAGCGAACTCGTCAAAACCATCAACAATTTGAAAAAAGACGACCGGCTCTATGTCCAAACTTACCGCGTCACCAACGGTGCAATTATCGGTTCAAACGAAATGCCGAATCTGCCGCCTTCGATGCTGGCGACATTAAATAACGACCGCACCGCCGGAGGCTTCAAACCGACAGTCACCACAGTTTTAACCGATCAGGAACTATCGCCCGCCGATTTTATTATTTCCGGGCAGCAGGTTTTGACGATTGAAGTGGTCAAATAAATCCAAAAAAAACAATTATCGGCGACGGTTAAGGATTGCCAAATCTTTAACCGTCGCCAATAATTGTTTTATGAATAACTTACAAGATTTTACACGAGCCGCCAGTTTTGCGGCGAAAAAGCATATTTCTCAAAAACGCAAAGGCAATAATGCCCCTCCATATATCAATCATCCGCTGGAAGTGACGAATTTATTAGCGAATGTCGGCAAAGTCGAAGATTACGACGTTTTAATCGCCGCGCTTCTGCACGACACCATCGAAGACACCGAAACTACGAGAGAAGAAATTACCGAACTTTTCGGCGAGAACGTCTGCAACATTGTTTCGCAAGTCACCGACGATAAATCGCTGCCGAAAGCGACGCGCAAAGAAAAACAAATCGAACACGCGCCTCACCTTTCGACGGGCGCAAAACTCATCAAACTCGGCGATAAAATCAGCAACATCCGCGATGTGATGGAGAATCCGCCCGAAGACTGGTCGGACGAACGACGGCTCGAATACGTCAATTGGGGCGAACGAGTTATCAACGGTGTACGCGGAACAAACGAACATTTGGAAAAACATTTTGACGAGTTGATCGAAAAAGCTAAACAAAAATTTAACCACAAAAGCGAGAACAACGCGGCAGTTTGAACTTTCATCAAAAAGCTGTATGATAAAAAGTCCTTCCTAAAATTGGGGGCGACAGGCTTCGACAGGGGCTTGTATAGATCTTTGGATGCACGTCGGGCTTTTGCTTGTTAGCCCGTTAACAAACCAAGCTAAACACAAATGCTAATCAAGAATTAGCCCTTGCTGCCTAGTTCATTCTAGCCACAAGTGTTTCATCACAAGTCAGCTTGAAGCGCGTGAATGAAGCATAACCCAGTTTAAGCTAGTTCGTCTTCTCCGTCTGCGAAGCCGAGCGAAATGTCAGCCGGACTAGTTTTTGATGAGGTCTTGTCGGTTTACCTACTCATCAAACGCGAAACATAAAGTGAACTCGACTAAACGTGTAGATTCTCTAGGTCGCAACCTTTGGATGCGGGTTCGATTCCCGCCGCCTCCACCATTTTTATTTCATTTTTTTGTCCTTTATCTGGGAAAAATTGGCAGCAAATCTTCCGCCGCGCCGCCAATTTCATCGAATCTGATCGGCACAATCGGAATGGTCAGCGGGTTTTTGTCCTCGTCAATATCCGCTAAGTTCTGCCGCAGTTTTTGATTTTTTTCCGTTCCAATCAAATTTATTAAATCTTTTTCGGTGGCGTTTATCAATTTGCAGACCGAGTCGAAACTCCGCAAAATCTTTTTGCGTTCAACTTCATCAAAGCCGCGAAATATCTTCTCGAATTGATATAAATGTTGGTTGTCGCGCTGACGGCGGTGCGCTTCGTTGGCGACGGTGTGAACCTCGTCACGCAGTCGGCGCAGTGTTTCGTAGGTTTGGTCTGCTGTCACGAAATCGATTTTTCTTTCATCAAAAGTTAAAAAGTGTGAAATTTCGCTGTGCCTGTTCGGCGGTTTGACGGCGGAAATCAGCACGACGTTTTTGATGTGCATTGTTTCTAGAACTTCCGCCGCGGCGCGAAGCTGCGAAATGCCGCCGTCAATTAACAACAAGTCAGGAAAAGGTTTTTGGGTGAATCTTTGTGCGACAGAATTTGCCATCGCGCTCAGTTCGTTCTGTTCGTCAACGGCATACAAACGAGTTTTTTCCGGCTTTATTTCGCCGTTTTCCCAAACGATACCGGCGGCGATGAAATTTTTATTGGAAATATGCGCGACATCGAACGCCTCTATTTTCGAGGGCTTTTTTTTGAGATTAAAAATGTCGCGCAGTTCCGTTTTGATTTGTTCGAGCGGTTTCGGCTCACCAATTTGTTCAAATTTCGATTCAAATTTCGTGCGTTTTAATTTTTGGATTGTCGTCACGTTTAATCCGTCTTTGACGATTAAAATTTTGACGGGACGCGCAAATTTTTCCCTCAAAGTGTTTTGCAGTGATTTCCGCGCCGGAAAATCCTGCGTCAGGCGAATTTCCTTCGGCGCGTAAAATTGATAAAACTGCCTGATTGTTTCAGCCAGAACCATTTCGGCGGTCAAATTATTTTTCGGAAAAACAAAATGTGTGCCGCCCAAAAACTTTCTGCCGCGTGTCGTGACGAGATAAACAGTGAAATTTTCGCTCGTTTCTTCGACTTCGTAAGTGTCAACCGCATCGTCGAGCCGCAAATTTCTTTTTTTGTCGGCAAAAAGTTTTTGTGAATTAACCAAAATATCGCGCCATTTCGCCGCTTTTTCAAAGTCCAGATTTTCCGCCAATTGATTAATTTTGCCGCTCAAATATTCGGTAAATTTATATTCGTCGCCGCTTAAGAATTGGCGCAGAGTTTCAACATATTCAGCGTATTCTTCGCCTGAACAGATTTCGGCGACACACGGCGCGACGCATCTTTTCTCGTAAAACATCGCACACGGCTGCGGAAAATCGCCTTTTATTTTGATCTCACAGCTTCGCAGACGAAAGATTTTATTGAGCATCCCGATCAGGATTCGCACTCCTGTTTCGGGCAGAAATGCGCCGAAATATTCGTCTTTTTTGGTGGTGATTTTGCGCGTGACGAGCAGACGTGGAAACTTTTCTTTGGTGATTTTTAAATGCGGATAAAGACGCTCAACAATAATTGAATTTTTTGCTTCGTTTCTATTCATTTATTTACCGTTGTTTTCATATTCGTCCAACAGCACGTGAATCGCTTCTAAGGAATCGGCTTCTGCAATCGTCTTGTCTTCACGCCAGCGCAAAATTCGTGGAAAACGCACGGCAACGCCGGATTTGTGGCGCGTGGATTTTTGAATCGCTTCAAAGGCGAGTTCAAAAACCAACTTTGGCGTGACGCTTCTGACGGGACCGAAAGTTTCCTTGGTATTTCTTCGCACGAAATTGTCAACGCGGCGAATTTCCGCATCGGTCAACCCGGAATAAGCTTTGGCGAACGGGACGAGTTCCCCGTTTGACCAGACGGCGAAAGTGTAGTCGGTGAATAAGTTAGCGCGTTTACCCGTGCCTTTTTGAGCGTAGAGCAAAACCGCGTCAATCGTAAACGGGTCAATTTTCCATTTCCACCAATCGCCGCGATGCCTGCCCGTTCGATACGGCGAGTCCATTTTTTTGAGCATCAAACCTTCAACTTTTAATGAGCGCGAAGTTTCGCGGATTTCCGTTAATTCCGCCCAACTTCCCGCTTCGACAGCTTCCGTCAAGCGAAAAACTTTGCGCGTTTCTTCGTCGAGATTACCCACGGTTTGTTCGAGAAATTCGCGCCGGGTGCGAAATTCAAACGAGCGAATATCTTTGCTTTGAAACTCAGTCAAATCGTAACACTGCAAAATAACGGGAACCTCGGCGAGCAGTTTTTTGCCGACGGTTTTGCGTCCAATGCGCCTTTGTAATTCGTTAAACGGCATCACCGCGTCGCCAATCCACGGCAGAATTTCGCCGTCCAAAACCGTGCCGTCCGGCATATTTTCGGCGGCTTTGGCGATTTCCGGGAAGCGTTCCGTCATTAAATCTTCCCCGCGCGACCAGATAAAAACTTCACCGGCGCGTTTGATCACTTGAGCGCGAATGCCGTCCCACTTCCATTCGGCACGCCATTCGGAAATACTGCCCAAATCTTCCACCGGAAAATCAATTTGATGCGCCAGATGAAACGGAAACGGACGCGCAATCGGCGTTTCATCTTCTTCGATCTGCGGGTTTGTCAGTTGTTTGAAAAACTCCGCCGTCGGTTCCCAATGTCCCATTAAACGCAGCGCGATAATGTCGTCGGGAATTTCTGAAAGTTGTGCGAGCGAGCGCATCACGAGTTTCTGCGACACGCCAACGCGAAAACTGCCCGAAATCAGTTTGTTGTAAATCAGCCGCTGCGTGTAATCCATTCCGCGCCAAGCCTTTAAGACTTCTCTTTTTTGATGTTCTTCATCGGCTTTGCGAAGCGGCAGAAGTCGTTCTTCGACCAATTCGCGCAGCGGCGTTTCGTCAACTTCCGCATTATTCGGTAGCAGCAGCGCAATCGTTTCCGACGAATCTCCGACCGTATCGCGCGATTCCTCGTAAAGCCATTCGGCAACGCCCGATTCCGCCATCGCCCATTCGCGCAGTTTTTTGGACGGAACAATTTGTTTCGGCTTTCTGCCTGACAAAAAATACATCCCCCACGCCGCATTTTCCGGCGCAGCACGTTCAAAATAGAATTTCAGAGCTTCGACCTTTTCGTTAGTTTTATTGGTCTGGTCGAGTTCGGTGTAAAGTTCGGTGAATAATTTCATATTTTCTTAGCCGCGAAAAACATAAACAAAACAAATTATTTTTTTTCAGTATTATTCATATTATTCGTGGCTGATTTCATCCTGCTCTTCGTCGCTGTAATTAGTCTTGAGCGGAACTGCGTGTTGACCGTTTTCATTGAGCCAACGGACGAGTTCGGGAATAAAACCGTGCGTTACAAAAACGGTATCGGCTTCGGCGGCTTTGATCGCCGTTTGCAGTTCGCCCCAATCAGCGTGGTCTGACAGCACAAAACCGCGATCAACGGCTTTTCTGCGCCGCGCTCCGCGCACGACCATCCAACCCGACGCAAAGCCGGTCGAATGCGCTCCGAAACGGCGCGTCCAAGTTGAACCGAGTGCAGCAGGCGGCGCGACGACCAGCGAACCGGCGAAGTCTTTTTTGTGTTCAACATCGCCGACGTATTTCGTTTCCGGCAAATCAACGCCGCATTCACGATACGCTTCGGTCAAGCGTTCGACCGCGCCGTGCGTGAAGATTTTGCCGATTGTGCGGTCAACGCCGTTCATCACGCGCTGCGCCTTGCCGAGCGAATACGCGCCGATGACGGACACCTTGCCGCGTTCCTGATTTCTGCGCCACCATTCATTAATTTGTTCAAAAACCTTTTCCGTCGGTGTCCAGCGGTAAATCGGCAGTCCGAATGTCGCCTCGGTAATAAATTTGTGACATTTAACCGGCTCGAACGCCGCACAGGTCGCGTCGGGTGTAAGTTTGTAATCGCCGGATGCAACCCAGATTTCGCCTTTATATTCGACGCGAATCTGCGCCGAACCGAGAACGTGACCCGCCGGATGAAACGAAATTTTCACGCCGTTGATCGTCTGCGTCGCGCCGTAAGGAATTGATTCGATGGCAGCTTCGTCACCAAGCCGAATGCGTGAAAGCCGTTCGCCTTCGGTCGGCACGAGATAATTTCCGCTGCCGCGATATGTATGATCGGCGTGCGCGTGGGTCAAAATCGCTTTTTTGACCGGCAGACTCGGATCAATATAAAAATCGCCGCGCTCGCAATATAAACCGCTGTCTGTTAAATTAATAAGACCTTTTTTTGAATCCATAAATTTACAATTCATCTGCAAAAATTGTTCCAAACGGAAACAATACAGAAAAGACAGAGACCGGAAATTACAACCGACGGCGATACAATAAAACACACATATCGGTCAGATTGACCGATGAATAATTGCGCTTTGCCAACGTAAAAAGCAGACCACTTCATTTCCAGCCAATGAATATCGTGGATCTGAACACAAGTGTAAGTTTGGCACGAACTTCGCAATTATCACTATCGGCTAAATTGGCTGATGCAAAAAAATGATGCGGAGGAAATTATGAAACCAGCGGCAAGAACAAATGATTTAGAGATAAAGGAAATTACTGGAGAACTTTACATTCACGATTTGAAACACGAAAAAGCGATTTGTCTGAACCCGACATCGGCTTATGTTTGGCGCAAATGCAACGGCGAGAAAGAGATTGACGAAATAGCCGCCGAAATGCAGGCGGAACTCGGCGTTCCGGTCAGCGAAAAACTCGTTTTTCACACAATCAATCGGTTATTGGCGGAACATCTTTTGGAAAACAAGCGGCGATTTGTTTGATTTAGTTTAAGTCGGCGAGAGAGTGGCAGAAGTCCGCGTATGAGCAAGGGCGGACATTCGAGGTTGTGGCTCCTGCTCAAGCGCGGACTTCTGCCTTTGAGATTTAACTTTTACAAATTATATTTACTCATTCCTAAGCTGCAATTTTAATTCCCAATTCCTTTAACTGCGCGTCGTCAACTTCGCCCGGTGAATCCATCATTAAATCCTGTGCCGACGCGGTTTTCGGGAATGCCATCACGTCGCGGATGTTTTCCGTGCCGCATAAAATCATACAGGTTCGTTCGATTCCGGCGGCGAAACCGCCGTGCGGCGGCGTTCCGTATTCGAGCGCATCGAGGAAAAAGCCGAACCTTTCCCGCGCAACTTCGGGCGATAAACCCAACGCTTTGAAGTTTAACGCCTGAATTTCTTTTTGGTGAATGCGAATCGAACCGCCCGCGCATTCGTAGCCGTTGATTACCGCATCGTAAGCCTTGGCGCGAATTTGCCCGAAAAGTTCGCGTTCGTCATTTTCGACGGCGCGTTTAAAAAGTTCCAAATCTTCGTCCATCGGCGACGTGAACGGGTGGTGCGCCGCCGCGTAACTGCCCGTTTCCGCATCGTATTCAAACATCGGAAACTCCGTGACAATCAAAGGTTTGTATAAACTTCTGTCAATCAAATTTTCGCGTTTGGCGACTTCGATTCGCAGTGCGCCGAGAGCCGCCGCGACAACCGTTTTTTTGCCCGCGACGATTAAAATTAAGTCACCTTTTTCGGCTTTCGCACTTTGAGCGAGTTCGGAAATTTTCGCTTCGCCGAGAACTTTCAGCAGCGAAGATGTTGTTTCATCGCCGAGTTTGATCCACGCCAAACCGCTTGCGCCGTAGCGTTTGACGAATTCCTGCAAATCATCGGTCACTTTGCGCGAATAATCGGCTTTGCCACGGGCGACGATACATTTTATTTCGCCATTGTTTTCTAAAACCGACGCGAATGGCGCGAAATCGGTGTTTTTGAAATTATCGGACAAATCCTGCAATTCCATTTCAAAACGCAAATCCGGCTTATCCGAACCATAACGACGCATCGCTTCGGCATACGTCATTCGCGGAAACTGTTCGGGAAGTTCAACATCAATCAGTCGCAAAACGCTGGTGAACATTCCTTCCATCAGGCGATAAATCATTTCCTGATTGGCAAAACTCATCTCCACATCGAGCTGCGTAAACTCTGGCTGACGGTCGGCACGTAAATCTTCATCGCGGAAACAACGGGCGATTTGATAATATTTGTCGAAACCCGCGATCATACAAAGCTGTTTCAAAATCTGCGGCGACTGCGGCAGCGCGAAAAATTTGCTCGTGTGAATACGCGACGGGACGATAAAATCCCGTGCGCCTTCGGGCGTTGATTTGAGCAGAATCGGTGTTTCGATTTCGATAAAATTCTGCGCGTCCATAAATTCGCGGATTTTGGCGACGGCTTTCGCCCGCATTCGGATATTTCGCTGCAAAACCGGGCGGCGCAAATCAAGATAACGATATTTCAGACGCAAATCTTCACTCGCCAAATTTTGCGAGCCGGCTTTTTCGAGTTCAAACGGCGGCGTTTTCGCGTCGTTCAAAATCGAAATGTCGCTGACGTGAACTTCGACCGCACCGGTCGGCAGTTTTTTATTGACCGCGCCTTCATCGCGGTTGACGACTTCACCGGTGACGGCGACGACGTATTCGCCGCGCAGACTTTTCGCTTTGGCGTGTGCTTCTTTCGCCGTTTCCTCGCTGACGACGATTTGCGTAATGCCGTCGCGGTCGCGCAAATCAACAAACGTAAAAACGCCGAAATCGCGTCGTTTCGCCACCCAGCCCATTAAAACAACCTGTTTGCCGACATCACTTTCGCGTAACTCGCCGCAGGTGTGTGTTCGCTCTAAAGTTCCCAACGTATCTAACATATTTTTTTTGCCCGCGAAATATGCGAAAGGGCGCGAAAAATAAGAAATATAAAATTTCGTGTGTTTCGCGTGTTTCGCGTGATAAATCTTCTTTATAAAAACAAAAAACGCCCTTCGAGTTTGCGACAAACGAAAGGCGGAACGCTGTAAATTTTGCGCTCGCGCCAATCAATTATTATCGTCGTTAAATCGAACTGCGTTCATAAAAAATTAAAATTGAAACCGTGCAAAATAATACAGGCAGAAAAAATTAAAATCAAACTGTCCCGCATTTTTGTCGTTTCAGCCCACGTTTTGCGCCTTTTCGATTGCCCGCAGAACTTCATCGTCTGGCGGGCGAAACAAACTGATCGCCTGCACTTGATGATGGCGAACAATTCCGTTTTTATCAATTACGACCACGCCCCGCGCCGAACGTCCGGGCAGCCAAGATTTCATTCCGTATTGATCGAGCGTCGCGCCCGTTTCATCCGCAAGCAGCGTCAGCGGCAAATCATATGTCCCCGCAAAGTTTTTGTGCGATGCGGCAGAATCGGTCGAAATGCCGACGACTTCCGCGCCGGTTTTCTGATAATCTTCCCAATTGTCACGCACGGAACACAACTGCTTTGTGCAAATCGGCGTATTGTCGCCCGGATAAAACAGCAAAACGACAGTTTTGCCGCGCTGTTCGGATAATTTCCAATCGTTTTCGTTCCCGTCTTTCAAAGTAAAGTCAGGTGCATTTTCTCCAATTTTCATTTTTTGCGCTTTAATCAAATGAGGGCTATTTTCTTGTTCAAAGTCTAATTTGTAGAAAGCTTCTTTGTCTTCAACACTTTTTCACAGTCAAGTTCTTTCATTTTATCAGTCAGTGAATATTCAAATAAAGTTACATTTTTGCCAAGCATTGTAAAATTGATTCCGAGAGGAACACTTTGATATTGATAGTATTGGTTGTCAGATTCTTTGTATTTTGTAAATGTTCTCAAATCCAAATCTAACTCAGATAATCTAATAACCTTCTTAGGCTCGAACTCAACACTTACTACAATATCTTTGTTTATATCCCAACCTTTATTGCCTGTTTCTTCAGAACACTTGCCTGTTGAATAAAAAACCGCAAGATTTCCTTCGTTCGTTTCGTATTCTACACTTTCTCCCCAACTTGTTTCTTCCCCATTGTCGTTCGAGGAATATGTCATTTTCGGGTAATTAAAAGTTTTAAGAACATCTTCTTTTGATGATTCAAATATTTTGATGTTTTTCATTTTTAAGAGCCAATCAGGTCCTTTTCCATAAGATGGACTTTTTGAAAGAAAAATTGAAAAAAGTAAAAGTACGAAAATCTTTAGTCTAAATTGATTAATTGAAAGCACTTCATCTCCTTTAACCCTGAAAATCACGAATGTCCTTAAAAGGTTTATCTTGATCGTTAAAATCGGGACGATAATAATGCGAAGCGGATTCGTATTCCTGCATAAAACCTTCTTCGATGCCTAAATCTTCAAGAATTTCGATTGCCGAAAACCATTCGCGCTCGGAAATGCGGCGGGAGAGCAAAATATAGCGTTCGTCGGTCGCGGCTTTATTCGTCGCGTAGTATTGCGCCATCAGCGAAATAGCGACTTTCGGCGAAAGTTCGTCACGAATCCAGCGCAGATTTTCTTCGATTCCCGCAATGTCGTTCGGCAGAACGAGCAAACGAATAACAAGACCTTTTTGCAAAAGACCGTTTTCGTCATAAACAAGCGTATTGCCTGTTTGCCGAAACATTTCTTTGATTGCGGCTCGTGCAAACGTCGCGTAATCGCGCACTTTTGAAAAGGTAAAACCCGCGTCGTTTTCGGCGTATTTCAAATCGGGCAGATAAACATCAATAATTCCGTCCAATAATTTCAAAACTTCAACCGAATCGTAAGCGTTCGTGTTGTAAACAATCGGCAAGTTCAAACCGTTTTCCGCCGCGATTAAAATTGCCCGCGCCATTTGCGGCGCAAAATGTGTCGGCGACACGAAACCGATGTTATGACAGCCGCGCTCCTGCAATTCGAGCATCATTTCCGCCAAGCGTTCGTGCGTAATTTCGTTTTTCTTCTGCGTTTTGTGTGTTTGCGAAATTTGATAATTTTGGCAATAGACGCAACGCAGATTGCAGTTGCCGAAAAAGATGTTTCCCGCGCCGTTTGTTCCCGACAAAACGGGTTCTTCGCCGAAATGCGCCGTGTATGACGACACAATCGGCAAACGTCCCGAATAACAAGCGGCGATTTCGTCATTCAGACGATTGTTGCCGCAGTCCTTCGGACAAATCGTACAGCTTTCGAGCAGCATTTCGAGTTGTTCAACTCTCTTTTTCAGTTGTCCCGTCTTCAATAATTTGAGAAACCTGGGTTCTAATTCTTCGTTTTCCGTGTGCATTATAAGTATATTTGTTGATAATTTCTTTCGGCGCGACGACGTTTGCCAACGCCCAGGTAAAATCCATCTCGGCATTGACCGTCGCCGTCGCCATTCGTGTTTCGAGCAGCATCAAAATACTGCCGTAAAACAAAAAAACAATCCCGATAATACCGACCGGAATCGGCAGCCAGCGATAAGTGTTAAAAAATCCGGCGATGGCGATGGTCACACTCGTTAAAATAAAAAGACACAAACCGTAATAAAATGCGCCCATCGCCCGCTGCAAAATTCGTGCGCGGCTCGTCACCTTATCGAGCAGTTTGACTATCGTGTCAAGTCGTTTTTCGTAAAGCGGAATCTTGCTTTTATCCTCGGTAGAAACCATTAATTCGCTCAACCGCTGTTCTAAATCGCGCACGCGGTCAATCACGCGACCGAGCCGTGTCGAGGTCGAAAGCACCAGCGAACCGGTCGCCGAAATCAACAATGTCGGCGTAACCATCGCCGTCAAAAACTCAATCGTAATCGAAAGCGCATTCGGGTTTAATGAAATGACATCTTCGGCGAAAAACATACAGCGATTTTAACGCGAACAGTGCAAAGACGCGAAGAGGCAAAGGATATTTTTGACGTAAAAAACTTTGCGCCCTTGCTTCTTGACACTTTTGCGTTAAAGAATAGTGGTTATGAGTGTTGATAATGAAAGTAAAGGCACGGTGAAAATTCTGCGGCACGAAAGTGAAATCCTGAAAGACAATCCGCTCGGTGACGCATTCGTTCGTGATTTGATCGTGTACCTGCCGCCCGGTTACGACGAAAGCAAATCTTACCCGGCGGTTTGCGTGCTGACGGGTTTTACCGGGCGCGGGAAAATGATGCTCAATGACAGTGCGTTCACGCCGAATTTTGCCGTGCGAATGGACAAGCTCATCAACGCCGGCAAAATTAAACCGATGATTGCCGTTTTGCCCGACTGTTTTACGCATTACGGCGGTTCGCAGTATATCAATTCGAGCGCAACGGGCAATTACGAAGATTATTTAACGAAGGAGATCGTGCCGTTTGTTGATGAAAATTTTCGCACGATAAAAGATAAAAATTCCCGCGCCGTAATGGGCAAGTCTTCCGGCGGTTACGGCGCGTTGATAATGGCGATGCGGCACGCCGACATTTTCGGTCTGGCGTGTTCGACGAGCGGCGACGCTTATTTTGAATACGCCTATCTGCCTGATTTCCCGAAGGCTTTTCGCGCAATTAAAGGAAATCCGAAAAAGCTGGTTGAGAAGTTCTGGAACGAAGAAGCGAAAAAAGGTAAAGACGATTTTTCCGGGTTAAATATTATCGGAATGAGCGCGTGTTATTCGCCAAACGGCGCGGAAATTGACTTACCGTTTGATGTCGAAACAGGCGCAATTCGCCAAGATATTTGGGCGAAATGGCTCGAACACGACCCGGTGCGGCTTATAGAACAGTCTGTGGAGAACTTAAAATCCCTGAAACTTTTATTTATTGATGCGGGAACGAAAGACGAGTTTTTTCTGGATTTAGGCGCGCGAATTTTGTGTGAAAAATTGAAAGAATTTAATATTCCACTTCTTCATGAAGAATTTGACGGCGGACATTTCAATATTTCCTACCGCTACAGTCGTTCGCTGGAACTAATTTCCGAAAAAATATATTGCGGATAGCGGTCCAAAAAACCCGCACGAAACAACGATGCTGCTTCGTGCGGGCTTCTGTGGCGTATCAGAAACACGTCCTATGTTTTATTCAAGACTCTTTCGACTTCGCCGTTCATCTTACCGATCAGCATATAAAACACCATTTTATAATCGCTGATGAACGACCAGAACGGGTATGTAAATGTTGCTGGTTTGTTGTGTTCGACGAAGAAATGCGAAAACCACGCGAAAGCGTAGCCGATGACCAGACACAGCGGCGAATACTGCCAGTTTCCGCTTCGCAGGATCCAAAAGAGCAGAACAAAACTCAGCATCGTCCCAATAAAATGCAGATAGCGTGTCAACGGCTGTCTGTGTTCGGCAACGTAAAAATCCCAAAATTCAGCGTAATTATTTAATTTACTCATTTTTAACAATTAAATCTGAAACTTTGATCCCTAAAACTAAAACCTTTTATTTAGCCGATAAACATTTCGTCTTCCGTGTAAACCCGATCAACCCGTTTTGGCGAGGGCGCGAGCAAAACTTCCAACCCTTTTCGCACACCTGCCATAATCGCCGCAATTTCCCGCGCCGGTTCAACAACTTTTTCCTGAATAAAATCCGTCGTCGTCGTCACCTGCAGCTGCGTTCGGTCAATTGTTTGGCTGACGAGCGCAACTTTTTCTTTGGCTTCGTGGGCGGTAATTCCGACAAGCTGCTTTATTTCCGCTACTTCGTCTTTGATCAAACCGGCTGATTCGGAAAAATATTTGGTCGCGGTTGAAAGATTGCCGGAAATTTCCGTGAACTGCACCGAAATTTCTTTACCCTGATCGCCGATGGCACTGACTTTCGTCATCAGCGGCTCAACCTTTTCCTCAAGCCGACCGACCGTGCCGGTAATTCTTTTGATGATTACGGCGATGACCACCAGGGCAACCGCCATCACTATAAAAGAAACGGCGATGACGATTGACGCGATCATTATCCAAAACAGCGGTTCATTCGTATTCATTCTTTCCCCTTATTTATTTTCTTCCATCTTCGGTTCGTTCGGAATTTCCAAAATTTTGTCCTTGTTTTCTTTGATCGGATAGGTTGGGCGACCTTCTGTAATCGCTTTCGATTCGGTGCGTCGTTTTTCATCCTGATAAGCTTCTTTGCCCGCTTCTATCGCGGCTGAAAACGGATTTTTGGTCGAACTCACCGCATCCTTCGCCTTTTCGGTCAAATCGCCGGCTTTACCGACCAAATCACCCGCTTTGTCTTTCAGGTCGGCGGCTTTGTCAGCTAACACGCCCGCTTTTTCCTGCGCCGTCTGGTAAAGTTCGGCAGCTTTTTCGCGGCTGACTTCGTAGTAATCTCCGGCTTTTTCGCCGACTATGGCGGCAGTTTCCTTAGCTTTGTCGCCGACCATTGCGGCGGTTTCCTTACCTTTTTCGACACCTTTGCGGGTCACATCGGCAATGTCGCCGCGCAGTTCCTGACCCGATTTCGGCGCAAAAAGCAATGCCAGTGCCGCCCCAATTCCGCCGCCAATCAGCAAATAAGTAAGTTTTGTCGTCACGCTCGCTTCCCGTTCGTATTCGTATTCCATATTTCTCTCCTTAAAAAATTACACCTAAAAGTCTCGCTAAATTCTCGATACGTTGAATATATCAGAAAGCGGGGGAAAGTGGAAAGTAAAAAGTAAAAAGTAAAAAGGCAAAAGTCGGAGTCGGGAATATATGATGTGTTTTACTCGGAACGACTTACTTTTTCCGCGCTTTTACCATTCGCGGAATGCTCTGTAAGTCCGGCAAAACTTCAACTTCTCCCCAAATATCCGCAGAAAACATTCGTGCAGCTTCGTGTGCTTGATTGATGCCGATTTCCATCAGCAAAAAACCGTTCGGTTTCAAATGATCCGGCGCATTATTGATGATTTTTTCAATTATCGAAAGTCCATTCTTTCCGTCCGTCAATGCCGTAACCGGCTCGAAATCACGCACTTCCGCTTGTAGATTTTCTATTTCCGCGCCCGGAATATACGGCGGATTGGAGACGATTAAATCAAATATTTCGCCGGTTACATTACCGAAAACGTCGGAAATTTTTAAGTTTAATCTGTCCGCTACACGATGAGTTTCGGCGTTTATTTTCGCAATTTTTAAAGCCGCTTCCGAAATATCTGCGCCAATCGCCGAAGCTGTTTTTACCGTGTGCAGAATCGAAATTGAAATGCACCCGGAACCGATGCCGATCTCTTCAAACCTGCCGTTTTCCGGCAGCAGCCGAAGCGCGTTTTCAACGATCATTTCAGTTTCCGGGCGCGGAATCAAAACGTCTCTCGTGACCGCAAAGTCCAGACCGTAAAATTCCTGTTTTCCGGTAATATACTGAAACGGCTCGCGGGCGGTGCGACGCTGTAAAAATGCTCGAAACCGCTCGTTCTCAGCGGCGGAAAGTTCGTATTCCGAATGCGCGATGAGAAATATTTTATCTTTTCCCAGCGCAAAAGCGAGCAGCGAACCCGCTTCCCGGCGCGATTCAGCGATGTCGTTGCGGCGCAATATTTCAGCGGCATCTTTTAATGTTTCGGAGATATTAGGCATTCGATATTTACAATTTAACCGCCTTCGTCGCCACAAAAGTCGGGATGTATTTGTTCAAAACTCGCGCCTCGTCCGTCCACCAATCTTCGTAAAAACCGCCGATTAGAAAACCGGCGGCAAGTTGTCCGCCGATCTGTTCGTCGAGCGTATGGCTGAATTCGAGCGGTTCGCCCGCTTCGATTATTTTGTTCAATTCGGCTTCGTTCAGCGATTCCAAATCCGAATACGGAATTTTATGTTTGACTTCTAAAACGCCTTTTTCCTCTTCGGCATAACGGTCAAAAACGTACGCGAACGGATGATTAAATCCCGACAGCAAAACCCCGCCGCGCCGTAGAACGCGGAAACATTCGTTCCAAATCTGTTGAAGTTCTGCCATAAAACAATTCGAGCAGGGATGAAAAATCAAGTCGAACGATGAATCGTCAAATCTCGACAAATCCGCCGCGTCGCCCTGTTCCAGTCTGATTTCGAGATTTTCCCGCACCGCCACAAACTTGTCCCGTTCAAGCTGTTTCACCGAAGCGTCAAACGATGTGACATTAGCACCCGCCGCCGCCAAAATCGGCACCTGCTGACCACCGCCGGAGGCAAGACACAAAATATCTTTGCCGCACACATCGCCAAACCATTCACGCGGCACGGATTTGATCGGCGTTAAAACTATTTCCCAATCTCCGCCCCGCGCCCGTTCGATTCTTTCCGCGCTGACCGGAATACTCCACTCAATATTTGCCCCGGCTAACTTATCCCACGCCGCGCTGTTATGATTGTGTATATTCATACTTTTTACTTTTTACTGTAAAAAAGGTGAAGAATTAAACGATTAAAGAATCAGCATTAACAGAACTCTCTTAAACTTTTTCACTTTCCATATCATTTCGCTCCGTCGCCGCGCAACATTGCCGGGAGCGTCAGTAATATTATTTTCAAATCGAGCCACAGCGACCAGTTTTCGATGTAGTACAAATCAATTTTGACCATTTCGTCAAAGGTCAGCCGGTTCCTGCCCGAAACTTGCCAGAGACCGGTGATGCCGGGTTTCATATCGAGCCGTTTACGATGCCAAATGTCGTATTCTTCGACTTCGTAGGGAATCGGCGGACGTGCGCCGACGACGCTCATTTCACCTTTCAAGACATTCAAAAACTGCGGCAGTTCGTCAAGACTCGTGCGGCGCAAAAATTTTCCGGCTTTTGTCACCCGCGCATCGTTTTTCACTTTGCCGAACACGGGTTTTTCGTCATCGCCCGCGTTGGCTTCGCTCACACCTTCGATGTTTTTGCGATACGCTTCGCGGTGAACCCTCTCGTCCGCGTCCGCCTTCATCGTGCGAAATTTGTAACACAAAAATTTGCGCCCGTCCATTCCGACACGCTCCTGTTTGAACAAAACCGCGCCGCGCGAATCAAGTTTAATAGACAGCGCGATCAGCAGCCAGACGGGCGACAATAAAATTAGCAGAACGGTGGAAATAACGATGTCCGAAATGCGTTTAATAAATCTTTCCGCGTCCGACAGCGGTTCACGGAACAGACGCACCATCGGCAATACGCCGATTTGTTCGACGCTGGTTTTTTGCGGCAGAAAATTAAACAGCGACGGCGCGACCCGAAATTCGACTTTCTGTTTACGCCCGATGCTCATCATCGCTTCGAAAAGTTTTTCGCTCGGAATCCGGTTGTCGGTGATAATCACTTCCTGAATTTCGAGTTCGCGGATGATATTAGGCAAATCGTCGAGCGTGCCGACAATTTGATTTTGGATTTTAGATTTTGGATTACCGATTTCTCCTAATCTGGAATCTGGAATCTGGAATCTGGAATCTTCCCCCGTGATTACGCCGACGACGCGATAACCTAAATCGCGTCGTTCCTGCAATTCACGAAACGTCTGTTCGGCTTCCGCATTGGTGCCGACGATCAGCGTCGGAATCAAATTTATATCGCGTTTTCTGATGATCTTTTGCAGATAACGCAACCCGAGATGAAACATCGAAAAAATAATTAGCGCAAGCGCAAAATCAAGCGCGAAAACGCCGCGTGAATAGGAAAATTCCCGAAAGGCGAAGCCGCCGCGAAACAAAAATGTAAAAGCGATAATCAGCAGCGAACCGAGCGCGACGGCTTTGAAAACTTTGACAAACTCGGCGATGTAGGAAAATGCGCCCTGCAAACGATAAACTCTCTGTGCCGCCAGCATTACAAGGCGAATCGGCACGACAAACAGCAAAACTCCGACATACGGAGCAAATTCCTTCGTCCAGATCCAACTTTCCGGCGAAAAAACCGCGCTGCCTTCGCGCCAGACAAAAGCGAGCGCGAAACATAAAACGGACAACAGCGCATCGCACAAAAAAATCAAAATCCGCACCGACGGCAAAACCCAGCGCGGAACGCGGTTTTCCGCCTTGACGAGATTGGCTGTGGTTTTGACGGCGTTGGCGGATTTCATTACTTACACAAATCTAAAAACTAACCGAAAGGAAGCCAATTATCAAACAGGCTGACATTTAACGACTGTTACGTTATTCTTTCTATTTGCCGTTTTTGATTGAATGTGAAATGAAGATTCTGATAACCGCGCCAAGCCTTGAAGTAAATGAAAATGTCAGCGGCATTTCGTCCGTCGTGCGTCAGATCATCGAGCATTCCGGCTTTGAATTTTATCACTTCCGCGCCGGCAGACGGGACGGCGAAAAAGCGAATGCCGCGTGGCTGCCCAGGCAGATTTTGAGCGTTCCGCGTTTTTACCGGGCGATTGTCCGCGAAAAAATTGATCTCGTTCACGTTAACACCGCGCTCACTCCGCTTTCGATTGTGCGCGATGCGGCTTTTGTGAGAATGGCGCGGTTGGCAAAACGTCCGGTTGTGCTTCATCTGCACGGCGGCAGGTTTTTGGCGCAGGATTTCGACAATCGTTTTTTGGCGAATACTGCCGCTAAAATGCTAGGTTCGGCGAATATCATCATTGTTCTGAGCGAACTTGAAAAAAGTATTATCAAGAAACGGCAGCCCAATTTGAACGTCAAAGTATTGGAGAACGCCGTTGAAATAAAAGTCGCACCGTCGCAACGACCATCGAACGATGAAAAGACGATCATTTTTCTCGGTCGGCTGCACGAATCAAAAGGTTTATTCGATATTATCGAAGCGTGCCGCACGTTGAAAAGTGAAAATTTCGATTTTCGATTTAACTGTTTCGGCGCGGGCGATTTGAAAAATCAATTCGTTGCGGAAATGACCGCTATTCTCGGCGACAGATTTTATTACGGCGGCGTGATTTCAGGCGCGGCGAAAGAGAAAGCGTTGAATGAGGCGGATATTTTTCTGCTCCCGTCGCGTTACGGTGAAGGTTTGCCGATGGCGATGCTCGAAGCGATGGCGGCGGGCTGTGTTGTCGTCGCGTCCGAAATGGCTTCGGTCGGTTCCGTGATCGAAACCGGCGAAAACGGTTTTATGATCGAACCGGGCAATGTTTCGCAATTGACGAAAAGGTTGAGATCGCTGCTTTCCGGCGAAGAAAATGAGGAAAGTTTGAGCATCAAAGCGCGGGCGACAATTGCCGAAAAATACGATTTGAATCATTACATACAAAAACTCGAAAAGATTTACACCGACATCAAATGAACAATACCGAGCCGCTGAAAAGTCGAAAACGCGCACGCGTCGTCAGTCTGCTGCCGAATGTGTGCAGTCACGAATCGGTGATTGAAACGGTCACTGCACTGGTCAAACGAGGAAACGGCGGCTACATCTGCTTTTCAACCGTCCATATGGTGATGGAATCTTACGATCACGGCGAATATGGCGCGAAAGTCAACGGCGCGGATTTTATCGTCCCGGACGGGATGCCGCTCGTTTGGATGCAGAAATTGCAGGGCGAAAAAGAGGCGGAGCGCGTTCGAGCAAATGATTTGATGACAATGCTGTGCGAATACGCCGCGCAAAACGATTTGAAAGTCGGATTTTACGGCGGAAAGCAGGAAGTTATTGATTTAATTCTAAGCCGCGCCGCCCGCGAATTACCGCAGCTTCAAATTACTTACGCCGTTTCGCCGCCGTTTCGCCCGTTGACGGAAGCGGAGGACACGGCGATCACGCGGGACATCGAAAATTCCGGCGCACAGATTTTATTTATGGGTTTAGGCTGCCCGAAACAGGAAAACTGGATGGCGGCTCACAAAAACAGCTTGTCCGCCGTAATGCTCGGTGTCGGCGCGTCGTTCGATTTCTACGCCGGAAACATCAAGGAATCGCCTGAATGGATGGGCAAACTCGGTCTCGAATGGCTGTTTCGATTAACGCAGGAACCGAAAAGACTCTGGCGCAGATATTTAATTTTAAACCCGCGTTTTATGTGGCTGGCGACGCTTCAACTGCTCGGATTGAAAAAATTCACCAAACCAAAAGACGAGTCGTAGTCGCGGCGGCGCAAATTTACAGGCGCGGCAGAGTGAAACTAAACCGCGAACCGGTGCCGATTTCAGATTTGACTTCGACGCTGCCGCCGTGCTGTTCGACGATTTCTTTGACCAGAGAGAGTCCGAGTCCGGTTGATTCTTCTTCCTTGTCCTGACCGTCGCGGGCGACGCGGTAAAATTTCTCCCAGATTTTATCAACCTCTCCGTTCGGAATGCCGTAACCCCGATCTTCGACGACGACGCGCATCACATCCGATTCCAAAATCGTTGAAATAATGACGGAAGTTCTTTCGGGACTGTATTTAATCGCATTATCAATCAAATTGGAAACGGCTCGCCGGATCAAACTCTTATCAGCGGCGACGGGCGGCAGATGAACATTGGCTTGTTCGACTAACCTGATGCGTTTGCGTTTAGCATTTTCCTGCATATCTTCGACCACTTCGTGAACCACCGAATCGAGTTTGACCGGCGTTTTCGTGACATCCTGTTTATCCGACTGTTCGAGATTCGAGACGGAAAGAAAAGTCGAAAGCATCTTGGAAAGCCTTTCGGATTCGTTGTTGATAATCGTCAAAAATTCGTGCGCGTCTTCGGGCATATTATCGTCCATCAGCAACAGTTCAGCGAAACCTTTGATGCTCGTGATCGGCGTGCGAAGTTCGTGCGACATCAGCGATGCCATATCACTGCGGAGTTTTTCGTTTTCCTTAATTGCGGAAATGTCCCGGAAAGTAATCAGAAAACACGCTGGCTGCATCGAGATAGTCGTTTCGTGAATGGATTCGCTGCCGGACGGAACCTTGACCAGTGAAATTTGAATGTTCAGCGTTTTGTTTTTTTCGGGATAAAAAAGTTCGCCTTTATACGGTTCGCCCGTCTGCAAAACGCGGCGGATGGCGAGAGTCGGTTCGTTGAAAATTTCAGTTTTGAAATGTTCGAGTAGTTCAAAAAGGTCTGTTTCGTAAAATTCCTTTGAATTTAGCTGGGCAAACTGGCGCATTTTGCGGTTCATATATGCCAGTGTCCCGTCCAGATAAGCGATGGCGTGAGCTTCGTTGAGATAGGAACTGGCGATTGCGCTGAACGACTGTTCTTTGATAATGCCGTTGACGAGGCTGATAATATCGAGCCGATTTTCCGCCGATTGTGTCGAAAACGAACTCCACCAGGAAGTGTGCGGCATACTTTTGCCGACCAATTCTTTGCGCTGAAAGTTTCGTGCCAACTGTCCGCTGAAGGCTTCCAATAGATTTTGGTCACTGCGTTCAAAATTTTGGCGAACCTTGACGAACAAAACACCGACGACGACATCTTCATCAATTAGCGGAACAGCAATTCGCGCACCTTTCTGATCGTGTTCATCAACCTCGATTTTGGTCTGACGCTCCGCCAGAGCAGAATCGCAGAGTTCGACAGTTTCCCGCCACGAAGACTGCCGCGTGACCGCATTATCCTGCATTTTACCGTTTTGTGTTCGCCCAATCGGGATAAATTCTCCCTTAGCAGTGAACCGAAAAACTATCGCTTCGGACAGCGGAAGCACGGTTTCAAGCAGTTTCAAACCGCTCTCGATTCGCAAATCCGCCGTTTTACCTTCGAGCAGATGCCCGGTCGAAGCCAGCGCGACCAGTTTCTTCGTCAGTTCCGAATCAATCAGCCACATTTTTTTCAAGTGAACGGCGGCGAGCGTTAATAGAACCGTCATAAAGATCGGGATAAAAAGCAGCCCGACGTTCAAAAACTGCGCCGACAACGCGCTCACACAAAACCAAATAAATAGAAAGTAAACCGCTTTCGGCAGAATACGTTTGACGCTCAATTTCTCAGCCAGAAGTCCGACCGCCAAAGAAAGTAGAATTAAAATACACGCTTTCCACCAGGTAAATATCGTCGTCGGCGGGCGCACGAGATCAACCAAGGCGGAAAACAACCGTCCGCCGACGCTCCACCACAACGCCACGAAAACTGCGACAAACCCCGCCAGCAACAGTGAAGTCAGAACATTTCTGTCTTTGAAAATTTTCATAAATAACGTGTGTTTAATTTGTTCGGAAAGTAAAATGAGAGTATCAAGAAAAGGTGTTTGGCAATAAACAAATATTGTTTATCAAATAGATTATGCAACAACTTCTCAAATAAAAGCAAGCGGAAAATCTTGCGGCGGATTTTCGGTGTTAGAATAAGATCAATCGTTGATTTTCAGACAACATTTTTCTCGTGCAGCCGGATTGTGAAATAAAAGACACGCTCAAAAGAATATATAGAATATGTGGGAAACATTTCAGCAGTGGTTTTTGAGTTTGGGCGCAAATTACGGCGTTAATCCGTTCATTTTCGGCGCAATTTACATCGGCGCGATTCCGTTTTTCTCCATTTCGATTGCGTGGCTGATTAGAAATTTCCAGCGCGGCAAATCAATTGTTTTGCCTGCAATTGCATCAGTATTTTTCTTTATTTCGGCTTATATTTACCTGATTTTTGCGGGTAAAAATGTGCCGGTTTGGGTTTACGCGGCGGTTGTGCTGTTAATAGTTTTCGGAGCTTACTCAACCGTTGAAAAAGTTCGGCGAAAAATTTCAACAGGCGAAATTGAGAATGAGTAAGTATTCAAGCAAATTAGTTATGACAAGGCGGAAACGCGACCGTCAGGGAGTGTGTCAATCGCTTGACCACTAACACACTCCCTGACGGTCGTGTTTCCGCCTCACATTTCAACAACCTGTGGTAATTCTGAACGATTACTTAAAGTCAAGTAAATATCGGCGGATTGACAGAATTCGAACAGTCTTTCATAAAAAACAAATGAGCGAAACATACGATTTAATTGTGATCGGCGGCGGTTCCGCCGGGTTGGTGGCGGCGGGCGGCGCGGCGACTTTGGGGGCGAAAGTCGCGCTCATCGAAAAAAATAAACTCGGCGGCGATTGTTTATACACCGGCTGTGTGCCGTCGAAATCGCTGATTCGGTCGGCGAAATTGGCGAGCGATATGAAACGCGGCGGCGAATTCGGTTTTCAGGTGCCGGATTTCAAATTTCAAAACGACGATTTCGCTTCGGTCACGAACCGTGTGCAAAACGTCATTAAAGCAATCGAACCGCACGATGCGCCGGAAGTTTTCGAGAAAATGGGCGTGAAAGTCATCTTCGGAAATTCGCAATTCACCGGCGCAAATGAAATTGAAGTGACGTTCAAAGATTCCGCCGAAACGAAAATTTTCAAGGCAAAGCGTTTCTGCATTGCGACGGGTTCGTCGCCTTTCGCGCCGCCGATTGAAGGATTGAAAGAGACGGGATTTATCACCAACGAGGAAGTTTTTCACCTGTCGGATTTGCCCGAAAAGCTAATCGTGTTGGGCGGCGGCGCAATCGGTGTCGAAATGGGACAATCGTTTCAGCGATTGGGCGCGAAAGTGACGATTATCGAAATGGGGAAGCGCATTTTGTCAAAAGAAGATGCGGAAGTTTCCGCTTTTGTAGGGAGTTTTCTAAAAAATGAGGGTGCTGAAATTCTCACTGAATCAAAAGCGGTTAAAGTTCACCGAAACGATAGAAACGAAAAAGTCGTGACGATTGAAAACAACGGCAAAACCGAAGAAATTATAGCAAATGAAATTCTCGTCGCGGTCGGCAGAAAGCCGAATATAAACGGTCTGGAACTCGAAAAAGCCGGGGTCAAATACGATAAAAAACAAATCGAAACCGACGAATATCTGCGAACATCCAACAAAAATATTTTCGCGGCGGGCGACGTAACCGCTCATTTTCAGTTCACGCACACGGCGGATTATGAAGCGCAGATCGTCATTCAAAACGCCTTTTTATTTTATCCGTTCACTAAAAAAACCGATTTTCGCGTTGTCCCGTGGGCGACGTTCACCGAACCGGAAGTCGGGCGCGTCGGATTGACTGAAGAGGACGCGCGAAAGAAATTCGGCGATGTAGAAATAATCAAAGTTCCGTTTGAAGAAAACGACCGCGCCCACGCCGAAGGCGAACCAGAAGGCTTTGCCAAAATAATTCTGCACGGCAAAAAAATCGTCGGCGCACACATCGTCGGGCTGCGTGCCGGTGAACTTATTCACGAATTCGTGCTGGCGATGAAGTTGAATTTATCGCTCGCCGATCTGAGCAAAGCGATTCACGTTTACCCGACTTTATCGAAAATCACGCAAGCCGTCGCCACCGAAAAAACGCTCGAAACATTGAAATCGCCGTTTGTGCAAAGATGGTTCGGCAGATATTTGAAGATTTGGCGATAAAATTCGAGTCAAATTGTTATCTGCGTTAAAGAAATTGCAGTGAAATTTTTTAATAACTTAACTGACGCGGACAAGTGAGTTATTGTTTACAAAACATTTTATAAATTATGTCATCAGAAGACATTACATTTGAAAACAGCAGAGGCGAAAAACTTTCCGCCCGAATCGGGTTTCCGATTGATCGAAAACCGCATAATTTTGTGATTTTTGCTCATTGTTTTACCTGCAATAAAAATTTCAAAGCGGTTCGCTACATCACGCGGCTTTGACGGCGGAAGGTTTTGGCGTTTTGAGTTTTGATTTTACGGGACTTGGAATGAGCGAAGGCGATTTTGCGGATACGACCTTTTCATCATCCGTTGATGATTTGATTTGTGCGGCAAATTATCTAAAAGGAAATTATTCCGCTCCGACTTTGATCGTCGGACATTCGCTCGGCGGTGCGGCGGTGATTTTGGCGGCGAGTCAGTTTGACGAAATAAAGGCGGTCGTCACAATCGGCACGCCTTCCGCTCCGCAGCACGTCAGGAATTTGCTCGAAAGCAGCATTGAAGAAATCGAAGAACAAGGCGTGGCGGAAGTAAATATCGGCGGGCGACCATTTACGGTTAAAAAAGAATTTATAGACGATTTGGACGATCAAAATCTTCTGGGCATCGTTAAAGAAATGCGAAAATCATATCTGTTTTTGCATTCGCCGCAAGATGCGATTGTCGGAATTGACAACGCCGCCGAGCTTTATCAAGCCGCCAGACATCCGAAAAGTTTTATCTCACTTAATGGAGCAGATCATCTTTTATCAAATGAAAAAGATGCCTGTTACGCGGGCGATGTGATCGCAAATTGGGCAAAACGCTATGTCGAAATTCCTGAACCGAAGGAACTTTCAACCCAAAGCCACGTCGTCGCATATCTCGACACGAACGAAAAATTCACCACGCAAATCAAAGCCGATCAGCACAGTTTGATCGCCGATGAACCGAAAAGTTTCGGCGGCAACGATTTCGGACCTTCACCTTATCAATTAGTCGCTTCGGGACTTGCCGCCTGCACTGTAATGACTCTGCGTTTATACGCGGAACGCAAAAAATGGGATTTACGGGAAGTATTTTGCCACATAAGACACGAGAAAACGCATCTCGAAGACTGCCAGGATTGCGAAAATCCGAAAGCAAAAATTGACAAATTCACGAGAGAATTGGAATTGATTGGAAATTTGGACGATGAACAAAAGCAAAAACTATTGGAAATTGCCGACAAATGTCCCGTCCATCGCACGCTTGAAAATACGGCTCATATCGAAACGAGAATAATTTGATAAATCAACGAATATAAACTCTTGCTAATATAATTCTGACACATTTTAAGATGTTGTCTAAAATTCTTACCTTTCCTCGAAAAAGCCGCCTGTAAAAATCGGCTGTTTGGCTATCGAAGTAAAAAAACCGTAAATCGTCAGGCTAAAGGCGAAGATGAAAATTATCACCGTGCCGGGAAATAGGATGCTCGATGTGTTGAAAGTCAGTAAATAAACATTGCATATCGCAGAATAGTAAATGGTGGCGATGATTGCGAAAAGTCCGAAACGGGTTATGACGAAGGTTGTGATCGAAGCGGCGATGAGCGAGAAAATTGCGGAGAGCCAGCATCCTGACTGAAATGCGAAAATAGCGGAGGAAAGCCAGATCAGCAAGCCGAATAGAATGATGCTTGTTTTTTTGTTTCGGAAAATAATGTATAATACCAATTCAACCAGAGAATGACGGAGGGTGTCAGATATTTTGTGTAATTGAGTTTTCTGTCAGTCCGGCAATTGGGAGCCGTCCTTCAAAAATGATTGCCATTTGATTCATCGCCAAACTCCAGTTCTGAATGGGCATTGTCCATTTTTTCTCGATATTTTG